>NZ_JBSAXA010000001.1:0-760787 GCF_053427615.1 Burkholderia sp. AW33-5 | reverse complement strand
ACGTGCGCCAGTCGTCGATTTTGCTCTGCGCGTCAGCCAATGACAAGAACCAATGCGCGTTCAGACATTCCTGACAGAAGCGCCCGTTGAAGCTTTCGACCTTGGCGTTGTCAGTGGGCGTGCCCGGCCGGCTGAAATCCAGTTCAACGCCATGTTCATACGCCCACCGGTCCATTGCCTTCGAGATGAATTCGCTGCCATTGTCGACCTTGATTGTGGCAGGGTGTCCGCGCATAGCGGTGATACGCGTCAGCGCTTCGACCACATGCTCTCCCTTCAGACTTTGTCCGACCTCGATGGCTAGACATTCCCGTGTGTAGTTGTCGACAACGGTCAGAGTCCGAAGGCGTCGTCCATCGAACAGTGCATCCGCAACGAAATCCATGCTCCAGATTTCGTTGATCGCGGTCACGATATGCTTGGGCTGTCGCAGCCGAGCCGATTTGTTACGTCGTGGCCGCTTATGCCGCAGTGAGAGTCCCTCCGCACGATACAGTCTGTAGACGCGCTTGCAATTATCTCGCCAGCCTTCCCGTCGCAGGACCACGTGAACGCGTCGATACCCGTAGTGCACGCGCGTGGCGGTGATTTCCTTGATACGCATGAGCAGCGCCGACGAATCGCGCGCCACTGACTGATACCGATACAGCGAACGAGACATGCCAAACAACGCGCAAGTCTTCGTCAGGCTGGTTCGATAGCGATCACGCAATTCATCGATCAACATGCGCCGACGGGCAGGCTTCAGAGCTTTTTTGCGAGTACGTCCTGCAGCATGGCCTTGTCCAGGCTCAGGTCCACCACGAGCCGCTTCAACTTCGTGTTTTCCTCTTCGAGCTGGCGCAAGCGGCGCAACTCAGAAGGCCCCAGCCCTCCGAATTTCTTCTTCCAGTTGTAGAAAGTCGCCTCGCTTATTCCGAGCTTGCGGCAGATCTCTTCGACCTTCGTACCCAGCTCGGCTTGCTTCAGTGCAAATGCGATCTGCTCTTCCGTAAACTTGCTCGTCTTCATGGCATGGCCTTCGTGTCCGCGTGGACACATCATGCCGAATTTCTCTACTTTTGCACCGGACTATTTCTTGGGTCAGGGTCACAACCGGGAAACAGATATCCATACTTCGCCTTCGGTAGCGCACTGCGTACGATCTCGACGGCCCGCTTGCAAAGTGGCACGCGCAGCGGCCGACCGCTCTTCGTGCGATCTCCCGGGATACTCCAGACACGATTGTCGAGATCAAACTCCTCAACCCGCGCAAACCGCGCCTCGTTCGTGCGAGTCGCCGTGAGGATAAGCAGGTGCAGCACCCGTGCCGCGCGTCGGGGACGATGCTCCAGCTCCCGGATAAACGTCGGAAGGTCTTCCCAAGGCAACGCCGGATGATGCTTTACCTGCGAGCGTTTCTTTGACCGTGGTAACACCAGTTGGAGATGGTCTACGTAACGAGCAGGGTTGCCACCGGCGCGGTGGCCCATCACGGTCTCCGCGTCCAGGATCGCCTTAATGCGCCCCCGCACACGGCGCGCCGTCTCTGCCTTTTTGGTCCAAATCGGCTGCAGAATGCGGACAATCATCGCTGTGTCGATGTCGCGCACACGCACGTCGCCGATGATGGGATAGGCGTAGGTCTTCAGCGTATTGTCCCATTGCTGACTGTGCTTCCGGTTTCGCCACTCCGATTCGTGCGCTCGAATGAACGCTTCAGCTGCCTCACGGAACGTCACGTTGGCATCGACGGAGATGTCGAGCAATCGACGACGCTGCTCTTCGTGCCGTGCCAGGATGGGATCGACCTGATCCCGGACCATCTCGCGGTACCTAGTGGCCAGCTTTCGCGCTTCACCAAGCGAGACTCGCGAAAGCGGTCCGAGGCCCATTTCGCGCACTCGCCTGTCAAGCGTGAAGCGAAACACCCATGAGCGTGCGCCACTGCCGGCGATCTGCATGAAGAGGCCACCGCCGTCGGCATAATGTCCTGGATCCACCGCCTTCGCGACCCGCAGCGCGCTAAGCCGATGCAACTGTCGTCCCGCCATGCCGCCCTCCTTTCCTACCCACAAAACCCATGTTGCTACCCATGTTTCGTGAGGAAATTGTGGAGGACGCGGCTGGACGTCGCAAGCGCATCCTTACCCACAAAACTCCGCAAAATCATGGGCTTGCGGACTTTCAGAGGAAGTTCAAGGAACGCCGCGGAAGCCCGGCATGGCGGAAGGCAGCCAGAGTCGAACTGACCCGGGAGTGTCTGACACCCCCAACCGGATTTGAAGTCCGGCCGTACCACCGGATACGAATGCCTTCCGTGGGAAAAAACCAAAAGAACGACGAGCGCCTACGCCTGTACACCCGTCCAACCGCTGTCAGGCCGCAGGAAGTGAAGATCGCGGTGGAAGCGAGTATACCCAACCCGATCGAAGAATTCGAGAATCTGGATCGCCCGCTTGCGGCCGAGCCCGGTCGCGTCGCGAAACGTCGCCGCATCGAGCCCGCCGCCGCGCGTCGGCGCGAGATTGGCAACCAGCCCGGCCAGTTCGCGCACGACATCCGTGTGATAGAACAGGTCGCGCACGACCTGATGCACGTCGCCGCGCCGCGCGAGCTTGCGCAGCAGCGTGCGCACGGCATCCTCGGCCGCCCCCGTGTCGCGCGCCAGATCGCGGACCCACGGCGGATCGAAGCGCCCCGCATGAATCAGCGGCAGCAGTTGCTGCGCCAGCGCTTCCTCGCGCGCATCGAAACTCACCGCATGCGACGGCAGATGCAGCCACGGCCCGCTTCGCGCGACCTCCCCGCCGTCCACCAGCGCATCGACCAACGCGCGCCACAGCACATCGCCGACGAGCGGCGCCGCCATCCGTCGCAGGCGCGCCGCATCGAGTCCCTGCTCGTCCGGCACGCGCTCGTGATACGCGCGCAGCGTGTCGATCGCCCTCGCCTGCAGCGCATGCCAGTGCGCGCGCGCGATCACCGTGCCGTCGTTCGACGCACGCTCGCGCTGGCCGATCGCCAGGGCGTCGTCCGGCAACGCGAGCGCGTCGGGCGCGAAGCCCGTCAGGTGCGTCAGCATCGTGCGTGCGATACCGAGCGGCGCCTGCGCAAGCAGCGCATCGAGCCGCCCTTCGTCGAGCCATGCCGCGAGTGCGTCGAGCCATGCGCGACGCGCGGGCGTGCGGCGCTTGCGCGCGGGACCGAACGGGTCGAGCACGCGGCCGCCGCCGACGGTGCGCGTCGCCTGCGGATTGCGGACGATGAAGCGATCGCCCGGCAGCGCGAACACGGGTTCGTCGAACACCAGTTGCACGCGCATCTTTTGGCCGGCCGCGAGCGTATCGCCGTCGAGCAGCGCGACGTGCGCGACGCGATGCAGCGTGCCGAGATGCACGTGCAGCGGCGCCCAGTGCGTCAGCGTGAGCCCCGCATCGGCCAGCAGCGTCAGGTCGACGTCGAGACGCGGCGACGTCGCGACGAGCCGCGCGTCCGCGACGGTATCGCCACGCTCGACGTCCGCCTTGTCGACGCCGGCCAGGTTCAGCGCGCAGCGCTCGCCAGCACGGCCCGCGCCGACCGGCCGGTTCTGCGCATGGATGCTGCGCACGCGCGCGGCGGCGCCAGTGCGCACGACCGCGAGCGTGTCGCCGGTCGCCACGCGGCCCGCGAACGCGGTACCCGTCACGACGGTGCCCTGCCCGGCGAGCGTGAACACGCGATCGACCGCGAGCCGGAACAGGCCGTCGTCGCGACGAGCGCGCCACGCGAGTGCCGCATCGGCGAGATGGCGCTTCAATGCGGCGACGCCCGGATCGTCCTCGCGCGTCGCGCAGGTTTCGAAGATCGGCGCGCCATCGAGCGTCGTGCCGTGCAGCCACGCGGCGATCTCGTCGCGCACCGCCGACAGGCGTGCGGTGTCGACGCGATCGCACTTCGTCAGCGCGACCGCGCCATGCGTGACGCCAAGCAGTTGCAGGATCGCGAGATGCTCGCGGGTCTGCGGCATCACGCCGTCGTCGGCGGCGATCACGAGCAGCGCGAAGTCGATTCCGCACGCGCCGGCCGCCATCGTATGAATCAGCTTCTCGTGGCCCGGCACGTCGATCAGGCCGAGCACGTCGCCGTTCTCGAGCGGCGTATATGCATAGCCGAGTTCGATCGAAATGCCGCGCGCCTTCTCTTCCTTCAAGCGGTCGGTATCGACGCCCGTCAGCGCGCGCACCAGCGTGGTCTTGCCGTGGTCGATGTGCCCCGCGGTACCGACGATCATGCAGCCGGCCCCGCGACCTGCACGCATTGCGCGACGAATGCCGCTTCGTCCGCCGCTTCGAGGCAACGCAGGTCGAGCCGCAGCGCGTTGTCGGCGATGCGGCCGATCACGGGACGCGGCCATTCGCGCAGTTTCTTCTCGAGTTGCGCGAGCGCGCGGCCGCCACGCTTGCCGTCCGGCGTGCGCACGACGAGCCCGGCGCTCGGCAACTGATCGATCGGCAGCGCACCGCTGCCGATCTGGCTGAACATCGGCTCGACCGTCACGTCGAAACCGCTGCCGAGCGCGGCCTGCAACGCCGGGCGCACGCGCTCGGCGGCCTCGGCGATATCGCGCTGCGGCCGCGTCAGCAAGCGCAACGTGGTGAGCCGCTCGCGCAGGAATTCCGGCGCGCGGTAGAGCCGCAGCACGGGTTCGAGCGCGGCGAGCGTCAGCTTGCCGACGCGCAGCACGCGCTTGAGCGGATGTTTCTTGATCTTCGCGACGAGCGCGCGATCGCCGACGATCAGGCCGGCCTGCGGCCCGCCGAGCAGCTTGTCGCCGCTGAACGTGACCACGTTCGCGCCGGCGGCGACGGTTTCCTGCACGGTCGTTTCGTGCGGCAGGCCCCATTGCGTCAGGTCGGCGAGCGTGCCGCTGCCGAGATCGACGGCGACCGGCAGCCCGTGCTCGCGCGCGAGCGGCGCGAGTTCGGCCAGCGTCACTTCCTTCGTGAAGCCGCTGATCGCATAGTTGCTGCAGTGCACCTTCATCAGGATCGCCGTGCGCGGGCCGATCGCATCCGCGTAGTCGCGCAGATGGGTGCGGTTGGTCGTGCCAACCTCGCGCAGCTTCGCGCCCGCGCGGCTCATGATGTCGGGAATGCGAAATGCACCGCCGATCTCGACCAGCTCGCCGCGCGACACGATCACTTCGCGTTTCGGTGCAAGCGCGGACAGCGTCAGCAACACGGCCGCGGCATTGTTGTTGACGACGGTCGCGGCTTCCGCGCCGGTCAGTTCGCACAGCAGATCGTCGATCAGGTCGTCGCGATCGCCGCGGCGGCCGGTGGCGAGATCGAATTCGAGGTTGACGGGCTGGGTGAGCGCGTCGACCACCGCACGCACTGCGTCATCGGGCAACAACGCGCGCCCGAGATTGGTGTGCAGCACGGTGCCCGTCAGGTTGAACACCGGGCGCACGGTGCCCGCGTTCTGTGCGGCCAGCGTGCGGGCGACGGCCGCGGCGATGCGCGGCTCGTCGAGCGGCTCGGCCGCCGACGGATCCTGCTGAGCGGCGGTGCGCCAGCGTTCGAGTTCGGCACGCACCGCGTTCAGCACGCGGGTGCGGCCATGGTCGGCGAGCAGCGGTTGCAGCGGTGCCGACGACAGCACGCGCTCTACCGACGGCACGCGCGCGAGGACGGCATTCAATTCATTCAAACCCGGTTCGGTCACGTAATGGTGGCTCCATTTCCATGCGCGGCAGGGCAGCCGACACCGGCTGCCCTGCCGTCACTCCGCTTAGCGCGACATGTCCGGCCACAGCAGCGGGTTCGGCGAACTGCGCTGGTAGCCGGCTTCGTTCATCAGCAGATCGAGCGTGAGGCTCGCGAGATCGTCCGCCAGCGGCTCGAACTCGTAGTCCTTGTCCTGGTAGCCGATCTTGCGATAGGTCTTGCATTCGTCGCACGACTCGGCCTTGACGGCTTCGCTGCCGCCCTCGATCCCGTGGTAGGCGATGCCCTTGGTCGAGTCGCAGTGCGAACATTTCGTGCGCACCATGTGCCACTCGGTCGTGCACAGCCCGCACTGAAGGAAACGGTAGCCCTGGAACTGGCCGCCGACGCGCACGACGCTCGCGACCGGATGCGAGCCGCACACGGGGCACAGCCCCGGCTGGTCGAGATACGGGACGTCGGCCGGTGCGACGCGGCTCGCGAGATCGGTCCAGACGACCTGCAACGCGGCCATCAGGAACGGCGCGGTGGCCGGATCGACTTCGGCGAAGCGCAGCGCGAGGATCGCGTCGGCCTGTGCGTCGAGTTCGGCGGGCGCCATCAGGCGCAGCCGGTCGAGCAGCTTCGCGAGCGACGGATTGACGAGCCCGGCGCTTTCGACGCGGTCGAGCAGTTCGTACAGCACGGCCCGCCACTGCGGGTTGCGCTCGCCGTCGAGCGCCGGCACGAGCGGCATCGAATGCTGCTGTGCACGCGCGATCGCTTCGGGCGACGGCATCGGCAGGTTCAGCGCCTGCAGCGTCGCGTGCTGCGCATCGGCGACGGTCGCCATCAGCCGCAGGTAGCCGCTGATCGGGTTCAGGTCGGCGAGCTTGCGCAGCCGTGCGGCACGCGCGGCAAACACGGTGTCGCGCTCCGGCAGGCGAAAGCGCGGAATGGCCGAATGATCGAGCGTCGAGATCTCGGTCGGTTCGAGAATGCGTTGTGTCACGAAAATGTCATCCAAAAAAACAAGCGCCGACGGATCGGCGCTCTTCAGGCAGTCCCGGCGGCAGGCGGGGCGGCACGCCGCAATCGGCGTACCGCCCCGCTCCCGTGCGTTATTTCACGCTTTCACGGAACCACTTCGGGTGATGCTTGCGGGCCCAGCCCAGCGTGACGGTGCCGCGCACCATCGCCCCGATCGAGCCCTTCACCCACAACGCCGCGTAAATGTGCACGATGATGCTCGCGATCAGCACGAAGGCCGCCACGGCATGCACGACGGCCGCCGCGCGGATCATCCCGATCGGGAAGTAGAACGAGAAGTAGCGTCGCCAGATCACGATCCCCGACAGCAGGAGCAACAGCAGGCACGCCACCAACGTGAAGAATAGCAGCTTCTGTCCGGCGTTATAGCGCCCGACAGGCGGCAGCTTGTCTTCCTGGTTGGTCAGCACGTCGTCGATCTGCCTCAGCCATTGCCGGTCATCCGCGTCGAGCACGTTGTGGTTCCAGAAGCGCACCACGAGAATCGCGAACGACACGAACATCACGAGACCGACGAACGGATGCAGGATCCGCGTCCACTGGCCGCCGCCGAACAGCGCGGTGAGCCAGAACATCGACGGATGGAACAGCGCGAGCCCGGACAGCGCGAGCAGCACGAACGTGATCGCGGTGATCCAGTGGTTCGTGCGCTCGTTCGGCGTGTAGCGGACGATCAGGTTGGGGTCGTCGTGCTTCATTTTGCGTCCTCCTTGATGCGTCGCGCCTCGTCGCGGGCGGCGGCTTCCTCGTCCTCGCTGACCTCGTTCGGACCGACCCGGGTGTAGTGGAAGAACCCGGCCAGCGCGGTCAGCGCGAGCCCGGCGACCGCGAGCGGCTTCGCGATGCCCTTCCACAGCTTCACCATCGGGCTGATCGACGGATTGTCGGGCAGCCCGTGGTACAGCGACGGCTTGTCCGCGTGGTGCAGCACGTACATCACGTGCGTGCCGCCGACGCCCTGCGGGTCGTACAGCCCCGCATGCTCGAAGCCGCGCTCCTTCAGGTCCTCGATCCGCTCGGCCGCGTGCTGCTTCATGTCCTCCTTGGTGCCGAACACGATCGCGCCCGTCGGGCAGGTCTTCACGCAGGCCGGTTCCTGGCCGACCGCGACACGGTCGGAACAGAGCGTGCACTTATATGCGCGATGATCCTTCTTCGAGATCCGCGGAACGTTGAACGGGCAGCCGGTCACGCAATAGCCGCAACCGATGCAGTTCTCCTCGTGGAAATCGACGATCCCGTTGTTGTACTGCACGATCGCGCCCGGCGACGGGCACGCCTTCAGGCAGCCCGGATCCTCGCAATGCATGCAGCCGTCCTTGCGGATCAGCCACTCGAGGTCGCCTGCCGGGATCTCGTATTCGGAGAACCGCATCACCGTCCACGAGTGCTCGGACAGGTCGGACGGGTTGTCGTACACGCCGACGTTGGTGCCGACTTCGTCGCGCAGGTCGTTCCACTCCATGCATGCCGTCTGGCATGCCTTGCAGCCGATGCACTTCGATACGTCGATCAGCTTCGCGACGCTCCCGGTCACCGGTTCGCGCACCGTGGGCGGTGGCGTCGTGGTGGCCGAGACGCGCTTGATATCCAGCGATTGCAATGCCATCTCTTCCCCCTTACGCCTTTTCGACCTTCACCAGGAACGACTTGAATTCCGGTGTGTACGAGTTGCCGTCGCCTACGGACGGAGTCAGGGTATTGGCGAGATAGCCGGGCTTCGTCAGACCCTTGAAGCCCCAGTGCAACGGGACGCCGACCGTCTGGACCTTCTTGCCCTCGATCGTCAGCGGCTTGATCCGCTTCGTGACGAGCGCGACCGCGACGATGTAGCCGCGCTTGGACGACACCTTCACGCGATCGCCATGCGCGACGCCGACTTCCTTCGCGAGATCTTCGCCGATCTCGACGAATTGCTCGGGCTGGATGATCGCGTTCAGACGCGCATGCTTGGTCCAGTAGTGGAAATGCTCGGTCAGCCGGTAAGTCGTCGCGACGTGCGGGAACTCCGACACCTTGCCGAACGACGCGCGGTCGTCCGGGAACACGCGGGCGGCCGGGTTATTCAGCGCCTGCGGGTTGTCGGGGTGCAGCGGGTTCGCCGCGAGCGGCGTCTCGAACGGCTCGTAGTGCTCGGGGAACGGACCTTCGTTCATCCCCGCGCGGGCGAAGAAGCGCGCGACGCCTTCCGGGTTCATGATGAACGGACCCATCCCGTTCTCGGGCGATTCGTCGGCCTTGAAGTCCGGCACGTCGGCGCCCTTCCACGCGCTGCCGTTCCAGCCGATCAGCTTGCGGGTCGGGTCGAACGGCTTGCCGCTCACGTCGCACGACGCGCGGTTGTACAGGATCCGCCGGTTGGCCGGCCAGGCCCACGCCCAGTTCAGCGTCTGGCCGATGCCGGTCGGGTCCGAGTTGTCGCGCCGCCCCATCTGGTTGCCGGCCTGCGTCCAGGCACCGCAGAAGATCCAGCAGCCGCTCGCGGTCGTGCCGTCGTCCTTCAGCTGTGCGAACGCGGCGAGCTGCTCGCCCTTCTTCACGAGCGTCTTGGCCGGATCCTTCGGGTCGGGCAAGTCGGCGAGCGCACGGCCGTTGAACTCCATCGCGAGCTCTTCGGGCGTCGGGCTTTCCGGGTTCGCGTACGGCCAGGTCAGGTTCACGATCGGGTCCGGATACTTGCCGCCATCCGTCTGGTACATCTTGCGCATGCGCAGGAACAGCCCCGACATGATCTCGAGATCGCTGCGCGCCTGGCCCGGCGGCTCCGCGCCCTTCCAGTGCCATTGCAGCACGCGGCTCGAACTGACGAGCGAGCCGTTTTCCTCCGCGAAGCACGTGGTCGGCAGACGGAACACCTCGGTCTGGATCTTCGACGCATCGACGTCGTTGTAGTCGCCGTGATGCTTCCAGAACTCGGACGTCTCGGTTGCGAGCGGATCCATGATCACGAGCCACTTCAGCTTCGCGAGGCCTGCCGCCGTCTTCACCTTCGACGGCGCCGCCGCGAGGGGGTTGAAGCCCTGGCAGATGTAGCCGTTCATCTTGCCGGCATTCATCAGCTCGATCGCCTGCAGCAGGTCGTACTGCTTGTCCAGCTTCGGCAGGTAGTCGTAGGCCCAGTTGTTCTCGGCGGTCGCCGCATCGCCCCACCACGACTTCATGAAGCTGACGTGGAAGGCCTTGTAGTTCTTCCAGTAGCTCAGCTGGTTCGGTCGCAGCGGCAGCTGCGTGCGCTTCTTGATGTAGCCGTCGAAATCCTGCTCAGCCTGCATCGGCAGCGTCATGTAGCCCGGCAGCAGGTTCGACATCAGCCCGAGGTCGGTCAACCCCTGGATGTTCGAGTGGCCGCGCAGCGCGTTCATGCCGCCGCCGGCGATGCCGATGTTGCCGAGCAGCAGCTGCACCATCGCGCCGGTGCGGATGATCTGCGCGCCGATCGAGTGGTGGGTCCAGCCGAGCGCGTACAGCACCGTGCCGGCGCGGCCGGGAACGGCCGTCGTCGCGAGCATTTCGCACACCTTCAGGAATTTCTCCTTCGGCGTGCCGCACGTCTGCTGCACCATGTCCGGCGTATAGCGCGCGTAGTGCTGCTTCAGCAGGTTGTACACGCAGCGCGGATGCTGCAGCGTCGGGTCGACCTTCACGAAGCCGTCGTCGCCGCGTTCGTAGTCCCAGCTCGATTTGTCCGGGTACGCGTGTTTCTCCGCATCGTAGCCGGAATAGATGCCGTCGTTGAACGCGAAATCCTCGCGCACGATGAACGAGAAGTCCGTGTAGTTCTTCACGTACTCATGCTGGATCTTGTCGTTCGTCAGCAGATAGTTGATCACACCGCCCAGGAAGACGATGTCGGTGCCGGTGCGGATCGGCGCGTAGTAATCGGCCACCGAGGCCGTACGCGTGAAGCGCGGGTCGACGACGATCAGCCGCGCCTTGCGGTGCGCCTTCGCCTCCGTTACCCATTTGAAACCGCACGGATGGGCCTCGGCCGCATTGCCGCCCATCACGAGAATCACGTCCGCGTTCTTGATGTCGACCCAATGGTTCGTCATCGCTCCACGGCCAAACGTCGGGGCAAGACCTGCCACCGTCGGGCCATGTCAGACACGCGCCTGATTGTCGAATGCGAGCATCCCCAGACTACGGATAGTCTTGTGGGTCAGGTAGCCGACTTCGTTGCTGCCCGCCGACGCGGCCAGCATGCCGGTGGTCAGCCAGCGGTTGACCTTCGCGCCGTCTTCGGCCGTCTCGACGAAGTTCGCGTCGCGGTCCGCTTTCATCAGCTTCGCGATCCGGTCGAGCGCGTCGTTCCACGAGATCGGTTCCCACTTGTCCGAGCCGGGCGCGCGGTATTCGGGATGCGTCAGGCGGTTCGGGCTGTGGATGAAATCGATCAGGCTCGCGCCCTTCGGGCACAGCGTGCCGCGATTGACGGGATGGTCGGGATCGCCTTCGATATGGATGATGCTCGGCTGTGCGTTCTTCGCGCCGTCACCGAGGCTATACATCAGGATGCCGCAACCCACCGAGCAATAAGGGCAGGTGTTGCGCGTTTCGACTGTGCGCGCCAGCTTGTACTGTCGGACCTCGGCGAGCGCTTCCGTCGGAGAAAAGCCCATCAGGGCAAGACTCGATCCGGCAAGCGACGTGGCCGTCACCTTCAGGAACTGGCGCCGGGACATTTGTAGCATGATGGTCTCGGCGTTTTTGTGGGGTGAGGTGAAACTGAAAGGAATTATAGACAGTTCAGGCAACTATGATCGAATCCTCGGATCAATACGGATTTGTCTGATCCCCCGATGTCCTCGCGTACAACGCCCAACCGAACCGTCATGAAACGACCGATCACGTCCGAAGCCACCCGTCTCGCGCAACAACAGGCCAACTGGGCGCTCAACGCGTTCAAGCGCTTCTCGTCCGACCGCTGCTCGGCGATGGCCGCGAGCATCGCGTTCTTCTCCGCGTTCTCGCTCGCGCCGACGCTCGTGATGGTGATCGCCGTGGCCGGCTGGTTCTACGGCGACGACGCCGCACGCGGCCAGGTGTTCGAGCAGGCGCATCAGTTGATCGGCGACGACGCGGCGGCCAGCATCCAGACGATCGTGCAGAACGCGCATCGCGCGGGCGAGCGCGGCGGAATCGCGACGCTGATCTCGTTCGCCGCGCTCGCGGTCGGCGCGTCGGCGACGTTCGCGTCGCTGAACACCGCGCTGAGCGTGATCTGGCCGAGCACGGAAAGCCGCTGGTCGAGCATGCTCGGGCTCGTGCGCGTGCGGCTGGTTTCGTTCGGGCTCGTGCTCGGCGTCGCGTTCCTGTTGATCGTGTCGCTGGTGCTCGATACCGCGATCACGTTCGTCGGCACCTGGCTGCTCGGCGATTCGCCGTACGTCGTGATCACCAATCTGCTGCAGTTCTTCGTCGGCATCGCGGTGCTCGCGGGCGCGTTCGCC
Organism: Burkholderia sp. AW33-5; assembly: GCF_053427615.1. Taxonomy (NCBI): domain Bacteria; kingdom Pseudomonadati; phylum Pseudomonadota; class Betaproteobacteria; order Burkholderiales; family Burkholderiaceae; genus Burkholderia; species Burkholderia sp. AW33-5. The sequence goes on along the minus strand of NZ_JBSAXA010000001.1, from coordinate 748,615 downwards.
GCGCTGATGAAGTTCCTGCCCGACGCGCGCGTCGCATGGCGCGACGCGACGATCGGCGGGATCGTGTCCGCGATCCTGTTCTCGGGCGGCAAGAAGCTGTTCGCGCTGTACCTCGCGCGCGCGGGCACGGCCAGCGCGTTCGGCGCGGCCGGATCGTTCGCGGTCCTGCTGATGTGGCTGTACTTCTCGGCGGCGGTGCTGCTGCTCGGCGCGGAATTCGCGGCCGCGCGCGGCGATGCGCATCGCCGCACCGGCAACACTGCGGCCGCGGCCGCGCCGACCGATCGCGCAAGCGGCGACTGATTCCCCACGTATTGCTTCCCGCGGTCGCGCCGCGCGCGTCGTATCGCCGCCCTACGCGACCGTCTCCCTTTCCGCAACCATCCCGCCCGCCACGCATTCGCGCACGTTGACGCGTTCTTTGCGTCGGCAGGCGATGCGCGCTGCAACGGCAAACGTTTGCATGCCTCGATTTCCGCGCACGAACCGGCGAAATCCGCCCTTCCCCTGCCGAACGCATCAACAGTTGCAACAATCGCAGCGCACCAAATGTCAACTATTTCAAAAAGAGGAACAGTCGTTGATGTCCTTGATATATATGGATTTTTTTCGGCTGTTACCTTTTCGAGACACTTTATTTTTTAAGCTTTCTTGCACGTATGGCACTGAGCTATTCTCCAATCCGCAACAAATAACGAATGACGATTCATTTGCGTGGAGATACTCAACGATGAAGAAACTCGCACTCTCGACCCTCTCGCTCGCCCTGCTGGGCGCCGCTGGCGCTGCTCACGCTCAGTCGAGCGTCACGCTGTACGGCGTGATCGATACGTCGATCGCATGGGTTCACGGCAACAACGGCCAAGCCAACAACTCGTGGCAAATGCTGTCGGGCAACCTGCAAGGCAGCCGTTGGGGCCTGAAAGGCGCTGAAGACCTCGGCGGTGGCCTGAAGGCGATCTTCCAGTTGGAAAACGGTTTTGATCCGGGCACCGGCCACCTGAACCAGGGCGGTCGCATGTTCGGTCGTCAGGCATACGTCGGCCTCGAGAGCGCCCAGTACGGTACGCTGACGCTCGGCCGCCAGTACGACCCGCTGGTCGACCTGGTCCAGGCAGTCACGGCTGACAACTACTTCGGCAGCGTGATGGCAACGCCGGGCGACGTCGACAACAACGACAACTCGCTGCGCGTCAGCAACGCAATCAAGTACACGTCGCCGGTCTGGGCAGGCTTCCAGGTCGAAGGCATGTACGCTCTCGGCGGCGTTGCAGGCAAGACGGGTTCGGGCCAGACGTGGTCGGTCGCGGCTGCCTACAACAACGGCCCGGTCGGCGTTGCAGCAGGCTACTTCTACGCAGCCAACCCGTCGCCGACGACGGCTGTCGGCCGCGCAGGCTGGGGTTCGACGACGTCCGACGCGATCTTCGACGGCCCGATCAACTCGGGTTACGCAACGGCGAAGTCGATCGCCATCGCGCAAGTCGCAGGCCAGTATGCCCTCGGCCCGGTGACGTTCGGCCTCGGCTACAGCAACGCACAGTACAAGCCGGACGCATTCTCGGGCTTCGGCTCGACCGAAAAGTACAACACGGGCCGCGCGTTCGTGACGTACCAGGTCACGCCGCCGCTGCTGCTGGGCCTCGGCTACTCGTACACGAAGGCTAGCGGCGACACGTCGGCTAAGTACCACCAAGTCGGTGTCGGCGCGGACTACTCGCTGTCGAAGCGCACGGACGTCTACCTGGTTGGCGCATACCAGCACGCAAGCGGCACGCAGCTCGTCGACGGCGTGCAGCAAAGCGCGCAAGCGTCGATCGCTTCGTACGGCTTCGCTGGCAAGAGCTCGGCCGAGCTGGTCGCGGTCGGCATTCGCCACAAGTTCTAAGAAGTACGTTTCCGGTGTGCATGGCGTCTCCGACGCCATGTCGCCGAACTGCAAAACCAGTCACCGGTTTCGGCCGTGGCTGGTTTTTTTTCGTCCGTTGCCGGCGGCGCCGTGGCGGGCGATGGCCGTGGTCGGCACTTGGGTACGGCAACCGGCCGGGAGCGGCTCCTGGACCGCCTGTCGCGCGCTGGAAGCCTGTCCTGAGGCATCCGGACACCCCTTTCTGTCCGACGGCCGCATACGGCCGGTCAGGCGCACGCCGCCGCGCGAACCTCGCCATATCCCCCTGACGCGCGACGACGGAATCCGTCATCGCAACGGACGCTTGTTCGCCCACCCTGCCGATTTCGATCCCGCGACGCGAAGCACTATGCTTCGACTTGTCGATTTCGACGGCCTTCGTCCGTCGTATCGATGGCGGCACGCGGATTGCCCCATCCCTCACCGACATCCGACAGGAGACGCTCCATGACGATTCAGAAGATCACGCCGTTCCTCTGGTATGCGACGGAAGCCGAAGAAGCCGCAGCCTTCTACGCGGGCATTTTCCCGAACTCGCGCGTCGTGCGCGTCACGGCGATACCCGGCACCAGCGGCACCCGGATGGTCGAATTCGAGCTGTTCGGCCAGCCGTTCATCGCGATGAGCCACCCGCGCACCGAGACGTTCAACCACGCGATCTCGCTGATGATCAGTTGCGCCGACCAGGCGGAACTCGACCGCTACTGGAGCGCGCTGCTCGACAACGGCGGCACGGCCGACGGCTGCGGCTGGCTGCGTGACCGCTTCGGCGTCTCATGGCAGATCGTGCCCGACGCGCTGATCCCGATGATGGCCGACCGTGACGAGGTCAAGGCGGCGCGCGTGGCCGCGGCCATGATGCAGATGACGAAGTTCGACGTCGCCGCGCTGAAGGCCGCCTACGCCGGCACGGCGGGCTGACGAAGCACCGGCGCCGCGGCCTCCTTCGCGCGGGCATCGGCACGCCCGCGGCGCGCGCGCGATACGGGCGTGTCCGCGGCCGTCGACGGGATTGCATCGTGCCGCGACGCAATCGCGGGCAGCGACCGTTCGCGCGCGGCTACGCCGACAACATGGCTTCGACGATCCGTCGCACGTAGCGCACGAATGCGGCGACCGGTTGGCCCGACAACAGCGCATCGGCACCGTCGCCGTCACCGCGCAGATAGACGGTACGCGCGGCCGACAGAACGGGGCGGTACGTGTCGGGCAGGCGCTCCAGCGCCCACGCCGCGGCGACATCCTTCGGCGCGATCCTGCCGGTCGCGGCGCTGTACCAGATGCGCGCGAGCGCGAGCACGACGTTGCATTCGTCGCCGCGCCAGTCGGGCTCGGCATTCCACTGCGCAACCGTGGCGAGGAGCGCGGCGACGAAATCGCGTGCGGGCACCGCGTCGAACCACGCGGCCGCGCGCGGCCCGCGCAGCGCAACGTCGTGCTGCCGCACCTTCGTCAACAGAATGGCCAGATTGTGATCGACGCATGCCGGCTCGACGATACCCGCGCGCAGATCGCGGCGCAGCCATTCGCCGAACTGCAGTTCGCGCCGGGCGGGATGACGCCACGGCACCACGTCGCCGTGCACGACCACGGTTACTTCCAGCGCGCGCATGAGCGCCTCGCTCCGCGGCGGCGCAGACACGTCGAGCAAGTCGAGCATCAGCGCGCGCCGCACCGCTTCGCCCGGCGATGCGGCAACCGTCACCAGCAGGTCGATGTCGCTGCGCGGTTTCAGCCCGCCGTCGAGCGCCGAACCGAACAGATGCATCGCCTGCAGCGTCGCGCCGAGATGCCGTTCGATCGCGGCGCACGCGACCGTCACCTGCTCGGCGATCTCGGCGGGAACGATCGTCGCGTTCATCGCGCAAACCCCGCGCGACGCACGCGCAACGCGCGGCGATGCACAGCCGCGCGCCGGCACGAACACGACGATCCGGCCATCCGCGCAAGCGGCCGGCCACACCGGATGCGCGTCACGTCATGCCGTATCCGCGCCGTGCGATACCGACGCGGCCGTTCGATTTGCGCGGCGCAATAAAAATCCCCGTACGCTTTCGCGTACGGGGATCGTCGGACATCGCAACGGCCGCCGACATGCATTCGGCGACCGTTACGCGGCATTACGCAGCCGCGTCCTTCAGCTTCTTCAGCGCACGTGCCTTCACGCGCACGCTGGCCGGCTTCGCCGGGAACCAGCGCTCTTCGCCCGTGAACGGATCCTTGCCGAAGCGCTTCTTCTTCGCCGGCACGACTTGCGCCGTGATCTTCAGCAGACCCGGCAGCGTGAACTCGCCTGCGCCCTTCTTGTGAACCGAGCCCAGCACGACGTTCTCGAGTGCGACGAGCACTGCCTTGACCGCCTTCACTTCGACAGCTGCGCGCTCAGCGATGTGCGTTGCGAGCGATGCCTTCGTGAACTTGTCCTTCAGCGGCGTCGGAGCAGCCGGTGCTGCCTTCGCGACAGCCTTCTTGGCCACTACTTTCTTCGCGGGCGCAGCCTTTTTGGCAGCCACTTTCTTGGTGGCCGGTGCGGCAGCCTTCTTGGCCACCTTTTTTGCGGAAGTCGCCATGTTTCTCCTACCAGGTGTGGTCGTTGGATACACGAAGCGTGCAACGCGCGCGCTTCAACGCCGGATTCTACAAGCGCCTTGACGCTTCGTGGAGTACTTTTATGCGTTTTCGCGGGGTTTCCCGCAGGTTTTGTTGCGCGCGACCGACTTCGACGCCGCTCCGGCATCGAAAAACGCCTTCACGTATACGTCCAAACGCGTCCGATCGCGAATTACGTTCGATATTTGCGCACCTATACTGACCTCGCTCAGTGCCCCGGATGCCTTCATGCGCGAAGTCAGATACGTCAAAGGACTCGACGGCCTGCGAGCCATCGCCGTCATCCTCGTTTTCCTGTCCCACAAGGGCCACGTCCTCGCCGTCGACGTGGGCAAGCTCGGTGTGTGGACGTTCTTCTTCATCAGCGGATTCCTGATCGTCGGTGAACTGCATCGCAATCGTCAGGCGATCGAGTGCGGCGCGATGACGCGCCGTCATGCGCTGGCGCTGTTTCTCGCGAAGCGCGCGCTGCGGATCTTTCCCGTCTATTACCTGCTGCTCGCCGCGCTCGCGATCGCGCACGCGCTGTTCTACCAGCGCGGCGTCGATCTCGGGCTCGCTTGGCACGCCACGTTCCTGTCGAATTACTGGATCGGCGTCGTCAAGGACGGCTGGCCGGGCTCCACGTCGCACTTCTGGAGCCTCGCGGTTGAGCAGCAGTTCTATCTGATTGCGCCGCTCACGCTGCTCGCGGTGCCGGCCGCGCGCCACGTCGTGCTCGGCGTCGCGGCCATCGCGCTGTGCGCGCTCGCGCATCTCGCGCTCTACGCGGTCGATGCATCGCCGGTGCTGATCTACGCGTTTTCCCCGTGGAATTTCGCGCTGATCGCGCTGGGCGGCGTCGGCGCGATGGCGCTCGCCGATCGCGGCCAGGACGTCGTCCGCCGCATTCCGCCCGGCTGGCTCGGCGCCGCCGGCGTCGTGTTCTTCCTCGCGCTGCCCGCGTTCACGATGCTGCCGGACGTCGTCACGGGGCTCGCGGATCTCGGCTTGTCAGCGTCGCTCGGCGCGCTGATGCTGTGGATCGTCACCGAACCCGACCATCCGGCCGTGGCACTGCTCGACTGGGCGCCGCTCGTCTATCTCGGCACGATCAGCTACGGCTTCTACCTGTTCCACAACCTGATCCCGGCACGTTTCGGGGAGATGCCCGCGCTGTTCGCGCACGTGCCGGTGCCCGGAATCGTCCGGGACGTGCTGCCCGAACTGCTGCAGTTCGCGCTTGCCGTGCTGCTCGCACATCTGTCGTGGCGCTATCTGGAACGGCGCCTGCTCGACTTCAAGAAGCCGATCGCCGCGATGCTGGCCCGGTACTTCGTCGCGCGGCCGAGCACGTCGCCGCGCTGAGCGCGATACCGGCGCGGACGCGACGCAGCCTGTACGCAACCGTCGCTCATCAGCGCGCAAGCGGCCGGCGCGCCGGCACCGGTTTCATCGCCGCGGCATCCGGCGCATCGCGCAACGCGCGCTCGAACCGGCATCGCCGTCCGGCGGCATACCAGAATCGTCGCGCATGCACCCGCTCAAATCCGCCCGACATCCGCATCGCCGCTCACCCGCCGCCGCACGCGCGCGCTTCGTCCACACGCAAAAAAGCCCCGACGCACGAGGCAGCCGGGGCCAACGGAACAACCACCACCTGAAACAACGGAGCAGCGCAGCTGCTTATGCGACAGCAGCCAGCGCGGGCAGACACGTACGCAGGTACGCCTCGAATTCGCGGCTCACTTCCGGATGCTGGAGCGCGAGCTCGACGGTCGCCTTGAGGTAGCCGATCTTGCTGCCGCAATCGAAACGCGTGCCGTAGTAGCGATACGCGAGCACCTGCTCGTTCGCGAGCAGCGTCTGGACCGCGTCGGTCAGCTGCAGCTCGCCGCCGGCGCCCGGCTTGAGCTTGCGCAGGTGATCGAAGATCGTCGGCATGAACACGTAGCGGCCGACCACGCCGAGGTTCGACGGCGCGTCTTCCGGCGCCGGCTTCTCGATGATGCCCGACAGCTTGATGATGTCCTCTTCCCACTCGCGGCCTTCGACGACGCCGTACGAGCGGCTGTCCTCGCGCGGAATCGTCTCGACGCCGATCACCGAGCTGTGATAGTGGTCGAACACGTCGACGAGCTGCTTGAGCACAGGCTGTTCGCCGTGCAGCAGGTCGTCGGCGAGAATCACCGCGAACGGCTCGCCGTGCACGAGCTTTTCCGCGCACAGCACCGCGTGGCCGAGACCGAGCGCTTCCGGCTGGCGCACGTAGAAGCAGTTCACGTGGCTCGGCTTGATGCCGCGCACGAGTTCGAGCAGCTTTTCCTTGCCGCGCGCCTCGAGTTCGGCCTCGATCTCGTACGACTTGTCGAAGTGATCCTCGATCGCGCGCTTGCTGCGCCCGGTCACGAAGATCATCTCGGTGATACCGGCGTTGATCGCTTCCTCGACCGCGTACTGGATCAGCGGCTTGTCGACGACGGGCAGCATCTCCTTCGGGCTCGCCTTCGTTGCCGGGAGGAACCGCGTGCCGAGACCGGCGACGGGGAACACGGCCTTGGTGACTTTCAACATGTTCGCATCCTGATTGCGTTGACTGCGCCGCGTCGCTGGGCGACCCGGCGCGATTGTTTTTCGAACGGCATATCGAGAACCGGCGGCACGGCCAATTCCACTCCGCTCATTTTCGATATGGACCTATTGCCCATGTTTCCGGAAAATAGATAATCCGCGAATCCGGTCGATATTGCCGAACCCGGCGCCGACACATAAACAAATTACCGATTTTCCGGATACAAATTCTTACGATTCGAATTCCTCGATATACGGGACGCCGCCCCGCTCGAGGCCCGGGCGAATCGGCTCGTTCTTCAGCGCCTCGCGGTACGCCGACAGCACGGCCATGACCAGCAGTACTGCCGCGCTCGCGATCCAATGCATGTCCATCTTGCCGCTCCTTGCATCAATCAACTGGAACTTCAAGCTATCAGAAAAAAATCGGCAAATAATTGTGGCGGCGGCGAAACCGCTTTCAGACCGGAATAAAACCACCATCTGAAACACCGTCATTTCCCGGCGAGATTTTTTTATTCATTCGATCGAATTCTTGCGCATTACGATTGGACCATCCCCTTCATCCGTCGCAAGGAATCGAATCGCATGCAAGCTTTCAGCGGATCGTCTTTGACTGCGCCGCCCGTCGCCGACCACAAGGAACACGTGATCGACGCGATGCGCGGGTTCGCGGCGCTGCTCGTCGCCTATTTCCACTGCCGCCAGGTCCTCTGGGTCGGCATGCAGAGCTTCCATCACGCTTACGGTCATGCGCTGAACCCGAGCGTGATCGCCGGCTACCTGACCTTCCCGTTCGCGTGGGGCTCCGCCGGCGTGCCGATCTTCTTCGTGATCAGCGGCTACTGCATCCACCGCAACGCGGCGCTCAAGCTCGCGGCCAACCCCGCGTACCGGCTCGACGCGCCGAACTTCTGGGCGCGCCGCTTCGCGCGCATCTACCCGGTGCTGCTCGCCGCGCTGCTGTTCACGCTCGCGATGGACGCGGTCAGCCTGCAGATCGCGCCGGTCAGCCACAAGATCCGCGACGTCGGCCTCACCGCGTTCCTCGTGAACCTGTTCTCGCTGCAGGGTGTCGCCGGCTACACGTACGGGTCGAACGGCGCGCTGTGGACGCTGTCGCTCGAAGTGCAGTTCTATGCGATCTACCCGCTGCTGTTCGCGCTGCGCCGGCGCATCGGCATGCCGGCCATCGTGGCGGCCGTCGCGCTCGTCAACGTCGCGTCGGCGTGGCTGCTCGAACGGCACGACCTGCAGTTCTTCACGTCGTACTGGCTGTCCTGGACGGTCGGCGCGTGGATCGCCGACGTGCGCGCGCAGCCGGCGCGCGGCACGGCCGCCGTGCCGTCGCGCGCGTGGTATCTCGCGGCCGCCGCGCTGCTGGCCGCGGGCTGCGGCGCGTTCCATTTCGGCCAGTACGGCGCGTTCCAGCTGTGGGCGGCCGGCTTCGCGTGCTTCCTGTACCGCGCGCTCGCGTGCCCGCCGCGCCCGACGCCGCTGTTGCGCGTGCTCGGCTGGTTCGGCGACTTCAGCTACTCGCTGTACCTGATCCATCTGCCGCTGTTCGTCTGCCTCGGCTCGGTGCTGTTCCACTCCGAACTGCAACTGTCGATCTGGCCGTCGATCGCGTTCATGGCCGCCGCGATTCCGGTCGCCTACGTGTTCTACCGGCTGTTCGAACGCCCCGCGATGATGTGGTCGGCCAGCCTGAAGCCGACGCGCGCCGCCCGCGTCGTCGCACCGGCGCCCGAACGGGCTGTCTGATTGCGCCGTTACGGCGCTCCCGGCCCCCGCGCGACCTCAGGTCGCCCGGGGGCATTTTCATGGGCGTGACGCGGCGTCACGCGCCGCCTGGGCGGCTGCACTGCCGCCGCATCGCCCGCCCAAAAAAGCAGAACCCTCATGCAGCAAACCGCCGCATGAGGGCCCGTTTTCCCGGCGCATGGCGTCGATTCGCGCCGACGCGCCGCGCCTACCGCTTCTGCGCCTTCGCGGCCTTCGCCGTATCCGCGAGGATCTTCTCGACCCGTTCCACATAGGTCGCGGTGCCGAACCGGCGCACCGCGGTCGCCCGCCCGCTCGCGACGAGCCGCTCGCGCAGCGCGGCGTCGTGCTGCAGCCTGCCCAGCGCATCGGCCAGCGCGGTCGCGTTGCCCGGCTCGCACAGCAGCCCGTTTTCGCCGTCCTCGATGATCTCGACGACTCCGCCCGCGCGGGCCGCAACCACCGGCCGCCGTGCGAGCATCCCCTCGACGATCACGCGCCCGAACGGCTCCGGCGTGATCGACGTATGCGCGACCACGTCGACCGCCTTCATGCACGCGGCCACGTCGCGCTGGAAGCCGAGGAAGTGCACGCGATCGTCCATCCCGTGACGCGCGACGATCTCGTGCAGCTGCGCCGCGTATTCGTCCTCGCCGAACAGCGGCGCGCCGACCAGCACCACGTGCATGTCCGGCTGGCGAGCCGCTGCCTCCAGCAGCAGGTGCTGCCCCTTCCAGTGCGCGAGGCGGCTGAACGAGCCGACCAGCCATGCGTGCTCGGGCAGCCCGAAGCGCGCGCGCAGCGCGGCCTGGCTGGCCGTGTCCAGCGCGTCGAACGGTTCCGCCGAAATGCCGTTGAACACGACGTCGACGTGCTGCGGCGTGAAACCCGTCAGCGCACGGAATGCCTGCGCGGACGCGTCGGAGTTCGCGATCACGCGTGTGACGCCGAACCGCGCGCAGTACTTGATCGCCATCAGTTGCTTGCTGCCGAAATGGTCGCCGCTGACGATGTCGCGCAGGTGCCAGACCACCGGCTTGCGCGCGAGCCGCCCGGCCAGCGCCGCGACCACCATCGCGCGCTGCGTGTTCGCGTAGATCACCTCGGCGCGGCGTGCGCGCCGCGCGACGTCCCGCACGAGCGTGTAAAGCTGCTTCAACGCGCCGGCCGACACGCCGCCCTGCTTGCGCACGCCGGCGAGCGCGCCCTGGTCGAGCACGTCGACGCGCGCGCCGATCTCGTCAAGCGCCGCGCGGAACGGGCCATCGTCGAACAGCACCACGTCGGCGTTCGCGCGCATGTGCTTCATGATCTCCAGCAGCGACAGCTCCGCGCCGCCGAGCACGCCGCTCTGGTCCAGCACGAGCGTCGCCGGGCCGCGCGCGGGCGGCATCGGCGCGACGGCCGTGCCGCGCTGCGCGGTCGAGCCCGGCAGCGCCGCCTCCACGTAGTCGAGGAAGCGCCGCCGGAACGTGTCGGCGGAGAAGCGCTCCGCATTCGCGCGGCACGCGTGCGGCGTGAAGCGCTGCGGCGCGCGCTCGAAATCGTCGACCGCCGCGACGATCGCGTGCGGCGTCTGTTCGTCGAAGAACAGCCCGGTCGGATTCGCGTGCGCGCGCGGTTCGAGCACCGTCTCGAGCGCACCGCCCTTGCCGTAAGCGATCACGGGCGTGCCGCACGCCTGCGCCTCGACCACCGAGATCCCGAAATCCTCCTCGGCCGCGAACACGAACGCCTTCGCGCGCCGCATCCGGTCGTGCAGCACCGCGAACGGTTGATAACCCATGATCTCGACGTTCGGGCCGGCCTTCGCGCGGATCTTCTGCATCTCGGGGCCGTCGCCGATCACCACGAGCTTGCGCTCCGGCGTGCGCGAGAACGCTTCGACGATCAGGTCGATCTTCTTGTACGGCACCATCCGCGACGCGGTCAGGTAGAAATCGTCCTTCGCCTCGTTCAGCGAGAAGCCGTCGACGTCGACCGGCGGGAAGATCACCGCCGCGTCGCGGTGATACACCTTGCGGATGCGTCGCGCGATGAACGCGGAGTTCGCGACGAAGCCGTCGACCGCGTTCGCGGTGCGCGTGTCCCAGTTGCGGATGTAATGCAGGATCATCCGCGCGAGCAGCGACTTCGGCCCGTGCGTGAGGTTCGACTGTTCCAGATACTGGTGCTGCAGGTCCCACGCGTAGCGGATCGGCGAATGCACGTAGCTGATGTGCATCTGGTCCGGCCCGGTCAGCACGCCCTTCGCGACCGCATGGCTGCTGGAGATCACGAGATCGTAGTCCGACACGTCGAGCTGCTCGATCGCGAGCGGCATCAGCGGCAGGTAGCTGCGGTACTTGGTGCGCGCGAACGGCAGTTTCTGGATGAACGAGGTCGTCACCCGCTTGCCGCGCACGAACGCGCGATCGTCGAGAAAATCGACGAGGCTGAACAGGTCCGCGTCGGGAAAGCACGCGACGATCTGTTCGAGCACGCGCTCGGCGCCGGCGTACGTGACGAGCCAGTCGTGGACGATCGCCACGCGCAGCGGGCGCGACGCATCGCGTGCGCCCGCCTGCCCGGCCGGTTCGGTCCGGCGCAGCGCGGCGGTGTCGCCGGCTTCGGCCACGGCGGCATCGGCCGTGGCGAGGTTCAGGATGGCGTGTTCCGCCAGATCGCGATTCATACGGTTTTCCTCGCATTGAGACGGACGAACAGGTCGCGCACCAGCGCGCGCAGGGCCGGCGTCATCGTGAGCGACCACGCAAGGTTCAGCACCAGCACGACCGCGCAGAGGCCGATCGACTCGCCGAGCCCCGACCACGCCTGCGCGAGAAACAGGCTCGCGAGCAGGAAGGCGAGATGCGCGAGCATGTCGAGCACGATCGCGCGCATCCGGATCGCCGACAGGTAAAGCAGCACGCCGTAATCGACCAGCGCGCGGGTCGCAACGACCACCGCCGCGCCGATCAGCCCGAAGTGATGAATGCCGAACCACAGGCCGCCGACGAAGAACGGCATCTCGACGAGCCCGGCGAACGCCGCCCGGGCCGGATTGACCTGCGACTGGATCAGGATCCGCGTGACGCTCGCCTGGCCGACGAGCCAGACGCTGATCACCAGCACGCGCCCGACCGGCGCCGAATGCGCGGCGAGATCGGCGCCGACCCACAATGTGAGGAACGGTGCGAGCGCGAAGATCGCGACGATGCCGACCGGCGTGAACACGCCGTTCAGGAATTCGAGCGACTGGCGCGCGAGCGTGTCGGCATGGTCGCGGCCGACCGCCGACAGGCGCGGAAACAGCGTGCGCACCAGCGCGTTCGGCAGCATGTTCAGCCGCGTGACGAGGTTCTGCGGAACCGTGTAATAGGTGACGAACTTCGCGCCCATGCCGGCGCCGAGCATCACGCGGTCGAGCGTGTCGGCGACCATGCTCGTCGTGCTCGCGATCAGCATCCAGCCGCCGAAGTTGAACAGCCCTTTCGCGGTGCCCCACTGCGGCGGGTCGATGCGCCGGATCCCGAGCACCTTGATGCTTGCGTGACCGAGCATCACCGCCGCGATGAGCCGCGCGAGGACGGCCGCGGCCAGCACCGTCTGCAGGTTCGGCGCGATCCACCATGCGGCGCCGAGCGGCAGCAGCTGGAACAGGAACGTGCCGATCGTCTGGTTCGTGTTGAACACGCCGAACCGTTCGGCCCCGTTGATCGCGCCGGCAAATACCCACGACACGTTCGCGAGCGGAATCGCGAGCGCGAGCCACGGCAACGCGAGATACACCTCGTGCTGCATCGCCGCCGACACCTTCGTGAAATACGCGGTGTAGACGAACGCGCCGAAATAGATCAGCAGGCCGCCGACGATGCCGGTGCCGAGGTTCAGCCAGAACGCGCTCCAGAAGACCCGCGCGCTTTCGTCCGCGTTGCCGCTCGCAAGCGCCTTCGAGATGTGGTTCTGCGCGGCCATGCTCATCCCGAGATCGAGGATCCCGAAATAACCGATCAGCGTCCACACGAGGCTGACGACGCCGTAGCGTTCGACGCCCAGCGCGTGGATGTACGCGGGCACCGTCACCAGCGACACGAAGGTCGGCAGGATCAGCCCGATGAAGTTGATCGAAACGTTCTTGAGTATGCCTTTGTCCATGCTTCTGCCTTGTGTGACGCCAACGACGACGGCGCGCCGCCCGTCACGGTTTCCAGCGATACATCAGCACCTTGCCGCGCGCGTCTTCCTCGACGAACACCAGGTATTCGCCGTTCTCGCGCCGGAACGCGCTGATGCCGAACGGCACGTCGACCCAGCCCGACGCCTTGCCGACCTCCGCGCCCGGGCTCATCACGCCGACCTCCTTGCCGGTTTCCTTGTCGTACACGTGGATCTTGCCGACCGGCTCCACCGTGAAGATGTAGCGGCCTTCGACCGTGATGCCGATCAGGTCGAGGATCGGCTTCGCGTCGAGCTGCCACGGCAGCGCGACCGTGTAGCGCACCACCGGCGAGCCGGTCGACCACTTGTCGAAGCGCACCAGCACGCGGCCGACCTCCTTGTTGATGCCCGGCTGCGGCGGCGCATCGGCCGTGTAGCCCGTCACGTACAGCGTGTCCGTCTGCGGCTCGTAGATCGCGCGGCGCAGCTGCGTGAACGGCTGCGGCATCGGATAGGTCGTGACCTTGTCGTACGAGTAGATCGGGTTGCCAGCCTTGTCGACGCCGCCGTAGGCGAAGCGATGAATCCCGCGCACGTCGCTCGTGCGCCAGATGTCGCCCTTCGTGTCGACCCACCAGCCCCAGCCGCCCGCCTTTGCCTTGCCGGTCGTGTTGGTCGTGAATTCGTCCTCGTCGAGCCGGCCGTTGCCGTTCGCGTCGCGCCAGATCCAGTCGCCGCCCGGCGGCTTGTTCGGCACCTTGTCGACCGGCCGCGCGCGACCCGCGATCAGGCCCGACGGAATCGCGACCTCGCCGTCGCGCTTCGCGTCGAAGCGGTAGATCTTCAGGTGGTCGGCGTACATGTCGGTCAGGTACAGGAACGTGCGGCCGTCGACGCGCCGCGCGAACGGCATGCCGGGATACTGGTCCGTGTGGAACACGGGATCGTCGGGATACTTGAAGCGGTTCGACAGGAAGCCGGCGTATTTCCAGTCCTGGCCGGGCGGCTTCGACAAATCGAGCTCGAAGCGCTTGTTGCCCGTATAGACACTGTTCGGCCGCGCCGGGTCGAGCCACGCGCCGTCGACGAACAGCAGCCCCTGCACCTGCCAGCGCAGCTTGCCGTCCGGCGTATAGCTCTCGAGCACCGCGCCGAGCCCCGCGCCGATCGTGTCGTGACGCGGTCCGATGCCGTTCATCGACACGTACACGTTGCCCGCGCGATCGACGCCCACGCCCGTCAGCCCGTTGAAGCGCTGCGGCCCCGGACGGCCCGGCACCGGGCCCGCGAAGATTCCGCCGCGCTCGCCGAGCGTGCCCGACGGCGCATAGCCCTTGCCGCCTTTCGAGAAGATCAGCACCTGCTGCCGAGGCCCGTTGTCCGCGACCAGCACGCGCCCTTTCGCGTCGACCGCCACGTCCACCGCCTCGGTGCCGTCGGGCAGCGCGGGCGCGTCGTCGAGCTTGCGGCCGTCCGCGCGCACGTGCGCGAGGCGCGCGGGCCCGCCGATCGTATCGGTGAGCAGCCACAGCGTGCCGTCGCCGGCGAGCGCGATGCGGCCCGGCTCGTGCGCGCTCCAGGTGGCTTTCTTCTGCATCGTCTCGGCGTCGTACACGTCCACCGCGTCATGCGACGGATTCGTCGAGAACAGCGTCTTGTCGTCGGCCGCGAGGCCGCCGACTTCCGCCTTCGCCTCGCCCACTTCGGACCGGGCCGGGGCCGGCACCTCGTTGACCATCATGAAGCTGGCGGCCATGCGCGCGCGGCCGGCATCGGCGCGCCCGCCCGGCGCGACCTGCGGCGCGGCGCGGAACGGCGCCGGCTGCTTCATGTCGCCGATCGTGCGGCGCGAAATGCCGAACCACTGCTTACCCTTGTCCGGCCAGATGCCGGGCGACTGCAGATGGCCGCGCTCGTTGCCGACGCCGATCGCGACGTACGCATACTTGCCGTTCACCGCGACCGCGTTGCCGCCGAGGTTGCCCCAGCCGTGCGTGCCGCCGGCGAAGCCGAGCATCTTCCCGTCCTGGTAGACGCTCGCCTCGGCGCCGCTCTCGTCCCACGGCGCGTTCGTATACACCTTGCCGTCGGGCGTCACCGCGATCGCGCGGATGTCGATCTGCGTCCAGCTGCCGTCGCCATAGCCGAACGTGTTGCCGATCCACGACGTGGTCGCGGGCAACACGGTTTCAGCCGATGCGGCGCTCGCGGACAGCGCCGCGCATACCGTCATGCCAACCAGAATCAGACGTCGCAATGCGCTCTCCAGACTCGATGCGGAAGCGACCGGCGGCGCGGCATGCTGCCTGCACGCGATGCCCTGTCGCTAAATAGGTTTCAAACGTCGCGATGCAGGTTACAAGCAAAAATAATCACAAGAAATTTGGAAATATTTGGGGATGTTTCCACCTGAAATATCGAGCCGGAACAGCGAGAAATTGGCCCGGCAAAGCGGAAATATCGACCGCCTTTCATGCCGCGATCCGTAGAAAATGCCGTTCCGGCCCGCCCGCCGGGGCGCGCAGCCTGCAAACCTTTCATGTCGCGATTGAAACGACCGGCATTCGAATCTTTTCAGCCGGATAAATGACATGCGTTTTTTTGCCGATTTCTTTTCCCTAGAATCGATTTCGATTCAATATTTCATTTAAACGCATGCATTACGTTCACGCATCGGATGCGCGGCGCGCCACGGCATCGGCCGCGCGTCGCGAAGGAGCGGCGCGATGACGGGCATCTCGCGCACCGCCGACCTCGCCCCGCCGCAACACGGCCGCATCGTGCAGCTCGACGGGCTGCGCGCGATCGCCGTCGGCGCCGTGTTCCTGCAACATGCGCTGAAGGCGCCGCTATGGATGGGCGTCGACCTGTTCTTCGTGCTGAGCGGCCTGCTGATCACCGGCATCCTGCTCGATCGCAAGGCGCGCGGACAGTCGTACTTCAGCCACTTCTACGCGCGCCGCGTGCGCCGGATCCTGCCGCCGTACGTGCTGCTGCTGGTCGTGTCGACGCTGCTGTTCGGTGCGAGCTGGCTGCCGCACTGGCCGTGGTTCGCGTTCTTCTCGACCAACATCGGGCTGTCGCTCGGCAGCATCGGTCACGACAGCCTGAACGTGCTGTGGTCGCTCGCCGTCGAGGAGCAGTTCTACATCTTCTGGCCGTTCGTCGTGCTGTGGTGTTCGGAGCGTGCGCTGCTGTGGATCGCCGCCGCGCTGATCGTCGCGGCGCCCGTGCTGCGCGCGATCGCGACGCCGTGGTTCGATTCGTTCTGGCCGATCTATTACCTGACGCCGTTCCGGATGGACCTGCTCGCCGCGGGTGCGCTGCTCGCGATCGTGCTGCGCCGCGACCGGCGCGCGCTGGAGCCGTTCTATCCGCTCGCGATCCTCGGCGCGCTCGTGTCGCTCGCGATCCTCGGCTGGCTGCACCTGTCGTTCCCGCGTTTCCGCGCGGCGAACACGCCGCTGTCGAACGCCGCGCTCTACAGCGTCTCGCTGCTGCTGTGCACGTCGATCGTCGTGATCGCGCTGCGCGGACGCGGCCTCGTCCAGCGCGTGCTGACGAACCCGCTGCTCGTGTACGTCGGCACCGTCAGCTACACCGTCTACCTGATTCACCTGAGCGTGCTGTACGCGCTGTGGCCGCTGCACCTGAACCGCTTCGTCACGGCCGCGCTCGCCCTCGCCATCACGCTCGCGTACGCCACCGTGAGCTGGTACGGCTTCGAGCGGCGCCTGACGCGCGGCCCCGCACGCGCCACGGTGCCCGCCGCCGCGCGCACGACCGCCTGAATTTCTCAATCCATCGATTCGACCAGGACATTGCCATGAGCCAAACTCGCAAGAAGGCCATCATCACGGGGATCACCGGGCAGGACGGCGCCTACCTGACCAAGCTGCTGCTCGACAAGGGCTACGAGGTCACGGGCACCTACCGCCGCACCAGCTCGGTGAACTTCTGGCGCATCGCCGAGCTCGGCGTCGACACGCACCCGAACCTGTCGCTCGTCGAGCACGACCTGACGGATGCCGGCTCCAGCCTGCGGCTGCTCGAACGCACGCAGCCCGACGAGCTGTACAACCTGGCCGCGCAGAGCTTCGTCGGCGTGTCGTTCGATCAGCCGGCCACGACCGCCGAGGTCACCGGCATCGGCCCGCTGAACCTGCTCGAGGCAATCCGCGTGGTGAGCCCGAAGACGCGCTTCTACCAGGCATCGACGTCCGAGATGTTCGGCAAGGTGCAGGCGATTCCGCAGACGGAAACGACCGCGTTCTACCCGCGCAGCCCGTACGGCGTCGCGAAGCTGTACGCGCACTGGATGACCGTGAACTACCGCGAGTCCTACGACCTGTTCGGCTGCAGCGGCATCCTGTTCAACCACGAATCGCCGCTGCGCGGCCGCGAGTTCGTCACGCGCAAGATCACCGACACCGTCGCGAAGATCAAGCTCGGCAAGGCGACCAAACTCGAACTCGGCAACCTCGACGCCAAGCGCGACTGGGGCTTCGCGCTCGAATACGTCGAAGGGATGTGGCGGATGCTGCAGGTCGACGAGCCCGACACCTACGTGCTCGCGACCAACCGCACCGAGACCGTGCGCGACTTCGTGCAGATGGCGTTCGCGGCCGCCGGCTATCAGATCGAATGGACCGGCAAGGGCGAACAGGAACGCGGTCTCGACGCATCGAACGGCAACGTGCTCGTCGAAGTGAATCCGAAGTTCTACCGCCCTGCCGAAGTCGACCTGCTGATCGGCTGCGCGGACAAGGCCAAATCCAAGCTCGGCTGGGCGCCGGAAACGACGCTCGAGCAGCTTTGCCAGATGATGGTGGAAGCGGACCTGACGCGGAATCGTCACCATGACACGTACTGATGCCGGACGCGCGTCGCGCCGTGCGTTCGTCACGGGCCTGACGGGCTTCACCGGCCGCTACATGGCACAGCGCCTCGAGGCGGCCGGCTACGACGTGTGGGGCACCGTGGCGCCCGGCGCGGCGCGGCCGGACGACCCGGCATTCGCGAACTGCACGCTGCTGCCGGTCGACCTGCTCGACGCGCAAGCGATGCGCGCGGCGGCCGCCGATGCGCGGCCCGATGCGGTCGTGCATCTGGCTGCGCGTGCGCACGTCGCGCAGGACGAGCCGTCGCAGACTTACGCGGTCAACATCGTCGGCACGCGCAACCTGCTGGCCGCGCTCGCGGGCCTCGACCGCCGTCCGTCGGCGGTGCTGCTCGCCAGCAGCGCGAACATCTACGGCAATTCGACGGCCGGCGTGCTCGACGAAACCGTCGCCCCCGCCCCTGCAAACGACTATGCGGTCAGCAAGCTCGCGATGGAATACGCGGCGAAGCTATGGGCCGACCGCCTGCCGATCGTGATCGCGCGGCCGTTCAACTACACCGGCGTCGGCCAGGACGAGGCGTATCTGCTGCCGAAACTCGTGTCGCACTATGCGCGCAATGCGCCGCGCATCTCGCTCGGCAATCTCGACGTGAGCCGCGATTTCTCCGACGTGCGCGACGTGACAGCCGCCTATCTGAAGCTGCTCGAAGCCGCGCCGGCCGGCGAGACGTTCAACGTCTGCTCGGAGCGCGCGTATTCGCTGAAGGAAGTGCTGGCGATGCTGTCGCGGATCGCCGGCTACGTGATCGACGTGACGATCGATCCGCGTTTCGTGCGGCACAACGAGGTGAAACGACTGAGCGGGTCGCGCGACAAGCTGCGGCGCGCGGTGGGCGAGCTGCCCGTGACGCCGCTCGACGACACGCTGCGCTGGATGATGGAAGCGATGCGCGACGTGCCGCGGCCCGCGCAGGCCGGGCACGCCGGCTGATTCCGTCAGCGCGCGCGACGCAGGCCAAAAGAAAATGGGCCGCTCGATCCGATCGAGCGGCCCATCTCATGTCGGCCCTGAAACCTGCCGCCGCGCTCAGCCCTCGAGGCCGCGCGCGAGATCGTTGCGCAGATCGCCCGCGTTTTCCAGACCGACCGCGAGGCGGATCAGCCCTTCGGTGATCCCCGCGGCCGCACGCGCTTCCGGCGTGACGCGAGCATGCGTCGTCGTCGCCGGATGCGTGATCGTCGTGCGCGTGTCGCCGAGGTTGCCGGTGATCGAGATCAGCTTCGTGCCGTCGATCACGCGCCATGCATTCGCGCGCTGCTGCTCCGGCGTGTCGCCCTTCAGCTCGAACGACACGATCGCGCCGCCCGCCTTCTGCTGGCGCTTCGCGAGTTCGTGCTGCGGATGCGATTCGAGCCCCGGATAGAACACGCGCGCGACGGCCGGATGCGAATCGAGCCAGCGCGCGATTTCGAGCGCGTTCGCCGACTGCTTCTCGACGCGCAACGACAGCGTCTCCATCCCCTTCAGCAGCACCCACGCGTTGAACGCCGACAGCGTCGGCCCCGCGCTGCGCACGAACGGGAACACCTTGCCCATGATGAATTCCTTCGAGCCGACCAGCGCGCCGCCGAGCACGCGGCCCTGCCCGTCGAGGAACTTCGTCGCCGAGTGCATCACGACGTCCGCGCCGAGCTTCAGCGGCTGCTGCAGCACCGGGCTGCAGAAACAGTTATCGACGACGAACAGCGCGTTCGCGGCCTTCGCGATCTTGCCGATCGCCTCGATGTCGGCGAGTTCGGTCAGCGGGTTCGACGGCGTTTCGAGGAAGAACATCTTCGTCTCGGGCCGCACCGCTTCCTGCCATGCGTTCAGGTCGGTGGGATCGACGAAGGTCGTCGTGATGCCGAACTTGCTGAAGATCTGCGAGAACATCCCGAGCGTCGAGCCGAACAGGCTGCGCGAGCTGACGAGGTGATCGCCCGCCTGCAGCGCGGACATCACGACCGACATGATCGCGGCCATGCCCGACGCCGTCGCGATGCAGGCCTCGCCGCCTTCGAGCGCGGCGAGACGATCCTGGAACATGGTGACGGTCGGGTTCGTGAAGCGCGAATAAGTGAAATAGTCTTCCGAATTCGCGAAGCGCTCGGCCGCCTCGGCCGCGCTCGTGAAGCAGAAGCTCGACGTGAGGAACAGCGCTTCCGAATGCTCGTTGAAGTTGCTGCGCAGCGTGCCCGCGCGCACGGCGAGCGTGTCGAAGTTGAGGGAGTCGTCCATGTTCCGTTTTCCGTATTCGAGGGTCGCGCCGCGGGTCATGCATCGGGCGCGCACCCAGCCACAAAATCAGGCCAAAACAAAAAGCCCGCTATGCGTCGGCATCAGCGGGCTTCGGTGCGGTACGACAGCGATCGACTCGGGCCGGCTGCCGCCGGCCTTCGCTTTAGCTGTTTTGGGAAGTCGCCCCGCGTCCGCAAGCTGAATCAAATCGACGCAAGGCCACATCCTATCACGCTTCGTCGGAAGCGCGCGCCGGCATCACTCGACCGACAGTTGCAGGTTCATCTGCGAACGCGCGGTATCGCCGGCCGTGTCGCGATCGGCCTGCGACGCCGGTGCGAGACGCGCGCGCTCGATCGCATCGAGATACTCGGGCGTCACGGCGCCGGTGATGTAGTTGCCGTCGAAGCACGACGCCTCGAAGCGCTCGAGCTTCGGGTTGATGTCGCGCACCGCGCGGCGCAGGTCGTCGACGTCCTGATAGATCAGGTAGTCGGCGCCGATGATCTTCGCGACTTCATCGTCGGTGCGGCCGTGGGCGACCAGCTCGCCGCGCGTCGGCATGTCGATGCCGTACACGTTCGGGAACTTCACGGGCGGTGCCGCCGACGCGAAGATCACCGACTTCGCGCCCGCATCGCGCGCCATCTGCACGATCTCGTGCGAGGTCGTGCCGCGCACGATCGAATCGTCGACGATCAGCACGTTCTTGTCCTTGAACTCGATGCTCATCGCATTGAGCTTCTGGCGCACCGACTTCTTGCGCACGGCCTGGCCCGGCATGATGAAGGTGCGGCCGACGTAGCGGTTCTTGAAGAAGCCTTCGCGATACTCGACGCCGAGCTTCGCGGCGACCTGCATCGCGGCCGGACGCGACGAATCGGGAATCGGCATCACGACGTCGATCGGCACGTTCGGCAGCTCGCGCTTGATCTTCTCGGCGAGGTAATCGCCCATGCGCAGGCGCACGTTGTAGACGGGCACGCCGTCGAGGCACGAATCCGGACGCGCGAGATACACGTATTCGAACATGCACGGATTCAGCGTCGGGTGCTCCGCGCACTGCTGGCTGTGGAAGTTGCCGGCCTTGTCGATGAAGATCGCTTCGCCCGGCTGCACGTCGCGCACGAATTCGAAGCCGATGCCTTCGACCGCCACCGACTCCGACGCGACCATCCACTCGGTGCCGTGTTCGGTCTCGAGCTTGCCGATGCAGAGCGGGCGGATGCCGAACGGATCGCGGAACGCGAGCAGGCCGTAGCCGGCGATCAGCGACACGATCGCGTACGAGCCCTGCAGGCGGCGATGCACGCCCGCGACCGCCTTGAACACCGCGGCCGGATCGAGCTCGAGGCCCGTCGTCGACAGCTGCAGCTCGTGCGCGAACACGTTGAGCAGCACTTCGCTGTCGGAATTGGTGTTGATGTGCCGGCGGTCGATCCGGAACATCTCGTCCTTCAGCTGTTCCCAGTTCGTCAGGTTGCCGTTGTGCGCGAGGATGATCCCGAACGGCGCGTTCACGTAGAACGGCTGCGCCTCGGCTTCGCTCGACGCCGAGCCGGCCGTCGGATAACGGACCTGGCCGATGCCGAAGGTGCCGGGCAGGCTGCGCATGTTGCGCGTGCGGAACACGTCGCGCACCATGCCGTTCGCCTTGTACATGTGGAAATTGCTGCCGTCCGCCGTCGCGATGCCCGCTGCGTCCTGACCGCGATGCTGCAGCAGCAGCAGGCTGTCATAGATCAGCTGATTGACCGGGGATTGGGAGATAACACCTACGATGCCGCACATGGCATGTCCTTCAAGATGACAAAATCGGTTCCGTCCTGCCCAGCCGCGTCGTCACACGCGCACATACTGGGCCATGCCGTCGGGCAGGAGCTGCTTCAGCTCGTGCACGCCCTGTTCGGCGAAAGGACGCAATAGCGCATTGCGCCAGAAATCCTGTTTGGGCAATTCGGTCAGCCCGGCCGCCGCGACCAGCAGCACCACCAGCACGCAGCCGCGGACGAGCCCGAACATCATGCCCAGCGAGCGATCGACTCCGCCGAGGCCCGTCGCCTGCGCGATCCGCGACAACAGCGCGTTCGCGACACCCGCGACGAACACCACGCCGATCACGATCAGCGCGAACGCCAGCACCCACTGTGTCAGCGCGCCGCCCGGCCAGTTCGCCGGGATATACGGCACGACCAGTCCGACATAGCGGGCCGCGATCGCAATCGCCGCGATCCAGCCGATCAGCCCGAAAATCTCCGAGACGAAACCGCGCCATGCGCCACGCAGCGCAGACAACGCGATCACCGCCAATACAGCGTAGTCGAAAGCCGTCAGCATCGCACGTTACTGCGTGAGTCCGGCTTCGCGCACCTTCGCGATCGCGGCGGACGCCGCCGCGCGATCCGCGAACGGGCCGGCACGCAGCAGTGTAGCCGTGCTGCCATCCGCCTGCTTGCGATGTTCGACATATGCGGGCACACCCGCCGATTTCAACTTGGTGGCCCACGAACGGGCCGTTGCGTCGTCCTTGAACGAACCGAGCTGCACCGCGAAGCGCGCACCGGCCGGCGATGCCGGCGACGATGCGTCGCCGCTGTCGGCCGCGGCATCCGCGTTCGCGACCGTCGCGGGCGCCGGTTTCGGCGCGGCCGGCTTCGGTGCGGGTGCGGCCGTGGCCGGCTTCGCAGCGGGCTTCGGCGGCGTCACGCTCGCCGTGGTCGTCGGGGTCGTGGTATCGGGCTTCGCGGCCGGCTTGGCCGCGGGCGCGGGCACGGCCGCCACGGCGACATCGGATGCCGGCGGTTCGTCGTGCGCGACGCCCGCCTGCACGTCGGACGCGTCGTCGTCGCGCGGTGCCACCGCCTGATGCGCGGGCCGGTTCGGGATGTCGATCGCGATGTCGTCCGTCACCGGCTTCGGGTGCGAATCGAGCACCATCGGCAGCACGATCACCGCGGCGACGACGAGCGCGATCGCGCCGACGAGCCGCCGGCGGGCGCGTTGCTTTTCTGGAAGGGTCGGATCGAGGAGCAGTGCGTCCGATTCCGGACGCTCGGTGCGGCGCGTGCGTCGCTCGACGCGTTCAGTGCGCTCCGTGCGCACGTTCCGGGAGGCCCCGGTACGACCGCCGCGCCGCGGGGGCGCGTCGTCGTCTTTCTTGCCGAACGAGAAAATTCCCATGAATGGCTGAGTCCGAAACTGCCCGTCAGTCAGTGTTGCTGCGATTTCCGGTAGGCCATCACACCTGCCACCGTATGGAAACTGCCGAAAACCACGATTCTATCATTCTCGGATGCTCTTTTTAGTGCATCGCGAAACGCTTCGGCGGGCGACGCGAACCGCGTCACGCTCGAATCGGCCCCCTCCTCCACGCCGGCCTTGCGCAGCGCGGCTTCGAGCTGCTCCGCGCTCGCCGCGCGCGGCAGCGGCAGGTCGGTCACGCACCAGTGGTCGATCTCGCCCTTCAGATGCTGCAACACGCCGTCGATGTCCTTGTCGTGCATCGCGCCGAACACCGCGTAGGTGTACGGGAAGAAGCCCATGTTGCCGAGATTCTGCTCGAGCACGGCCGCCGCATGCGGGTTGTGCGCGACGTCCAGCACGATCGCCGGCTTGCCGGGCAGCACCTGGAAGCGTCCCGGCAGTTCGACGTTGGCGAGCCCGAGCCGGATGTCCTGCGCGGACACCGGCAGCACCGGGCGCAGCGCCTCGAGCGCGGCCAGCGCGGCCGATGCATTGATCAGCTGATTCGCACCGCGCAGCGCCGGATACGCGAGCGCCGGATAGCGTTTCTCGCGACCGAGGTAGCTCCATTGCTGGCGCTCGGCGCCCGGCTGCGCTTCGTAGCGGAAATCGCGACCGACCAGCCACAGGTCGGCGCCGATCGCTTCGGCATGCTCGACCAGCGTGTTCGGCACCGCGGGATCGCCGCAGATCGCCGGCTTGCCCGCGCGGAAGATCCCCGCTTTCTCGAATGCGATCTTCTCGCGCGTGTCGCCGAGGTATTCGGTGTGGTCGATGTCGATGCTCGTGACGATCGCGCAATCGGTATCGATGATGTTGACCGCATCGAGCCGACCGCCGAGGCCGACTTCGAGGATCACCGCGTCGAGCCCGCGCGACGCGAACAGGTGCAGGATCGCGAGCGTCGTGAATTCGAAGTACGTGAGCGACACCGGCTCGGGCAGCGACGTGCGCGCCGCCTCGACGGCTTCG
This sequence comes from Burkholderia sp. AW33-5, assembly GCF_053427615.1. Classification (NCBI taxonomy): domain Bacteria; kingdom Pseudomonadati; phylum Pseudomonadota; class Betaproteobacteria; order Burkholderiales; family Burkholderiaceae; genus Burkholderia; species Burkholderia sp. AW33-5. Next base: position 724,306 of record NZ_JBSAXA010000001.1, on the reverse strand, counting down.
AAGTGCGGCAGCAGCTCGGCGTCGCTCACCTGCTGGCCGTTCACGCGCGCGCGCTCGCCGAATTCGAGCAGGTGCGGCGACGTGTGGCAACCGACCTTGTAGCCCGCATGAACGAGGATCGCCTCGAGGAACGCGCAGGTCGAACCCTTGCCGTTCGTGCCGCCGACCGTGATCACGGGGCACGCGAATTCGAGCTGCAACGCCGCCTTGACCTGCCCGATGCGGGTGAGGCCCATGTCGATGCCGACCGGGTGCGCGCGTTCGAGATGCGAAAGCCACGCGTCGAGAGTGGGAAAAGTGCTCATCGGATCAAATCTGAATCGGTACCGCCACTACGCCAAAAAACGAAACGCGCCGCCCGGCGGTTCAGCCGGGCGACGCGCGCAGTTCACAACGCCGCGCCAATCAGGCCAGCGCGTCGGCCGGCTGTCGCTGCAGCAGCGCGAGCAATTGCGCGATCTCGTCGCGCATCTTGCGGCGGTCGACGATCATGTCGATCGCGCCCGTCTTCAGCAGGAATTCCGCGCGCTGGAAGCCTTCCGGCAGTTTCTCGCGAACCGTCTGCTCGATCACGCGCGGGCCGGCGAAGCCGATCAGCGCCTTCGGCTCGGCGATCACGACGTCGCCGAGGAACGCGAAGCTCGCCGATACGCCGCCCATCGTCGGGTCGGTCAGCACCGAGATGAACGGCAGCTTGGCTTCGGCCAGCTTGGTCAGCATCGCGGTGGTCTTGGCCATCTGCATCAGCGACAGCAGGCTTTCCTGCATCCGCGCGCCGCCCGACGCCGTGAAGCAGATGAACGGCACCTGCTGCTCCAGCGCATTCTGCGCGCCGCGTGCGAAGCGCTCGCCCACGACCGAGCCCATCGAGCCGCCCATGAACGAGAATTCGAAGCAGGCCGCGACGACGGGCAGCGTGTGGATCGCGCCGCCCATCACGACCATCGCGTCGGTCTCGCCCGTTTCGTCCATCGCTTCCTTCAGACGATCGGGATACTTGCGGCTGTCCTTGAACTTCAGCGAGTCGACCGGCACGATTTCCTGGCCGATTTCATAGCGGCCTTCCGGATCGAGCAGCCCGTCGAGACGCTCGCGCGCACCGATGCGCATGTGGTGATCGCACTTCGGGCACACGTGCAGGTTCGCGTCCACGTCGTTGCGGTACAGCACGGCCTCGCAGGACGGGCACTTGACCCACAGGCCTTCCGGAATGCCCTTGCGGCTTTTCGGGTCGGTCTGCTTGATCTTCGGCGGCAACAGTTTGTCGAGCCAGCTCATCGTATGGTTTCCTGTTCCGTGGCGGGGCGGGCCGACCGGCCCGTTCCCGCTTCCTGTGTTGTGTTTATCGCGCCGTCTTGCCGGCGCCGTCCAGGGCGGCGCGCAGCTCGGCGATGAAAGTCTTCAGCGCGGCGGCGGCGCCTTCCGGCGCGGCGCTCTCGAGCAGCTGCACCAGGCGGCTGCCGATCACGACGGCGTCCGACACTTCGGCCACCGCGCGCGCCGTTTCGGCGTCGCGGATGCCGAAGCCGACGCCCACCGGAACCGGCACGCGCGACTTGATGGCCGGGATTTTACCCGCAATGCTCGAAACATCCAGATTTCCGGCGCCGGTCACGCCCTTGAGCGACACGTAGTACACGTAGCCGCTCGCGATCTTGCCCACGTCGGCGATGCGTTCGTCGGTCGACGTCGGCGCGAGCAGGAAGATCGGATCGATCTGCACGGCACGCATTTTCTCGGCGAACACGCCCGCTTCCTCGGGCGGATAGTCGACGACGAGCACGCCGTCGACGCCGGCCGCCTGCGCTTCGGTCGCGAACGTGTCGACGCCCATCCGCTCGATCGGGTTCGCATAACCCATCAGCACGACGGGGGTTTTCCGGTCGGTCTCGCGGAAGCGCTTCACGTCGGCGAGCACGCTCTTCAGCGTGACGCCGCGCGCGAGCGCGCGCTCCGACGAGCGCTGGATCACCGGGCCGTCGGCCATCGGGTCCGAGAACGGCACGCCGAGCTCGATGACGTCGGCGCCCCCTTCGGCGAGCGCGTGCATGAATTCGACGGTCTTCGCGGGATCGGGATCGCCGGCCGTGATGAACGGGATCAGGCCCTTGCGGCCTTGTTCGGCGAGTGCGGCGAAGGTCTGCTGGATACGGGAGGACATGGCAATTTTCCTTGATGCGATCGGCACTGCGGCGGCGCGACTCACGCGCACGCCGGCGTGGCGAGCGCGTTCACGCGCTCGTGCGCGATCGCGCAATAACTTTCGTTGATCTCGTAGCCGACGAAGTCGCGCCCCTGCCGTGCGCAGGCCACCGCGGTCGTGCCGCTGCCCATGAACGGATCGAGCACGCGGCCGCCCGGCGGGCAGCTTGCGAGCACCATCCGCTCGATGATTTCCAGCGGCTTCTGGGTCGGATGATCGACGCGCTCCGCGTGCTGCCGGTGCAGGCGCGAGACCGACCAGACGTCCTTCGGGTTGTAGCCCATCTCCAGCCACTTGCTGCCTTCGAACAGCTTGCGCGAGCGGGCCTTCTTCGTGTCGGCGTCGTACGGGATGCGGACCGGATCGAGATCGAAGTAATACGCCTTGGAAACCGCGAAAAAGCCGATGTTGTCGTGCACCGACGTGAAACGGCGCGTCGTGCCGCCCATGCTCGGCACGCGCCGGTCCCAGATGATCTCGTTGACCATCGTGAGCTTCGTCTTCAGGAAGCTGAAGATTTCCGGCGCGTACTGCCACGTGCAGAAGATGTACATCGACCCGCTCGGCTTGAGCTTCGGGATCGCGAGCTCGAGCCACTCGCGCGTCCACGCGAGAAAGTCGTCGCCCGAGCGCTTGTCCGAGTCGTTGCCGTAGTCCTTGCCGAGCCCGTACGGCGGATCGGCGACGATCAGATCGATCGACGCATCCGGCAGGCGCGCGGCTTCGGACATGAAATCGCGGTTGTGCAGCTCGATCCCGGACGGCAGCGCGCACGGCATGGCGACGGCGGACTGCACCGCCTCCGCTTCGCTCGCGGCACCGCCGCCCGGTTGTTCGATCAGGTCACGCATCGGTCGGGGTCAGAGCGCGATGCCCGATCGCTCGGCGACCGTGTGCATGTCCTTGTCGCCGCGGCCCGACAGGTTGACGAGCAGGATCTTGTCCTTCGGCAACGTCGGCGCGAGCTTCACGCCATACGCGATCGCGTGGCTCGACTCGAGCGCGGGAATGATCCCCTCGATCCGGCAGCAGTCGTGGAACGCTTTCAGCGCCTCTTCGTCGGTGATCGGCACGTACTGCGCGCGGCCGCTGTCCTTCAGCCATGCGTGCTCGGGACCGACGCCCGGGTAGTCGAGCCCGGCCGACACCGAATGCGTCTCGATGATCTGACCGTTGTCGTCCTGCAGCAGGTACGTGCGGTTGCCGTGCAGCACGCCGGGGCTGCCGGCGATCAGCGACGCCGCGTGACGGCCGGTGTCGAGGCCGTCGCCGGCCGCTTCGACGCCGATCAGCTGCACCGACGTGTCGTCGATGTACGGATAGAAGATGCCCATCGCGTTCGAGCCGCCGCCGACGCACGCAATCACCGCGTCCGGCTGCCGGCCGGCGAGTTCCGGCATCTGCACCTTGCACTCGTCGCCGATCACGCGCTGGAAGTCGCGCACCATCGCCGGATACGGGTGCGGGCCCGCGACCGTGCCGATGATGTAGAACGTGCTTTCGATGTTCGTGACCCAGTCGCGCATCGCTTCGTTCAGCGCGTCCTTCAACGTGCGCGAACCCGATTCGACCGGCACGACCGTCGCGCCGAGCAGCTTCATCCGGTAGACGTTCGCGGCCTGGCGGCGCACGTCCTCGGCGCCCATGTAGACGATGCACTCCATCCCGAAACGCGCGCAGATCGTCGCCGTCGCGACGCCGTGCTGGCCGGCGCCGGTTTCGGCGATCACGCGCTTCTTGCCCATCCGCTTCGCGAGCAGCGCCTGGCCGATGACGTTGTTGATCTTGTGCGCGCCGGTGTGGTTCAGGTCCTCGCGCTTCAGGTAGATCTGCGCGCCGCCGAGCATCTCGCTCCAGCGCTGCGCGTGATAGATCGGCGACGGACGACCGACGAAATACTTCAGTTCGCGCTCGTATTCGGCGACGAAATCGGGGTCATTGCGGAATTTTTCGTACGCCGTGCGCAGTTCGTCCAGCGCGTGAATCAGCGTTTCGGCGACGAACACGCCGCCATACGGGCCGAAGTGGCCGTGATCATCAGGAAGGTTGTACATGGTGTCACTCTCGATCGGTCGGCGCGCCCCGCTGTCGGGGCCGCACCGGCTTGCATCACCCGGCGTCCGCTTCGCGCACCGCGCGTACGAACGCCGCCATCCGGGCGTGATCCTTCACGCCCTTCGCGCCATCCACTTCGATGCCGCTCGAGACATCGACAGCAAACGGGCGCAACTGGCGGATCGCATCACCGACGTTTTGCGCGTTCAAGCCACCACTCAAAACGGCCCGATGCGCGAGCTCTGCGGGAATAAGTGACCAATCGAAGACCTTGCCGCTACCGCCGTAATCCGGCACCAGGGTGTCGAACAGGAGGCCGCGCGCTTTCGAATAATGAAGAGCCGATTCTACCAAATCGGCCGGCTGCGTCGAGGGGCCGACGCGCACCGCGCGCAACCACGGCAGACGTGCCGCGCGGCCGAGGGCGTCGCACTGCTCGGGCGTCTCGTCGCCGTGGAATTGCAGCACCGTGAGCGGCACGTCGCGCACGACCGCCTCGATCTCGGCTTCGGTCGCGTTCACGAACAGCCCGACCACCGACACGAACGGCGGCGCGAGGCGTGCAAGCTCGGCCGCCTGCGCGATCGACACCGCGCGCGGGCTCTTCGGATAGAACACGAGGCCGATCGCGTCGGCGCCGAGCGCGGCGGCGTGCAGCACGTCCTCGGGGCGCGACAGACCGCACAGCTTGATGCGCGTGCGCGGCGCGAGGCCGGCCGCGGCGGGAGTCGGAGAAGTCACGGCGTGATCCGTCATGGTTGTGGGTCCAGGTCGGCCCAGACGCTGCTCCACGGCACGCTGCCGAGCTGCGCGGGCGGGACGGCGAATTCCGCCGGGTAGCCGACATGGGCGAGGTACAGCCCGGCGGCCATGAACGTGGGCGCGGCGAGATTGCGGTCGCGCCCGGCCAGCACGTCGGCGAGCCAGTCCGCCGGATAGCGGCCGCGTCCGACCGCGACGAGGCAGCCCATCAGGTTGCGCACCATGTGGTGAAGGAACGCGTTCGCGCGGAAGCGGAAATGAATGAAGTGGCCCGCACGCCGCACGTCGATCTGGTACAGGTGTTTGACCGGCGTCTTCGACTGGCATTCCGACGACCGGAACGACGAGAAGTCGTGCTCGCCGATCAGGTGCGCGGCGGCGACGCGCATTGCGTCGTCGTCGAGCGGCGTGTGGATCCAGCCGGCCCGACCGGCCAGCATCGGCGAGCGCACGGGGTGCACGTACAGCGCGTAGTAGTAGGTGCGTTCGAACGCCGAGAAACGCGCATGGAACGTGTCCGGCATCGGCTTCGCCCACTGCACGGAAACGGTCGGCGGCAGGAACGCGTTGGTGCCGCGCACCCACGAGAAATCCGCGCGATCGAGGTCCGTGTCGAAGTGCACGACCTGCCCGAGCCCGTGCACGCCCGTGTCGGTCCGTCCCGCGACCGTCGTGTGCAGCGGCACGCACGCGAATTCGCCGAGCGCGCGCTCGAGCGCGTCCTGCACGGTCTTGCCGTGCGGCTGCGCCTGCCAGCCGCAAAACGCGGCGCCGTCGTACTGAATCCCCAGCGCGATCCGCATCACGCCTCTTCCGCCAGTTTCGCGAGCAGCGCGCGCGCATCGTCGCGCGTCGCGGCGTCGTTCGCGTCGACGACTTCCTGCAGCAGCGTGCGCGCGCCGGACAGGTCGCCCAGCTCGACGTACTCGGACGCGAGATCCAGCTTGTTGCGTGCGATGCGCGCGAGCTCTTCCGGTGTCAGCGCGGGCAGCACGGCGCCCGGCGCGGACGGCAGGTCGAGATCGAAATCCAGCTTCAACGCGCCGAACTGCGCGCCGCCGAGCGGCGGCAGCGACGACGGCGCAGATGCGCCACCCGCGTGCGGCGCGGGCGTTGCCGCATCCGGATCCCAGTCGAACTCGTCGTCCTGGTCGGCCGGGTGCTCCGGCAACAGATCGTTCGCACCAACGGGCGGGTGTGACGCGGACTGACCGTTAGTTGCGACTTGCTCGCTTTCGGCTTGCCCTTCCCGAACGGCCGGCTCTTCCGCCGTACGCGGCGGCAGCGGCATGTCGAGGCTGTTCAGCGCGCTGATCGCGTTCTGCATCAGCGCCGCGTACTGATCGTCGTTCGTCGCCGGCGCGGCGGGCTTCGCGTCGTGCGGTGCCGGCTCTGCGGCGGGCGTGGCCGGCGCTTCCTTTTGATCGTCTTGCGACGGCGTTGCCGCTTCCGGCGACGAAGGCACGTCGAGATCGCGCGTTTCAGCCACCTCCGCCGCTACCGCAGCGGCCGAAACGAGATCCACATCGGCGGCTGCGTCGCGTGCGACCGGTGTCTCTGGAAGAATCGGCGGCACGGGTTCGACGGGCGACGATGATGCGCCGGCATCCGAAGCAGCCGCCCCGCCGGATTCCGCGGCGACCGCCTCGGCGCGCCGCGCTTTCCGGCGCTTGCGCCATGCGAAGCCGGCTGCGAGAACGACCACCGCCGCGCCAGCCGCTGCGGCCGGGCGCCAGTCGATCTGTTCGGAATCGCGCGCGGGCGGCGTAGCCGTCACGGGCGCGGCCGGCTGCACGGGCGCCGATGCCGGCTGCGCCGCACTGGCGGCCACGCCGGACGCCGCCTCGCTCGCGGCGGGCGACGACGCGGCGGCAGATGCGCCGTCATTCGTGGCGGGACGCGGGGCAGCAGGCGCCGGCGCGGGTGCAACGTTGTTCGTCGCGGCCGGTTTGCCGATTCCGTGTTTCTGCAGCTCCATCAGCACGCGATTCTTCAGCGCGAGCAGTTGCTGCAGGCTCGACGGCCGCGGCTGCGACGCGCCCGCGACGGGTGCCGCCGCGGATGGTTCGTGCATGCCTTGAGCCTGGCCGCCTTGCGCGGGCTGGGTGGCGGCTTCGCTCGCGGACGACGGAGTCGCGGACTGAATCGCGCCACTCCACACGTGCGGGCCGCTTGCACCGGCCGCAGGCGCGGCCGGCTGAACGGGCTCGACCGTCGATGCGCCATGCGCGGCGGACGCGCCGGTCGAAGCCGATGCCCCTGCCGCGACTGCCGCGGCCACGACACTTGCGCCGCTGACGGGTGCCGCATGTGCAGCCGGCGCCGTTTGCACGGCCGACCCCGGATGCGGCGCGGACGCGCCATGCTGCGTAGCCACAGCCACAGCCGCGGCCGCACCCGACGCGGCGGCCACCGCGGACGCGGCCGATGCACCTGACGCACCTGACGCACCGGCCGCCGCGAGCGCCGCGCCCGTCGCGTCGAGCGCCGGCACCGTCAGCGTCGCGCCGACTTTCAGGCGGCTCGGATCGCGCTTCATGAATGCCTGCGGGTTGGCGTCGAACAGCGCGCGTCCGGCACGCGCGAGCACGCCCGGATCGTGCGACTGCGTGGCCGCCTTCGCGAGATCGTTCAGCGACTGGCCGGGCTGAACCGTCACGGTGAGCGGCGCGGGGCCGCCTGCGGCGGAAGCCGGCAGTTCGACGGTGCCGGCCGCCCAGGCCGACGCGGCCGCGCCGAGTGCCAGGATCGCCAGCGCGCCGCGTACGGCGCGCGACAGACGGGACTGACGCGGAAACAAGGAAATTCGGGACATCGTAGGCTCTATCGCCGCGCGCGGGCGCGGCTCGGATTCGCGTAGGGAAGCGTCAATAAAGTCGCCGCAGAAATGCAAAAGCGTCGCGCAGAACGCGACGCTTTCGGCGACTCTGCGCGTCGTAACCGCATAGTTTACTTCACGCGATCAGGTTCCGGCCGAATTCGTCGCCGGCGGATGCGGCCGTCCATGCCGATGCATCGGCGCAACCGCTATTCGCACCGCACCGCCGGCGCGCGGATCGCGCGCCCGCCATGCCGATCCTCACCATCAATCGTGCACGGCAGTTTTATCAAAAATGGGGCATCAATCGATGACGATTGTTGCGGCCGCATCGCTCCGGGAATGAATTCATGCCCGTATCGTTCGCGTCGCGCCCCTCTCGCAAGCATCTCGGGTTTTCGCCCGCATGCCGCCGCGCCAACCAATAAAAAACGCCTGCCGCCCCGCGAAGGGCAGGCAGGCGTTTCGCGTCGCGCGCCGACGGGGCGCGCAGCGCGGCCCGATCCTTACTTGTCGAGCAGGATGCGCAGCATGCGGCGCAGCGGCTCGGCCGCGCCCCACAGCAACTGATCGCCGACCGTGAACGCCGACAGGTATTCGCCGCCCATCGCGAGCTTGCGCAGGCGACCGACCGGCACCGTCAGCGTGCCGGTGATCTTCGCCGGCGACAGGTCGCGCATCGAGGCTTCGCGCTCGTTCGGCACGACCTTCACCCAGTCGTTCGCCGACGCGAGGATACCGTTGATTTCGTCCAGCGGGACGTCCTTCTTCAGCTTGATCGTCAGCGCCTGCGAATGGCAGCGCATCGCGCCGATCCGCACGCACAGCCCGTCGACCGGGATCGAACCCGGCTCGCCCATGGCCGGCTTGCCGAGGATCTTGTTGGTTTCCGCGCCGCCCTTCCACTCTTCCTTCGACATCCCGTTGCCGAGATCCTTGTCGATCCACGGAATCAGCGAACCCGCGAGCGGCACGCCGAACTGGCTCGTCGGCATTGCATCGCTGTTCATCGTCGCGAGCACGCGGCGGTCGATGTCGAGAATCGCGGAAGCCGGATCGGCGAGCTGTTCCTGCACCGAACCGTGCAGCGCGCCCATCTGCGACAGCAGTTCACGCATGTTCTGCGCGCCCGCGCCCGATGCGGCCTGGTAGGTCATCGCCGTCATCCAGTCGACGAGGTTCTCGCGGAACAGGCCGCCGAGCGCCATCAGCATCAGGCTGACCGTGCAGTTGCCGCCGACGAAGTTCTTCGTGCCCTTGACGAGCGCGTCCTTGATCACGTCGAGGTTGACCGGATCGAGGATGATGACCGCGTCGTCCTGCATCCGCAGCGACGAGGCCGCGTCGATCCAGTAGCCGTTCCAGCCGGCCGCGCGCAGCTTCGGAAACACGTCGTTCGTGTAGTCGCCGCCCTGGCACGTGATGATCACGTCGCACTTCTTCAGCTCGTCGACGTTGGTCGCGTCCTTGAGCGTAGTCTCGTTTTTCGCGAACGACGGCGCCTTGCCGCCCGTGTTGCTGGTGCTGAAAAACACCGGTTCGATCAGGTCGAAATCACCTTCTTCCTGCATGCGTTGCATCAGCACGCTGCCGACCATGCCGCGCCAACCTACGAGACCTACGTTCATGACTAACCCTTTGAATGGAGCTTCCCCGCCATTTCCGCCCCCGGCGTGACCGCGCGGGGAAACAGGCGGGCACGACGGACGATCAGCGTTTAATGATCGTTTTCGTGGTAATGGTTTTCGTGATGACGATGGCGCGCGTACCCGCACGGGCAGTGTTGCCGTGGAGTTTCAGGACCGGGGAGATCAGGGAAATCAGCGCCATCGTTCGAGTCTACACAAAGCCGGTTGGCCGCACAACGGCCAACCACGCGCGAACCGGCCGATTTCGCGGCCCGCTCGCGCCCTTTCTACAATTCACTGCTGCTGCGTTGCGGTGCGCGTTACAGCGCGGCGACCACCGCGTCGCCCATCGCCGCCGTGCCGACCTGCTTGCAGCCCGGCGTCGCGATGTCGCCCGTGCGATAGCCTTGTTCGAGCACCGTTTTCACCGCGCGCTCGATGCGATCGGCCTGCTCCGCGCGATTCAGCGAGTAGCGCAGCAGCATCGCGGCCGACAGGATCGTCGCCAGCGGGTTCGCGATGCCCTTGCCCGCGATGTCCGGCGCCGAACCGTGCGACGGCTCGTACAGGCCCTTGTTGTTCTTGTCGAGCGACGCCGACGGCAGCATGCCGATCGAGCCCGTCAGCATCGACGCTTCATCCGACAGGATGTCGCCGAACATGTTGCCGGTCACGATCACGTCGAACTGCTTCGGCGCCTTCGCGAGCTGCATCGCCGCGTTGTCGACGTACATGTGCGACAACTCGACGTCCGCGTATTCCTTCGACACGTCGATCATGATGTCGCGCCAGAATTGCGACGTTTCGAGCACGTTCGACTTGTCGACCGACAGTAGCTTCTTCGCACGCTTGCGCGCAGCCTGGAACGCGACGTGCGCGATGCGGCGCACTTCCGGTTCCGAATAGCGCATCGTGTCGAAACCCTCGCGCTCGCCGGCGAACGGGCCGTCGGGAGCGGCACGCACGCCGCGCGGCTGGCCGAAGTAGATGTCGCCGTTCAGCTCGCGCACGATCAGGATGTCGAGGCCCGCGACCAGCTCCGGCTTCAGCGGCGACGCGTCGACGAGTTGCGGATAGCAGATCGCCGGGCGGAAGTTCGCGAACAATTCGAGATGCTTGCGCAGCCCGAGGATCGCCTGCTCGGGGCGCAGCGCGCGCTCGAGCGAGTCGTACTTCCAGTCGCCGACCGCGCCGAACAGGATCGCGTCGGCTTCCTTCGCGAGTTTCAGCGTCGCGTCCGGCAGCGGATGACCGCTCGCCTCGTAGCCCGCGCCGCCAACCGGCGCCTGTTCGAGTTCGAACTTCTCGTCGAGGGCGTTCAGCACCTTGACCGCTTCGTTGACGATTTCCGGACCGATGCCGTCGCCGGGCAGCACTGCAATCTTCATGCGTTATTCCTGACTGGGTAGGTATGAGTGGCAGGTCGGCGAGCGCGCGTCATGCGCGCCCGCCCGGAGGCGATCTCAGCCGACCAGCTTGTTGTTGAGCCACGGCTGCTTCGCGAGCCGCTCGGCTTCGAACTGGCGGATCTTGTCCGCGTGACGCAGCGTCAGGCCGATGTCGTCGAAACCGTTCAGCAGGCAGTACTTGCGGAACGCGGTGATGTCGAACGCATACTCGCGGCCGTCGCCCGTGCGCACGACCTGCGCGTCGAGGTCGATCGTCAGCTGATAGCCGTTGAACGCGTACGTGTCGTTGAACAGGTGATCGACCTGCTGCTCGGTCAGCACGATCGGCAGCAGCCCGTTCTTGTAGCAGTTGTTGAAGAAGATGTCGGCGAAGCTCGGCGCGATGATCGCGCGGAAGCCGTACTGCTGCAGCGCCCACGGCGCGTGCTCGCGCGAGCTGCCGCAGCCGAAGTTCTTGCGTGCGAGCAGCACCGATGCGCCCTGGTAGCGCGGCTGGTTCAGCACGAAGTCCGGGTTCAGCGGGCGCTTCGAGTTGTCCTGGCCCGGCTCGCCGTGATCGAGGTAACGCCATTCGTCGAACGCGTTCGGACCGAAGCCCGTGCGCTTGATCGACTTCAGGAACTGCTTCGGGATGATCGCGTCGGTGTCGACGTTCTCGCGATCGAGCGGCGCCACGACGCCGGTATGCACATTGAATTTTTCCATGATCCGTCTATCCGGTTGAAGGGCCGGCATTCAGCCGGCGCACATCGACAAATTCTCGGCGGATGTCACTCCGCGGCGCGCTGCAGCGCGTTGCCGGCGGCATTGACGTCCTGGCCGAAGCCTCGGACGGTATTGCAGCCCGCAAGGCCGAAGCCCAGCCCCGCGAGCGCCAGCGCGGCAACCAGCCGCGCGATGAGCTTCGATGCCGTCACGCGTTACCCCAGCTTGCGAATGTCGACGAAATGGCCTTCGATCGCCGCCGCCGCCGCCATCGCGGGGCTCACCAGGTGCGTGCGACCGCCCGCGCCCTGCCGGCCCTCGAAGTTGCGGTTCGACGTCGATGCGCAGCGCTCGCCCGGATCGAGCCGGTCGGCGTTCATCGCGAGGCACATCGAGCAGCCCGGCTCGCGCCATTCGAAGCCCGCGTCCGTGAACACCTTGTCGAGGCCTTCGCGCTCGGCCTGCGCCTTCACGAGGCCCGAGCCCGGCACGACCATGGCGAGGCGCACGTTCGATGCGATGCGGCGATTCAGCTTCTTCACGACGTACGCGGCCGCGCGGATGTCCTCGATGCGCGCGTTCGTGCACGAACCGATGAAGATCTTGTCGACCTTGATCGACTCGATCGGCGTGTTCGGCTCGAGCGCCATGTAGGCCAGCGCGCGTTCCATCGCGTCGCGCTTGACCGGATCCTTCTCGCGCTCGGGATCGGGCACGCGACCGTCGATCGACGTGACCATTTCCGGCGACGTGCCCCACGTGACCTGCGGGACGATTTCGGCCGCGTTCAGCTCGACGACGCGGTCGAACTGCGCGCCTTCGTCGGACTTGAATTCGCGCCAGTATTCGACGGCCTGGTCCCATTCCGCGCCGGTCGGCACGAACGGACGGCCCTTCAGGTAATCGATCGTCGTGTCGTCGACGGCGACCATGCCCGCGCGCGCGCCGGCTTCGATCGCCATGTTGCAGACGGTCATCCGGCCTTCCATCGTCAGCGCGCGGATCGTCGAGCCGCCGAATTCGATCGCGTAGCCCGTGCCGCCGGCCGTGCCGATCTTGCCGATGATCGCGAGCACGATGTCCTTCGCGGTACAGCCGCGCGGCAGGGCACCCTCGACCTTCACGAGCATGTTCTTGCTCTTTTTCTGCAGCAAGGTTTGCGTCGCGAGCACGTGCTCGACTTCCGACGTGCCGATGCCGTGCGCGAGCGCGCCGAACGCGCCGTGCGTCGACGTATGCGAATCGCCGCAGACGATCGTCATGCCCGGCAGCGTCGCGCCCTGCTCCGGCCCGATGATGTGCACGATGCCCTGGCGCACGTCGTTCATCTTGAACTGCGTGATGCCGAACGCGTCGCAGTTCGCGTCGAGCGTGTCGACCTGCAGCTTCGAGACCGGATCGGCAATGCCGTGGCTGCGATCCGTGGTCGGGACGTTGTGGTCCGACACGGCCAGGTTCGCGCTGATGCGCCACACCGGGCGGTGCGCGACGTTCAGCCCTTCGAATGCCTGCGGGCTCGTGACTTCGTGCAGCAGCTGACGGTCGATGTAGAGCAATGCCGTGCCGTCGTCCTCGGTGTGGACGACGTGGGTATTCCACAGTTTGTCGTAGAGAGTCTGTGCCATGGGTATGCGGGGTCGTTGTGACTACAAGCCTTGCGGATGCGGTCGATTATGCCACGCAGAACGCGCCACGGCGCAGGCCCGGCGCGAAAAAACCCATTAAAAACAGTGGTTTGGCTGGTAGTGCCAATACCTGTATCGGCATTACCAGCCAAACGGCAGCATCGGACACCGCGACGCCCCGCGCTCGCGATGTTCGCCTCGAGGCGGATTCCGGCATACGATGGGACGACGTACGTCTGCCTGTCCCCACGGTCCGGAACCGGAGCCCACGACGATGAAGCTCGGCATCAACGAATCGCTCGCCCGCCTCGACGATGAAGGCACGCCGTTCACGACGTTGTTTCGCCACGGCACGCTCGACGTCGAGCTGTACCGGCCGCGCGGCGAGGACCTGCAGACGCCGCATACGCGCGACGAGGTCTACGTGATCGCCACCGGCACGTCCCGTTTCGTCGTCGACGGACGCGAATGCAGCGTCGCGGCGGGCGACGTGGTGTTCGTCCCCGCATTCGCGTCGCACCGTTTCGTCGGCTTCTCCGACGACTTCTCAACCTGGGTGTTCTTCTACGGCCCCGAAGGCGGCGAGCGCGACGCACGCGATGCATGACGCGCGCCAAGCACCGCGCGTCCCGCACGATCTCCTAGACTGTCTATTCGCAACGGGCGGCGCGGCCGCCCTCCCCGCCATCGCGATGCGCGCATCGACCGGACAGGAGCACGGCATGCGTTACGAACTCTATTACTGGCCCGAGATCCAGGGCCGCGGCGAATACGTGCGGCTCGCGCTCGAGGCGGCCGAGGCCGACTATGTCGACGTCGCGCGCGAATCGGGGCGCGGCATGGGCGTATCGGCAATGATGCGGCTGATGGACAGCACGAAGACCGAATGCGTGCCGTTCGCACCGCCGTTCCTGAAGGCCGGCGACGTGCTCGTCGGACAGACCGCGAACATCCTGCTGTTTCTCGGCGCGCGGCTCGGGCTCGCGCCCGCCGACGAAGCCGGACGGCTTTGGGTGCATCAGCTCCAGCTGACCGTCGCCGATTTCGTCACCGAGATCCACGACACGCATCACCCGATCGGCAGCGGCCTGTACTACGAGGACCAGAAGGCCGAGGCCGCCGAGCGCGCGGCCGATTTCCTCGCGCACCGCCTGCCGAAGTTCCTCGGCTACTTCGATCGCGTGCTGGAGCAGAATCCGCACAAAGGCGGCTATATCGCCGGCGGCGCGCTCAGTTATGCGGACCTGTCGATGTTTCAGTTGATCGAAGGGCTGCGCTACGCGTTCCCGAAGGCGATGAAGCGCGCGGAGCGCAAGGTCGCGGGGCTCGTCGGCCTGCATGACCGCGTTGCACGGCATCCGCCCGTCGCGCGCTATCTGGAGTCGGCGCGCCGCATCCCGTTCAACGACATGGGGATCTTCCGGCACTATCCGGAGCTGGACAAGTAGCGCCGCACGCGGCGTCAGTCGCCGTAGCGATAGCGGCTGCGCATCGCGTCGAGCGGATTGCCGTCGGCGAGCGTCCCGCCGAGACTGCGGATCACCGCGCTCGCCGCGTTGATCGCGGTCTGCACCGCGCCCTCGATCCAGCCGCCCGTGAACGAGCAGCAGCAGCCGGCCAGATAGATGCCACGATCCGACGACGGATCGGCGGCCGTCTGGAACTGATAGAACAACGCCTGCGAGTGAATGTCCTCGCCCGGATAGTTCAGCTTGAATGCACCGAGCGCGTAGCGGTCCGACAACCAGTCGTGGCTCGTGACGTTGCGCGCGTAATCGTCGTCGAGCGGACGCAGGTGCGCGGCGAACGCCGGCGACACGATGCCGATCTCGGCCACGAGACGCTTGAACCGCTCGACCTTGTCGGTGAGCGACAGGATCTTGTGCGAATCGTCCTCCCACGTGTAGCTGATCAGCACGACGCCGTGTGCGTCGGGATCGTCGGGCGCGTAGTCGAGGCAGTAGATGCCGCGCGCCAGCGTGTCCGTCTGGATGTTGTGCGGCAGCCCGTGCTTGAGCCAGAACTTGTCGCGGGTCAGCACGAACAGCTTCGACGAGCTGACCATGTGCGTCTCGTTGATCGCGCGAACGACGTTCGGCGCGAACAGGTTCGCGATGCCGGTGATGCCCATCCCGACCTGCATCGCGCGCGTCGTGGTCGCGACGATCACGCGGTCGAATATCTGCGTCGACCCGTCGTCGAGCGTGAGCGCAAAGGTCTCGTCCGGCTGCTTCGCCACGTGCCGCACGGCTGCGTGGACGATGCAATCGCGCACTCGCGCACCGTCCCCGCCATCGTCGAGCAGCCCCTGCGCGAGCGCGAAGATGCCGGCCGGGATCAACCGCTGGTCGACTTCGAGCTCGTTGACCACGATCCGCAGGATTTCGAGGAACGAGGCGCGATAGACCGGCTGGAAGCCGCCCGAGCCGATGCCGAGCGTGCCGAACAGGCGCAGGTCCTCGCCCTTGCGCCAGCGCGCGCCGCCCGGCGGCGTCGCGCCCGTGAAGATCTTGACGATCGCCGAGTAGAACGACTCGTCGCCGAAGCGGTCGATGTACTGCTGCCAGCCATGTCGCGCATCGTCGTAGCGGTGCGCGCGCAGCAGCGCCGTCAGTTCGGCCGGGGCGGGCAGCTGCGTGCCGTCGTCGAGCCGCACGCCGTCGCGAATGAACGCGCGCCAGCCGCGGTCGACGCGGTCGAACAGCGCGGGAGGCGCATCGCCCGCGGGCCAGCGGTACGCATGGCCCTGGTAGTGGATTTCGGTGTCGACGATGCCCGGATCGGGAAACGCGGATGCGCTGTCGACGCCGAACCGCTCGAGATAGTGGTAAAGCGCGGCCTGCGACGGCGGGAAACGCATCGCGCCCATTTCGGCGAGCAGGTGCGGATGGTCCGGATTGATCGACTGCGACAGCAGGCGCCCGCCCACGCGCGCGCGGTTCGCCTCGAACACGACGACCTGCCGCGCCCCCGCGCGCAGCAGCTCGCAGGCGGCGACCAGGCCGCCGACGCCCGCGCCGACGATCGCGATCCGCGCGTCGCGTGCGCGCTGCGCCGGCAGCGTGCCGAGATGCCCGCCGGTGCGGGACAGGAAGGCGCCGTAGTCGTACAGCGTGTCGATGTACGGCAACGTGCGCGGCAGGAATTCAGGAGCGTTCATGTGGTCGGGAACGAAAAGGGACGTGCTGGCCGCACGCGATCAGACAGGCAGATGGATGCTGCCGAGCGGCGCATCGGCGTTGACGAGATCGACACGCTTCACGCGGATGCGCAACGTGTCGTCGCATACCGCGAGTTCATGCGTGTACCAGCCGGCGAACAGCGCCTGCTCGTCGCGTCGCGTTTCGACGTAATGAAACGGCGTGCGCAGCACATAGGCGCCGCGTTCGTGGTCGGCCCGATCGACGTGCGGCTGCTGGAGCAGATGATGACCGCGACTCGCCGGCTGCTGCGAGAACGTCCGGCGCCCGGCCAGCCGCTCGATGCGGATGCGCAGCAGGAGCCGATCCTCGTCCATCAGAGCGCCGTGCAGCCCGGTGTCGGGCTGGTCCGGCGACAGCGGCATCCAGTAGCGCGCGTCGTCCGCATAGAGCGCGAGCCATTCCTCGTAGCGCCGCTCGTCGAGCAGGCGCGCCTCGCGATAGACGAACGCGACGAGCTCATCGTGCGGAAATACGCGCATCGGCGGCCTCCTGCGTCGATACCGGCGCGATGTACTGGAGCCATGCGCGGAACTGGTTGCGGATCTGCTGTTCGCTGGTGCCGTTCGTCTCCGACGTCGGCTGCGCGAACTCCTCGGGCTCGAACAGCCGCCCGACATGCACCCAGTCGCGCGCCTGCGTGGCGAGGCCGCGCTGCGCGCGTTCGTACATTTCGAGATCGTCGTGCGCGACGATCGACGTCGGCGCGTTGATGAGGCGGTTGTAGGCAAGCGTGCGCTCGAACAGCGAATCGGGCGCGCCGACGAGACGAAACGACCACGACTCCACCAGCGTGCGGTCGACCGCCAGCGGCTTGAACACGCGCAGGATCTGGATCGGCCCTTTCACCATCGCATTCGGAAACAGCACGGTGTTGTGACGCACCTCGCCGAGAATCCGCGCGGCGCGCGCTTCGCCGTAGGCCGCGGTCATCTTCTCGTGATAGCCGGGAATCGGCGTGTAGCGCGCGTGAATCGAATCGGCGGTGCCGGTATGACCATGTCCGTTGGGCCACACGCGCAACCCCATCTGCTCGAAGAACGCGTGCGGCTGGATGAACGGCTCCAGCAGCTCGACCGCCATCGGCTTCGCCTGCTGCGTGCCGTCGCGCTCCCACACGCGCACGGCCGTGCCGGCCGACGACTCGTGCGCGACCATCGGATGGCAGGTGTCGGTCTGATTCTCGACCAGCATCTTCCAGTTGCAGCCGTGCACGTAGCGGAACACGCCGCCCGCGACTTCCACGCGCCCTTCCGGCGAACGATCGACGAGGTTGTCGAGCGACGACAGCGCATCGCCGAAGTACGCATGGAAATCGACACCGGACTGACTGAGGCGGCAGAACACGAAACCGCGATGCTCATGGGTCGCGCCGACCGCCTGCATGCCCTTGCTCGCCTCGCACGTCTCGAAGCCCGTGTTTTCGTAGCCGCGCCGCAGCGGAATCGCGTAGAGGCTGCCGTCGGTCCGGTACGACCAGGCGTGGTACGGGCAGCGGAAGAATGTGCCCGTGTTGCCGGCGGCATCCGTCACCAGCTGCGTGCCCTTGTGCGAACAGCGGTTGTGCAGCACCCGCACCGAACCGTCGACGTGGCGCACCATCACGACCGGCTCGGCGCCGATCGTCGTCGTCACGTAGTCGCCCGTGGCCGGAATCTGGCTGACATGGCCGACATAGACCCACGTGTTCCAGAACAGATGGCGCATCTCCAGCTCGAAGATGCGCGGCGACAGATAGAGGTCCTTGTGCACCTCGGTATCGCGCACGAGCGAAGCCACCGCATCGGTGAACGATGGCGCCGTCATGCGCGCCCCCGACTGCGGACGCGATGCGGCCGCGCGTCCTCGCGACGCGCGATGTCGATTGCTTTTATTGTCATCTCTCAGGTTTCTGGTTGGTATGCCGCTCGGAGGAGCATGTGCCTGCCGCCGCGCGGCGGCGTCAGGCGTTGCGGGGTAACGGTCAGCCCGTCACCGGCGTCTCGTGCAGCCGCAGCCAGCCGATGCGGCCATCCGCGTCGCGCTCGAACACGACGGTCGAACGGCGCACGGTTCGCCGCCCTGCCGCGTCGGTCTGCGTCTCGCGATAGGCGATCGTCGAGCCGCCCTGCCACGTGCTCACTTCGTGCAGTTCGTCGATCGCGATCCGCAGGCCGGGCCGCGCGCCGAAGCCGCGCGAGAACAGGATGTCGATATCCGCGTAGTCGAGCGCATGCCCGTGCAGCGAGATCATCGAGAAGTCCCGCGAAAAGCGCGCGAGCAGCGGCGCGAGCCCGTCGCGCGCCGCGCTGCCGGACAACCATTGCTCGATGTCGACGTGTGCGTCGACCACTTCCTGGAAAAACGGGTTTGACGAATTCATCTCGAAACTCACGAACGTTGAGAAGCCGCACGCCCGGCGGGCGCACGGTGCGCGGCGAGGCGCACGACGAACGGCAGCGGCAGCAGCGTCGCCAGCGCCGCCAGGCCGAAACATTGCTGGTACGGCAGCCGCCCGTCGTCCCCGTGCATCGACAACAGGAAGTTCAACGCGCTGCCCAGCACCGCGACGCCGAGACAGAAGCTCAGTTGCCGGTTGATGTTCCACAGCGCGCTCGCGTCGCCCATTCGCGTGGCGGGGACATCGAGAAACGCCGCGCTTTGCGACGTGCTCGTGCACATGCTGGCGCCGAGCCCCATCGCGACGAACGCGAGCACGCGCCCGGCCTCGAAACCGGCAAGCGGGGTCGCGAGCAATACGATCCCGAACGCGTCGATCGCGATCCCGCTCATGAACAGCGGCTTCGGCCCCCACTTCGGGAAACAGCGGCGCGTCGTCGCGATCGCGGCGAACGACGCGATCGCCCACGGCACCATCAGCGCGCCCGTATGCGTCGCACTGAGCCCGAGCGCGTTCTGCAGATACAGCGCGGCGACGAGGTTCACGCCGGTGAACACGCCCGGCACGCACAGGTAGACGATCAGCCCGATCCGCAGCAGCGGCTGCGCAACCAGGCGCAGGTCGAGCAGCGGCGCGGCAGTCCGGCGCGCGTGCGCGACATACGCACCACCGGCGACGAGCGCGATCGCGAGCGGAACGAACGCGTCGCGGCCCGCGCCCGGCTGTCCCGCGAACGTCAGGCCGAGCAGCAGCGCAACGAGCGCCGCGGCGCTCAGCCCGAGGCCGCGCACGTCGAGCGCCGGCGGGCTGCCGTCCGGTTCGTCGGCCGGCAGCCACGCGAACGCGAGCACGCTCGTGACCGCGGCGAGCGGCAGCATTCCGAAGAAGATCGCCCGCCACGACACGCGATCCACGACCACGCCGCCCAGCGCCGGCGACAGCGCCGGCACGAGCAGCGCGACCATCATCACGATCGACGTCAGATGCGCCCGCGCATCGGGCGGATACGCACGATAGGCCATCGTCTGCCCGACCGGGATCAGCAATCCGCCGCCGAGCCCCTGGACCAGCCGCCATGCCAGCAGTGCGCCGATCGACGCCGACAGGCCGACGCCGAGGCTGCCGAGCGCGAACAGCAGCAGCGACGCGATCAGCAGCCGGCGCTCGCCGAAGCGGCGCGCGAGCCACGTACCGAGCGGGATCACGACCGTCAGCCCGAGCACGTACGCGTTGCCGATCCACGCCAACTGCGCGACCGACGCGTGCAGCTCGCGCTGGATCGTCGGATAGGCGGCGTTGATGACGAACATGTTGGCGAGGTCGATCGCGAACCCGAGCAGGTAGACGGCGGCGATTTTCGAGCGATCGGTCATGGCGGCGGAAGACGAACGAAACGCCGCAGTGTAAGGTTCGCCGCGCACGTCGATAAGCCCGGCCGGACGGCAGGACTGGTCGAAAAATTTTGACAATCAGGGCACCATGTCGGTTTTCCGTCTCGGATCCGACACGCCATGGTGAGTCTCGATCGTTTCGCCGTCTTCCGCGCCGTCGTGGAAGCAGGGTCGTTTACGGCCGCCGCCGCCCAGCTGAACCAGGCCCGGGCCGCGGTGAGCTTCAACATCAAGCAGCTGGAAGCCGAGCTCGGCGTCACCCTGCTCACGCGCACCACGCGGCGCGTCGAGCTGACCGACGCGGGCGAGCGCTTCCATGCGCGCTGCCTGCGCGTGCTGGAGGAAGCCGAAAGCGCGATCGAGGACGCGCGCAGCGAGCATGGCGGGATGCACGGCGTGCTGCGCGTGACGTCGACCGTCGAGTACGGGACGATGGTCGTCGCCCCCGCGCTGCACACGTTCATGCAGCGGCATCCCGCGCTGCGCGTGCGGCTCGAAACGCACGCGTCGCAGGTCGATCTGGTGCGCGAGCGCGTCGACGTGGCGATCCGGCTCGGCCGCCTCGAGCAGTTCCAGGATCTGCCGTACCGCGGCGCGTGCCTCGCGACGTACGAAGTGCGGCCCGTGATCGCGCCGTCACTGCTCGCCGCGGCCGGCCTGTCGCACATCGAGTCGCCGGACACGCTCGCCCGGCTGCCGCAGCTCGGCCATACGCGGCTCGAGCGCATCGCCACGTGGCCGCTCGCCGATCGCGACGGCAACCCGCACGCGTTCCGGCCCGGTGCCAAGCCGCGCGTCGTGGTCGACAACGCGTCGGTCCTGCGCGTGCTCGCGCGGCAAGGCAGCGGCGTCGCACTGCTGCCCGAATGGCTCGTGCGCGACGATCTCGCGAGCGGCGCGCTGGTCGATGCGCTCCCCGGCTACCGGTTTCCGCCGCAGGCCGTCTATGCGCTGTACCCGTCGACCCCGCACGTGCCGCAGAAAGTACGTGCATGGGTCGACTTCATGAAGGCATATCTCGCCTGAACCCGGCGTGATCGCGCCAGGCGCGCGGCGACTCACGCGCGCGCCGCATCGTCCCGCAGCAGCGCGTCGATCCGCCGGGCGATCGCGAGCAGACGGCGATCGCCGCCCCATGGCCCTTCCAGCATCAGCCCGACCGGCAGCGCCGTTTGCGGGGAACGTCCGGCCGGGATCGAGACGGACGGCACGCCGGCGAGCGTCGCCGGCGAAGTCTGGCGTGCGACGCGCGCGAACAGCGCGGCATCCTGCGCGGCGGTCATCGCGGCCGTGTCGTCGAGCGACGGCGGCTCGCCCGGCACCGTGGGCATCGCGATACAGTCGACCGGCGTACCGAACGCGTCGTCGTACCAGCGCACGAGACGCCGACGGCACGCGATCGCGTCCGCATACGCCTGCGCATCGACCGGCGCGGACACGAACGACCGGAAGATCGCGCGCACGTCGTCGCTCGCGATCCGCTCGACGAACGTGTCGAACGGGATGCCGAGCCGTTCCGCCGCGAAGCGGCGCCAGTATTGGTTCGCCTCGTATCCGACGAGCGGAAAGCCGCATGCTTCGCTGGCCTCGTGCAGCGGCATCGCCGGCAACGGCACGAGCGTCGCGCCTGCCGCCGCGAACGACGCGAGCGCACGCTCGATGCGGGTAGCGACACCCGGATCGAGCGCGTCGAAGTACGGTGCGCCCGGCACGCCGATGCGCAACTCCGGCCATTCGGGCGCGGACGCGATGCTGTCGTCGCGCGTCAGCACCGCGTCGAGCAGCAGCAGATCGTCGATGCCATGTCCGATCGGCCCCACCGTGTCGCGCGTGGGCGACAGCGACAGCACGCCGTGCGCCGAATAGCGCTGCGCGGACGGCCGCAATCCGTAGACACCGCAGAATGCGGCCGGAATCCGCACCGAGCCGCCCGTATCGGTACCGAGACCGAACGGG
The DNA here is from genome assembly GCF_053427615.1 of Burkholderia sp. AW33-5. Lineage (NCBI taxonomy): Bacteria > Pseudomonadati > Pseudomonadota > Betaproteobacteria > Burkholderiales > Burkholderiaceae > Burkholderia > Burkholderia sp. AW33-5. The sequence continues at coordinate 702,174 of NZ_JBSAXA010000001.1, read as the reverse complement.
ATACCGGCCGCGACGGCCGCCGCCGTGCCGCCGCTCGACCCGCCGGCGATACGCCGCGGATCCTGCGGATTGCCGACCGCGCCGAAGTGCCGGTTGCCGCTCGTGATGCCGAACGCAAGCTCGTGCATGTTCGCCTTGCCGAGCGGCACCGCGCCGGCGTCAAGCAGGCGCCGCACGGTCAGCGCGTCCGAGGCCGCCCGATAGCCGCTCACCGCCGGGCTCGCGCCGAGCGTCGGCATTCCGGCGGTATCGAGGTTGTCCTTGATCACGAACGGCACGCCGGCAAGCGGTAACACGTCGCCCTGGGCGACGCGCGCATCGACGTGCTCGGCCGTGCGGCGCGCGAGTTCGCCATCGACGTGCACCATCGCATTGAGCGGCGCGATCGCCACGAGACGCGCGAGCGCGTCGTCGGCCAGATCGACAGCGCGGCGTTCGGCCGTGCGCACGGCATCGGCAAGCTCGCGCACGCTGGCGGCGGAAACGAATGAAGAGGAAGAAACGCGGTTCGGCTGTATTGTCATGTTGTGTGCTGGACGCGGAATCGATCGGGAAACGCGCGACGTGCCGGAGGCCCTGTCCGGCACGTTACGCGAAGGCGATGGTATCCCGGCCCGCGGCCGCATGCACGCTACGCGCCGCGCGACGACCGCTCGCGCGTTTCCCCCGCGTCGCCGACCGGGCGCGTCAGCCACGGCCCGATCTCCATCTCCTCGTACCGCACGAGCCGGCTCTTGCGCGCGCGACGATACGCCCACCAGATCGCGACGAACAGCGGAATCCACACATAGATCGACAGCAATTCCATCCAGTCGATGCGAGCGGCGAAGAACGCCTGGTAATCCTGCCCGAGCGAGATCACGATGCAGACCGCGATCGCGAACAACGGCCCGAACGGGAACCACTTCGCGCGATACGGCAGCTGATCGAGCCGGTAGCCCTGCTTCAGAAAGCCCTTGCGGAACCGGTAGTGGCAGACCGCGATGCCGAGCCACGCGATGAAGCCGGTGATGCCGACCGTATTGAGCAGCCACAGATAGATGCGCTGGTTGTTGGTCAGCGACGTGAGGAAGCACAGCCCGCCCACCGCCATCGTCGCGTAAAGCGCGTTGCGCGGCACGCCGCCCGGCGACAGCGTCGCGAACATCGCGGGCGCACGGCCCTCCGCCGCGAGGTTGTATAGCATCCGCGTGGCCGCATACGTGCCGGAGTTGCCGGCCGACAACACGGCCGTCAGGATCACGAGGTTCATCGCGCCCGCGGCGAGCGGAAAGCCCGCATGGCTGAACACGAGCGTAAACGGGCTCACGCCGATGTCGGTCACGTCGCTCTTCAGCAGGTTCGGGTCGGTGTACGGCACCAGCAGGCCGATCACGAAGATCGCGAGCACGTAGAACAGCATGATCCGCCAGAAGATCTGCTTCACCGCGCGCGGGATCGTCTTGCGCGGGTTTTCCGATTCGCCGGCCGTGATCCCGACCAGCTCGGTGCCGAGAAACGAGAAGCCCGCGATCAGCGCGACGCTCATCATCGCGTGCACGCCGCCGACGAACGGTGCGTCGCCGGTCCTGAAGTTGCGCCAGCCGACCGGATGCCCGTTGCCGAGCAGGCCCGCCGCGATGAGCAACCCCGCCGCGATGAACGCGATCACGGTGACGACCTTGATCAGCGAGAACCAGTATTCGGATTCGCCGAAGCCGCGCACCGACAGCGTGTTCAGCAGGAAGATCAGCACCAGGAAGCCCGCGCCCCACCACACGCCCGGCACTGCTGGAAACCAGTAGCGCATCACGATCTGTCCGGCGACGAGTTCGATCGCGATCGTCACCGCCCAGCTGTACCAGTAGGTCCAGCCGAGCGCGACGCCGAAGCCTTCGTCGACGTACTTCTCGCCGTAGATCGCGAACGAGCCCGACACCGGCATCAGCGCGGCCATCTCGCCGAGCCCGGTGACGACGAAGTAGACCATCAGCCCGATCGCGATATACGCGGCGATCGCGCCGCCCGGCCCCGCCTGCGCGACCGATGCGCCCGACGCGACGAACAGCCCGGTGCCGATCGAGCCGCCGATCGCGATCATCGCGATGTGGCGGCTCTGCAGCCGGCGCTTCAGCGCCGTTCCGGACGGCGCGGCCGTCTCCACTGCCGCTTGCAAAGCATCCATAGTGTTCACCCTGATTGGATTCGGGCCGATCCAATTGATTCGGAATACCAATCGATTGGCCCGGTTATTCGCGTCGAAGAACGGTCCTGTTCGCCGGGCCGCGCGTCCGATGCCGGCGGCCCGGACGCGCACGGCCGCGTCAGACGACGCTGCGCTTGATCGCCTGCAGCTCGGCCGTCGTCACGATCTTCTCGATCCGGAACCGCTGACTTTCAAGCCACATGTTCGCGATCCGCCGGTATTCGTCGAGATCCTCGCACGCGAGCCGCACGAGAAAATCGAACGTGCCGCTGACGAGCCAGCAGTCGAGCACCGCCGGGTTGTTCCGCATCTCGTCCTCGAACGGCGCCTGCGAACGGCCGTGGTCGGCCAGCACGATCTGCGCGATCACGACGATCGGCTTGGTCGCGCGCGGCGCCTTGATCACCGCGCGATAGCCTTCGATCACGCCGAGCGCCTCGAGCCGCTCCACGCGTGCCTGACATGGGCGCGGCGTGAGGTTCACGAGCTCCGACAGCTTCCGGTACGAAATGCGTCCGTCGGTGCGCAGGATGTCGAGGATCCGGAGGTCGATCTTGTCGAGCTGCATCTTCTTGTCGGTCATCCGCGTTCGCTCCGGTCGGGTGGTGGCTGGCGCGCGGAGCGTCTGCTCCAGTTCCGCGCGGGGGCCACATTATCCGGCCGAAGCGGCCGCGCGCCAATCGGCTAGAAGCGCAGCGACAGGCAGGTCAGGCCGCCGTCCATCTTGCGGAACTCGCTCGTGTCGATCACGTGCAGCGGCAGCCCGAGCGCGCCGATCGCGTCGTGCACGCGCGGATAGCCGGCCGGTGTGATCAGCGTGCCGTTCACGCGCAGCGTGTTGCCTGCATATTCATCGGCGGCCGAGATGGCGATCCGGCGATAGTCGGCGAACGCCGGATGCGCGGCCAGCGCCTCGGTCACGAGCAGCGTGTCGTCGCCGAGCGCGTTGACCACCGATTTCAGATGCAGGCCGGCGCCCACCGCCACCGCGACGACCGAATAGCCGTAGCGCGACACCAGCGACTCGAACGCGGCGATGCCCTCTGCATCGGTACGGCTCGTCAGGCCGATGTAGAAGCGCTTGCCGACGAGCATCACGTCGCCGCCGTCGAGGCGGCCTGCCTGCATCGGCAGCAGGTCGCGATGCGCACCGAGCGCCGCTTCGATGTGCGCCGTCTCGCCGCGCCGCGCGGGTGCGCCGGGGCGCGTGATCACCGCGAATTCGGGCGTGACGACCGCGACGTCCTCGACGAAGTGCGAATCGGGAAACGCGTCCAGCGGCGGCAGTTCGGTCAGTTCGACACCGAGGCCGCGCAGCGCGTCGCAGTATGCGTGGAACTGCGTGAGCGTCTTGTCGTAGTCGGGCGCGCCGAGCGCGGCGGTGGTGAGACCCGCGCCGCAGGACGGCGCGGGACGGCGAACGATCGCTTGCGTGAATTGCATCGACTCCTCCATGGTCACGCTGCCCCGTGCGGCGCGCGGGGCAGCTGCGTTGTGTCCGGACCATTATCGGAAGCCAAATTGCGCAATTCGCGTCGAATTCGGGCGCGCCCGCAGCCGATCGCGTCGAATTGCGTGCGTGACGCAGCGGATTCGGCAGACGGCCGGCGTGCGCGGCGCAAACGCGCCGTACGCGGGTGCCGGAGCGGCCGACGCGTCCGTGCGCTGCATCCGTCATGCGGCGACAGGCGCGAACCCCATTTGCGCACGCCCCAGCGCCGTCAGATCGCCCTCGCCGCCGCGTCCGGCGAAATCGACCTCGAAATGATCGGCCGGGAAATCGGGCGGGCTGTCGCCGCGCAGGAACGCGAGCCGCTGGCGCCGGAGGTACGCATCGTTCTTCGCGCAACCGGGCGCGGCCGCGATGTACATCACGTTGCTGTCGCCGCTGCCGCGATGCGCATCCTCGACCGCATGCACGACGTCGCCATGCCAGAACACCGCATCGCCCGGCTCCATGTGCGGGATCGGCACCAGCGCGTCGAGCAGCAGCGCATGCCATTCGGGCAGGATCGACAGCGCGCGACCCGGACGCGCGCCGCACAGGTCGTCGTCGGCGACGTCGTCCTGCAGCGCACGCAGCACGACGTACGCCATCGCGTTCGCGACCGGGATCAGTTGCAGCGTGCCGTCGCCGGGCCCTTGCGGCGTCAGCGCGGTCCAGCCCTGGAACGTGCGGAACATCGAGCACACGGCCGGCGACGGAATCTCCTCGACGTCGGGGCGGAACGCCGCGTCGAACGGATCGTAATCGCGCCAGTGGCCGGCCAGCACGTGGCGGTAGACCTGCCGGAAATTCGCGCCGAGCCAGCGTTCGACCGAGCCGCCGTCGACGTGCGGCGACAGCCCGAGCGACGTCGAGCCCGGTGGCCGGCGGCGGATCCGGTCCGCGTAGGCCGGCACCTGGTCGGGATCGAAATGCGTGCGCGCGCCGTCCGCATGACGCCACAGCCGGTTCAGGAACACGCGTGCCCGCGTGAGGGCCGGAGACTGGCGCGCGGCCACCTGCGGCTTCGACCAGTAGACGCCGTAGATCTGCGGCTTGCCCGACGCGAGGTTGCCGAAGTAACGGTCCTCGGCGCGCGCATGCAGCCGCTCGGCGAAGCGGTTCGCGTCCAGATAGGCGCCGATCTCGTCGTTCCAGTCGCGCGCCTGCTGCGCGTCGAACACACCGCGGATCACCGCCGCGCCATGCGCACGGATCGCGGCGATCGCCCGCGGATCGACGGTGTCGTTCGCGATATCCGCGAATCGCAGCACCGGAATCACGTCGCGGCCTTGCGCGTGCGCGCGGCGGATCGCGTCGACCTGCCGCGCGATATCGCCCTCCAGCTCGCGGAACGTGGCCGCGTAACCGGGCAGATCGGCGCGCAGCGCCCGTTTCGCCGTGCGGATCGCGGCCGGCAGATCGTCAATCGTCAGGTGCATCGTCGTCTCCTCGCTGAATCGTGTGTCGTGTCGAGCATTCAGCGTACGGCCGGCGCGGTGCCGTCATCGACACGATCCGGTCAACTATCGATACAATCCTGACAACCACCCGCTACTCGGGACGATGGCAGACCACGCACAGCTTGTTGCCGTCCGGGTCGCGGAAATACGCACCGTAGTAGTCGGCGTGATAGTGCGGCCGCAGCCCCGGCGGCCCGTCGCAGGTGCCGCCGTGCTGCAGCGCGAGCGCATGACAGCGGTCGACCCGCGCGCGCGTCGGCACGTCGAACGCGATCGTGTGGCCGTTGCCCGGTTCGGGCGCGCGGCCGTCGAGGGGCCGGCCGAAGAAGAACAGCGGCCGGTCGGCATCGGCCGGCATCCAGCCCGACCAGCCGTCCGGCTCGCGGACCTTCAGACGCAGCCCGAGTTCCGCGAACAGCGGCGCGTAGAAGTCGTACGCGCGCGCGGTATCGCTGACGCCTACGCAAACATGTGAAAACATGGCATCGCTCCGTCGTGACGATCGATCACGATCATGCCACGGCGCGCTGCCCCGCTCGACCGGAGGTCGCGATGAAGCCGCAATACGAGCATGTGACGTTCGCCCCCGGCTGTTCGATTCGCGTGTATCACCGTCAGCTCGCGCACATTCCGTTCGAATGGCATCGACATCCCGAGTACGAACTGACGCTGACGCTGAACAGCCGAGGCCGACGCTTCGTCGGCGATCATGTCGCCCGTTACGGGGACGACGACCTCGTGCTCGTCCCGCCCAACCTGCCGCACACGTGGTCGTCGAATGCGCGCATCGATCGTGATGCGCCGGAAGTCGCGCTCGTCGTCTGGTTCGACGGCGACTGGGCACGTCGAATGGCCGACTGCTGCCCCGAGTACGCGCCGCTGCGCTCGCTGCTGCGTCGCGCGGCGCCCGGTCTCGCGTTCGACGCCGAGACGGCCCGCGCGATGCGCGCACGCTTGCCGCAGTTGCTCGACTCATCGCCGCGCGTTCGCCTCGCGGCCGCACTCGACACGCTCGCCGATCTCGCTGAAGCCGGCGGCGAACCGCTCGCCACCGCCCAGGCCTACGGCCGGCCCGACGCCGCCGCGTCATCGGCCGACTCGGCCGCGCCCGAAGCCGAACGCCTCGACCGCGTGCTCGACGCGATCGACCGGCGCTTCCACGAGCCGCTGCGCATCGACGCGCTCGCCGCCGTCGCGCACATGTCCGAACGCACGCTGCAGCGGCTGTTCGTGCGGCACCTCGGCGAAAGTGTCGGCCGCTACGTGCAGCGGCTGCGGCTCGCGCATGCGTGCCGCCACCTGGTCGGCACCGACTGGCCGATCGCGACGGTCGCCGCGCGCTGCGGCATTCCGAATGCCGCGAACTTCAACCGCCAGTTCCTCGCCGCGCGCGGGATGACGCCCGGCGCATACCGGCAGTTCTTCGCGCGGCATGGCCACGCGCCCGACGCCGGCGCGCCGCCACCGCTCGACACGCGGCCGCCGTCGCTGGAACGCCATGCCGTTCGGCCGCGCAAATGAAAACACCCCGGCGGGATGACCCACCGGGGTGTCGGGGCATTGCGATTGCCGGACGCGAGCGGCCTTGCGGCCGTTCGCGCCGCGCACGACTCAACGTGCGTTGAGCGGCTTCGCTTCGCGCGGCGTGTCGCCGATGAACAGCTGACGCGGACGGCCGATCTTCTGTTCCGGATCCGCGATCATTTCGTTCCACTGTGCGATCCAGCCGACCGTGCGTGCCATCGCGAAGATACACGTGAACATCGACGTCGGGATGCCCAGCGCGCGCTGAACGATACCCGAGTAGAAGTCGACGTTCGGGTACAGCTTGCGCGACACGAAGTATTCGTCTTCCAGCGCGATCTTCTCGAGCTGCATCGCGAGCTTGAACAGCGGGTCGTCGTGCAGGCCGAGTTCGTTCAGCACTTCGTAGCACGTTTCGCGCATCAGCTTCGCACGCGGGTCGTAGTTCTTGTACACGCGGTGACCGAAGCCCATCAGCTTCACGCCCGAATTCTTGTCCTTCACCTGCTTGATGAATTCGGGGATGTTGTCCGGCGAACCGATCTGCTCGAGCATGTTCAGCGCGGCTTCGTTCGCACCGCCGTGCGCCGGGCCCCACAGACATGCGATACCGGCTGCGATACACGCGAACGGGTTCGCGCCCGACGAGCCGGCCAGACGGACCGTCGACGTCGAAGCGTTCTGTTCGTGGTCGGCGTGCAGGATCAGGATACGGTCGAGTGCGCGGACGAGCACGTCGTTGACCTTGTACTCTTCGCACGGGTTCGAGAACATCATGTGCATGAAGTTCGCGCTGTACGACAGCGAGTTCTTCGGATACACGAACGGCTGACCGATGCTGTACTTGTATGCCATCGCGACGAGCGTCGGCAGCTTCGCGATCATGCGGATCGCCGACACTTCGCGGTGACGCGGGTCGTTGATGTCGAGCGAGTCGTGGTAGAACGCGGACAGCGCGCCGACTGCGGCGACCAGGATCGCCATCGGGTGCGCGTCGCGGCGGAAGCCACGGAAGAAGAAGTGCATCTGCTCGTGCACCATCGTGTGCTTCGTGACGGTGTCGACGAATTCCTTCTTCTGCGCCGCGTTCGGCAGTTCGCCCTTCAGCAGCAGGTAGCAGGACTCGAGGAAGTCGGCGTTCTGCGCGAGGTTGTCGATCGGATAACCGCGGTACAGGAGTTCGCCCTTGTCGCCGTCGATGTACGTAATCGCCGAATTACACGAAGCCGTCGACATGAAGCCCGGGTCGTAAGTGAACTTGCCGGTCTGGCCGTACAGCTTGCGGATGTCGATCACGTCCGGGCCCATCGTACCCTTGTAGATCGGCATTTCGACGCTCGGCGAGTTGTCGCTGAACGATAGCGTGGCTTTAACATCAGACGGAGTCATGGCACATCCTCAATCGAAATAAAGAAACGGGATTCGATAACGGGCGTAACGCGTTACACGTTGCGCAGCATCTCCAACAGCCGGTGAACGTCCGGGCTGTCTAGGTCGCCCTCTGGTTCCTTGCGCGCGAGGAGCAAGTCCATCAGGTCGTTGTCGCTCAGATCGAGCAGGCGCGACAACGCGCCTACGTCTGCATCGGTGAGGTCATGCTCGTATCTGCTGAAGAAACGCTCGAATACGATGTCGTTTTCCAGCAGACCCCGCCGCGCGCGCCAGCGGAGGCGCGCGCGACGGTGCGGGTCGGATTGATGCGAATCGTCGCTCATCACTAACTTCAAACCGCGCGACGAACCATCAGTTCCTTGATCTTGCCGATCGCCTTCGTCGGGTTAAGGCCCTTCGGGCAAACGTCGACGCAGTTCATGATCGTGTGGCAACGGAACAGACGGTACGGGTCTTCCAGGTTGTCGAGACGCTCGCCGGTGGCGGTGTCGCGGCTATCGGCGATGAAGCGGTAAGCCTGCAGCAGGCCGGCCGGGCCGACGAACTTGTCCGGGTTCCACCAGAAGCTCGGGCACGACGTCGAGCAGCTCGCGCACAGAATGCACTCGTACACGCCGTCGAGCTCGTCGCGTTCTTCCGGCGACTGGAGACGTTCCTTCTCCGGCGGCGGCGCGTCGTTGATCAGGTACGGCTTGATCGAGTGATACTGGTTGAAGAAGTGCGTCATGTCGACGATCAGGTCGCGCACGACGGGCAGGCCCGGCAGCGGGCGCAGCACGATCTTCTGCGGCAGCTCGTTCAGGTTCGTCAGGCACGCCAGACCGTTCTTGCCGTTGATGTTCATCGCGTCGGAACCGCACACGCCTTCACGGCACGAGCGGCGGAACGACAGCGTCTCGTCCACGGCCTTCAGCTTGACCAGTGCGTCGAGCAGCATGCGCTCATGCTGGATCTCGAGCTCGTACGTCTGCATGCGCGGCGCCGCGTCCTTGTCCGGATCGTAGCGGTAGACTTCAAAAATGCGTTTTGCCATTTCGGATTCCTTTGACTCGGCTTAGAACGTGCGCGGCTTCGGCGGCACGGAGTCGACCGTCAGCGGCTTCATTTGAACCGGCTTGTAGTCGAGGCGATCGCCTTCGCTGTACCACAGCGTATGGCGCAGCCAGTTGTCGTCGTCGCGATGTTCGTAATCGCTGTGTGCGTGCGCGCCGCGGCTTTCCTTGCGCGCTTCCGCCGACACCATCGTCGCGCGGGCGACTTCGATCAGGTTCTCCAGCTCGAGCGCTTCGACGCGCGCGGTGTTGAACACCTTCGACTTGTCCTTCAGGTGGATGTTTTCCACGCGTGCCTTCAGGCCGGCCATCTGGTCGACGCCTTCCTTCAGCAGTGCCGACGTGCGGAACACGCCTGCGTGCTTCTGCATCGTCGCGCGGATGTCGTTGGCGACGTCCTGCGTGTACTCGCCCGAGGTCGACTTGTCGAGCTTGTTCAGACGTGCCAGCGAGAATTCGCCTGCATCGGCCGGCAGCGGCTTGTGTTCCTTCTGGTTCTTCACGTGCTCGACGATGTGGTTGCCGGCCGCACGGCCGAACACCACGAGGTCCAGCAGCGAGTTCGTGCCGAGGCGGTTCGCGCCGTGCACGGACACGCACGAGCACTCGCCCACTGCGTAGAAGCCGTTGACCGGATCCTTGTGGCCGCGCGACGTGCCGACGACCTGACCATGGATGTTGGTCGGGATGCCGCCCATCTGGTAGTGAATCGTCGGGACGACCGGGATCGGCTCCTTGATCGCATCGACGTTCGCGAACTTCAGCGCGATTTCGCGGATCGACGGCAGACGCTTCATGATCGTCTCGGCGCCGATGTGCGACAGGTCGAGCAGCACGTGGTCCTTGTTCGGACCGACGCCGCGGCCTTCCTTGATTTCCTGGTCCATCGAACGCGACACGAAGTCACGCGGCGCCAGATCCTTCAGCGTCGGTGCGTAGCGTTCCATGAAGCGCTCGCCGTTCGCGTTGCGCAGGATGCCGCCTTCGCCGCGCACGCCTTCGGTGATCAGCACGCCCGCGCCGGCCACGCCGGTCGGGTGGAACTGCCAGAACTCCATGTCCTGCAGCGCGATGCCCGAGCGCGCAGCCATGCCGAGGCCGTCGCCGGTGTTGATGAACGCGTTGGTCGACGCCGCGAAGATCCGGCCTGCGCCGCCCGTCGCGAACAGCGTCGTCTTGCCTTCCATGATGTAGACGTCGCCGGTCTCCATCTCGAGGGCCGTCACGCCGAGCACGTCGCCGTCCGCGTCGCGGATCAGGTCGAGCGCCATCCATTCGACGAAGAATTGCGTCTTCGCTTCGACGTTCTGCTGGTACAGCGTGTGCAGCAGCGCGTGACCGGTACGGTCCGCGGCCGCGCAAGCGCGCTGGACCGGCTTCTCGCCATAGTTCGCGGTATGGCCGCCGAACGGACGCTGGTAGATCGTGCCGTCCGCGTTACGGTCGAACGGCATGCCGAAGTGTTCCAGTTCGTACACGACGTTCGGTGCTTCGCGGCACATGAACTCGATCGCGTCCTGGTCGCCGAGCCAGTCGGAACCCTTGATCGTGTCGTAGAAGTGGAAGTGCCAGTTGTCTTCGCTCATGTTGCCGAGCGACGCGCCGATGCCGCCCTGTGCGGCCACCGTGTGCGAACGGGTCGGGAACACCTTCGACAGCACGCCGACCGACAGGCCCGCGCGCGACAGTTGCAGCGCTGCGCGCAAGCCCGAGCCGCCCGCGCCGACGATCACCACGTCGAACTTGCGGCGCGGCAGGGAAGTTTTGATTGCAGCCATTCTTTACACTCTCCAGAGAATCTGCGCGGCGTAGCCCGCACATGCGAGCAGCCAGACGATGGTCAGCGATTGCAGCAGCAGGCGCACACCGACGGGCTTCACGTAGTCCATCCAGATGTCGCGCACGCCGACCCATGCGTGGTAGAAGAGGGAAAGCAGCGTCACGAAGGTCGCGAGCTTCATCCATTGTGCGGAGAAGATCGATGCCCAGCCTTCGTACGAGAAGTCGTGCGCGCCGAAGAACAGGACGAGCAGAATGACCGTGTAGACCGCCATGATCGTGGCGGTGACGCGCTGCGCGAGCCAGTCGCGCAGGCCGTAGTGAGCGCCGACGACGAGGCGCTTCGAGCCGATTCGGTTATTAGCTGCCATTTTCTTAGAATGCTCCGAACAGTTTGAGTGCCATGGCGATCGTCAGGGCGATCGAGACGACAAAGACGACGACGGCCGTCCGCTTGCCGCCTTCCTTCGAGACGGCGTCGTGATTGACGTCCATCAGCAGGTGGCGAATGCCGGCGCAGAAATGGTGGAGGAACGCCCAGGACAACGCGAGGACGATCAGCTTGACGACGATGTTGGAGAGGAAAGCCTTGAAGACTTCGAAGCTGAGCTCGGAGGTGAGGCTCTGATCGAAGAGGAACAGCAGGAACGGCAGGAACAGGAACAGCAGCGCGCCGCTGACTCGATGGAGGATCGACAATATCGCCGCCAAGGGCATGCGATATTTCATCGTGATATCGCCGAATCCGATGTTCCGGTATTCCGGCCTCGGCTTTCTTACTGCGTCAGTCATGCTAGACCCCTACTATGTTGTCACACTAATCCGCGATTTTAGCGCCTTTTTATATCGCGCTGCAGCGAAAGTCTGCTCTGGATCATTACGCGAACGGGAATAAAGGCGGCCCGAAACGTGCTACGCGAACATGGGAAGCGCGCGCGCACGCTGCTTGTGCCGATACGTCGTCAGCTCAAGTCATTCTGATAGTAATACCCGGTTGTGACATACCAGCCGCGTCGCACTTCCACCGGCCGGTCTCCGTATGTATAGGACACACGCTCCACCGACAGCAAAGGAAAACCCGCCGGCACGTGCAGCAGGTCGGCCACCGCCGGCTCCGCCGCCACCGCGCGGATCTTCTCCGTCGCGCGGATCATCCGCGTGCCGAATTCCGTCTCGAACATCGCGTAGAGCGGCCCCTTGTACTCGCTCAGCCGCTCGAACGTGAGCCCGCGGAACATCGCGCCCGGCAGCCAGATCTCGTCCAGCACCGTCACTTCGTTCTCGAACTCCAGCAGGCGGCGCACCTGCACGACCGGGTCGGCCGGCTTCAGGTCGAGCTGCCGCGCGATCTCGGCCGGCGCGCGCAGGCGCCGGCATTCGAGCAGGCGGCTCACGTGCGGATGCTCGGCACCGTCGTCGGCCAGCAGACGCAGAAAGCGGAACTGCGCGCGATCTTCGTTGTGCGTCGCAACAAAAGTGCCCTTGCCCTGCCGCCGGACCACCAGGTTTTCGGCGGCCAGTTCGTCGATCGCCTTGCGAACGGTGCCCTGGCTGACCTTGTAACGGGCCGCGAGCTCCACTTCGCTCGGAATGATCTCGCCCGGCTTCCACTCGCCGGATTCCAGGCTTTGCGTGATCAATGACTTGATCTGCTGGTATAACGGACTGAAGGTCGGCGACGGCGAAGCGGCAGGCGCCGGCACGGAATCGGCCGCGCCCGGCTGCCCTGGGCCGCCTGCGCCGGTCGGATTCGCGTTGTTCGCCTGGTTCGATGTCATGGCGCGCATTTCATCACAAACCGCGCTTTTCCGTCCACTCAAATTCCGCAAAACATCTGTCTTATATAAGACATATGATACCGTTTGACTTTGGGCCCGCCGGCTCCTACACTCCGGGGCGAGCAAGGGTTCGCGGGTGCAAAACGCGTCCCCGGCTACGTGCCACGGCCGTCTCCAGGTTCACCGCGTCTGCCTTTCGCGAGTCCTCCGCCCTGCTTCAATGCAACGCTACGCGTAACGCGCATAGAATGGCGTTTTGCCTAGCGTCCACCGCTTCACCCGTCCTGGAGATTTTCAATGGCTAAGCCCGCAAAGCGCGTTGCCGTCACCGGCGCCGCAGGTCAAATCGCTTACTCCCTGCTGTTCCGCATCGCGAACGGCGACCTGCTCGGCAAGGACCAGCCGGTCATCCTGCAACTGCTCGACCTCCCGCAAGCCCAAGCCGCCGTCAAAGGCGTCGTGATGGAACTCGACGATTGCGCGTTCCCGCTGCTCGCGGGCGTCGTGATCACCGACGATCCGAAGGTTGCATTCAAGGATGCGGACGTCGCGCTGCTGGTCGGTGCACGTCCGCGCTCGAAGGGCATGGAGCGCAAGGACCTGCTGTCGGCGAACGCCGAGATCTTCACGGTCCAGGGCGCCGCGCTGAACGAAGTCGCGAGCCGCGACGTGAAGGTGCTGGTCGTCGGCAACCCGGCGAACACCAACGCGTACATCGCGATGAAGTCGGCGCCGGATCTGCCGAAGAAGAACTTCACGGCAATGCTGCGCCTCGACCACAACCGCGCGCTGTCGCAGCTCGCGGCGAAGTCGGGCAAGCCGGTCGCATCGATCGAGAAGCTCGCCGTGTGGGGCAACCACTCGCCGACGATGTACCCCGACTTCCGCTTCGCGACCGTCGAAGGCGAGTCGCTGCTGAAGCTGATCAACGACGACGTGTGGAACCGCGACACGTTCATCCCGACCGTCGGCAAGCGCGGCGCGGCGATCATCGAAGCGCGCGGCCTGTCGTCGGCAGCGTCGGCGGCGAACGCGGCGATCGACCACGTGCGTGACTGGGTCCTCGGCACGAACGGCAAGTGGGTCACGATGGGCATCCCGTCGGACGGCTCGTACGGCATCCCCGAAGACATCATCTACGGCGTGCCCGTCACGTGCGAAAACGGCGAGTACAAGCGCGTCGAAGGCCTCGAAATCGACGCATTCTCGCGCGAGAAGATGGACGGCACGCTGGCCGAACTGCTCGAAGAGCGCGACGGCGTCGCTCACCTGCTGAAGAACTAAGCAGACTGCACGGCCGGGCCGCCTCCGGGCGGTCCGGTCACGGCACGGGCGGCGGGCCGGCAGCCGGCCCCGCCGCCCGATCCGATCCGGGCACGTTTTGCCGCTCCAGGCGCCCCGCGCGCCGGCCCAGAACGCGCCCGAATCCGATTTTCTCCACGTTGCCCGCCTCCTTGACGTAGAAGAGATGTCCGCGCTCACTCCTGCACAAGTGCTGTACGACGGGGCGTCCCCGCCCGCGATCCTGCCCTGCTGCGATCACTACGCGGGCAGCGAGAAGCTGATGCGCAAGTCGCTCGCGCTCCAGGCCGAACTCGGCCCCGTGTTCGACATCACGCTCGACTGCGAGGACGGCGCGGCCGTCGGCCAGGAAGCCGCGCACGCGCAGCTCGTCGCCGAATTTCTCGGCAGCGCCGAAAACCGCTTCGGGCGTGTCGGCGTCCGCATCCACGACTTTTCCCATCCCCACTGGCGCGACGACGTGCGCATCGTGCTGCGCGCCGCGCGCGCGCCGGCCTACGTCACGCTGCCGAAGATCGCGAGCGCCGCGGACGCGGCCGAGATGGTCGCGTTCATCGAAGGCACGCGCCGCGAGCTGGGCCTCGCGCAGCCGATCCCGGTCGACGTGCTGGTCGAGACGCACGGCGCGCTCGCGCAGGCGGCCGCCCTCGCCGCGCTGCCGCTGGTCGGCACGCTCAGCTTCGGGCTGATGGACTTCGTGTCCGCGCATCACGGCGCGATTCCCGATGCGGCGATGCGCTCGCCCGGCCAGTTCGACCACCCGCTCGTGCGCCGCGCGAAGCTGGAAATCGCCGCCGCCTGCCACGCGCACGGCAAGACGCCGTCGCACAACGTGACGACGGAGGTGCGCGACATGGCCGTCGTCGCCGGCGACGCGCGTCGCGCGCGCGACGAGTTCGCGTTCACGCGGATGTGGAGCATCCATCCCGCGCAGATCCGCCCGATCGTCGACGCATTCGCGCCGCGCACCGATGAAGTCGCGCTGGCCGCCGAAATCCTGCTGGCCGCGCAGGCCGCCGACTGGGGCCCGACGCGCCACGGCGATACACTGCACGACCGCGCGAGCTACCGCTATTACTGGTCGGTGCTGCGCCGCGCACGGGCGACCGGCCAGCCGGTGCCGGCCGAGGCCGCGCCGCTGTTCGGCCCGGCCGCCGGAGACGCGCGGTGAGCGCGCGCCGACACACGCATTTCATCGAATCACCGGAGCGTGAACCCGAGACAGGTTTGCGAAACGACAAAAAACGTAACGGAGCCCGAAAACCTGAAATATGCGCGGCCAAATAGGTGAAAATAGCGGCCGCTGCGCGCTTCCGGGGCGCGTGCAGTTTCAAACCGGCCGACGGTGTCTGCCGCCGGCCCTTGTCAACTGATTATCGAAAGGTTCTGACTCCATGAAGAAACTCCTGATCGCTACCGCCATCGGCGCGTTGTCCGCCACGATGCTGGTGTCGGCTCCGAGCGCGTTCGCCCAGGATACGGCGACGACCGCGAAGAAGACGGCCAAGCGCCCGGCGCCGGCCAAGCGCATCGTTCCGCGCAGCAAGAAGGCGCAGGCACGTGCCGCGGCCAAGGTCGATCCGGTACCGGACGGCGCAGCCAAGTGGGCGTGCAAGGACGGCCTGTCGTTCGACCTCGCCGGCGACATGAAGCGTGACCAGGTCGTCACGGTTCACTGGGCGAAGAAGAACTACAAGCTGCCGCGTCAGGCCACGACGACGGGCGCCGACACGTTCTACGATCCGGCCGCGGGCTTCAAGCTGGTCGTGATCCCGAGCAAGGCGATGCTGTTCAGCGACGCCAATGGCGGCGAGCGTCTCGCCGACGAATGCGTGACGCCGGAAATGGCGCAAGGCACGCCGGCTCCGACGCAATCGAACGAACTGAAGCCGGCAACGAACTAAGCGCCCGCGTCTTCACGCTCCCAGGCCCCTCGATGTCCGCCTCGGTCTCCAACGTCCGCCCCGCTCCGGATACGGTACTCGTCGATATCGTCGACTACGTGCTGAACACCGGAATCGACAGCGCGCTCGCGCTGGAGACGGCGCGTCATTGCCTGATCGACACGCTCGGATGCGGACTCGAGGCGCTGTCCTACCCGGCCTGCACCAAGCTGCTCGGCCCCGTCGTGCCCGGCACGATCGTGCCGAACGGTGCGAAGGTGCCCGGCACGTCCTTCCAGCTCGATCCCGTCCAGGCCGCTTTCGACATCGGCGCGATGATCCGCTGGCTGGACTTCAACGACACCTGGCTCGCCGCCGAATGGGGTCATCCGTCCGACAATCTCGGCGGAATCCTGGCGACGGCCGACTGGCTGTCCCGCACGGCCGTCGCGGCCGGCAGGAAGCCGCTTTGCATGCGCGACGTGCTCGTCGCGATGATCCAGGCCCACGAGATCCAGGGCTGCCTCGCACTCGAGAATTCGTTCAACGCGGTCGGGCTCGACCACGTGCTGCTCGTCAAGGTCGCGTCGACGGCCGTCGTCGGCCGCCTGCTCGGCCTCACGCGCGACGAGCTGATCAACGCGGTATCCAACGCATTCGTCGACGGCCAGGCGCTGCGCACGTACCGCCACGCGCCGAACACCGGTTCGCGCAAGTCGTGGGCGGCCGGCGACGCGACATCGCGCGCGGTGCGCCTCGCGCTGATCGCGAAAACGGGTGAAATGGGCTACCCGTCGGCGCTCACCGCGAAAACCTGGGGCTTCTACGACGTGCTGTTCGGCGGGCAGCCGTTCCGCTTCCAGCGCCCGTACGGCACGTACGTGATGGAGAACGTGCTGTTCAAGATCGCGTTCCCCGCCGAATTCCACGCGCAGACGGCCGCCGAGGCCGCGCTGCAACTGCACGCGCAGCTCGCCGCGGTGGGCCGCACGACCGACGAGATCAGCCGGATCACGATCCGCACGCACGCGGCCGCGATCCGCATCATCGACAAGCAGGGGCCGCTCGCCAATCCGGCCGACCGCGATCACTGCATCCAGTACATGGTTGCCGTGCCGCTGCTGTTCGGCCGGCTGACCGCGGCCGATTACGAAGACGCGGTCGCCGCCGATCCGCGCATCGACGCGCTGCGCGCGAAAACCGTGTGCGTCGAGGATCCGCAGTTCACGAAGGATTACCATGACCCGGCCAAACGATCGATCGCGAATGCGCTGACGATCGAATTCGCGGACGGGTCGAAGCTTGCCGAAGTGGCGGTCGAATACCCGATCGGCCATCAGCGACGCCGTGCGGACGGCATCCCGCTCCTGGTCGAGAAGTTCAGGACCAACCTCGCCCGTCGCTTCCCGGCAAAGCAGCAACAAGCGATTCTCGACGTGTCGCTGGACCAGGCAAAGCTCGAAGCGATGCCGGTCGATGAGTACGTCGACTTGTATGTGATTTAGCACCAGGACTCTTTGTTTCCTAGCCTTAAACCCAGGAAAATCACCATGGCCCACAATCTCCACAAGACCCTCAAGGAATTCGACAGCGGTTCCGGCAAAGGCAAGTTCTACTCGCTGCCGCAGCTCGGCAAGGAACTGAAGACGAAGATCGAACGCCTCCCGGTGTCGATCCGTATCGTGCTCGAATCCGTGCTGCGCAACTACGACGGCAAGAAGATCACCGAAGAACACATCGAGCAGCTCGCGAACTGGAAGCCGACCGCGAAGCGCGTCGACGAGATTCCGTTCGTGGTGTCGCGCGTCGTGCTGCAGGACTTCACGGGCGTGCCGCTGCTCGCCGACATCGCGGCCATGCGTGGTGTGGCGGAGCGCTCGGGCAAGAACCCGAAGAAGATCGAGCCGCTGGTGCCGGTGGATCTCGTCGTCGACCACTCGGTCCAGATCGACTACTTCCGCCAGAAGGACGCGCTCGACCTGAACATGAAGCTGGAATTCCAGCGCAACAACGAGCGCTACCAGTTCATGAAGTGGGGCATGCAGGCGTTCGACACGTTCAAGGTCGTGCCGCCGGGCGTCGGCATCGTCCACCAGGTGAACCTCGAGTATCTCGCGCGCGGCGTCCACAAGAAGGCGGACGGCGGCGACACCGTGTACTACCCGGACACGCTCGTCGGCACGGACAGCCACACGACGATGATCAACGGCATCGGCGTGGTCGGCTGGGGCGTGGGCGGCATCGAGGCGGAAGCCGGCATGCTCGGCCAGCCGGTGTACTTCCTGACGCCGGACGTCGTCGGCGTCGAGCTGAAGGGCAAGCTGCGCGAAGGCGTGACGGCCACCGACCTGGTGCTGACGATCACCGAAATGCTGCGCAAGGAGAAGGTCGTCGGCAAGTTCGTCGAGTTCTTCGGCGAAGGCACGAAGTCGCTGTCGCTGCCGGACCGCGCGACGATCGGCAACATGGCGCCGGAATACGGCGCGACGATGGGCTTCTTCCCGGTCGACGAAAAGACGATCGACTACTTCGAAGGTACGGGCCGCACGAAGGCGGAAATCGCCGCGTTCGAAAACTACTTCAAGGCCCAGAAGCTGTTCGGCATTCCGAAGGCCGGCGACATCGACTACACGAAGACGGTGACGCTCGACCTGGCAACGGTCGCCCCGTCGCTGGCCGGCCCGAAGCGCCCGCAGGACCGCATCGAGATCGGCAACGTCAAGTCGACGTTCACCGACCTGTTCTCGAAGCCGGTCGCGGAAAACGGCTTCGCGAAGAAGGCGGACGACCTGAACGCGCAATACACGACGAGCAACGGCGTCGACGTGAAGAACGGCGACGTGCTGATCGCCGCGATCACGTCGTGCACGAACACGTCGAACCCGAGCGTGCTGCTGGCCGCCGGCCTGCTCGCGAAGAAGGCCGTCGAAGCCGGCCTGACCGTCGCGCCGCACATCAAGACGTCGCTCGCGCCGGGATCGCGCATCGTCACCGAATACCTGACGAAGACGGGCCTGCTGCCCTACCTCGCGAAGCTCGGCTTCGAAGTCGCCGCCTACGGCTGCACGACCTGTATCGGCAACGCGGGCGACCTGACGCCGGAACTGAACGAAGCGATCACGAAGAACGACATCGTCGCGGCTGCGGTGCTGTCGGGCAACCGTAACTTCGAAGCGCGCATCCACCCGAACATCCGCGCGAACTTCCTCGCGTCGCCGCCGCTGGTCGTCGCCTACGCGATCGCCGGCAACATCACGCGCGACCTGATGACCGAGCCGGTCGGCAAGGGCAAGGACGGCTACGACATCTACCTCGGTGACATCTGGCCGACCAGCGAAGAAATCCACGCGCTGCTCAAGTTCGCGCTCGACCCGAAGAAGTTCGAGGACAACTACTCGAAGCTGACCAAGAAGGGCGACCTCTGGAGCAAGATCGAGGGCGAAACGGGCCAGGTCTACGACTGGCCGAAGTCGACCTACATCGCCGAGCCGCCGTTCTTCGGCAACGACTTCTCGATGGAGCCGGCCGCGTCGATCCCGACGGTCAAGGGCGCGCGCGCACTGGGCATCTTCGGTGACTCGGTCACGACCGATCACATCAGCCCGGCAGGCTCGATCAAGGAAGACTCGCCGGCCGGCAAGTGGCTGAAGGAGAACGGCGTGCAGAAGGCCGACTTCAACAGCTACGGCTCGCGCCGCGGCAACCACGACGTGATGATGCGCGGCACGTTCGCGAACGTGCGGATCAAGAACCTGATGATCCCGGCGAAGGCGGACGGCACGCGCGTCGAAGGCGGCCTGACGATCCACCAGCCGAGCGGCGAACAGCAGTCGATCTACGACGCGGCCATGCAGTACGTCGCGGCCGACACGCCGACCGTCGTGTTCGCAGGCGAAGAGTACGGCACGGGCTCGTCGCGCGACTGGGCCGCGAAGGGCACGCAACTGCTCGGCGTGAAGGCCGTGATCGCACGCAGCTTCGAGCGGATCCACCGTTCGAACCTGGTCGGCATGGGCGTGCTGCCGCTGCAGTTCAAGGGCGCGGACAGCGTCCAGTCGCTCGGCATCACCGGTGAAGAGACGTACGACATCGAAGGCCTCGGCGACGATTTCAAGCCGCAGCAGGACGTCACGCTCGTGATCCACCGCAAGAACGGCGAAGCGACCCGCGTGCCGGTGCTGCTGCGCATCGATACGCCGATCGAAGTCGACTACTACAAGCACGGCGGTATCCTGCCGTTCGTGCTGCGCTCGCTGCTCGCAGCGTAAGCGTCCTGCTTTTGCAGGTGCCGCAGCCGCCTCGCGGCGGTTGCGGCCGATTTGAATGCCCGACCTCGTGTCGGGCTTTTTTTATGCGCGCGCGACGGGAGCGCAATGTCGGCGGTACGTCATGCGGCCTTGTCGCCGCGTGCCTTGGCCCCCGCCCGCACGTTCTTCTTCAGGTGCGCGCG
The DNA here is from genome assembly GCF_053427615.1 of Burkholderia sp. AW33-5. Taxonomy (NCBI): domain Bacteria; kingdom Pseudomonadati; phylum Pseudomonadota; class Betaproteobacteria; order Burkholderiales; family Burkholderiaceae; genus Burkholderia; species Burkholderia sp. AW33-5. The sequence goes on along the minus strand of NZ_JBSAXA010000001.1, from coordinate 681,880 downwards.
GTTGTAGTCGATCGCCGCGCGAACGAGGCGCTTCAGCGCGCGCTTGTCGAGCGTGTCGCCTTCGAGGAAATCGATCGCGCGCCGCGCATTGCCGTCGAGGCCGGCATTGAACAGCCCGTCGGGATCGGGCAGGTGCGCGCCGTGCATGAACGTGAGCTTCACCTTGCCCTTGTGCGCGTTCGCGACCGCGATCATCCCGTCGCACGACCACACCGGGCTGCCCATCCATTTCCATTCCTCGACGATGCCGTCCTCGGCGGCAAGGATCGTCTCGCGCAGTTCGGCGAAGGTCTTGCCTCGCCAGTCGGCGATTCCCGCGATCAGCGCGTCGATGCGTGCCGACGGCTCCAGGTCCGGCGCGCTCATGCCCCGGCCTCCGGTTCTCCATCGGGCCGCGCCAGCACCTGTTCGAGCGACTCGAAGAATCGCACCCACCCGTGCTGCGCCCCGCGATACGCCTGTTCCTGATCCGCGCGGAAGCCGGCCTGCTCCATGCGCAGCAGCGTGCCGCCCGGCGTCGGCGTGAGCGTCCACGTGACGACACTTTCCAGGCCATACGCGGCCCATGTATAGGACAGCACGCGCTGCGGCTCGATCGTCAGCACCGTGCAGTCGACCGAACCCCAGTCCGCGCGGAAGCTGAACGCACGGCCCGCGACGGGCTCGAAGTCGCTCTGCATCAGCCACGCCTCGATCAGGTGCGGTTGCGTGAGCGCACGCCAGATCCTCTCCGGCGGATGCGACAGTTCCCGTTCGACGACGACGGTACGCGTTTCGGTAGTGGCCTGGTTCATTGATCCATCCTTTTGAGCAGATCTTCGAGAGCGTCGAACCGGTTCTGCCAGAAGCCGGCCATCTGGCTGGTCCAGTCGATCAACGGCGTCAGCGCCTGCGGCTGCGCGCTGTAGTGCGTCTGCCGGCCTTCGTGACGATCGCTCACGAGCCCGGCCTGCTTCAGTACGCCCAGATGCTTCGATACTGCCGGCTGCGACACGCCTGCATGGGCCGTGAGCGCGGCGACCGTCAACTCGCCCTCCTCGCACAGCCGCTCGAAGAGCGCGCGGCGCGTCGGATCGGCCAGTGTTCTGAAAAGCAGGTCGTGAGCGTCGTGCATGTTCGAATCAATAACTCGATGGTTATGGATTGAAGCATAGCCGGCGAACGATACGCGTCAAGGAGGAATTTCGCGCGTGACGTCGTTCGATCCCGCAGTGTGCTCGTTCGCCGGCGCGGGCCGAGCGGCAACGGAACCGCTGGCGACGGACATCCGGCGCGCGCCGAATCGGCGCCATCGTTCGCATTCGAGCATTTCCTCTAATCCGCTCGCCCGACCCGCGAACCGAAAGCACGCTGCAAGACTCGGCATCGCGCTGTTCCACAGTTCGGGAAACGCTCGCGATCGACCGGCCCCGTTTCTGTGCATCCGCGCATCGCGGCGTCGTCGCGTTGGCGTCATGGCGACGCTTGACCACATAGTGCAACGCGCGGCGCGCCGACGCCCCATCACGCGCAATGCGCTTTCGCGGCGATTCGCTCCGCAATCGCGCGCATTCCGATACCGCAACGAACGAGTCGTGCGTGCAAACGTCGTCGACCGCAGCGCGATCGCGTCGCGAACCGGTTCCCTTCGGCGGCACCGTTGCCGCGTGCGTCGACGCCGCCGCGCATGCGCGCGAACCCGCCGATGTCAGAACTGACAGCTATGGAAACTGGCAGCTACCTGAACGGCACCGACGCCCTACGCTCGTCACCGCTCGCGGCCCCACAAGGGCCGGGGGCTCCAGCAACGTCGTCTCTCCTAAAAAGGACTCCCGATGAAAAGGAACGCCTGGTTTGCCCTCCCCCTTCCGTCGCCCCGCCGCCTCGCGTGCGCGTGGCCGCTCGTGCTCGCCGCCGGCGCGGCGCATGCGACGACGGACTGGGTCGACACCCACACAAAGGCCTTTCTGACCGGCCCGCAACTGATGGCGCGCAGCGCGGCGCCGTCGCTCGAACTCGCGGCCGGCGAGACGACCGACGTCGTCGTCAGCCTGAAGCTGCGCAACGCCGCGCAGCTCAAGCAGCTCGCGCACGACGTGAACCGGCCCGGCAACGCGCATTACCGCCAGTACCTGACGCACGAGCAGTTCCTCGCCAGCTACGCGCCGACCGACGCGCAGGTGAAGTCGGTCGTCGACTATCTGCGCAAGAGCGGCTTCGTGAACATCGAAGTGGCGCCGAACCGGCTGCTGGTGTCCGCACGCGGCACGGCCGGCACGGTGAAGACCGCATTCAACACGTCGCTCGTGCATTTCCAGTACGCGGGCCGCTCGGGCTTCGCGAACGCGTCGACCGCGCAGGTGCCGCGCGCGCTCGGCGACGTCGTCGGCTCGGTGCTCGGGCTGCAGAACGTCGCGCGCGCACGGCCGATGCTGCGCATCGGCAACGTCGCGAAGCCGCAGGCACTCGCGGCCGGCACGGCCACCGGCCACTATCCGAAGGAATTCCCCGGCCTCTACAACGCGACCGGCGTGCCGACCGCGGCCGGCGTGACCGTCGGCATCATCACGATCGGCGGCGTGTCGCAGACGCTGCAGGACCTGAAGCAGTTCACGTCGAGCAACGGTTACGGCACGGTCACGACCCAGACCGTCAAGACCAACGGCACCGGCACGAGCGGCAGCTACAGCGACGACCAGGACGGCCAGGGCGAGTGGGATCTCGACAGCCAGTCGATCGTCGGCTCGGCCGGCGGTCAAGTCGGCAAGCTGGTGTTCTACATGGCGGACCTGAACGCCGCCGGCAACACGGGGCTCACGCAGGCATTCAACCGCGCGGTGTCGGACAACACCGCGAAGGTGATCAACGTGTCGCTCGGCTGGTGCGAAACCGACGCGAACGCGGACGGCACGATCGACGCCGAGGAACAGATCTTCACGACGGCTGCCGCGCAGGGCCAGACGTTCTCGGTATCGTCGGGCGACGAAGGCGTCTACGAGTGCAACAACCGCGGCTATCCGGACGGCGCGAACTACACGGTGTCGTGGCCGGCCGCGTCGCCGCACGTGCTCGCGATCGGCGGCACGACGTTGTACACCACGTCGGCGGGCGCATTCTCGAACGAAACGGTGTGGAACGAAGGTCTCGACGGGAACGGCAAGCTGTGGGCCACGGGCGGCGGCGTCAGCACGGTCCTGCCGGCGCCGGCGTGGCAGTCGGGCAGCAATCGTCAGTTGCCCGATGTATCGTTCGACGCCGCGCAAAGCACGGGCGCGTACATCTACAACTACGGCCAGCTGCAGCAGATCGGCGGCACGAGCCTCGCCGCGCCGATCTTCACCGGTTTCTGGGCGCGTCTGCTCGCGGCGAACGGCACGGGTCTCGGCTTCCCGGCCGGCAAGTTCTATGCGGACGTTCCGTCGAATCCGTCGCTCGTGCGCTATGACGTCGTGTCGGGGAACAACGGCTATCAGGGGTACGGCTACCAGGCAGGCACCGGCTGGGATCTGACGACCGGCTTCGGCAGCCTGAACATCGCGAACCTCAACAAGCTGATCCAGACGGGCGGCTTCTGAGCGTGATGCGAAGGCCGGCGCGCGGCGGTCGTTCGCCGCGCGCCGGCCGTGAAACTCGCGGGCAGCGGGCGCGTACGGAACGCTACTCCGTCGCCGGCTCCTTCGCCGGCGTCGCCGCGACCGATGCGACCGGCGCGCCGGCCCGATGCGACGGTGCGAAGAGCCGCAGCCCGCTCGCGACGCTCGCGGCGCCGGCAAAGCCCGCACCGAGCATCAGCGCGAGCGTCGGCCCGTGACGCCCGGCGATTCCGAACGACAGCGCGACGAGCGCCGCGCCGGTCGCCTGCCCGATCAGCCGCGCGGTCGCGATGATGCCGCTCGCGCCGCCGCTGCGCTCGGGCGGCGCGCTCGACATCAACGCCTTCAGGTTCGGCGACTGGAAGAAACCGAAGCCCGCGCCGCACAGCATCATCCGCCAGCCGATGTCGACGACGTTCGGCGCCGCCGGCAGCGCGGCAAGCGACACCATCCCCGCGCTCAGCAGCGCGAGCCCGATCGCCCCGAGCAATCCGGGCGGATAGCGATCCGAAAGCCGGCCCGCGATCGGCGCGGCGAGCGCGACGATCGCCGACCATGGCGTCATCAGGAAGCCCGTCTCCACCGCGTCGCGATGCAGGACGGTTTCGAAGTAGAACGGCAGCGACACGAACGCGAGCCCCTGCGCGGCGAACGCGCATACGGCCGTCAGCGCGGACAGCGTGAACACCGGCCGGCGGAACAGGTCGACCGGCAACATCGGCGCCGGATGCCCGGCCTGGCGGCGGATCAACAGCGCCCCGAACGCGAGCGCGACCGCGGCAGCCGCGAACACGACGGACAGCGGCCCGCGCTGCGCGAATTCGCCGAGCGCGAAGATCAGCGATGCGAACGTGATCACGTTGAACAGCGCGGCGAGCGGATCGAACGCATGCTTGCCGCGCGCCGTCTGCGGCAGCGACGGAATCGCCACGGCAAGCGCGAGCACGCCGAGCGGCACGTTCACCGCGAACAGCCACGGCCAGGCGGCCACCGACAGGATCAGCGACGCGATCGTCGGCCCCACGGCGAACGACACGCCGACGACCAGTGCGTTGAAGCCGACGCCGCGCCCGAGCCGGTGCGCGGGAAACAGGTTGCGGATCAGCGCGACGTTCACGCTCATGATCGCGCTCGCGCCGAAGCCCTGCACGATCCGCGCCGCCGTCAGCTGCGGCAGCGTCGCCGCGAGCGAGCAGCCGAGCGACGCGAGCGTGAACACCGCGAGGCCCGCGACATACACGCGCTTGTGACCGACGATGTCGCCGAGCGACGCGAACGGCAGCAGCGTCGCGACCATCGCGAGCTGGTAGGCGTTGATGATCCACACCGACGCGGCCGGCGACGCGTGCAGGTCGGTTGCGATCGCGGGCAGCGCGGTGTTCGCGATTGCCGTGTCGAGCGTCGCGAGCGCGACGGCCAGCAGCACGGCGGACATCGCGCGCCAGTTGACGGCCGGCTCCCGGGCGCCGGCAGGGGATGCGAATTCGGACAAGATGAGGCTCGGCTGACGAGCGACGCGCGGCGTCGCGGATTGAGCGGCGCGGCACCGCGCGTCCCTGCTGCACGAACGGAACGCGCGGCACCGCGAGCCGTATTGTTGCAGAGCCGCATCGAACGTGCAGGCGACCGCGTCGTCAGTCAGCGAAACGAAAGCTTCGGTGCACCGCGTCGAGTGCGCGGCATCGTTGAAAACGCAACGATCGACGGCGCGCCGGACGCTGCGCTTCCGGCCGTCACGACACCGCGCGTCGCGCGTTGCGTCCGCGCAGCCATTCGAGCGCGAGCAGCAGGCTCGTCGAGAAGATGATCAGGATCGTCGCGAGCGCGGCGATCGTCGGGCTGATGTTCTCGCGAATGCCGGTGAACATCTGGCGCGGCAGCGTCGTCTGATCCGCGCCCGCGAGGAACAGCGTGACGACGACTTCGTCGAACGACGTCGCGAACGCGAACAGCGCACCCGACATCACGCCCGGCGCGATCACCGGCAGCGTCACGCGGAAGAACGTCGTGACGGGATTCGCGCCGAGCGACAGGCTCGCGCGCACCAGGTTCTGGTTGAAGCCCTGCAGCGTCGCGGCCACCGTCGTCACGACGAACGGCACGCCGAGCGCCGCGTGCGCGGCGATCAGCCCCGTGTAGGTATTCGCGAGCCCGAGCGGCGCGAAGAACAGATACATGCCGACGCCGACCACGACCACGGGCACGATCATCGGCGACAGCAGCACGGCCATCAGGAGCCCCTTGCCGCGGAAGTCCGCCTTCGTGAGGCCGATCGCGGCGAGCGTGCCGAGCACGGTCGCGACGACGGTCGCCGACGGCGCGACGATGAAGCTGTTCTTCGCGGCCATCCGCCACTCGTCCGACGCGATCAGGTTCTCGTACCAGCGCATCGAGAAGCCCGGGATCGGATAGACGAGGAACGTGCTCGACGAAAACGACAGCGGCACGATGGCGAGCACCGGCAGGATCAGGTACAGCAGCGTCAGCACGACGAGCACGCGCAGCGCGACGTACCACGCGCGCTCGACGAACGACATGTGCGGCGCGAACAGCGGCCTGGCGAGTTTCATGGTCGGCATCCCCTTCCCGTTTCGTTGTGCGCGGCGCTCAGCCGAGGCTCACGTTGGTGCGCGTGAAGCGCCCATATACCGCATACAGCACCAGCGTCGCCGCGAGCAGCAGCCCGCCGAGCGCGCACGCCATGCCCCAGTTGATCGTCACGTTCGTGAAGTACGCGACGTAGTAGCTGACCATCTGGTCGTTCGGCCCGCCGAGCAGCGCGGGCGTGATGTAGTAGCCGATCGCCAGGATGAACACGAGCAGCGCGCCGGCGCCGACGCCCGGATAGGTCTGCGGCACATATACACGCCAGAACGCGGCGAACGGATGGCTGCCGAGCGACACGGCCGCGCGCTGGTAGGTCGGCGGGATCGACTTCATCACGCTGTAGAGCGGCAGGATCATGAACGGCAGCAGGATGTGCGTCATCGAGATGTACACGCCGACGCGGTTGAACAGCAGCGTCAGCGGATGCGAGATCAGCCCGCTGCCGATCAGCGCCGTGTTGATGAGCCCTTCGCTCTGCAGCAGCACGATCCACGCGGCGACGCGCACGAGCACCGAGGTCCAGAACGGAATCAGCACGAGGATCATCACGAGGTTCGCGCGGCGCTCCGACAGCGTCGAGATCCAGTATGCGAGCGGATAGCCGAGCAGCAGCGCGAACAGCGTGACCGCGACGCCGATCACGAACGTGCGGCCGAAGATCGCGAGATAGATCGACTGATCGGGATCGGCCTGCACGATCCGGCCGAAGCCGTCCTGCTTGTGGTCGAGCGCGGCGAGCAGGTAGAACGGCGACATCTGGCTGCCGTTCTTCGCGATCGACTGCCAGTACGCGACGTCGCCCCAGCGCGAATCGAGATCGATCAGTTTCGCGCGCGTTTGTGCGGGCGTCAGCGCCGCGTCGTTGTCGCCTTTCAGCGGCATCGCGCGCGCCGTCTTCGCGACGAGCGAGCGGTAGCCGGGAATCTCGGTGTTCAGGCGCCGCGCGAGTGCGCCCATCGCCTCGCTGTCGGCGACCTTCGTCATGTCGGCCGCGAGCGCGGCATACGCGGCGTCGGCCGGTGGCACCTTGCGGTCCCAGCCCGACAGCGCGGCGATCGTGTTCGGCAGCGCGGTCGCGATCTCGGGGTTCTGCACCGCGCGCGTGAGCAGCGTGCCGATCGGCACGACGAAGATGAGCAGCAGGAAGATCGCGAGCGGCGCGATCAGCAGCAGCGCCATCGTGCGCTTGCGGGCCTCGGCGGCCTTCAGCTCGCGCTTGAGCGCGGCCGTCGACGGCGAGGAAGGAGCGATCGTCATCGTGTTCAACGGTTCTCTCCGGCCGGGCTCGATCCGGCGGAATGCCGCGCGACGCAGTCGATGCGCCGCGCGGCAGGTTGCATCAGGACACCTGAGTAGCGGTTACTTCGTCGCCCACGCGGCGAAGCGCTGCTCGAGCTCGTCGCTGTGGTCGGTCCAGAAGCCGATGTCCTCCAGCACCGCGTTCTTGCCGTTGGCCGGCGAGTTCGGCAGGTTCGCGAGCGTCTTCGCGTCGAGCGACTTGATCGCCGCGATGTTCGTCGGGCCGTACGCGATGTGCTGCGCATACCCTTGCTGCGGCTTCGGCGTCAGCGTGTACGCGATGTACTGCTCGGCCAGCGCCTTGTTCGGCGAGCCCTTCGGAATCGCCCAGTAGTCGAGGTCGTAGATGCTGCCGTTCCACACGACCTTCAGGTTCTTGCCTTCCTTCTGCGCGGCATCGATACGGCCGTTGTACGCGGTCGACATCACGACGTCGCCGGCCACCAGGAACTGCGGCGGCTGCGCGCCCGCTTCCCACCACTGGATGTACGGCTTCAGCTCGTCGAGCTTCTTGAACGCGCGGTCCTGGCCGGCCTTCGTGCCGAGCACCTTGTACACGTCCTTCGTCGCGACGCCGTCGGCCATCAGCGCGAACTCGAGGTTGTAGCGCGCGCCCTTGCGCATGCCGCGCTTGCCCGGGAATTTCTTCACGTTCCAGAAATCGGCCCAGCCGGTCGGCGCGGTCTTCAGCTTGTCCGCGTTGTACGACAGCGCGGTCGACCACACGAAGAAGCCGACGCCGCACACCTGCGGCGATTCGGGAATCAGGTCGGACTTCTTCGCGATCTTCGACCAGTCGAGCTTTTCGTACAGCCCTTCGTCGCAGCCGCGGTTCAGGTCGCCCGATTCGACTTCGACCACGTCCCAGTTGACGTGCTTCGCCTCGACCATCGCCTTCACTTTCGCCTGCTCGCCGTTGTACTCGACGGCCGTGACCTTGTTGCCGGTCGCCTTCTCGAACGGCTGGTTGAATGCGGCCTTCTGTGCGTCGCCGTTCGCGCCGCCGAAGTTGACGACCGTGAGTTCGGCCGCCGTGGCCGATGCGCCGACGACGGCGAGCGCCAGTGCGAGCGCGGTGCGACGCGCGGTAGTGCTTGCTCCGTTCATGATGGTTCCTCTCCTCTCGTGGTGGAAGTGGGCAGTTGTTGTTGACGACGTGCTGCGATAAAGCGGGAAAACCCTGCGTCAGGCGAATACGCGCAGATGCTCGGGCGCGAATGCGAGCGATACCGGCGCGCCGGGCGAGAACGCGTCGAGCGCGCCCGTGCCGAGCGGCACCTTCACGAAGCATTCGTCCTGGCCCGGCAGCGCGCAGCGCATGCGCACGTGATCGCCGAAATAGATGAGACTGCGCGCCTCGCCGGTCACGCGGTTGGCGGTGCCGTTCGCGTGGCCGTTCGCGAGGCTCATGCGTTCGGGCCGGATGCATGCGACGGCCGGCGCGCCTTCGGCCGCGTCGCCGATGCGGCGACCGACGAGCTGCGTGCCGTCGTCGAGGCGGAATTCGCAGAATTCGCCGTCAACGCGCGCGATGGTGCCGCGCAGCCGGTTGCTGTCGCCGATGAAGTTCGCGACGAATTCGTTGCACGGCGATTCGTACAGGCGGTCGACGGTATCGAGCTGCTGCACGATGCCCTTGTCGAACACCGCGACGCGATCGGACATCGTCAGCGCCTCGCCCTGGTCGTGCGTCACGTAGACGAAAGTCACGCCGAGCTTCTCGTGCAGCGCCTTCAGTTCGTACTGCATGTGTTCGCGCAACTGCTTGTCGAGCGCGCCGAGCGGCTCGTCCATCAGCACGAGCTTGGGCTCGAACACGAGCGCCCGCGCGAGCGCGATGCGCTGCTGCTGGCCGCCCGACAACTGCGCTGGATAGCGTTTCGCGAAACGCTCCATCTGCACCATCTTCAGCGCATGCGCGACGCGCTCCGCGCGCTCGGCCGGCGGCAGCTTGCGCACCGACAGCGGATACGCGACGTTCTGCTCGACCGTCAGGTGCGGAAACAGCGCGTAGTTCTGGAACACCATGCCGATGTTGCGCTTGTGCGGCGGCACGGTGTTCAGCAGTTCGCCGTCGAGGCGGATCTCGCCGCCCGTCGGAAACTCGAAGCCCGCCAGCATCATCAGGCAGGTGGTCTTGCCCGAGCCGGACGGCCCGAGCAGCGTCAGGAATTCCCCTCGGTGGATGTCGAGGTCGAGCGATTTGACGACCAGCGTCTCGCCGTCGTAGGTCTTCCGCACGCCGCGAAAGCTGACGATCACATCATCGGACTTCATCGTGGCTGTCCCCTTGCTGCGCGACAAACGTTTTTGAGATGAACCCACTATACGGTGCGTACGGTTCTACAATAGGGAACCATTTCAATATTCCTAGTAGGACCACTTTGGATACCGTGATCCTGGCCGACTGGCTCTCCGCCCGTCTCGACCGCAGCTCGTCCGAGCCGATGTATCGGCAGTTGCTGCAACTGATGCAGCAAGCGATTCTTACCGGGGAATTAGGGCCAGGGACGAAGCTGCCCAGTTCGCGCACCCTCGCGGCAGACCTGTCGATCGCGCGCAATACCGTGCTGCACGTGTACGACCAGTTGACGGCCGAAGGCTATGTGCTGACGACGACCGGGAGCGGCACCTATGTGGCCGACACGCGCCCGGACGCGGCCGCGATCCGCGTGCCGGGCGCCGCGCCGCCGCCGTCCGACGCCGGTGCGGCGGCGCAGCAGGACGCACAAGGCGACCTGTCGATGCGCGGACGGCAGTTGATCGAGCATGCGGGCGTGTCGCGGCGCCAGTGGGGCGCGTTCATGCCGGGCGTGCCGGATGTGTCGGAATTCCCGAGCCGGACATGGAGCCGCCTGCAGGCACGCCTGTGGAAAGAAGCGAATCCCGAATTGCTGACCTATTCGCCGGGCGGCGGCTACCGGCCGCTGCGCCGTGCGCTCGCCGACTACCTGCGCGTCGCGCGCTCGGTCAAATGCTCGCCGGACCAGGTGATCATCACGACCGGCATTCACCAGTCGATCGACCTTGCGGTGCGGTTGCTGTCCGACATCGGCGATCGCGCGTGGGTCGAGGAGCCGTGCTACTGGGGTGTGCGCAGCGTGCTGCAGGCGACCGGCCTCGCGCTCACGCCGGTGCCGGTCGACCAGGAAGGCATCGATCCGAGCGCGAGCGACATGCAGCATCCGCCGCGGCTCGTGCTCGTCACGCCGTCGCACCAGTATCCGCTCGGTATGGTGATGAGTCTCGCACGGCGCCGGATGCTGCTCGAGTACGCGCGCCAGCACCGCTGCTGGATCATCGAGGACGACTACGACAGCGAATTCCGCTACGGCAGCCGCCCGCTCGCGTCGCTGCAGGGCCTCGACGACGGCGGCCGCGTGATCTACGTCGGCAGCCTCGGCAAGATGCTGTTCCCGGGCCTGCGGATGGGCTACATGGTCGTGCCGGAGCATCTTGTCGACACGTTCCGCACCGGGTTGTCGGAACTGTATCGCGAGGGCCAGCTGATGCAGCAGGCCGTGCTCGCCGAATTCATCATGGACGGGCACCTGACTTCACACGTCAGGCGAATGCGCACGCTGTACGGCGAGCGCCGGCAATTGCTGATCGATGCGATCCATGCGCGCTTCGGCGACGCGCTGCCCGTGATGGGCGACGAGGCCGGCCTGCATCTGGTGCTCGGCCTGCCCGACACGTGCGACGATCGCGCGGTCACGCAAAGCGCATTCGACGCAGGTGTGATCGTGCGTCCGCTGACCAGCTACTACAGCAGCCTGGACACAGCGCGGCGCGGACTGCTGCTCGGCTATGCGTGCGTCGCGCACGAAGGCATCGGCCCCGCGTTCGATACGCTCGCGGCAACCATCGAACAGCATCTGCCGCGGCACGTCACGCGCGCGGCATGACCGTGTGCGTCACTGCGCGGCGGCCGCGCCGCGGTCGAGCGACGCCGCGCGCATCGCTTCGCCGGGCTTCGTGAACATGCGCTGCCGCAGCGCGGCGATCTGCGCGTCGCGATCCTGCGGCGACAATCCGGCCGTGCCGATCTGCGCGCGCTGCGCCGCATAGTCGGCGTAGCGGCTCTGCCACGATGCGTCGTCCTCCTGCATCTGCGCGACGCGCGCGGCGGCTTCCGGGCCAAGTGTCTGCGTCAATTGCGCGCGCATTGCGTCCGGCGTCGCCCCGCTCTTCTGCAACTGCGCGATCTGCTCGATCGCGGCCTGCTGCCGGTCGGCCTTCTGCCGTGCCGCGCGTTCGTCGGCGGGCATCTGCTGCGCGAGCGCTGCGAGCCGCTCCGCCTTCTGTGCATCCGTCAGCGTGCGGTCCTGCGCAATCTTCAGCCGCGCGAGATCGTATCGCTGCCGCCACTGCTCCGAGCCGAAGAACGGCTGGCTCCAGTCGCCGAGCGCGCGCGACGCGATCGACGCACGCTGATCGAGCGCGAGCTGCAGCGCACCGAGATCGGACTTGTCGACCGCGCCCGCCTCCGGCAGCTTCGCCAGCGCGTCGAGATACGCGCGATAACGATGCCAGACGTCGAGCGCCTCGGGTTGCGCCGCCGTGCCGTCGAGCTGTGCGGCGATCTCGCGCACGACGAGTGCGTCGAGCGCGGCCGCGTTCAGGTCGCTGCGCGCGGTCAGGCAGTAGTCGAAGAAATCGCGCACCGCGCGCGACTTCGCGAGATGGCCGCCGGCATCGAGCGGCAGCCTCGGCGCATTGGAACCGGCGAGCGGCGGCGGCAGGCCCGCGCTCGCGGGCAATGCGGCCTGCGGCGGTGCGGCGCGCGTACCGCCGAGCACTGCCGCATCGGCCGCCGCATGCGTCGCGTCGGCGCCGCGATGCGATGCCGTGCCGCTCCAGATCGCGACGCCGGCGATCGCCACCAGCCCCATCGCGCCATAGACCGCTACGCACCGCGCCAGCGGCGCGCGTCCTTCACGTGCCGTCATCGATCATGCGCCCGCGAGCTTCAGCCGGTTCGCATGCGTGCGGATCACCGCGACCGGATCTTCCGCATTCGCGCCGCGTACGCCGAGCAACTGGTTGATCTCGTCGAGATGGTTCCACTTGTAGCTCGTGCTCAGCACCTTCCCGTAAAGCGCACTGCACTTCGACACGAGCCCGTCGTTCTGGCCCGAGGCGCGATTGATCATCACCGTGCCCGTGCCGAACAACGCAAGCGTCGACAGGTCCAGCGCGTTCGCCGGGTCGATCAACGGAATCGTGCTGGTGTCCGTCGCGCCCGTCACGCCGAACGCGGAGACGGTCGGCTGGATCGCCGTGCCGGCCCACGAATACAGCAGGTGCGTATTGCCACCGACGGTTTCCGTCGGCGCACCCGTCTGGCAGCTGCCCGGCGCGCCGAGGCCCGCGCTCGGGTAATTCTGGTTGTACGTGGCGGCCTGGGAAGTCGTCAGCGTCTTCAGTGAGGCGAGCGCGTCCTGGTTGGCGTTGTTGCTGCTGCTCGTCAGGATACCGAACACATTGGCGAACGCCGCGATCACCGACGACGACAATCCGGTCGGATCGTAGGCAAGCACGCCCTGCACGAAGTCGGCGAACTCCGAGCCGCGATGCGGCGTGCCGATCGTCGTCACCGACGCGACGAGATCGGGCGCGACGGCCGCGACGTAGCGCGACGTGAGGCCGCCCTGGCTGTGACCGACCAGGTTCACCTTGGTCGCACCGGTCGCCGCGAGCACCGTCTTTACGTAAGCGAGCAGTTGTTCGCCGCGCCCGTTCGGCCCGTCGTCGCTCTGGAACCCCGACAGGTTCGCGACGTAGACGGTCGCGCCATGCTGCTGCAGGTCCTCCTGGATGCCGTACCAGTACTCGAGCACGCCCGCGTACTTGTCGGTGCCGGTGAGCCCGTGCACGAGGATGATCGGATAACGCGTCGCCGCGTAGTCGTCCGCCGGCGCGGTTGCCGCCATCGCCGCGTGCGTCGTCGCGAGCGTCATCAGCGCGGTCGTCCCCGCGAACGGCGCGACGCTCATCGCGCAAGCCACTGCCCCTGCCACCACCCTGGAACGCATCGATCTGGCCATGTATGTTCTCCTGATTATTGTGCTGCCGGTGCGAATGAGATCGGATCGACGCGCACGGCGGGTCGCGAACGGGACGGTCGCGGGCAACGTGTGCGTCGAGTACAGGAGTGAATCACGAGTCGCGAACGTTTGCGCCCTGACTAGATACGGTTCTCTAATCGGTTGACGCGCCCCGCCCATTCGGGCGGGGCTGCGTTCACGCGTGCGCATGCTGCATCGCACACGCGCGCCGCGCGTTACAGCTTCGCGCTCACACGCACCCATGCCGTGCGCCCCGGCTCCATCACCGGCGCGTTCGCCGGATAGCCGAAGCCCGCATTGCCGGCGAGGTTCAGATGCTCGGTGTAGGCCTTGTTCAGTACGTTGTCGATGCCCACCGAGATCTGCACCTTCTTGCTGACGTTGTACTGCGCATGCAACGACAGCACGCCAAAGCCGGCGCTCGGACCGAAGTCCTTGCCGACCACGTTGCCTTCGTTCACGGCATAGCGATGCTGCGGCGCAACGACCCGCCACAGGCCGCCGGCCGACCATGCGCCGCGCGTGTATTCGAGCCCGAAGCGGGCCTCGAGCGGCGGCATCTGCGGCAGCGGATCGCCGCTCGTCGCGTTGCGCCCCCACGCATACGCGAGCGACGTCTCGACGCGCAGCGGTGCGACCGGCCGCCACGACACGCCGGCTTCGCCGCCCATGATCTGCGCGTTGACGTTGGTCGCCTGCGTGGTCGGCCCCATCATCCCGGTCGCGTAGTTGAACAGGATGTAGTCCTGCACATATCCTGCGTAGGCCGACACCCACGCATCGAACCGGTCGCTCTTGTACTGCGCACCGATGTCGAGCTGCGTGGTCTTCTCCGGCTGCACCGCCGAGAACGCGTTGATCGAACCGGCCGGCCCGCGCTTCGCGGAGAACAGCTCCCAGTAGTCCGGATAGCGTTCCGCGTGACCGATCCCCGCGTACCACGTGACCGGCAGCGCGGCGAGATCGCGCTCGTACCGCACGAAACCGCTCGGCAGCACGCGCGCGCGATCGTCGTCGAAGGTCGGGTTCGGCTTGCTCGACATCATCCCGCGCGTCGTCGCACGCTTGTCGCGCGCGCTCGCGTAGTCGACCCGCGCGCCGCCGATCACGCGCGACGCATCGCTCGCATACCACGTCAGCTCGCCGAACGCGCCGGCATTCCACATCGTCGCCTGCGCATCCCACGGCTGGTCGCCGTAGTTCTGTCGCCCCATCGCCGAGCGCGAATCGAGCCGGTTCGACTGCGCATCGACGCCGGTCACGAGCTTGAAGTCGTCGCCGAATCGGAACGTCGCGGCCGCCCGCGCACCAAGCGTGCGGCGCCGCACCTCGGATGCCATTCGCATCGGCATGCTGCTGGTCGGGTCGGGTTGCCGCAGCGTGTAGTTGTCCATCACGTGGTCGGCTTCGTTGTAGTACACGCGCGCTTCGATCCGGTCGAGCACGTCGCCGAGATGCCGCTTGTCGAACGACAGGCCGAACGTCTCGCGACGGAAATGCGCGCCGTCCATCCCGCGCCCCGCGTAGCGCGCATAACCGTCACCGGTGCCCGCCGTCAGTTCGACGCGCGTGTGATCGTCGGGCGTCCAGCCCAGCGCCGCGTCCGCGTTCCACTTGTCCCATTGCGACGGCACGGTGTTGCCGTTGCCGTCCTCGTAGTCCTGCGCATGCGCATGGTTCGCGATCACGCGGCCGTAGACGTCCGGCGTGCCGGCCGTCACGTCGACGTTCTGATCGTTGCGGCCGAACGATCCGCCGACCACGCTGCCGTCGAAGCGCATGCCGGGGCGCTCGAAGCGCGGCGTCACGCGTTCGAACAGCACGGTGCCGGCCGATGCGCCGGGGCCGTACAGCACCGTCTGCGGGCCCTTCACGACGGTGACCTTGTCATAGCTTTCCGGCGCGATATACGAGGTCGGCGCATCCATCCGGTTCGGGCACGCGCCGAGCGTCGGCATCCCGTTCGCGAGGATGTTCAACCGCGACCCGAACATCCCGCGCAGCACGGGGTCGCCGTTGGTCCCGCCGCTACGGATCGACGTGAAGCCGGGAATCGTCTTCAGGTAGTCCGCACCGTCGCTCGCCGGCAGCGGCTGGCGCGGCGTCTTCGGATCCGTGACGACGACGAGCGGCGTCGTCAACGGCGACGCCACGACTTCGACGGGCGGCAGCAGCACGGCCGCGTCGTCCGTCGGCGCACCGGCGGCCTGCGCGGATTCGGTCGCGGCCGCGGCGGCGGTCATCGCGCCGACGGCCAGCGCGGGAACGGTGAGTTTCAGCATGCGCGGCACGCGCCGCGCACGGGAATGGCGCGCCGCCCTCGGCGCGCGCAAGGAAAGAATGGTCATGATCGAAAGCCCGAGTGACGCCCTCCACGCGGCCTCGACGGACCGCACGGATATCGGCGATGAATGGAACGGAAGACAGCGCGTCAGGCGCGCTCGGGCGGTGCGCGTGGGTACGCGCGCGGATAGCGGTCGGCGCGTGCCGCGACCGCATGCGGCGCGGCGGCGGAAACGGCATCAGGGGGGACGAAGGCGAACGATGCGGCGGCCGCGCCGCCGATCGCGGGACTGTGCGCGAAGAAGCCGCAATAGCCGCACGCATCGAGATGCAGTGCATGGTCGTGCGCGCGGCCCGCATCGGGCGCGCGGTGTGCGCCATGCTCTGCACTGCAGACGATTGAGTCAGGAGTGGCCGCCTGCGCGATGCGCCACTGCGACACCAGCGGCGCCGCGATCGCGAGCCAGATCGCGAACACGCCGAGCCAGGCGGTCAGGTGACGATGTCGGTGCAGCATGCGCGGCGATGCGTAAGCGGAATGTAAAAGCAGCCGAGATGTTACAGAATGTTCGCCGCGATGGCCAGTCGCGCATCGCGGTAAACGGACCGGGGGCGCATGGTTGTCGATACAACCATGCGCCCCCGGCTGCTGCGCGGCTTCAGCGCGCGGCCATCACGGTGCCATGCGTCGCAGCACGTCGTCGCGCCGGATGAAGTGATGATAAAGCGCGGCCAGCGCATGCAGGCCGATCACGAAGTAGAACGCGTTACCGATCAGTTCGTGCGCTTCCTTGATCGTCGGCCGCAGCGCCTTGTCCGGTCCGAACAGCGTGAACGACACGCCGATCCAGTCGAGCGACACGGGCTTGCCGCCCATGTTGATCAGCATGATGCCGAGCAGCGGCTGCGCGATGATGAATACATACAGCGCGAAATGCGCGAGCTTCGACAGCCACTTGAGCAGCGTCGTCTGCGGAATGGCGTCCGGCACGCGGCTGATCATGCGCCACAGCACGCGCAGCACCGACAGCACGAGCACGAAGGTACCGGCCAGCAAGTGCACGTTCATCCAGAACACGCGACTGTCGCTGCCTTTCGGGCCGCGAATCTCGATGGCCAGGTAGGCCAGTGCCACCAGCAGGAAGATGGCCCAGTGGAAGAAGATCGCGGGTGAGCTGTAACGCGTCTGTTTCGCGAGGATGTTTTTCATGCTGTGTCTCGTAATTTCTCGTGTGGTATGCGGGGCCGCCACATGCCGCGGTTGACGGCAGCCCCCGGCGGCTGCCCCGATTGTAGCCTCACGCGCGACCGGCGTTGTCCGGCCGGATCAAATATCCGAGGAATTCGCTCGGCCCGTCCACTGGCCCGCCATATGGAAAGTCCGAATCGCGCGCGCCAGCGGCTGTGGCACGATGAAGCTTTGGTGCGACGTTGCGCGGGCATCATGAGCAAAGCGTTCTTCGTTGCGGCCTACCGGCTGATCGCCGCGTTGCTCGCGGTGTCGACCACGCTGCACAGCGTCGCCGGCTACTGGGGCATGCCTGCCTTCCATCTCGGCAACTACTTCAGCTACTTCACGCAACTGAGCAGCCTCTATGCCGCGGCCATGCTGGTCGTGGGGCTGTCGCGTGTCACGCGTCCCGGCTCGGCGCGCTACGAATCGATGCGCGGCGCCGCCGTGCTCTACGTGCTGATCACCGCGATCGTCTACGAACTGCTGCTCGCGCGGCTCGATGCGTTGCGCCACGTCACGCCGGCCCTCAACAACTGGGTCCTGCACCGGATCGTGCCGCTCGTGGTGCTGTGCGACTGGCTGTACGTGGAACCGCGCTCGCCGATCGCGTGGCGCAGCGCGCTCGCGTGGCTCGGCTTTCCGGTCGTCTATCTCGGCTATACGCTCGTGCGCGGCGCGCTGGAGAACTGGTATCCCTATCCGTTCGTCGATCCGCGACCGCACGGGTACGTGCCGGTCGCGATCCAGTGTTCGCTCATCGCGCTCGGCGCGGCGGGACTCGCGCTGGGCATTCGCTGGCTCGGCAATCATGCGAGGCAGTCCGGCACCGCGGAGCTCAAGGAAGGGTGAAGACGGGAACGTGTGCGCCGCGCGGCGCACACGCCGTGACGCAGCGCGTCAGCCGCCGTTGCGCGGCAGGAAGTTCATCGGATCGACGACCTTGCCGTTCTGCCGGACTTCGAAGTCGAACGTCGCGCGACCGCTCGCGTCGGTGCCCATCTCGGCGACCGGCTGGCCCGCGCGCACCGCGTCGCCTTCGTTGACGAGCAGCTTGCCGTTGTGCCCGTAGGCCGTGATGAGGCCGTTGTCGTGCTTCAGGATCACCAGCGGGCCGTATGCCTTGACGCCGGACCCGGCGTAGACCACGCGCCCGTTTGCCGCCGCCCGCACCGAACGGTCGGGCCCGGTCGCGGCGATCACGATGCCGCGCGTCTTGCCGGCCAGGAATGGCGCGGCGACCATGCCCGTGGCCGGCCAGGCCAGCGAGCCCGGTTGCGCGGCCGCGGCGGGCGCCTGCCCGAGCGAGGTCGCGGCAGGCGGCGGCGCGACGCGCAGCACCTGGCCGGGCGATACGGCGTCATTCGGCGACATGTGGTTCCAGCTGGCCACGTCCTGCACGCGCTGCCCGTAGGCGGCGGCGACGCCGGCAAGCGTATCGCCCGGGTTCACGCGGTAATAGCCGGCGATCACGCCCGGCGTGGCGACCGACGCCGGCGTCGACGGTCGTACCGGCTGCCAGCTGTCGGTCCACGGCGTCATCGTACAGCCCGTCAGCGCGGCAGCCGCGGCGACGAGCGCCGCCTGCGGCAACCAGCGCGCCAGCGCATCGTGGATCGGAATCGTTTTTCTCAAGGGTCCTCCCGGATTTGCGTCGTTGCGCCGCCCACCGCCCTCCGGCGTGCGACGCACGATGTCCGGCCAGAGGCCGGACCAACCAGTATCCGACCGCTCTCGCGGCCGTCAGTTTCCACAGCGGGACGTCGGCGCGAACGGGCTCACCGGCCCCTTTTTCGCGCCATTTTCGCGTTGTCCCGGCCGTCAAAGATACCATCTGTCGTGGTCAGGACCGCGACAGGCGCCCGATCCGGCAACAATCTTGCGGTCTCGCAGACACGTGTCGGCGGGCCGCGAGCCGCATCCCGCAGGGCGTCCGAAGCGGCGTCAGGCCGCCGTTCCGCAACCGACGGCCGTGTCTCGCCCACAACCTCCACCCCGCCTCCGGCCGCCTCCTATACTCGGAGGTGCACCGCACGACCCCGCGATAACGAGGAGAAAAACCATGAACAATGCGACGTTTCTGTCCGTGCAGCTCAACGCCGAGGATTTCGCCGGTTCCAGCGGCCTCGTCGAATTGCTCAACCGGCACCTGCTGTTCGCGACGGACGTCGCCGAAGCGGCGGACGCACTCGTCCAGCTGGCGAGCGTCGCACACCTGAGCGGCGCCACGCGGCACAGCGTCGAGCTGCCGGTACTTGCGATCGAGCGGCTGCGCGACGCGCTCGACACGCTGAGCGGCTACGACGAGGCCTGGCTGCAGGCGCTGGAACCGGCCGACGCGCTGTTCCGGGACATCGGCCGCGGGCCGCGGCCGCTGCATTGACACGGCGGGCGCCCCCAATGAAAACAGCCCGTCGTTCCGTGATGCGGAACGACGGGCTGCGGATACTGCGTGGGGTCATATCAAGCCGCACATGCGGCCCGGCGATCGATGCCGATTAACGACCCTTGTAGACCGGTGCGCCATCCGACACGCGCTTGACCTGCCAGCCGGTCTTGGCGGCCGCCGGAGCGCCCGATTCCTGCTGGGCGGCCGGTTGCGCACCATAGCCGCTCGTATCGGCAGCGGCCACGTTTTGTTGCGGGTTCACGCGGGCTTCGGCTGCCTGGATGCCTGCCGGGTAGTCGGTACGGTCGCTGCCCAGCTTGTAGCCGGCCTGTTGCAGCTGGGCCAGTTCGGCCTTCACCTGCGCACGGGTGACGGGGGCGTTCTGTTGGGCGAACGAGACGGCGGGAACGGCGAGGACAGCAGCAGCAGCGAACGTTGCGATCAGCGATTTCATGATTACCTCCGGGATTTTTTTGCTCCGCCGCACACACCATGTCTGCAGCGATGGAACAAAGTTTAGTCCCGAGATCACCTAGGGAAAACCATGAAAGAACGAAAACACTGTTTCCTCGAAGCCAACAATTCCGGCATCCGGGAACGAAAAACCCTACTCAAAGAATAGAATTTCGCAACAATGCCATCCTCGCCCGCCGGTTACGACCAGTTCGCGTGGAAGCTGCCCGGCTTGTCGGTACGCTCGAACGTATGCGCGCCGAAGAAGTCGCGCTGCGCCTGCACAAGGTTCGCCGGCAGCCGCTCGGAACGGTAGCTGTCGAAGTACGCGACCGCCGACGCGAACGCCGGCACCGGCACGCCTGCCTTCACCGCGGCCACCACGACGTCGCGCAGCGCCGTCTGGTAATTCGCGGCGATGTCCTTGAAGTACGGGTCGAGCAGCAGGTTCGCGAGCGCGGGATCCTTCGCGTACGCGTCCGTGATCTTCTGCAGGAAGCGCGCGCGGATGATGCAGCCCGCGCGGAAGATCTTCGCGATCGTCCCGAGATCGAGGTTCCAGCCATACTCTTCGGACGCCGTGCGCAGTTGCGCGAAGCCCTGCGCGTACGAGATCACCTTGCTCAGGTACAGCGCGCGGCGCACCGCTTCGACGAACGCGGCGCGATCGCCGTCGAACGGCGCGGCGGCCGGGCCCGACAGGATCTTGCTGGCCGCGACGCGCTCGGTCTTCAGCGACGACAGCACGCGCGCGAACACCGACTCGGTGATCAGCGGCAGCGGCACACCCAGATCCAGCGCGTTCTGGCTCGTCCACTTGCCGGTGCCCTTCTGCGCAGCGCGATCGAGGATCACGTCGACGAGGTGCTTGCCGGTTTCTTCGTCCTTCTTGCCGAAGATCTTCGACGTGATCTCGATCAGGTAGCTGTCGAGCTCGCCCTGGTTCCACTCGGTGTACACCGCGCCGAGTTCGTCGTTGGTCAGGCCCGCGACGTCCTTCAGCACGGCGTAGCTTTCGGCGATCAGCTGCATGTCGCCGTATTCGATGCCGTTGTGGACCATCTTCACGTAGTGGCCCGCACCGTCCGGCCCCATGTATGCGACACACGGCTCGCCGTCCGACGGCGCCTTCGCGGCGATCTGCTTGAGGATCGGCTCGACCAGGTCGTACGCGTCGCGCTGGCCGCCGGGCATGATCGACGGGCCGCGCAGCGCGCCCTCTTCGCCGCCCGACACGCCGGTGCCGATGAAATGCAGGCCCGATTGCGCGAGTTCCTGGTTGCGGCGGATCGTGTCCGTGAAATGCGTATTCCCGCCGTCGATCAGCACGTCGCCCTTCTCGAGCAGCGGCTTGAGCGATGCGATCGTCGCATCGGTCGCTTCGCCGGCCTTCACCATCATCAGGATCCGGCGCGGCGTTTCGAGCGACGCGACGAACTCTTCGAGCGTATAGGTCGGTACCAGATTACGGCCGGGGAATTCGGCGATCAGTTCGTCGGTTTTCTCGCGGCTGCGGTTGTACACCGACACCGCGTAACCGCGGCTCTCGATATTGAGTGCGAGATTGCGGCCCATCACCGCGAGCCCGATCACACCGATTGCTTGTTTGCCCATTAGTCAATTCTCCGGAAAAAACAGGGCGCGACCCGAACCGGGCCGCGCGCACAGGCGAAAGGATAGTGGAAACCCGGCTGCGATGCGCGCTTGCGTGTCATTGCTCCGCGTGCGGCAGACGCCGGAACACGACGCTCAGATTGTTCGCCGGCATCTCGACGACCTCGATGCAGTCGAGCCCGCGGTCGAGGCCGACCGCGACGACCGCCTCGAGATCGCGCACGCCCCACGACGGGTCGCGGCTGCGCAACTGCTGGTCGAACGCTTCGTTGGACGGCGCGGTGTGCCGGCCTTCGCGACGATACGGGCCGTACAGGAACAGCACGCCGCCCGGACGCAGCACGCGCGACGCGCCGGCGAACAGTGCGTCGGTGCAGGCCCACGGCGAGATGTGGACCATGTTGATGCAGACGATCGCGTCGAACGCCGCGGCCGGCCACGATGCGTCGCGCACGTCGAACGCCAGCGGCTCGGCCAGGTTCGCGAGGCCGGCATGGGCGACCCACGCGGCGATCGAGCGGCGCGCGTGCGCGTCGGGATCGCTCGGCTGCCAGCGCAGCGCCGGCAGCGCCCGCGCGAAATGGACCGCATGCTGCCCGGTGCCGCTCGCGATCTCGAGCACGTCGCCGCTGGCCGGCAGCACGCGACGCAGCACCTCGAGGATCGGCTCGCGATTGCGCTCGGCCGCCGGCGCCGACAGCCGCGCGGACGGATCGGGCGAGGACGTCGGCCCGGTCACGATGCGTGCTCCGGCGCATCGCCGGCGACGCCCAGCCGCGCGTTCAGCGCGTCGAGCGCGGGCGCGCAACGCGCCTCGACCTTCAGCGTCAGCATCGGATCGGCGCGCGTATGGCCGAGGTTCAGCGCGGCAACGGGCTTGTTCTGCGCCTGGGCCCACACGCAGAACCGGTAGCCGGAATACACCATCAGCGACGAGCCGACGACGAGCAGCGCATCGGCCGCATCGAGCGCCTGCGACGCCAGCGCGACGCGTTCGCGCGGCACGTTCTCGCCGAAGAACACCACCGCCGGCTTCAGCAACCCGCCGCAGGCCGGGCAGGCCGGAATGCGGAACGTGTCGAGCGCGGCCCATTCGAGGTGCGCGTCACCGTCGGCGGCGGGTTCCGCCTGCGCACCGAGCAGTTCGGGGTTGTCCGTTTCGAGCAAGGTCTGGATCGTCGCGCGCGCGTGATGCGCGCCGCAATCGAGGCATGTGACGCCGTTGATGCCGCCGTGCAGTTCGATCACGTCGCCGCTGCCGGCACGCTGGTGCAGCCCGTCGACGTTCTGCGTGACGAGGCGCTCGATCCGGCCGGTGCCGCCGAGCCGCGCGAGCGCGACGTGCGAGCGGTTCGGCTGCGCACGGCCCACCACGGGCCAGCCGATCATGCTGCGCGCCCAGTAGCGGCGGCGCGCGGTGTCGGAACCGAGGAATTCGTGGAGCTGGATCGGCGGCGAGCGCATCCATTGACCGTTGCGGTCGCGATAGCCGGGAATGCCGGAATCCGTGCTGATGCCCGCACCGGTCAGCACGAGCAGCCGCGGATGGCGCTCGACGAACGCGTGCAGCGCATCGAGCGCGGCCGGATCGATGCTGGCGGACGAGGGGGTGGGCAAGGCGATGTCGTTCATGTTGGCGGCGCGTGATCGGGCGCGGTGGCAAGCCGTGCGGCCAGCGCGCCAGCACATGATACAGAACGCCGCGCGATCGGGCCGGCGATCCGCGCGACACCGGCGCGGCAAAAAAAGACGCCCATCGACCACATGGCGATGGGCGCTCCAACAATTGATCCATCGGGGTAGTGGATCAACTGACAGCACAATGTCGTCAGATCCACCGCGGCGCGGCCGGCGGACCTTTCCCCTGGACTACACCTTCGATTTCCTGATGTCGGGCGGATCGCCGCGCGGCACCGCGTGCGGGAGGCACACGCATGCGTCGCGCTCGGCACGCATGCGTTTCGCGCGCCGGCATAACGATCCGGAACTCATGATTGCCCATCTGCGTGCACGGGCGGTTCATCCCCGACGGCCGACCGGCACCGGTCGGCCTCGTGCGTCATGCATGCACGTCGTCGTTCGGAACGAACCCGAATCGTTCGGATGGAACGAAAGGCCGCACGCTCATGTCACCGCGATCAGCGGCGAAGCGAATTCACGGGCAGGTCGGCGATTCATGTTTGCAACACGACACGTTGCGATTCGGTCTGTTCTCATTCTCTTGTCCCCGTCTTCGATGCGTCCGACCCACTGAAGCGATGGCCGGCCCTCTACCGCGCCGGCGATCGCGCTCACGGCGCACACAGACATGCAAGGAGCGCACCATGCTTCGCGGCGCAAGGCCGCGCGGCCGGTGAAGTGACCCCGATGCAGATCGTGCGGCGACAGAAATACGTGAACGTTTCGAAAGTGAAACGACGGGAAGCTGCGTGCGCGACGGGCGGATGGACGCGACGCCGATGTTGCAGGAATGTGACGTGTGCGCCGGCGAGGCGTCTGCACGCGAGCGACGCCGACGATCTGCTTACAATCGCCCGCTGCCGACCGCGCATGCGTGATCGAACGCGCAGGTCGGACATGCGTGCGTCCCGGCTGCCGACGCGCCCCGAGCGTCGTCCGTAGTGCGTCCGTGCAGATTGACTGCCGGTTGACCGAAGGCGCCGATCATGCCGGAACCGCCGATGCCGCCGTGTATTGCTCGCGGCGCGTCGCAAGCGTCGCGCAAACACGTTAGCATGCGAACACCGTACGGCGCGCGCCCGCTTCGCCCCGTCTTCAAGGAATGGACATGCCCCTGCCCGCCTCCGGCCGCGCCGACGTCGCGCAACGCGTCTTCTCGCCCGAGCGGCTGTCGATCGGCCTGACGCTGCCGCTGCTGCGCGGCGGCCGGACCGTCGCCGATTTCAACGAGCAGCTCGAACTCGCGGCGCTGGCCGATTCGCTCGGCTTTCGCGCACTGTGGATTCGCGACGTTCCGCTGAACAGCGCCGACTATCCCGACCCGGTCGGGCACCTCGATCCGTGGGCGCTGCTCGGCGCGCTCGCGTCGCGCACGCGCCGGATCGTGCTCGCCAGCGGCGCGATCGTGCTGCCGCTGCGTCATCCGCTGCATATCGCGAAGGGCGCGCTGTCGGTCGCGACGCTGTCCGGCGGACGCTTCGTCCTCGGCCTCGGTTCCGGCGACCGGCCGCCCGAATATGCGGCGTTCGGCGTCGATGCGGAAACGCGGCGCGACCGGTATCGCCGGCATTGGGACATCGTCGCGGCCGCGCTCGGCGTGCCGTCCCGCGTGCTGCCCGACGAAACACCGCCCGACGCGCCCGACTTCACGCTGCTGCCGCGCGGCGACGACGCGGTGCCGATGCTCGCGGTCGGCTCGGGCGGACAGAGCGTCGACTGGATCGCACGGAACGCGATCGGCTGGATGACGTACCACCGCGATCCGGACACGCAGCGTTCTCGTTATTCGATGTGGCGCGCGGCCGTCGACCGGCTCGCGCAGCCTGGTTTTCGCGCGTTCGGCGTGTCGATGCGGCTCGATCTCGATGCGAATCGCGATGCGCCGGCCCGCGCGCTGCCGCTCGGCTACGCGACCGGAGGGAACGCGTTGGTCGGCATCTTGCGGGACATGCGCGCAGCCGGCACGCACCACGTCACGCTGAATCCCGGCTCCGACCGGCCCGTGCGCGAGGTCATCGAGGAAATCGCCGAGCACGTGCTGCCGATCTTTCACGACGAGCAGGGTTGATTCATCAGGATTCCCGAGTTCGCTGCAGGTAGCCGCACTCGTGGATTGCACCGAATCGATGTGCCAGGGAGCACGTTTCGTTCCTGGCCTGATCGTCACAAGAGTCGACGTGCGCGAACAAGGGCTCGCGAACACCTCCGGCACGCGAAAACAAGCCGCGCCGCCTGCCGCATGCCCGATTCGAATAATCGTCGACGGAACTATTCGGGTCCGTTCGCGATCATGTTAACTTCCGTCCATCGTCCAGACCGGCGGGCCACATTTCGATGTGCGCCCGCATGCCAACCCATGCGACATTTCCTGCTCGGCTGGCTGCTCGCCGCCGTCGTATCGATCGCTCACGCGGCTACCCCTGCACCAGCCGTCGCGTCGGCCGCCTCCGGCGCGGCGCCGACACTGACGCCGCAACAGGCGCAGCGCGCCCTCTCCGTCCTGCAAAATCCGCGCGAGCGCGAACAGGTCGAAACGACGTTGCGCGCGATCGCGGCCGTCGGCGTGCTGAGCACGCCCGTGCTTCCGGCGAGCGCCGCGGCACCGGCCAGCGCGGCATCGGCCGCCACCGCCGCGCTCACGACGAACGGGCTCGCGTCCATGCTCGTCCGGCAGGGAGCACGCTGGGCCGGCGAAATCGCCGGCGCGCTGAACGAATCGCTGCGCTCGCTGCTCGATGTCGGCTCCGTCGGCAACTGGTGGCACGAGCGGCTGGTGCGCGCCGACGAACGCGCGGACCTCACGCGCGCGATCCTGGTCATCCTCGCCGTGCTCGTGCCCGCGTTCGTCGTCGAATGGTTCGCGAAGCGGCTGCTGCGGCGCGCGCTGGCCGCCCTGGGCACGCGTCGGGCCGAATCGTCGCGTCGGGCCGAGCCCGAACCCGCCGAGGCGGACGATTCCAGGGCGTCAGTGCCGGCCAATGCCAGCGCCAGCGCCGAAGGCACCACCGCGCCCGATACGTCGTCGCAAGGCCGCGGCCATGCACGGCGCCACACCACGCTGCTGCGCCGGATGCCGCGCGCGCTGGTCAGCCTCGCGCTGCGCGTGGTGCCGCTGCTGGTGTTCGTCGGCGTCGCGAGCCTGACGATGTCGGTGCTCGACGGCGCCGGCACGCCAACCGAAACCGCACTCGAATCGTTGATCGACATCTATGTGATCTGCCGTCTCGTGACGATTGTCAGCCGGCTGTTCTTCCAGCCCGATGCGCGGCAGTTGCGGCTACTGCACGTCAGCGACGCATGGGCCGCGATCGCGCAGCGCTCGATCGCGCGGATCGTGATCGTCGTCGGCGTCTGCACGGCCGCGGTCGAGATCGCCGCGAGCTTCGGCCTCAGCGACGCCGGTCACGTCGCGCTCCTGAAAGCCGTCGCGCTCGTCGGCCACTTGATGATCTCGGCGCTGATTCTCCGGTGCCGCCAGCCGGTCGCCGCCCGCATCCGCGCGGCCGGCGACGATCGGCCGGCCTTCGCGATGATCGGCAACGCGCTCGCCGACGCGTGGGCGCCCGTGTCGGTGTTCGTCGTGATGGCGCTGTGGTTCGTGTGGGCGCTCGACGTCCACAACGGCTACCGCGTGCTGATCGCGCTCGGCGGCCGCTCGATCGCCGCGATGATCGGCATGCGGATCGTGTCGATCGTCGTGTTCGGTGCGCTCGCGCGACTGTTCCAGCGCCGCGACGACGATCGCACGCTGGTCCACGTGCACGCATACCGCTACTACCCGCTGGTGCGCCAGATCGTGTCGGCGGCGATCGCCGTCGTGACCGTCGTGCTGCTGCTGCAGATCTGGGGCGTGCCGATCTTCCACGCGTTCCAGACCGGCACGATCGGCCATCGCCTCGCGTCGGCGCTGATCACGATCGCAATCGCGGCCGTCGTCGCGCTGATCGTGTGGGAAGCCGCGAACATCGCGATCGAGCGCCGCCTGCAGCAGTGGACGCGCGAGGGCAACCTCGTGCGCGCGGCGCGGTTGCGCACACTGCTGCCGATGCTGCGTTCGCTGTTGTTCATCATGATCGCGCTCGTCGTCGTGCTGACGGGCCTCAGCGAAATCGGCGTGAACATCGGGCCGCTGCTCGCCGGCGCCAGCATCTTCGGCGTCGCGCTCGGCTTCGGCTCGCAGAAGCTCGTGCAGGATTTCATCACCGGGATCTTCCTGCTGATGGAGAACGCGATGCAGGTGGGCGACTGGGTCACGCTCGCCGGCGTGTCCGGCACGGTCGAATACCTGTCGATCCGCACGGTGCGACTGCGCGCGGGCGACGGGTCGCTGTATACGATCCCGTTCAGCTCGGTGACGACCGTCAACAACACGAATCGCGGGCTCGGCAACGCAGCCGTCAAGGTCAGCATCGCATACGGCCAGGACATCGATCGGGCGATCGCGACGCTGAAGGAAATCGGCGCCGCGTTGCGCGACGATCCGAATTACAAGGACGGCATCCTGTCGGATTTCAGCTACTGGGGCATCGACCAGGTCGACGGCGCGACGATTGCGCTGGCCGGACAGATCCAGTGCAAGGACTCGGCACGCTGGGGCGTGCAGCGCGAATTCAACCGGCGTATCGCGGTGCTGTTCCACGAACGCGGAATCCGGATCGCGAATCCGCAGCGCAGCCTCGTCGCGTATGACGACGGTTCGCGGTCCGTGGCGCCCGAGAACGATGAGAATGACGCCCCTACCGCCGGCACGCCGGCCGCCGAGCAACCGCCACCGCCCGCTTCACCAGACCGCAAGCCGGACTGATCGTGCGGATGCCGCGGGCCCGGCCACCGCGTGTCGTGCCGTGCCGGTGCCATCGAACGACCGATGGGGGCGCTCAACGCGCTTCGCCGCGTTCGCCAGCGCCGCCCACTTCGCGTCGGCCGCCCGCTCACCAACTTCACGGTCACAACTATCCCAATCGGAGACGGGCGCGGGAGATTCGAATGATTTCTCGAATACCGTTCGTTCATTACGAATCGAATCGCGAATTATTCTGCATAAAGATCTGAAATTGCATCCTGTTTCGGGTTCGAAAATTACAAAATACCCCGTTACTTTTCAAAAGCATTTCAGCCTAACCCATTTAACTTTGTTTCATATCATCAGAAAAAGTTTGACACCGAACTTTCGTTCTTGATACCGTCCGATGCAAGCAATCCGACGAATTGCAAACCACGCAATCGTTCCCGCTCGACGCATCTCGTTTCCGCCGCACCGAAGTTCTCGCCGCCGACCGTCGCTTCTTCCGTTGGCGCATGCAACATCCCGATGCACTCATTGGGCAGCCGCCATCCGGCAGCAGTCCGAAGGACCGAACAAGATGAGCAGGACACCGAAGCTGTTGCTCTAGCCACCCCGCCTGCATCAGGCCTGCTGGCGCGGCCGGTCCTCATCGCGGCCCAGCGCCTTCGTTACCGAGCTTTCCAGCATTTCGCCCCCGGAGGATCACCACCCGTCCGGGTCGGGCGAAAGGCCCCGTCGCGTCCGCGCCATCCGCGCAAGCGCGGCGGATATCGGCGGCGCACGATCCGCGCCGCTGTCGACCGTTGTTGTTCGTGCAGTTCGATGTTCAACCGGAGGGGTAATTCAAAATGAATCAGGTTGCAAACAAGAAACAAAAGCACATCCGCATCGTCAAGCTCGCCTTCGCCGCCGCAGCAGCCGCTTCGTTCGGCATGACGGCCGTCCATGCCGCACCGGCCGCCGGCTGGACGGAAACGCGCACCAAGGGATTCCTGCCGCTCGTCCAGCAAGGTGAAAGCAGCAGTACCGCCGGTGCGCCGGCGGCCAGCACCGCCGCCGCTGCCGCGGCTGCCACCGAGATGGCGCCCGGCGAATCGGTCGACATCGTGCTCGGGCTGAACCTGCGCAACGAGGCGCAACTCGACCAATACCTGCACGACCTGCATACGCCCGGCTCGCCGCACTACAAGCAGTTCCTCACGTCGGCACAGTTCGCCGCGCAATACGCGCCGACCGACCAGCAGGTCGCCGCCGTCGTCGCGCACCTGCGCCAGGCCGGCTTCGTCAACATCGTGGTCGCGCCGAACCGCCTGCTCGTGTCCGCATCGGGCACCGCGGCAACGGTCAAATCGGCGTTCCGCACGACACTCAAGCGCTTCACGCGCAACGGCCGCAACGTCTACGCGAACACCGATGCCGCGCAGGTGCCGAACGCAATCTCCGGCATCGTCGGCGCCGTGCTGGGCCTGCAGAACGTCGAGCTCATGCATACCGGCGCGGGCAGCAAGCCGCAAGGCAACACCAGCAACCTGACGATTCCGGCAGGCGCATCCGCGGTGCCGCACTACCCGACGGAATTCTCGTCGCTCTACGGCGGCGACGGCACGCCGACGGCCTCGCAAACCACCGTCGGCATCATCTCCGAAGGCGATCTGTCGCAGACGGTCAGCGACCTCAACACGTTCGCCGCCAACAACGGCCTCGGCACGATCAGCAGCAGCGTCGTGCAGACGGGCCCGTCAGGCAGTTCGTACACCGATACATCCGGCACCGTCGAATGGAACCTCGACAGCCAGTCGGTCGTCGGCGCGGCCGGCGGCAGCGTGAAGCAGGTCGTGTTCTACGTGGCGCCGTCGATGACGCTCACCGCGATCACCGCTGCATACAACAAGGCGGTGAGCGACAACGTCGCGAAGGTCATCAACGTGTCGCTCGGCGTGTGCGAATCGTCCGCGTACAGCACCGGCTCGCAGGCGACCGACGACACCATCTTCAAGCAGGCCGTCGCGCAAGGTCAGACCTTCTCCGTATCGGCCGGCGACCACGGCGCGTACGAATGCGCGAGCGGCACGCCGTCGCGCTCGACCTACACGGTGAGCGAGCCCGCGACGTCGCCGTACGTGATCGCGGTGGGCGGCACGACGCTGTTCACCAACACGTCGACCAACGCATACAACAGCGAAATCGTGTGGAACGATCCGAGCTGGCAGCCGGGCACCGTATGGTCGACGGGCGGCGGCTACAGCAAGTACGAAGCCGCGCCGTCGTGGCAATCGTCGAGCCTCACCGGGTCGACCAAGCGCGCACTGCCGGACGTCGGCTTCGACGCCGACCTGCGCACCGGCGCGATCCTCGTCGTGAACGGCCAGACGTCCGACACGCTGTGGGGCTCGGGCTACCTGAACAACGAAGGCGGCACGAGCCTTGCCGCGCCGATCTTCACCGGCATCTGGGCGCGGCTGCAATCGGCCAACAACAACGCGCTCGGCTTCCCGGCGTCGAGCATCTACAAATACTTCCCGAGCAATGCGGCGCTGGTGCACGATGTGACGTCCGGCAACAACGGCAGCGGCACATACGGCTACAAGGCGAAGGCTGGCTGGGACGCGACGACGGGCTTCGGCAGCGTGAACATCTCGAAGCTGAACACGTTCATCCAGAGCACGTCGGATTTCGCGCGCTGATCGATCGTGCAATGAGCGGTGCGGTTCCGGGTGCGGGTCGTTTTGCGCGCCTGGAGCCGTATCTGCGCCGCTGCGCGCGGCGCCTCCAGATCGACGCTGCACGTCGGCACACGCCGCCCGCGGTCGTCGCGGGCCAGCGAAATCACAGCTGCGATTCGATCGGAAACAAGCCGAGAAACCACACTTCCATGCGCCGCGCCGCCGACACTTCCGGTTCGTGATCGAGCTCGGTCACCGTCCCGTCCGCGTCGGTCTGAATCCACTTGAGC
This sequence comes from Burkholderia sp. AW33-5, assembly GCF_053427615.1. Lineage (NCBI taxonomy): Bacteria > Pseudomonadati > Pseudomonadota > Betaproteobacteria > Burkholderiales > Burkholderiaceae > Burkholderia > Burkholderia sp. AW33-5. Next base: position 650,942 of record NZ_JBSAXA010000001.1, on the reverse strand, counting down.
CGCTCCTTCCCGGCCGGATCGGTCCGCGATTCGACTCGCCATGCGATTCGATCGAGCCGCGGCTCCAGGTCCGTCGCGACCTCCGACGCAATTGCCGGGCTCTCGCAGTAAACGCCGATCTCGGTATTGAGGTTCAGCGAGCGCGGATCGAGATTCATCGAACCGATGAAGATGCTCTTGCGATCGAACACATAGGTCTTGGCATGCAGCGAAGCACGCGACGAGCCGATGATGACCTGCTTCGCGATGCTCTTGTCGCCGGACGGCCGCCGTTCGTAAAGCCGCACGCCGGCTTCCAGCAGCGCACTCCGATAGCGCCGGTAGCCGGCATGCACGGCCGCGACGTCGGTCGATGCGAGCGAGTTGGTCAGGATCGTCACGCGCACGCCGCGTGCCGTGAGCGCGTGCAGCCGTTCGATCATGTCCTTGCCCGGCACGAAGTACGGCGACACGATCAGCAGTTCCTGCTCCGGCCGCAACGCGAGTGCGCGCAGTTGCGGCATCAGGTGGCCGTCGCTGTCCTTCGGCGAGCGTGAGATCTTCGCCGGATCGTCGTACAGGACCGTCGCCTGCCCCCAGGACAACTCGGTGCCCTGCCCGTGCACGATCTGGTCGAGCCTGTGTCGCGCCTCGAGCACGTACGGATTGTCCTCCATCGCGCGCAAGTAATCGCGCAACCGTTCGCGCTCCCGGTCGAGACCGCCCGGCGCCGCGTCGTGTCCGACCAGCGCATCGATCGGATACGCATACGGCGAATTCCAGAACGTATCGAATTCGGTCGAGATGTCGTTCACGACGGGGCCGTGCACGACCACATCGAGATCGCCGAACTCCAGCATCGACGACGCGCCGAAATACTCGTCGCCGATGTTGCGGCCGCCGACAATCGCCGCCTGGTTGTCCGCGATCATCGCCTTGTTGTGCATGCGCCGGTTGACGCGCGAGAACTCGAGCACCGTGCCGATCTTCTTGAAGTGGCGTGTGGCGACCGGATTGAAGAGCCGGATCTCGATGTTCGGATGCGAACTGATCTCGAGCAGCTTGCGATCGTCCGCGTTCGTCCCGAGATCGTCGAGCAGCGCACGCACGCGAACCCCGCGATCGGCCGCACGGATGATCGCGTCCGCGAGTTCGTGTCCGGTCAGGTCGTCGTGCCAGATGTAGTACTGAAGGTCCAGCGAGCGGTCCGCGCGATCGGCGAGCAGCACGCGCGCATCGAGCGCATCGACGGGATCGCGCAACAGGTGAAACGCGTCCTGCCCCGGATGGGCGGCGGCCTGCTGGCGGAACGCGATGCCGAGGCGCGTGGTTTCGGTATCGGTGAATGCGTGCGTTGGCGCGCGACCGGCTTGCGGCGGCAGGCTGGCGCACGCGGCAAGCATCAGCAACGACAGAATCGCACTCCACGAACGCAACATGATCATGATGGCCGCCCCCACTGTCGGGCGAAGTCTGTTTGTGTTTGTTCTGGCCGCCGGGCGGAACGCAGCGCTGGCCTGCGGTTCGCGCGCGCGACGATTCTCGATCGTGCGCGCCGACCGCGCTACAGCATACTTCGATTGATATCGGGACGGCACGCTCCGCGCGTTTCCCCGGTGGCGGCTATGCGACACGCGGCCCGGCGTGAACGCATTCAACACGCTCGACACATTCAGGCAGCGCGCAAAAGAAAAACCCGCGAGGCCTTGCGGCGTCGCGGGTTTCGAGACTTCCCCGGATAACCAGGGAAGCGAATCTGGTGGGCCCCCCGGGAGTCGAACCCGGCACCAACGAATTATGAGTTCGCTGCTCTAACCAAGCATGAGCTAGGGGCCCAGACGAGAAGCAACGTGTGCTACACGCCACGCCGGCAACGAAGCCGGGCCGGCATTGTAACAACAAAGACGCCAAAGAGGACAAACGCCACCGGCATCACGCGGATGCCGGCGGCGTTCGCAAGTAAGACGCTGGAAATCAGTTCCCTTCGAGGAACGACTTCAGCTTGTCGGAACGGCTCGGGTGGCGCAGCTTGCGCAGCGCCTTGGCCTCGATCTGACGGATCCGCTCGCGGGTGACGTCGAACTGCTTGCCGACTTCCTCGAGCGTGTGATCGGTGCTCATCTCGATACCGAAACGCATCCGCAGCACCTTCGCCTCACGCGGCGTCAGCGAATCGAGCACGTCCTTCACGACGTCGCGCATGCTTGCATGCAGCGCGGCATCCGCCGGCGCGACCGTGTTGTTGTCCTCGATGAAGTCGCCGAGATGGGAATCGTCGTCGTCGCCGATCGGCGTTTCCATCGAGATCGGCTCCTTCGCGATCTTCATGATCTTGCGGATCTTGTCTTCCGGCATCTCCATCTTCTCGGCGAGCGTTGCCGGATCCGGCTCGAGACCGGTTTCCTGCAGGATCTGCCGCGAGATGCGGTTCATCTTGTTGATCGTTTCGATCATGTGAACCGGAATACGGATCGTGCGCGCCTGGTCCGCGATCGAACGCGTGATGGCCTGGCGGATCCACCACGTCGCGTAGGTCGAGAACTTGTAGCCGCGACGGTATTCGAACTTGTCCACCGCCTTCATCAGGCCGATGTTGCCTTCCTGGATCAGGTCGAGGAACTGCAGGCCGCGGTTCGTGTACTTCTTCGCGATCGAGATCACGAGACGCAGGTTCGCCTCGGTCATTTCACGCTTCGCCTGACGCGCCTTCAGTTCGCCGGCCGCCATCTGGCGGTTGGTTTCCTTCAGGTCCTTCAGCGGCAGCACGACGCGCGCCTGCAGGTCGATCAGACGCTGCTGCTGTTCGCGGATCGCCGGAACGTTACGCGACAGGACCGCGCTGTACGGATGGCCTTCGGCCGTGATCTTCTCGGCCCAGTCGAGATCCGTCTCGCTGCCCGGGAAGCGCGCGATGAATTCCGAACGCGGCATGCCGCACTTGTCGACGACGATGTGCAGGATCTGACGCTCGACCTGACGCACTTCGTCCACTTGCGCACGCAGCGTGTCGCACAGACGCTCGACGGTACGCGCGGTGAAGCGGATCGTCATCAGTTCGGTCTGGATCGTTTCCTGCGCCTTCAGGTAGGACTTCGACTTGTAGCCTTCCTTCTCGAACGCGCGGCGCATCTTGTCGAACCACTCGCTGATCTGCGAGAACTTGTCGAGCGATGCACGCTTGAGGGCTTCGAGTTGAGCGGCGTTGGCCGACGCCTGAGCGGCACCGTCATCCTCCTCCTCTTCCTCTTCTTCCTCTTCCTCTTCGGCTTCCTCGTCCTCGTTCTCGATGGCTTCGGCTTCCTTCGCGGAGAAACCGTCCGTATCGGCGGAGTCCGAAGCATTCGGATCGAGCAGGCCGTCGACGAGTTCGTCGACGCGGATCTCTTCGTTCGCGACGCGCTCGGCCATCGCGAGGATGTCGGCGATCGTCGTCGGGCACGCGGAAATCGCCATCACCATGTGGCGCAGGCCGTCCTCGATCCGCTTCGCGATCTCGATTTCGCCTTCGCGCGTGAGCAGCTCGACCGTGCCCATCTCGCGCATGTACATCCGGACCGGATCGGTCGTGCGACCGAATTCCGAATCGACGGTCGACAGCGCGACTTCCGCTTCTTCCTCGACTTCATCGTCCGACGATGCGGCCGGCGCGTTGTCGTTCAGGAGCAGCGTTTCCGCGTCCGGAGCCTGCTCGTAAACCGCCACGCCCATGTCGTTGAACGTGCCGATGATGCCTTCGAGGGCTTCAGTTTCGGTGAAGTTGTCCGGCAGGTGGTCGTTGATTTCGGCATACGTGAGGAAGCCGCGCTCCTTGCCGAGCTTGATCAGCGCGCGCAGCTTCACGCGGCGCTCTTCGAGCTCCTCGGCCGTGCCGGGCGTGCTCGTCGCGAACGCTTCCTTCAGCAGCGCCTTTTCCTTGGCGCGACGATCGCGCACCTTGGATTTGCCCGGGGCAGCCGCGGCTGCGGGCTGCTCGTCGCTCTGATTTGCGTCGTCATCGACGGATACTTCGTTCAGCTTTTTGGTCATGGAGTTCGCCGTACCGGCTATATCGACTCGCGGCTGCTGGACGACAGCCGGTTGAACCGTGGGTGCATGAGTAGTACGTACTGCCGTTTCGTCCGCGGCGGCAGTCGTGTCCCTTGCGCTTTTCGCACTTGCCCGCTTCGCCGCCGGCTTGGCCGGCCCGGAGTCGGGTCTGGCGGCAGCCCGTGTTCTGGCTGCCGGCGCCGGCGCAGCCTGAGCAGTGCCGGCCGCGGTTTTCTTTCCCGCAGGGGCTGACGTGGCTGAAGACGTTGTCCTGGTGGAAGAAGCAGACTTGGCCGCTGTGACCTTCGTGGTCGGCTCCGTCGAGCCCTTGCCTGTTGCTTTCTTTCCGCCTGTCGTCTTTGCCATCGCGATTCTCGCCTCTGCTTGGAAAACAAACCGCTGGAAACCTTATATTATAGCACGCTGGGGCGCCCTCTCTTGGCGCCCCGGCCGCCTACAGCCCGAGCCGACGCTTCATGTCGGTTCGCTGCTGGTTCAATTCCGTCAATTCCGCCAGTTCCTCGGGTGTGAAGGTGGACTGCCGCGCAAGCCGGTCGAGCCGGTCGCAGCAGGCGTCATAGCGCATCTTGAGCACCGCGGCCTGCAGTTCCTCCCCCGCGATCCGTTCCTGTTCACGCTGCCGCTCGGGCACCGTCTCGTCTTCCGGATTCTGTAACAGCAAATCGCGGACGTTTTCATCATAGTCCAGAATTTCGCGGAAGATTTCCTCGTAAGTCGCGCCGTTCGAGGACGTCCGCAGGACATCCGACAGCAGCCGGAACTCCGCGCCGTCGCCCAGCGCGCGCGCATGCTCGACGACTTCGGCGAACAGCTCGCCGATCCGCGGCAGCGCGCGCAGGGTCGCAAGCTGTTCGTCGTCGAGCTGCGACGCGATCCGCGGATGCATCACGAGCGTACGCAACGCACGCTTTTCGCTGTCGGTCACACGCCGCCGTTCGCTGCGCGCGGGCGCCTGGCGCGCCGGCGCCGCGATGCGCGCATCGACGTCCGACAGCCCCGCGACTTCCTCGAACGGGATATCGAGCCGGTCGGCGAACATGTGCATGATCTGCGCGCGCAACGCGTTCGCCGGCAGCGCCTGCAGCAGCGGCTTCGCGTCGAACAGCGCCTTCGCTCGACCTTCCGGCTGATCGAGCGCCTTGCCGGCAATTGCTTCGTTCAACAGAAATTGTGACAGCGGCATCGCGCGCTCGACCTGCTCGGAAAACGCTTCCGCGCCGAATTCGCGTACGTAGCTGTCCGGATCGTGCTCGGACGGCAGGAAAAGGAATCGGATCGTCCGGTTGTCCGCCGCATGCGGCAGGCACGCCTCGAGCGCGCGGCGCGCCGCACGCCGGCCGGCCGAGTCGCCGTCGAAGCTGAAAATGACCGTGTCGGTCTGGCGCAGCAACTTCTGCACGTGAATCGGCGTGCATGCCGTGCCGAGCGTCGCGACCGCGTTCGGGAAGCCGAGCTGCGCGAGCGCGACGACGTCCATGTAGCCTTCGACAACCAGCACGTACTTGCGCTCGCGGATCGCGAGACGCGCCTCGAACAGCCCGTACAGTTCACTGCCCTTGTTGAACAGCGGCGTTTCGGGCGAATTCAGATACTTCGGCTCGCCGCTGCCGAGCACGCGGCCGCCGAACCCGATCACCTGCCCCTTCACGTTGCGGATCGGGAACATGATTCGCTCGCGGAACCGGTCGTAGCGGCGCGCGACGCCCTGTGCATCGGTTTTCTCGCTGACGATCACGAGGCCCGATTCGACGAGCGAGTCGTCGCGGTAGTCCGGGAACGCGGTTTCGAGGTTTTGCCAGCCGTCCGGCGCATAACCGAGCCCGAAGCGCGCGGCGATCTCGCCGGTCAGGCCCCGGTTCTTCAGATACTGGATCGCGACCGTCGCGCCGCGCAACTGCTTGCGGTAGTAGTCGCACGCGGCGGACATCACGTCGGACAGCGCGGTCGCGACCGATTTCGACACGGGCGCCGGATAGTCGCCGCCACCCGCACCGCCCCCGCCCCCCCCGCGCATCGACGGTTCGTGCGGCACGGTCAGCCCGACCGATTGCGCGAGCTCCTGCACGGCTTCCGGGAACGTGAGCCCCGCGTGCTCCATCAGGAAACCGATCGCCGTGCCGTGCGCGCCGCAGCCGAAGCAATGATAGAACTGCTTGGTCGGGCTGACGGTAAACGACGGGCTCTTCTCGTTGTGGAACGGGCACAACCCCATGAAGTTGGCGCCGCCCTTCTTGAGCTGCACGTACCGGCCCACCACGTCGACGATATCGACGCGGTTCAGCAAATCCTGCAGGAACGAATGCGGAATCACCGTGGGATCGAGCGAAAAAAAGACAATACGACGCCCCGGCGCACGCGAGTGCAGCGCGCCGGGAAGCGGGTTTTACTTCGACAGCGCGGCCTTGACCTGCGCGGAAACGGCCGTCATGTCGGCGCGGCCGGCGAGCTTGCCCTTCAGCACGCCCATCACCTTGCCCATGTCCTGCGGGCCAGCCGCACCCGTTGCCGCGACCGCGGCCTGGACTTCGGCAGCCACTTCGGCGTCCGACAGCTGCGCGGGCATGTATGCGCCCAGCACGGTCAGTTCGGCCTGTTCCTTCGCGACGAGATCGTCGCGGCCGGCGGCTTCGAACTGGCTGATCGAGTCCTTGCGCTGCTTGATCATCTTGTCGATCACCGCGGTGATGCCCGCGTCGTCGAGGGTGACCCGATCGTCGACCTCGCGCTGCTTGATCGCGGCCATCAGCAGGCGAATCGTCGCCAGACGCTCGCTTTCCTTCGCGCGCATCGCGGCCTTCATGTCTTCGCTGATCTGCTCTTTCAAACTCATCTTGCACCCGGGATGGAAACGTGACTTCGACACCCGCGAACGGGCGTCAACACAAAAACCCGCTTGGGACTAAGTCTCAAGCGGGTTGCTCGAATCCGGCATCGGCGACTCGCGGCCCCGGATCGAGGCCGATCGTGCGGAGGTCGCCGGTGCGCCGCTCAGTGAATCGTGCGGCGCTCAATCGTTCAGTACAGCTTCTTCGGCAGCGTCTGGCTGCGGATTCGCTTGTAATGACGCTTCACCGCGGCAGCCTTCTTGCGCTTGCGCTCGGCGGTCGGCTTCTCGTAGAACTCCCGCGCACGAAGCTCGGTCAGCAGACCGTTCTTCTCGATCGTGCGCTTGAAGCGGCGCATGGCGACTTCGAACGGCTCGTTTTCTTTAACGCGAATGATCGTCATGATCCGACACGAATAAAGGTTTGCAGGGAAGATTTACGAGTATAGCAGAGCGCCAGGCAAAGACATAAGGGCCGGGCCCCGTCAATGGCGGGCCCGCGCAGCCGTGTCAGGCGCCCCGCGCAAACTCCGCCGCCGCCTGCCCGGCCGCCGTGCCGGATGCCCACGCCCACTGGAAGTTGTAGCCGCCGAGCCAGCCCGTCACGTCCACCGCCTCGCCGACGAAGAACAGCCCCGGCACCCGCGCGCTCATCATCGTCGCCGACGACAGTTCGCGCGTATCGACGCCGCCCTTCGTCACTTCGGCCTTCTTGTAGCCCTCGGTGCCGTTCGGCGTCAGCGTCCAGCCGGACAGCGCGTCGCCGATCTGTCGCAGCGTCTTGTCGGGCAGGTCCGCGAGCCGCGCATCGGCCGCGACACGGTGCGTGTCGAGCCAGACGTGAGCGAGGCGCGACGGCACCCAGTCCGCGAGCAGCGAGCCGATCTGGCGCTTCGACGTGCGCTTCGCGTCGAGCAGGTCGGCCACCGCGTCGCGCTGCGGCAGCAGGTCGATGCGGATCGGATCGCCGGACTGCCAGTAGCTGGAAATCTGCAGGATGCCGGGGCCCGACAGGCCTCGATGGGTCAGCAACAGGTCCTCGACGAATTCGCCGCCGCGCTTCTTGTCGCCGGTCGACACGCGCACTTCGAGCGACACGCCGGACAGCGCCGCGAACGGCTCCCAGTCCTGCTGCGCAAAGGTGAGCGGCACGAGCGCGGGCCGCGTATCGACGAGCTTGTGGCCGAACTGCTTCGCGAGCCGGTAGCCGAAGTCGGTCGCACCGATCTTCGGGATCGACAGGCCGCCGGTGGCAACGATCAGCGCGCGTGCGCGGATCGGCCCCGCCTGCTGCGTGTCGAGCGTGAAGCCATCGGCCGACGCGTGGCGCACCGCGTCGACGACCACCGGCCGGCGCCAGGCAATGCCGCCCGCGTCGCATTCGTGCTTCAGCATGTCGATGACCGCGTCGCTGCCGTGATCGCAAAAGAGCTGCCCCTTGTGCTTTTCGTGCCAGGTGACGTGATGGCGCTTGAGCAGCCCGAGGAAGTCGCGCGGCGTGTAGCGTGCAAGCGCCGAGCGCGCGAAATGCGGATTCGACGACAGATAGTTGTCGGGGCCCGCGTAGAGATTCGTGAAGTTGCAGCGGCCGCCGCCCGAGATGCGGATTTTCTCGGCGAGCCGCGGCGCGTGGTCGATCAGCACCACGCGGCGGCCGAGTTGCCCGGCGACCGCGGCGCTCATCATCCCGGCGGCGCCCGCGCCGATCACGGCGATGTCATAAGTTTCCATGGCGCGGATTGTACCTGCCCGGCCGCGCACCCGGGCCGCACCCCAGCGGCGGCAGGCCCTCGCCTGCTATAATTTGCGGTTACGTTTACCTTCCCGCGGCGCGCTCGACGCAGCTCGCCCCGCCTCTACCATGCTCGTTCTCGGCATCGAAAGCTCCTGCGACGAAACCGGCCTCGCGCTCTACGACACGCAGCGCGGCCTGCTCGCGCACGCGCTTCATTCGCAGATCGCGATGCACCGCGAATACGGCGGCGTCGTGCCCGAGCTCGCATCGCGCGACCACATCCGCCGCGCGCTGCCGCTGCTGGAGGAAGTCATGGCGCAAAGCGGCACGCACCGCGAGGACATCGACGCGATCGCATTCACGCAAGGCCCCGGCCTCGCCGGCGCGCTGCTGGTCGGCGCGAGTATCGCGAACGCGCTCGCGCTGGCATGGAACAAGCCGACCGTCGGCATCCATCACCTCGAAGGCCATCTGCTGTCCCCGCTGCTCGTCGACGAGCCGCCGCCGTTCCCGTTCATCGCGCTGCTGGTGTCGGGCGGCCACACGCAGCTGATGCGCGTGACCGATGTCGGCGTGTACGAGACGCTCGGCGAGACGCTCGACGACGCGGCCGGCGAAGCCTTCGACAAAACGGCGAAGCTGATCGGCCTCGGCTACCCGGGCGGCCCGGAAGTGTCGAAGCTCGCGGAAACGGGCACGCCCGGCGCCGTCGTGCTGCCGCGCCCGATGCTCCATTCGGGCGATCTCGACTTCAGCTTCAGCGGCCTGAAGACGGCCGTGCTCACGCAGATGAAGAAGTTCGAGGCGGCAAAACTCGAAGACGAAGCGCTCGAACGCGCGAAGGCCGATCTCGCGCGCGGCTTCGTCGACGCGGCCGTCGACGTGCTCGTCGCGAAGTCGCTCGCCGCACTCAAGAAGACGAAGCTCAAGCGCCTCGTCGTCGCGGGCGGCGTCGGCGCGAACCGCCAGTTGCGCGCGGCGCTGTCGGCCGCCGCGGCCAAGCGCGGCTTCGACGTGCACTATCCGGATCTCGCGCTCTGCACCGACAACGGTGCGATGATCGCGCTCGCCGGCGCGTTGCGGCTCGGCCGCTGGCCCGAGCAGGCGAACGCCGACTACGCGTTCACGGTGAAACCGCGCTGGGATCTCGCGTCGCTCGCACGCTGATTCGCACGACGCACCGGCACGTTTCGGAATACGCCAGCCAAAACACAAAGGCCGCTCGATCGAGCGGCCTTTTCCGTTGCAGCGGCAAAACGCCGCAGCGGCACAACGTTACGCGGCGTGCCGCTTGTCGCGCTCGATCAGCGCATACGCGCTGTGATTGTGGATCGACTCGAAGTTCTCGGCTTCGAGCACATAGGCGACCACGCGCTCGTCCGCATCGAGACGCTGCGCGACGTCGCGCACCAGATCCTCGACGAACTTCGGGTTTTCGTACGCACGCTCCGTGACGAACTTCTCGTCCGGACGCTTCAGCAAGCCCCACAGCTCGCACGACGCCTCTTCTTCCGCGATGCGGATCAGCGCCTCGACCGGCAGGTCGGCCGCGAGCTCGGCGTCGATCGTCACGTGCGAGCGCTGGTTGTGCGCGCCGTACTGCGAAATCTTCTTCGAGCACGGGCACAGGCTCGTCACCGGCACGAGCACCTTCAGGAACAGGCGCGCTTCGCCGTTGCGGCTTTCGCCCGCGAGCGTCACTTCATAGTCGAGCAGGCTCTGCACGCCCGACACCGGCGCCGTCTTGTTCACGAAGTACGGGAACGTGACCTCGATGCGGCCGGCCTCGGCTTCCAGCTTCTCGAGCATCGACGCGAGCATCGCGCGGAAGCGCTCGACCGTCAACGGCGCACGATTCTCCTCGAGCAGCGCGACGAAGCGCGACATGTGCGTGCCCTTCTGATCGGCAGGCAGGCGCACGTCGAGATTCCAGACGCCGACGGTCGGCTGCACGTCGCCGCTCTCGGTGCACACCGTCAACGGATGCCGGACCGCCTTCACGCCCACGCGCTGAATCGGAATCTGGCGGGTATCCACCGTGCTCTGCACGTCGGGCATCACGAAGGCGGGATTCATCTGGTTCATCTTGTTCAATCCTTGTAAGCCGCGCGTCCGACGACGCGCACGCCGCGTCATGCGGCAGCCGGAAAAGCAACATGGGCCCGCAGGCCCATGTTTTCCGCATCAATGTAGACCGGTTGCGCCAGTCGCACCGACGCCGCCCGCAGGCGGCGCCAGCTTATGCGACGCGCTTCGCCTGACCGGCGACATCGGCCGCCGGGCTCAGGAAGCGTTCGCGAATCGACTTCGCGATGCCCGCGCCGTCGAGGCCGCATTGCGACAGCAGCTTCGCGGGATCGCCGTGATCGATGAACTGGTCAGGGAGGCCCAATTGTATTACGGGTCGGATAACCCCACTGTCCATCAGGGCTTCGACGCAGGCCGAGCCCGCGCCGCCCATCACGCAGCCTTCCTCGACCGTGACGAGGTAGTCGTGCGTCTCGGCGAGTTCACGCACGAGCGCCGCATCGACGGGCTTCACGAAGCGCATGTTCGCGACCGTTGCATCGAGCTCCTCGCCCGCCACGAGCGACGGCGCGACCATCGTGCCGAACGCGAGAATCGCGACGCGCTTGCCTTCCGGCTGCGACGTGCGGCGACGCACTTCGCCCTTGCCGAGCGGAATTTCGGTGAATTCCTTCACCGTCGCCACACCCGTGCCCGCGCCGCGCGGATAGCGCACCGCGGTCGGGTTCGGCTGCTGAAGCGCCGTGTGCAGCATCTGGCGGCACTCGTTCTCGTCGGACGCTGCCATGATCGTCATGTTCGGAATGCAGCGCATGAACGCGAGATCGTACGCGCCCGCGTGCGTCGCACCGTCCGCGCCGACGAGGCCCGCGCGGTCGATCGCGAACACGACCGGCAGGTTCTGCAGCGCGACGTCGTGGATCAGCTGATCGTACGCACGCTGCAGGAACGTCGAGTAGATCGCGACGACGGGCTTCAGCCCTTCGGTCGCGAGGCCGCCCGCGAACGTCACCGCGTGCTGCTCGGCGATGCCGACGTCGTAATAGCGATCCTTGAAACGCTTCTCGAACTCGACCATGCCCGAGCCTTCGCGCATCGCGGGCGTGATGCCGACGACGCGCGAATCGCGCTCGGCTTCATCGCACAGCCATTCGCCGAACACCTGCGTGTACGTCTTCTTCGCGGGCGTGGTCGACGGCTTGATGCCTTCTGCCGGGTTGAACTTGCCGGGGCCGTGGTAGAGCACGGGATCGGCTTCGGCGAGCTTGTAGCCCTGGCCTTTCTTCGTCACCACGTGCAGGAATTGCGGGCCGCGCAGTTCGCGGATGTTCTGCAGCGTCGGGATCAGCGAATCGAGATCGTGACCGTCGATCGGGCCGATGTAGTTGAAGCCGAACTCTTCGAACAACGTGGCCGGCACGACCATGCCCTTCGCGTGCTCCTCGAGCTTGCGCGCGAGTTCGAGCACCGGCGGCGCGACGCTCAGCACGCGCTCGACGCCCGCGCGCGCGGCCGCGTAAAAGCGGCCCGACATCAGGCGGGCGAGATGGCGGTTCAGCGCGCCGACCGGCGGCGAAATCGACATGTCGTTGTCGTTGAGGATCACGAGCAGCTTCGCATCCTCCGACACGCCCGCGTTGTTCATCGCCTCGAACGCCATGCCGGCCGTCATCGCGCCGTCGCCGATCACCGCGATCGAGAAGCGGTCGTCGCCGTTCAGCTGGCTGCCGATCGCCATCCCGAGCGCCGCCGAGATCGACGTGCTCGAGTGCGCGGTGCCGAACGTGTCGTATTCGGACTCGCTGCGGCGCGGGAAACCCGAGATGCCGTCGTACTGGCGCAGCGAATGCATCTGGTCGCGGCGGCCCGTCAGGATCTTGTGCGGGTAGGTCTGATGACCCACGTCCCAGACGATCCGGTCGTTCGGCGTGTTGAACACGTAGTGCAACGCGATCGTCAGCTCGACCGTCCCGAGGTTGGACGACAGATGGCCGCCCGTCTTCGACACGCTGTCGAGCACGAACGCGCGCAGTTCATCCGCGAGCGGTTGGAGTTGGCGACGATCGAGGCGGCGCAGATCCGCCGGGTCGTCGATGGTTTTCAGCAAGTCGTACATCGTCGTTCCATTGTAGGAAATCAAACGCGCCCGCATTCTATTGCACGCACCGTAGCGTGTGCGCAGCGGCGGGCTTCGCGTCAGCTGACCCGGTTCACCACCAGGTCGGCAAGTTCGGCGAGACGCTGTGCGCGTGCGCCGAACGGTTTCAGCGCATCGTGCGCTTCGGCGCGCAGCTGGGCCGCGAGCTCACGCGATGCGTCGAGGCCGAGGATCGATACGTACGTCGGCTTGTCGTTCGCCGCATCCTTGCCGGCCGTCTTGCCGAGCGTCGCCGAATCGGTCGTGACGTCGAGAATGTCGTCGACGACCTGGAAGGCCAGACCCACGGCACCCGCGTAAACGTCGAGCGCGGCCATCGCTTCCGCCGACGGCGTCTCGCCTGCCAGCGCGCCCATCCGCACGGCGGCACGCAGCAGCGCGCCCGTCTTCATCCGGTGCATCGTCTCGAGCTGTTCGCGCGTCAGCTTCAGGCCGACGCTCGCCAGGTCGATCGCTTGGCCGCCGGCCATGCCGATCGAGCCGCTCGCCAGCGCCAGCTCGCGCACGAGCGCAGCCTGCTGCACCGGAGTCAGTGCCGCGGCGTCGGTCAGCGCGACGAATGCCTGCGACTGCAGCGCATCGCCGACCAGCAGCGCCGTCGGCTCGTCGTACTGCACGTGCACGGTCGGCTTGCCGCGTCGCAGCGCATCGTCGTCCATGCACGGCATGTCGTCGTGCACGAGCGAGTAAACGTGGATCATCTCCAGCGCCGCCGCCGCTGCGTTGCGCGCCGCTTCGGTCGCGCCGGTCAGTTCGCCTGCTGCATGGCACAGCAGCGGGCGAACGCGTTTGCCGCCGCCGAGGACCGCGTAGCGCATCGCTTCGTGAAGTCGCGTGGGCACTACATTATCAGCCGGCAAATAGTGGCCGAGTGCGTCCTCGACACGGTCTAGCACGGACCGCATCCATTGTTCGAATGTCATAGATCGTCGTCTTCGCCGTCCGTGGCGGCCGTTCCGGACGAAAGCGGCTTCAGCGTCGCGCCGTCGAGCACGCGAACCTGCTGCTCCACTTTCTCGAGCTGCTGTTGGCAAAACGCAACGAGGGTCGCACCGCGGCGATACGCCGCCAGTGAATCCTCGAGGCTCAACGCGCCGCCTTCCATCCGGGCAACCAGCGTCTCGAGTTCCGCGAGCGCCATCTCATAATTGTCCGGCAACGGTTCGGTGCCATTGCCGGGCGGCGTGGCGCCTGGGGATGCGGTTTTCGCCATGGACGAGGGTGTCAAATTTCAAAACAAGTCGGACATTCTACGGCAAAAGAGAATTCTCCGATCTGCCGACGTGGGCAGCCCGGCACATCTTCCGGCCCCATCTTCGACACACGGGGTGCGCACTCGGATTGCCTGCCGACAAAAAATTGACACAAATCAGGCACTTAATCCTAGCCTTGCGAGGCGAACCGGGTATAATTCCGCGTTTCCCTAAATCGATTTTTCGATGGTTGGGTTGTTCACTGCTTTCACGCTAACACCGGGAGTGGGAATGTCCAATCTGAGCGATGCGCTTCAGTTGAAGTCGGCTCACAGCCAGCTTCCAGTCACTGCATATTTCGATGAGGCGCTCCTTGAGCGCGAGATCGAAATCCTCTTCAAGAAAGGACCTCGTTACGTCGGGCACGAATTGATGGTGCCCGAGGCGGGGGATTATTTTGCGCTGCCGTCCGAGAAGGAAGGCCGCGTGCTGGTCCGCAACCCGGCGAACCAGATCGAACTGCTGTCGAACGTGTGCCGCCACCGGCAGGCGATCATGCTGAACGGGCGCGGCCACACACAGAACATCGTGTGTCCGCTGCACCGCTGGACATACGATCTGGAAGGCCAGCTGCTCGGCGCGCCGCACTTCCCCGACAAGCCGTGCCTGAACCTCGGCAAGAGCCCGCTGCAGAACTGGCAGGGGTTGCTGTTCGAGGCCGAAGGCCGCAACGTCGCGCGCGATCTCGCGAACCTCGGCACGAAGCATCACTTCGACTTCTCCGAGTATCACTTCGATCACGTCGAAGTGCACGAGTGCGACTACAACTGGAAGACGTTCATCGAGGTCTACCTCGAGGATTATCACGTCGTTCCGTTCCACCCGGGCCTCGGCAGCTTCGTGTCGTGCGACGATCTCAAATGGGAGTTCGGCGACTGGTACAGCGTGCAGACGGTCGGCGTGCACAACGCCCTCGCGAAACCGGGCAGCGCGACCTACCAGAAGTGGCACGAGCAGGTGCTCAAGTTCCGCAACGGCGTGCCGCCGGAGTTCGGCGCGATCTGGATGGTCTACTACCCTGGCCTGATGATCGAGTGGTATCCGCACGTGCTCGTCGTGTCGTGGCTGATTCCGCGCGGCCCGCAGAAGACGACCAACATCGTCGAGTTCTATTACCCCGAGGAAATCGCACTGTTCGAGCGCGAGTTCGTCGAGGCCGAGCGCGCCGCCTATATGGAGACGGCCGTCGAGGACGACGAAATCGCGATGCGGATGGACGCAGGCCGCCGCGCACTGATGGCGCGCGGCGAATCGCAGGTCGGCCCGTACCAGAGCCCGATGGAAGACGGCATGCAGCACTTCCACGAGTTCCTGCGCCGCCACCTCGGCGACATCTGACCGCGCGCGGCGCGCCGGCGCCGCATGGCATTCGGCATATGAAAAGACGGGTTTCGGCCCGTCTTTTTTTGTTTAGACTTGGAGTATCAGGCCGTTTGCACTCCAGGGAGCCGTCATGCCACATACCCACTACACCACGCTCATCTCCGCAGCCAATCTCGCCGAGCGGCTGGCCGCGGCGCCGGGCAGCGTCGCCGTGTTCGACTGCCGCTTCGATCTCGTCGATCCGGGCGCGGGCGAAGCCGCCTATGCGACCGGCCATATTCCCGGCGCGCAGTATCTCCATCTCGACCGCGACCTGTCCGGCCGCAAGACCGGCACCAACGGCCGCCATCCGCTGCCGACCCGCGACGCATTCGCGACGCTGATCGCCAGCCGCGGCGTCAAGCAGGGCCAGCAGGTCATCGCCTATGACGCACAAGGTGGCGCCTATGCGGCGCGGCTATGGTGGCTGCTGCGCTGGCTCGGGCACGATTCCGTCGCGGTGCTCGACGGCGGCCTGCAGGCATGGGAAGCGGCCGGCCAGCCGCTGACCGCCGACGTGCCGCACCCGGCCGCCGGCGACTTCCGCGCAACGACCCCGCTCGAATCGACGGTCGATGCGGCGGCCGTGCTCGCGAACGTGACGTCGGCCAAACGCGTCGTGATCGATGCGCGCGCACCGGATCGCTATCGCGGCGAAAACGAAACGATCGATCGTGTCGGCGGCCACATTCCCGGCGCACGCAACCGGTTCTTCAAGGACAACCTGGCCGCCGACGGCCGCTTCAAGACCGGTCATGAACTGCGCGAGACGTTCACCACGCTGCTCGCCGGCACCGAACCGAACAGCGTGATTCTGCAATGCGGGTCCGGCGTGACCGCATGCCACAACGCGCTCGCGCTCGAAATCGCGGGGTTGCATGGCGCGTCGCTGTATCCGGGCTCGTGGAGCGAATGGAGCGCCGATCCGTCGCGACCGATCGCGACCGGCCCTAACCCATAAGCACCTGCGTGGCGCGACGACAAGGCGGCGGCATCTGCCGCCGCTTCTTCGCTTACATCACGCCGTACTTGTGGAACCACTCGATCGCGCGCTTCCAGCCGTCCTCGGCATCGCCCTTCACGTAACTCGGCCGATAATCGGCGAAGAACGCGTGACCCGCATCCGGATACACGACGATCTCCGATTGGCGCGCGAGCTTCGAGTCGCTCGTCTGGATCGCCTTGCGCATGTCCGCGAGCGACGCCTGCGTGATGTTCGTGTCCTTCTCGCCGTACAGCCCGAGCACGGGCACCTTCAGCAACGACGCATGATCGACCGGATTGAACGGCGTCATCTCGTCGGTCGCGCCCTCGACGAACCCATACCATGCGACAGCCGCCCGCACGTGCGGATTGTGCTCCGCGTACAGCCACGCCTGGCGGCCGCCCCAGCAGAACCCCGTCACACCGAGACGCGACAGGTCGCCGCCGTTCTTGCCGGCCCATGCGACGGTCGCATCGAGATCCTCGGTGACCTGCCGGTCGGGCACCTTGCTGATGATGTTGTCGAACAGCTCCTTCATCGTCGGATACTTCGATGCATTGCCCTGGCGCGCGAACAGGTCGGGCGCGATCGCCAGATAGCCGAGCTTCGCGAAGCGACGGCAGACGTCGGCGATGTGCGCATGCACGCCGAAAATCTCGTGAATCACGATGACGACCGGCAGGTTCGTCTTGTCGACCGGCTGCGCGCGATACGCGGGGATGCTCGCGTCGCCCGAGCGGATCTCGATGGTGTCGACGTCCAGCCCGCTGCTGTCGGTCGTGATGGTCTGCGCCGACACGGGCAGCACGGCCGCCGCGAAGGTGCCGCCCAGCGCGGCCTGCATGAACTTGCGGCGCGAGAACGGAACGTGGGGAACCAGGCTGTCGACTTCGGGTTTCAACATGAATGCACTCCTCGATTGGGCGCCGCCGTCACGGCCAGGGACTCGCCCCGGCACCACGCCGGCGGACGGCGCGGATGTCGCGGCGGTGGCACCCCGCCGCAAGCGGAAACCCGGACAAGATGCCCAATAATCCGTTGTCGCGTCAACTGTCAGATGTGTAAGACTCGATTACGACGATGCGATGCCGTGGCACCCAACGGTATCGATAACCGCGGCAACCCGGCCCGGCAAGGCCATGCGCGGCACGATGCGGCGAGCGCCGGCTCGCGCGCGAATGTCCGTGGATTGAATCGAAATGACGCGCAATGAACAGGCCCGGTGCGTGAATCCGCGGTCAACCGCACCTGAAACGACAACGGGCAGGAAACACGCTCGATGCACGTTCCCTGCCCGTCGGTGCACGAACCGCGCGGTCAGTGCAGCTTGACGCGCGGCAGCGTCGTGCGGCGCAGCCAGTGCGCGAACGTATCGAGCACCATGCGCGGATAGCCGTGCAGCGCCGCGATGTGCAGGCGGTACAGCGACATATACATGAAGCGCGCGAACAGCCCTTCGATCAGCATGTTGCCGCCGATCAGCCCGCCCATCAGGTTGCCGACTGCGCTGAAGTGACCGAGCGACACGAGCGAACCGAAATCGCGATACGTGAACTCGGGCAACTGACGTCCGTCGAGCCGGCAGCCGATCGCCTTCAGCAGAAAGCTCGCCTGCTGGTGCGCGGCCTGCGCGCGCGGCGGCACGTTGCGCTCATTGCCGGGCCATACGCATGCCGCGCAATCGCCGAGTGCGAAGACGTTGTCGTCGGTGAAGGTCTGCAGCGTGCGGCGCACGTCGAGCTGGCCGAGCTTGTTGACCTGGAGGCCATCAAGATTCGACAGCACGGACGGTGCCTTGATGCCGGCCGCCCAGACCGTGAGATCCGCGCGCACCGACTTGCCGCTCGCCGTATGCACGAAACCCGGCGCGACCTCGGTCACGCGCTCGGCAAGCATCAAACGCACGCCGAGCTTTTCCAGCAGCTCGGCCGTTGCGGTCGAGACGCGCTCCTGCAGCGCAGGCAGAATCCGCGGCCCCGATTCGATCAGCACGATGCCGACGTCGTGCTGCGGGTCGAGCTTGTGCAGCCCATAGACGGACAGCACCTGCGCGGTGTTGCGCAGTTCAGCGGACAGCTCGACGCCCGTCGCACCGCCGCCGACGATCACCACCTGGATGCGCGGCTCGTCCGCCGCTCCCGGCGCGGGCTGCGCCGGCGCCTGGTGCTCGGCGCGCATGCACGCGGCGATCAGGCGCTTGCGGAAGCGCTCGGCCTCGCCGACCGTATCGAGCGCAATCGCATTTTCAGCCGCGCCCTGCACGCCGAAGAAATGCGTCGTGCTGCCGATCGCGATCACGAGCGTGTCGTATTCCAGGTCGCGCGCAGGCAGCAGTTCCGCGCCGTCGCTGTCGTTGACGGGCGACAGCGTGATGCGCTTCGCCGCGCGATCGAGCGCGGTCAGTTCGCCCTGCTGAAACTCGAAGCCATGCCAGCGCGCCTGGGCTGCGTATTCGAGTTCCTGCGTGAACGGGTCCATGCTGCCGGCCGCGACCTCGTGCAGCAATGGCTTCCAGATGTGGGTCGGATTGCGGTCGACGAGCGTGACGAGCGCACGCGCGGGACGATTGCCGCGCGCGCCGTAACGGTCGCCGAGCCGCGTCGCCAGTTCCAGGCCGCCCGCGCCTCCGCCTACGATGATGATCCGATGCATCCGATTCCCCCTTTGCGATTCGAAACTGCTGCCGCCGGACGATGCAGACGCGATGCGTTCGCGCCGCCCGTTGGATTAACCGGTTCGGACATCATCGATGTGCAGTTCGAAACACTTCGATGCGCCGACGCCGGAACGCGGGGCGCGCTGCCCCCGCGACAATGACCTGACTGACATGCATTGTCCGGGAGCTTGCGCGTTGACCACAAGCAAACCATCTCGATATTCAGCATCCCTGCAACAATATGCCGCGGGACGCGGGAATCACGCGGGGGTGCGTCAGTGTGCCTCTTCCCAGTTCGCGCCGGCACCCACTTCAGCGACCAGCGGCACCTTCAGCTTCGCCACACCGCACATCATTTCCGGCAGTTTCTCGCGCACGAGCGACAGTTCGTCGTCGGGCACCTCGAGCACCAGTTCGTCGTGCACCTGCATGATCATCCGCGATGCGAGCTGGTCGCGCGTGAGCCAGTCGTCCACCGCGATCATCGACAGCTTGATCAGGTCGGCCGCCGTGCCCTGCATCGGTGCATTGATGGCCGCACGTTCAGCGGCCTGGCGGCGCGGGCCGTTGCCGCCGTTGATCTCCGGCAGCCACAGGCGGCGGCCGAAAACGGTTTCGACGTAGCCCTTTTCCTTCGCTGCCGCGCGCGTGTCCTCCATGTACTGCGCGACGCCCGGATAGCGCGCGAAATAGCGGTCGATATACAGCTTCGCCGCATCGCGCGTGATGCCGAGGTTCGACGCGAGGCCGAACGCGCTCATCCCGTAGATCAGCCCGAAGTTGATCACCTTCGCGATCCGGCGCTGATCGGAGTTGACCTCCAGCGGCGTCACGCCGAACACCTCGGCGGCCGTTGCGCGGTGGATGTCCTCCCCCTGCGAAAACGCGCGCAGCAGCGACGCGTCGCCGGAAATGTGCGCCATGATCCGCAATTCGATCTGCGAATAGTCGGCCGACACGATGCGGTGACCCGGCGACGCGATGAACGCTTCGCGGATCCGCCGGCCCTCGGCCGTGCGCACCGGAATGTTCTGAAGATTGGGATCGTTCGACGCGAGGCGGCCCGTGACCGCGACGGCCTGCGCATAGTTCGTGTGCACGCGGCCCGTCGCCGGATTCACCATGCGCGGCAGCTTGTCGGTGTAGGTCGACTTCAGCTTCGACAGCCCGCGATGCTCGAGCAGCAGCTTCGGCAGCGGGTAATCCTCGGCCAGCTTCTGCAGCACTTCTTCGTCGGTCGACGGAGCGCCGCTCGGCGTCTTCTTCACGACCGGCAACTGCAGCTTCTCGAAGAAGATCTGCCCGATCTGCTTCGGCGAGCCGAGATTGAATTCGCCGCCGGCCAGTTCGTACGCTTGGCCCTCGAGTTCGATGAGCCGCGTCGCGAT
Organism: Burkholderia sp. AW33-5; assembly: GCF_053427615.1. NCBI lineage: Bacteria > Pseudomonadati > Pseudomonadota > Betaproteobacteria > Burkholderiales > Burkholderiaceae > Burkholderia > Burkholderia sp. AW33-5. The sequence continues at coordinate 630,527 of NZ_JBSAXA010000001.1, read as the reverse complement.
CTCGCTGCTTTGCGCCTGCAGGCGTGCGTCGTCGATCAGCACGCCGGTGCGCTCCATCTTGCGCAGCACGAGCGACACCGGCATCTCGATCTCGCGATACACGCGCTCGAGGCCCGGTTCGCGCGCAACCTGAGGATACAGCGCGTGATGAAGCTGCAGCGTGATGTCCGCATCTTCGGCGGCGTACGCCGCGGCCTGCTCGAGCGCCACTTCGTCGAAGCCGATCTGCTTCGCGCCCTTGCCGGCCACGTCTTCATACTTGATCGTCTTGACGCCCAGATGGCGCAGCGCGAGGCTGTCCATGTCGTGCGTGCGGTGCGATTCGAGCACGTACGATTCGAGCAGCGTGTCGTGCTCGATGCCGTTCAGCGCGATGTCGTAGTTCGCGAGCACCTGCGCGTCGTACTTCAGATGCTGGCCCACCTTCTTGCGGTCGGCCGATTCGAGCCACGGCTTCAGGCGCGCGAGCACGTCGTCGATCGGCAACTGCTCGGGCAGGTCGGGGCCGCGGTGCGCGACCGGAAGATACGCGGCCTTGCCCGGCTCGACCGAGAACGACAGGCCGACGAGCCGCGCGGTCATCGGATCGAGCGAGGTGGTTTCGGTATCGAATGCGGTCAGTGCGGCCGCATCGATCTTCGCGAACCATGCGTCGAACTGTTCCCAAGTCTGGATCGTGTCGTATTCGCGGACGATGTCCGCCGCGACCACTTGCGCCGGCTCGCCTTCCGGCGCATCGGCGCCGCCGCCTTCGGCGGGCGCGCTGTCGACTTCGCGCAGCCACGTCTTGAAGCCGTATCGCGCGAAGATGTCGCGCAGCAGGTCGCGCGCTTCGCCGTCGCTCTTCAGCGACGCTTCGATCGATTCGAGATGCGGTGCGAGATCGCAGGCCGTGTCGACGGTCACGAGCTTGCGGCCGAGCGGCAGGAAGTCGAGCGCGCGGCGCAGGTTGTCGCCGACCACGCCCTTGATCTCGCCCGCGTGTTCGATCACGCCGTCGAGGCTGTCGTATTGCGACAGCCATTTCACGGCCGTCTTCGGCCCGCACTTCTCGACGCCGGGCACGTTGTCGACGGTGTCGCCGATCAGCGCGAGGTAGTCGATGATCCGCTCGGGCGGCACGCCGAACTTCTCGATCACGCCGCCGCGATCGAGCGTCTCGTTGGTCATCGTGTTGACGAGCGTGACGTGATCGGTGACGAGCTGCGCGAGGTCCTTGTCGCCGGTCGACACGATCACGTTCATCCCGTGCCGCTCGGCTTCGCGCGCGAGCGTGCCGATCACGTCGTCGGCCTCGACGCCCTCGACCATCAGCAGCGGCCAGCCTAGCGCACGGACCGCGCCGTGAATCGGCTCGACCTGCAGTGCAAGATCGGGCGGCATCGACGGACGGTTTGCCTTATAGTCGGCATAAAGGTCGTCGCGGAACGTCTTGCCCTTTGCATCGAACACGCAAGCGCTATACTCTGCACTGACTTCCTTGCGCATACGGCGCAGCATGTTGATGATTCCGTAGAGCGCTCCGGTCGGCTCCCCGCCAGGGCCACGCAAATCAGGCATCGCATGGTAAGCCCGATACAGATAGCTCGAACCGTCAACCAATAGCAGGGTCTTACCTTCCAGATTTCGTTCTTCAGGCATTATGAACAAGAGAAAAGTGATTCCGAGTCTGCGTTCGCTCGCAGATCAAGAACGCGCGACGGCCAAGAAGGCGCGCGCATCGTGGCAGATGTTCACGATTATGGCAGAGTTTATCGAGGCGACCGAGTACCTGTCGGAGATCCGCCCGGCCGTCAGCATCTACGGTTCTGCCCGTCTCAAACCGGACACGCCGCACTACAAGCTGGCCGTGCAGATCGCGCGCAAGCTGTCCGACGCCGGCTTCGCGGTGATCTCCGGCGGCGGTCCCGGCATCATGGAAGCCGCGAACAAGGGTGCGCACGCCGGCAAGGCGCCGTCGGTCGGCCTGAACATCGAGTTGCCGCACGAGCAGGCGGGCAACCACTACCAGGACATCTCGCTGCGCTTCCGCCACTTCTTCACGCGCAAGGTCACGTTCGTGAAGAATTCCGACGCGGTGATCGTGATGCCGGGCGGCTTCGGCACGCTCGACGAGTTGTCCGAGGTGCTCACGCTGATCCAGACGAAGAAGTCGCGCCTCGTGCCGATCATTCTCGTGGGTAGCACGTTCTGGCAGGGGCTGCTGCAGTGGTTCCGCGACCAGCTGATTCCGATGGGCCTCATCAATCCGGAAGACATGAATCTGATGCAGGTGATCGACGATCCCGACCAGGTGCTCGACGCCGTGCTCGCGTTCTACGAGGACAGCGGCGAGGAAGAAGGCGCGGACGGCGAAGACCATCCGCCGCGGCCCGAAGAAGACCGCATGTTCTATCTGTAATTCGATCGGTACGATGGCCTGCCTCACGGCCGGCATCCCGTCTCCCGCGCGGCAGGCATGGCAATTCCGCCACCTGCCGCGCGTCATTTTGTAACGCCGTGTTAATCCCGCCGTGCAGCCGGGCGCCGCCGAATGTCAAATCCGGGCAGCCTGCATCGCGCAATGCGATCGACGCTTCCCATGCCCGGCCCGCCATTGTCAAATCGTGCAGCCCGTCATCGATCCGGCAAGCGTGCCTGACGTCAATCCACCGTAACAAACCCGTCTCGCCTTTTTCGCGCCGCGCCTGCACACTGCATCTCGTCGGCGTGGCGTCCCCCCGGTGGAACGATCCCCCTCGCGTCCATCGCGTCGCGCCGGCCTTTGACAACGACATCACGGAAAACAACATGAAACGCTCACTGATCGCCCTCGCCTTCGCCGGCCTCGGTCTTTCGCTGTCCGGCCTTGCCCATGCCGTCAACGTCGACGTCAACATCGGCACGCCCGCGCCGGTCGTCGTCGCGCCCGCGCCTGTCGTGGTCGCACCGGCGCCTGCGGTCGTGATCGGCTGGCACGGCGATCGCTACTGGGACGGCCGCCGCTACTGGGAGCGTCGTGAGTGGGAAGATCATGAGCGCCATCGCGGTCACGGCGGCTACCATTGCCCGCCGGGACACGCGAAGAAGGGCGAGTGCTGAGCGTCTAGGTGCGGGGTCGATCGGGCCCGCGCACTGCAGGACAAAGAACAAGGCCGCACGTGAACGAAAGTTCGCGTGCGGCCTTTGTCGTTACGCCCGCGGCTTGCGCGGCGTTCACCTCACTGAAACGCCACTTCCGCAAAGCTCCGCAGCTTGCGGCTATGAAGCTTGTCGAGCCCGTTCGTGCGCAGAATCTCCATCGCCTTCACGCCGATCTGCAGATGCTGGTCGACCTGGCCGCGATAGAACGTGTCGGCCATGCCCGGCAGCTTCAGCTCGCCGTGCAGCGGCTTGTCCGATACGCACAGCAGCGTGCCGTACGGCACGCGGAAACGGAAACCGTTGGCGGCGATCGTCGCGCTTTCCATGTCGAGCGCGATCGCGCGGCTCTGCGACAGCCGCTGCACGGGCTCGCGGTGATCGCGCAGTTCCCAGTTGCGGTTGTCGACGCTCGCGACCGTGCCCGTGCGCATCACGCGCTTCAGTTCGGCTCCGTCGAGACGCGTGACCTCGGCCACGCCGCGCTCGAGCGCGAGCTGCACTTCGGCGAGCGCCGGGATCGGCACCCACAGCGGCAGGTCCGCATCCAGCACGTGATCCTCGCGCACGTAACCGTGCGCGAGCACGTAGTCGCCGAGGCGCTGCGTGTTGCGCAGGCCCGCGCAGTGGCCGAGCATCACCCAGGCATGCGGACGCAGCACCGCGATGTGATCGGTGATCGTCTTCGCGTTCGACGGACCGACACCGATGTTGACCATCGTGATCCCGCTGCCGTCCGCGCGCTTCAGGTGATACGCGGGCATCTGCGGCAGCCGCGGCGGCGCGGCGCCCTCGGCCGGCTCGCTGCCGAGGTTCGCGTTGTACGTGATGACGTCGCCCGGCTCGACGAACGAACTGTACTGGCTGCGGTACGCGCGCACGTCCGGATCGGTGCTTTCCGTCATCATCGCGCGGCCGAGCTTCACGAACTCGTCGATGTAGAACTGATAGTTCGTGTAGAGCACGTAATTCTGGAAGTGCGTGGGCGACGTCGCCGTGTAGTGACGCAGCCGGTGCAGCGAAAAGTCGACGCGCGCGGCGGTGAACAGCGCGAGCGGATGCGGCTCGCCGGGTGCCGGCTCGAACGTGCCGTTGACGATGCGGTCGTCGAGGTACGACAGGTCGGGTGTGTCGAAGATATCGCGCATCGCGAGCAGGCGGTCGCGATCGAGCTCGCCTTCGAGGTGGATGCCTTCGGGAAACGCGAAGTGAACCGGAATCGGCTGCGACGACACGCCGATCTCGATCTTCACATGGTGGTTCTTCGACAGCAGGCGCAGTTGCTCGCGATAGTAGTTCGCGAACAGGTCGGGACGCGTGACGGTCGTCTCGAACACGCCGGGGCCCGCAACGAAACCGTACGAACGGCGCGAATCGACGTGCGTGTTGACGTCGGTGCGAATCCGCACGAACGGATAGCACGCGCGCACGTGCTCGGTGATCGATTCATGGCGGCGATAACGCGCGAAGGCGTCGCGCAGGAAACCCGTATTGGTGTCGTAGATGGCCGACAGCCGCGCGACGGCGGCAACGGAATCGTCGAATGCTTCGACGGGCGGGCTCTCGGGCGTCAGCACCCGATGCCGGCGGCTCAAATCGTTCTTCATTTTCATCACCTCGTCTGATCGAACGACATTACCACGGAACCCGATCACGCTCATGGCCGCCCGCTTGCACGCCGCTTGCACGCGAGGGCCGGGCCGCGCGCAGTATTTGCTAAAATCGGAAGGTTCACTGGAGACTCATCATGAAGCCGCTCATTCTCGTCGCCGCTGCCGCCGTGCTCGCTGGCACGTTTGCCGCCGCCTACGCCGCCGGCGGCACGCCCGACGCCGACGCGCAGGCCCGGGCCGAGGCCAACGAAGCCGCCGGCCTGCCCGATCTCCGCAAGATCAACCGGCCGGGCGCCGAAGTCACGTCGAAAGTCGACTTCGCCGACATTCGCCGCACGCCGAGCTTCCATGAAAAGAGCAAGAACGGCACCGAGGTCACCGAGTATCGCGATCGCGGCAAGCCGGTCGAGATCGACGTGAAGTCGAACTTCGGCACGCGCTACCAGATGAGCTCGACGCTCGACACGTCGCCGAAGCCGCACGACGCAGGCGTCCCGATCACGCGCCTGCCGTCGGTGAACCTCCGCTACTGATTTCCCCCCGCGCCGCGTCGATCCCGACGCGGCGCGCCGGCTTTCCCTTCACCTCCTGTCGCGCCGCACGCCGCGCGCGTGCCGACAACTGACCAGACGCATCTCGCATGGCCGTTTTCACCGCTGTTTCCGACTCCGATCTCGCGCAATGGATGCGCCACTACGAACTGGGCGACGTGCTGGCGTTCCGCGGCATTCCGTCCGGCATCGAAAACAGCAACTTCTTCCTGACGACGACGCGCGGCGAATACGTCCTGACGATTTTCGAAAAGCTGACGGCGGAACAGCTGCCGTTCTACCTCGATCTGATGCGCCATCTGGCCAGCCACGGCGTGCCGGTGCCGGATCCGGTCCCGCGCGACGACGGCGCGCTGTTCGGCGAACTGCACGGCAAGCCGGCCGCGATCGTCACCAAGCTCGATGGCGCCGCCGAACTCGCACCGGGGGTCGAACACTGCATCGAGGTCGGGCAGATGCTCGCGCGCCTGCACCTCGCGGGGCGCGACTATGCGCGCCACCAGCCGAACCTGCGCAGCCTGCCGTGGTGGCAGGAAAACGTGCCGGCGATCGTCCCGTTCATTTCCGACGCGCAGCGCACGCTGCTCGAGGACGAACTCGCCCATCAGGCCGCGTTCTTCTCGTCGGACGACTACGCGGCGCTGCCGAGCGGCCCGTGCCACTGCGACCTGTTCCGCGACAACGTGCTGTTCGCGCACGCGGCGCCCGGCACCGGTCATGACGTCCGGCTCGGCGGCTTCTTCGATTTCTATTTCGCGGGCTGCGACAAATGGCTATTCGACGTCGCGGTGACCGTCAACGACTGGTGCGTCGACCTCGCGACGGGCGTGCTCGACGTCGCGCGCGCGGATGCGCTGCTGCGCGCGTACCAGACGGTCCGGCCGTTCACGGCCGAGGAGCGCCGCCACTGGAGCGACATGCTGCGCGCGGGCGCGTACCGCTTCTGGGTGTCGCGCCTGTACGATTTCTACCTGCCGCGCGCGGCTGAAATGCTGAAACCGCACGACCCCGGTCATTTCGAACGCATCCTGCGTGAGCGTATCGCCCACACGCCCGCGCTTCCCGAGACCCATACCGCATGCAACTGATCGAAGTGCCCGCGAAAGCGGGCTATGTCTGGTTCCGTCAAGGCATCTGGCTGTTCCGCCGGAACCCGCTCGCGTTCATCACGCTGTTTTTCACGTACCTGCTGGCGATCACGCTGGTGTCGATGGTGCCGGTCATCGGCGCGGCGCTGCCGCTGCTGTTCATCCCCGGCATCGCAGTCGGCTTCATGGCCGCGTGCCGCGACACGGTGGCCGGCAAGCCGGTGATGCCGACGATCCTCATCGACGGCTTCCGCTCGTACGGCACCGTGACGACGCAGCGGCTGCTCGTGCTCGGCGTGGTCTACGTCGCGCTGATGGTGCTGGTGTTCGCCGCGTCGTCCGTTGTGGACGGCGGCGGGCTGCTCACCATGATGCTGGGCGCGACGAGCGAAACGAGTCCGACGCCGGAAGCGCTTGCCGCGCAAGGCACGCTCGGCGCGCTGCTGCTGGCGACGCTGCTCTACGCGCCGGTCGCGATGCTGTTCTGGTTCGCGCCGGTGCTCACCGCATGGCACGACATCCCGCCCGCCAAGGCTCTGTTCTTCAGCATCGTCAGTTGCTGGCGCAATCGCGGCGCATTCGTGGTGTACGGGCTGCTGTGGTTCGGCGTCGCGCTCGGCACGTCGTTCGGCCTGTCGCTGCTGCTGCAGGCGCTCGGCGCGGGCGCCTACGTGCTGACGATCATGATGCCGGTGACGATCATCATCGTCACGATGATGTACTGCTCGTTCTACGCGACTTATCGCGGCTGCTTCGGCGTGCAGGAACCGGGAGCCGCGACGCCCGCGTCGGGCCGCTGAGTCGGGCCGTTGACGCAGACTCGGCCGGCGCACGCCGCCGGCCGTCCATCTCCCTTCCCGGCCCCGGCGCCCCAACCTTCGCGCCGCCCCCTGTTCAATCGAATCCGTTGCGCGCAAAATAATTTGCATGCAAATCGTTAGCGCGTCCGCCGCGCCCCCGAATCATGGACCGCCTCCCCCCGCTGCCCCAGACGCTCGACGAGCAACTGTGCTTCGCGCTCTATTCGACTTCGCATGCGATGACGAAGGCGTACAAGCCGCTGCTCGACAAGCTGTCGCTGACCTATCCCCAATATCTTGCAATGCTCGTGCTGTGGGAGCGCGACGACATCGCCGTGAAGGACATCGCCGCCCGCCTCGACCTTGACCCTGCTACCGTCACGCCGCTGCTGAAGCGGCTCGAGGCGCTCGGCTACGTCGAACGCGTGCGCAGTGCGACCGACGAACGCGTCGTCAACGTGCGCCTGACCGCGGAAGGCCGTGCGCTGAAGCTCAAGGCGCGCTCGGTGCCCGCCGATCTCTTCTGCGCGATGCAGCAAACGCCCGAGTTCCTGGTCCGGCTGCGCGCGGATCTCCAGCAATTGCGCAACGCGCTGGCGGCCGCCAACGAAGGCTGACGGCACATCGATCTCAAACAAGCCCGACGCTGCCGGGCTTTTTCTTCAAAATTTCATTTGCACACAAATCATTTGTGTTCTATATTTCGTTCGTGGCCGGCGACACCCCGTCCGACCGGACCGCTTCCTACCACTCTTCCGACAGGAGCTGCACCATGAACATTCTGTACAAGACCAGCGCCACGAGCACGGGCGGCCGCGACGGCCGCGCGGTATCCGCCGACAACAAGCTGGAAGTGAAGCTGGCCGCGCCGCGCGAGCTCGGCGGTACGGGCGCGGAAGGCACGAACCCGGAGCAGCTGTTTGCCGCAGGTTACTCGGCTTGTTTCCTGAGCGCGATGAAGTTCGTCGCCGGCCAGAACAAACAGGCGCTGCCGGCCGACACGCAAGTGACCGCGGAAGTGGGCATCGGCCCGAACGATGCCGGTGGCTTCGGGCTCGACATCGAACTGCGCGTGTCGCTGCCGGGGCTCGACAAGGCCGACGCACAGGCGCTGGTCGACAAGGCGCACCATGTGTGCCCGTATTCGAACGCGACGCGCAACAACGTGCCGGTGCGCCTGACGGTCGTCTGACGCAACGCGCGGCGCCGAATGCAAAAAGGGCGTGTGCGGCTGCTTGCCACACACGCCCTTTTGCGTGATTCGCCGGACCGGCTGGTGAGCCGGCCCGCGCTGCGCTGCTTAGCGCGAGCCGAACGAGAACGGACGGTTCATCGCCGCTTCGCGATCGATCTTGCGCATGCGGAATTCGAGATCGTAGATGTCGGTTGCTTCGGACAGGTACGCATCGGCGCGCTCTTTCGCGGCCTTTTCAGCGTTCTTGGTCAGCATCAGGAAGAGGTGGCTCAGCAGGTACATGGTCGATCTCGCAATCCAAAGGTTCTTTGACTAGGGTTTTCCCGGATTATAGGGAAAACCCTAGCCTTTGACCAGCGTCGATCAGACGGTGCGTCGTTCGGTCGCCACAGTGCGCCGATTCTCTTCGAAAAAGGACCAGATCATCGCGCTCGCATCGGGGCCGACCGCCGCATGAAACGGCACCGCTTCGTCGCCGCCCGCCCATGCGTGTTCGAGCCCTTTCACGTGACAGAGCCGCACGATCGACTCGCCGTCGCGACGCACGTCGGTGATCTGCGCGCCTGCCTCGCGCGTTTCCACGCGCTCGCCACCGCGCAGTGCGCCGCGGCTGTCCGCGAGCCCGTTCAGGCGCATGAACTGCACCATCAACTGGTCCGCATTCTTCGGCGCGACGACATGGTCCCGGTCGCCCTGCACGATCAGCACGGGCATGCCCGGATACGCGCCAGCATCGACGACCGTGTCGACCACCGCGGCCGGATTCTGCCGGAGGCCGCGCCGCATCACGTCCATCGCGCTGATCCCGGAATTCGCCTCGCCGAGCGCGGGGCCGGAGTGCAGCGCCACCGCCGCGAAGCGATCCGGGTGGTGCAGCGCGAGCAGTGCCGCCAGGCCCGCGCCGGCCGACAGCCCGGCGACGTAGACGCGCGATGCGTCGAAGCCGTGCTCGTCGACGAGCGCGTCGACGAGCGACGCGACCGCATCCGCCTCGCCGCGGCCCGCGCGGTCGGTGTCTTCGTACCAGTGCCAGCAGCCGTGCGAGTGCGCGCGGACCGACTGCTCCGGATACAGCACGGCGAAGCCGTACTTGTCGGCCAGCAGGTTCATCCGGGTGCCCTGCGCGAACTCGTCGACCGATTGCTGGCAACCGTGCAGCATCACGACGAGCGGTATCGCACCGCGCCGCCGGCCAGGCGGAACGTACAGCCCGTAGGCGAGCTGCTGGACCAGGCGGCCGAGCGCGGGCGCCATCGGGTGTTCGCCGCGCGTCCACTCGCCGGCCGCCCATGCAGCCGCGCGCGGCCGCACGCGCGACTCACGCGGCGGGGACAGATCGGTCGCGGCGGGCGACGCCGCAGCCTCGAGCGTATCGCGCGCGATACGCTGTGCATCGCGCGCCGCACGTTTGGCGGCCGGAGACAGCATACGTTTCATGCCGCCCAGCCATACCTTCGTCAGACTTTTGGTCATCGATCGGGCTCGCAGTCAGGAAAAATAGGGGGACACCACTCGGTGCATCGTTCGACTTTGTGCAATGCACCATAACATTGTTTCTGGGATTTTTCCTGCGCGCGGATAGTTCCGCCGCGCGGCAAAAAACGGGCCTCGAGCATACGCGGCGCTATACTGGGGTTTAGCCGCTTGTATCCGTTGTAGTCGTTCTTCCCGGCTCGCGCGTTGATTTAAGCATTCGTCCCGCCTCTGCTCGTTCCCCTCCCGATGTTCGACCTGCCCTCTCACCTGTGGATCATGATCACCGCGTTCGGTGGCGCCGGCCTGACCTTGCCGCTCGCGATCACGATCGCCGTGTGGCTCGCGCTCGGCTACTCGTGGCAGCGCGCGGCCGCGTGGCTCGGCGTGCTCGCCGTCGCGATCGGGGTCGTCGCGCTCACGAAGATCGCGTTCCTCGGCTGGGGCGTCGGCATCCGCGCATGGGACTTCACGGGATTCAGCGGCCACGCGATGCTGTCGACGTCGGTCTATCCCGTCGCGATCTTCCTCGCGCTGATCCGTACGCGCACGCCGGTGCGGATCGCCGGCATCGCGCTCGGGCTCGCGGCCGGCATCGCGGTCGGCGTGTCGCGCGTCGCGCTCGACGCGCATTCGCCGTCCGAATCGATCACCGGCTGCATCGTCGGCGCGATCGCCGCGCTGGCATTCATCGCCGGCTCGTGGCACGCGGTGCCGCACCGCTGGTCGGTGCCGGCGGTCGTCGTGAGCCTCGCGCTCGTCACCGTCGCGCTGCACGGCATCACGGTGCCGTCGCACCGCTGGGTCACCCGGGTCGCGCTGGAACTGTCGGGGCACGAGCGGCCGTTCGTCCGTGCCCGCTGGAAAGCCAATCCCAACTACCGGCCGGCATCGCAGCCGTCGTCGCTGCACCGCACCGGGTCGCCGCCGCCGTTGATGCACGCGTGACTGGGCGCCCGCACATCCTTCCCGTCGCCTTCCAGATCTGAAGATTTCATGCGCGCCGGCGCATGAACGGTATGCCGAGCGTTATAACCCGCCCTATATTACGATTACGGTTTCAACCATTCCATTCGAACGACCAGACCATGCGCCCAACCGTCCGCCCGCTTCGCCGCACCCTGCTCCGCCTGCTGCCGCTCGCCGCGCTTGCCGCGGGCATCGCGTTCAGCGGGCCGGCTTCCGCTGCCGACGAGCTGGTCGTGTCGGCGGCCGCAAGCCTGACGAATGCGTTCAAGGCCGTCGGCGATGCTTATCAGAAGCAGCATCCGGACACCAAGGTGCTGTTCAACTTCGGCGCGTCGGACGTGCTGATGCAGCAGATCGCCAAGGGCGCGCCGGCCGACGTGTTCGCATCGGCCGACCAGAAGGCGATGGATCGTGCGATCAGCGAAAAAGTCATCGTGCCGGGCACGCGCCGCGATTTCGCGGCGAACTCGCTCGTGCTGATCGTGCCGGCCGACAGCCACGCGGCCGCGCCGACGTCGCTGAACGACCTGACGGCGCCCGGCGTGAAGCGCATCGCGTACGGCGACCCGGCGTCGGTGCCGGTCGGCCGCTACACGGAAGGCGCGCTGCGCGCGGCTGGCGTATGGGACGCCGTCAGCGCGAAGGGCGTGCTGGCCGCCAACGTGCGCCAGAGCCTCGATTACGTCGCGCGCGGCGAAGTCGACGCGGGCTTCGTGTTCGGCACCGACGCGGCGATCATGCCGGGCCGCGTGAAGGTCGCGCTGACGGTGCCGACGCAGACGGCCATCACCTATCCGATCGCGGTGGTCAAGGACAGCCGCCATGCCGCACAGGCGCAGTCGTTCATCGACTTCGTCGCGTCGCCGCAAGGCCAGGCCGTGCTGGCGACGTTCGGCTTCAAGCCCGCGGGCAAGTGAGCGCAGCATGATGCAGGACGCCTGGGTGCCGCTGCTGTTGTCGCTGAAGGTCGCCGGCTGGGCGACCGCGCTCGACATCGTGCTCGGCGTCACCGCTGCCTTCATGCTCGCGCGCTGGCGCTCGCCGATGCGCGACGTGGTCGATTCGCTGCTGACGCTGCCGCTCGTGCTGCCGCCGACGGTGCTCGGCTATTACCTGCTCGTGCTGCTCGGCCGACGCGGCGTGTTCGGCGCGTGGCTCGACAAGCTCGGCATCGAACTCGTCTTCACGTGGCAGGGCGCGGTGATCGCATCGATGGTCGTCGCGTTTCCGCTGATCCTGAAATCGGCGCGCACGGCGTTCGAAAGCGTCGATCCGCATCTCGAGCGCGCGGCACGCACGCTCGGGCTCGGCGAAGCCGCGGTGTTCTTCCGCGTGACGCTGCCGCTCGCCACGCGCGGCATCCTGGCCGGCGCGCTGCTCGCCTTCGCGCGCGCGCTCGGCGAATTCGGCGCGACGCTGATGATCGCCGGCAACCTGCCCGGCCGCACGCAGACGCTGTCGGTCGCGATCTATGCGGCGGTGCAGGCCGGCGACGACAACACGGCCAACTTCCTCGTGCTGGTGACGTCGATCACCTGCGTGCTCGTGCTGCTCGCGACCGGCTGGCTCGTGCCGTCGCGCGCCGGGCGGAGCCAGCCGACATGACGTGCCGGCCGCCTCCGCATCGCCGCGCCTCACGGGTCGCGGCAAAACGCCTTCCCGTCGCGCAAGCGGCTTCCCGCACGCGCGGCGCGGCACGACGGAGGCCCGCATGAGCGTTGCCGTCGACATCCGCAAGACCTACGTGAACGCGGAGCGCCGCTTCACGCTCGACGTGTCGTTTACGGCCGCCACGCAGCGCGTCGTGCTGTTCGGGCCGTCCGGCGCGGGCAAGAGCATGACGCTGCAGGCGATCGCCGGCCTGCTGTCGCCCGACGAAGGCACGATCGCGCTGAACGGCGAACCGCTGTTCGATTCCGCGCGCGGCATCGACGTGCCGACCCGTGCGCGCCGCGTCGCGTATCTGTTCCAGGACTATGCGCTGTTTCCGCACCTGAACGTGCGCCAGAACATCGCGTTCGGGCTCACGTCGGGCCTGCGCAACCCGCGTGCGAAGACGGTGCCGCCCGAAGTCGCGTACTGGCTGCAGGCGTTCGAACTCGACACGCTCGCCGGGCAATTCCCGTCGCAGTTGTCGGGCGGACAGAAGCAGCGCGTCGCGCTTGCGCGCGCGCTCGTTGCGCAGCCGCGCATCCTGCTGCTCGACGAGCCGTTCGCGGCGCTCGACGGCGCGATGCGCCAGCGCATGCGCCACGAGCTCGCCGAACTGCAGGCGCGGCTCGATATCCCGATGGTGCTCATCACGCACGATCCCGACGACGTCGCCGCGTTCGGCGACCAGGTCGTGCAATTGAGCGAAGGACGCGTGCAGGCCGCCACGCCGCACGCCGAGTGGCCGACGCGCGTCACCTGATTGCGCGAAGGCGGTGGCCCGAGCGGCCACGTTCGACCTGAGAGAAGCCGCCTTGGCGGCACAAGCTGAAAACGGGATCGAAGCCGGCGCCTCGCGTACGTTGGGCGGCGCCGGTTTCGCCTCGTCCGCCCACGGTCAGCGCCGGAAACGGCTCACACCGCCGTCGCGCGCGATCAGCCCGTCACCGCGAGAATCACGCTCGATGCCTTGAACAGCGCGATCGCACGCCGGCCGGCGTCGAGCTGCAACGCCCCGACGCTGTCGTTCGTGACCACGGCCGTGAGCGTCCCGCCGCCGTCGAGCGCCAGCGTCACCTCGCTGTTCACCGCGCCCGCCGCGACGGCGTCGACCGTCCCGCGCAACTGGTTGCGCGCGGATACCTTCAGAGACGCTTCGGCGCCGCCTTCGTCGTCAACCGCCAGCACGACCCACGACGCCTTCACGAGCGCGCACGCATCCGCGCCCGGCTGCAGGCCGAGCGCGTCGGCGCTTTCGTGCGTGAGCACCGCGACGATCACCTGCCCGCCGGGCAGCACGAGCGTCACCTCGTCGTTTACCGTGCCGCGCACGATCGATTCGACCTTCCCGAACAACTGGTTGCGCGCGCTCGTCTTCATCCCGATCCGGCCGATCAGCGCCCAGTCGACGTCGAAACCGGACACCGCCGCGCTCGCGGCGTCGATGAAGCGGCGATGCTCGCGCTCGATCGTGCGGAACGCGGCGATCAGCGAGGTCGCGCGCGGCGTCAGCGTCGTGCCGCCGCCGCCCTTGCCGCCCGTCGCGCGCGTCACGAGCGGCTCGCCGGCCAGGTTGTTCATCGTATCGATCGCGTCCCACGCGGCCTTGTAGCTGAGCCCGACGGCCTTCGCCGCGCGCGTGATCGACCCGGTGTCGCCGATCGCCGCGAGCAGCGCGATGCGGGTGGCGCCGCCGAGCGTCTGCCCGCCCGCGCGCAGCCACAGTTCGCCGCCCAGTTCGAGCGGTCCGGCGGAAGAGGAAGGAGGCGACGCGTCGCTCATCGGTCTGTCTGAAGAAATCGGGTGGCCATTATAGTGAGCGCGCGAGGCTCAACGCGGCTTGCCATCCAACTTCGGCGGACGCAGGCTCGCGAGCAGCGTCTCGGCGTCCCTCGCCGCGCGTTGCTCGAGCGCGGCGCCGTAGCCGCGCACGAAACCCAGCTGGTAAGCGGGCGCCGCCAGTTGCTCGAGATGATGCAGCGCGACGATCGTGTCGTTCGCCTCGCCGAGCACGCTCTGCACGCGCGCGAGCGTCTTGACCGTCTCGTTGCGCGTGCGGCGCGAGGCCAGCGACGCGAAGAATTCGAGCGCATAGCGCAGCCGCTTTGCGTCGATCCGCACCTGGTGCCGCGCGGCCGTGTCGAGCGACGTGAGCGACGGCGATGCATACAGGTGACCGAACAGCCGCCGCACGCGCTTGGTTGCATGCCGCCGCAGCGACGGTGTGTCGTCCGCGTCGGTCGGCGGCAGCGCGAGCCCGCACAGCCACTCGAGCCAGCCGAGCGTCAGTCGCGCATAGCGCGCCGAATGCAGCGCCTGGCGCAGTTCGACGCGCGCGGCCAGCGCCTGTACGCGCGCGGCGTCGAGCGTGCCGTCCCAGTCGGCGCTGCCGCCGTCGGCCGCGATCAGCGCGGGCAGGCTCTCGGTCGAGAACACGTCCCAGTCGCGCACCGAGCCGAGCAGGGCCGCAAGCCAGCGCAAGTCGACGCCGAACGTGTTCTGCCATTGATCGTCCGCGAAACGCGGAAAGAAGCGCATCAGCGTACGCAGCCGCCGCAGCGCGACGCGCATCTGGTGCACGAATTCGGGATCGTCGCGGTCGAGCACGCCGCGCTCGTTGCCGAGCCATTGCGCCGCGATGTCGCCCGACAGCGCGAACAGCGCGGCCCGCTGCGTGCGGATGCCGGTGAGGTCGACGAGTTGCGCCTTGACCGGCCCGGCGACGGCAGGCTCGCCCGCGCACGCGCGATCGATCACGCTGGTCAGCTGCACGAACGCGGGCCATGCGCCGCTGAGCTCGCGCGCGGCGGCAAACAGCGCGCGCAGCGCGGCCGTGCGTGCGGCGGCGGTTTCCCAGTCGGGCGCCGCGAGGCGCAGCTCGACATGGCGGCGCGGCGGTTCGGTGCCGCCGTGCAGCGTGACGTCGTCGAGCGTCATCTCGACCACCACGCCGCTGTCGTCCGCCCAGCGCCCGCGCCGCCGCTCGCTGACGAGCCGCGGCGGTGCCGGCGCCGACGATGCGGCGACCGCCGCTTCGTCAACGTGGCCGGGCACGACGCGGTCGCCGTCGCCCGCGGCCTCCGCCGATTCCGTATCGGCAATCGGCCCGGACGCCGGCGCGGCCACGACGATGCCCGCATGCTCGGCATCGAACAACTCCCGCTCCACGACGCCGGGCGCGAATGCCTTCGTGCGCGACGCGACGACCCGCCGCCCCTGCGCGTTCGACTCGATCCACGTCCACCAGCATTCGCCGGGGTTCGGTTCGGCCTCCTCGACCTGGCACGGCTCGATCGTCACGCGCTCCTGGCCGCGCCGCATCCGCACCTGCGGACAGATCCGCCACGCCCGGACGAGTTCGGCACCGAAGTCGCGCTGCTCGCCACGGGCGCGGCTTCCCGTCTTGACCGGCCAACCTTCCAGCGACAGGCACAACACGATTTCCAGCACACGCGACATGGAGGCTCCTGCACATGAAGAATCGCCGGCGCATCCTTCGCACCGGCGTCGCCCGTGAAGCAGCTTCCATAGTACACGCCGCGAAAACGCGCGTGAAACGATCTGGCCCTGTCGCGCCTGTCGCGTGTCAAACGACGTATCAGACGACGTATTGCGCGATGCCGTTGCCGAACGACCAGTCCTCCTTCAGCACTTCGACGAGACTGATGAATACGTCCTGCGGCCGCAGGCCGGGCTGCCGCGCGAGGTTTTCGGCGATGGACCGGTACAGCGCCTGCTTCTGCTCGAGCGTGCGCGTGTTGTTCGCCGTGATCTGGATCATCACGAGATCGTCGCTGCGTTCGATGTCGAGGTAATGGCGGCCAAACACGAAGTTCTCGGCCGAATGCTCGGTCACGACCATGAAGATGTCGTCCTCGGGCACGTTGAACGTGTGCATCAGCGCGCGATGCACGCCGTCGACGAGCGCCGCGCGGTAGGCGGCCGGTTTGCCTTCGCGCACTGCGATACGGGTGAACGGCATGGTCTGCTCCTTTCGGTGACGTTGAAGAGTGGAAACGCCACGCCAGATTAGGCGCGTAGAACTATAATGAACAGTCATCAATCCATATTTCATTCATTTTCATCTGAAATGAAAGTCCTCGACCTCGATGCGGTGCGCGCGTTCGTGCTGGTCGCCGATCTCGCGAGCTTCACGCGCGCCGCCGACGCGCTCGGCACCACGCAATCGGCCGTCAGCCTGAAGCTGAAACGGCTCGAAGCGCACCTCGGCAGGCCGCTGCTCGCGCGCACGCCGCGCGTCGTCAAGCTGGCCGCTGACGGCGAAAACTTCCTGCCGGCCGCCCGCGCGCTGCTCGACGCGCACGACCAGGCGCTCGGCGCGATTTCGGCCGGCACGCATCGCCTGTCGCTCGGCGTCAGCGAGCACGTTGCGGTGCCCGACCTGCCGGCCGTGCTGACGAGCCTGCACCGGCAGGATCCCGGGCTGTCGCTGGAAATGCATCTGGGAATGTCGGCGAGCCTGCTCGCGCAATACGACGAAAGGCGGCTCGACGCGGCGATCGTGCGGCACGAACCGGGCGAGGATCCGCCGCGCGACGACGGCACGCTGCTGTTCACCGAGCCGCTCGCGTGGCTCGCCGCGCCCGACTGGACGCCGCGCGCCGGCGAGCCGCTGCCGCTCGCGGTGCTGGCCGGGCCGTGCGGCGTGCGGGCCGCCGCGCTGCGCGCGCTCGAGCATGCCGGACGCCCGTGGCGCGAGCGCTTTACGGGCGGCGGCGTCGCGGCGGTCACGGCCGCCGCCGCGGCCGGGCTCGCGGTCTGTCCGCTGGCCCGGCGCGTCGCGCCGCGCACGCTGGTCGACGTCGGCGCGAAATTCGGCTTGCCGCCGCTGCCGCACTCGCAGGTCGTGCTGTATTCGCGCGTGCGCGACGCCCGCGCGGCAGCCGCACTCCGAAGGTTTTCCGACAGCCTTGCAATCTCGGCGTAAACTGAGCGGTTTCGCCGTTCGCAATCTTCCGAAGAATTCCGATGAAGCCCGAAGCCCGCAAGCACCTCCGCGCCAACCTGCTGATGCTCGCCGCCGCCGCGATCTGGGGCTCGGCGTTCGTCGCGCAACGACTGAGCCTCGACGTGATCGGGCCGTTCCTGTTTACGGGGCTGCGCTTCCTGCTCGGCGCACTTGTTCTGATCCCGCTGCTGACGTTCAACGCGGGCTCGCGCGCGCAGCTCGCGGCGATTCGGCGCGAACCGGCGCTCCTCGCGCCGGGCCTCGCGCTCGGCGGGCTGCTCGCCGTGTCGATCTCGCTTCAGCAGTTCGGCCTGCAGTACACACGGGTCGCGAACGCGGGCTTCATCAGCTCGCTGTACGTCGTGATCGTGCCGCTGATGGGCGTGTTCGTCCGCCACCGGATCGGCGCCGGCACGTGGTTCGGCGCGCTGCTCGCGGCGATCGGCCTGTATTTCCTCAGCATCGACGAGCATTTCTCGGTGCTCTACGGCGACTGGTTCCAACTCGTGGGCGCGGTGATCATCGCCGCGCACGTGATGGCCGTCGGCCATTTCGCGAAGCGGCACGATCCGCTCGTGCTCGCGTTCCTGCAGTTCGTCGCGTGCGGCGCGCTGTGCCTCGCGGTCGGCCTCGTGATCGAGCCGGTCAGCGTCGCGATGCTGCGCAGCGCGCTGCCGACGCTGCTGTACGGCGGGCTGCTGTCGGTCGGCGTCGGCTATACGTTGCAGGTCGTCGCGCAGCGCGATGCGGCGCCCGCGCACGCGGCCGTGATCTTCAGCATGGAAGGCGTGTTCGCGGCCATCGCGGGCTGGGCCGCGCTCGGCGAGACGCTGACGCTGCGCGCGCTGGTCGGCTGCGCGCTGATGCTGGCCGGCCTGCTCGCGTGCCAGTTGCTGCCGAACGGCGACGCCCGGAAAAAGGACGAGGACGCGCTGCCGGCGTGACACGCGCGATCCCTATAATGGCGGTTCGCGTGTTTTTCATGCCAACCGCTTCCGACAGGCCAGCTCCGTGACGCCCCATCCCGTCGATCCCGCCGCCGACCTCCTGCGCGAACGCGCAGCGCACTATGCCGCCGAGGCCGCGCTGTTCCTGCGCGACCAGGCGCTGTCCACCGCATCGCACGACCTGCGCAGCCCGCTGAACGCGATGCACAGCTGGGCGTACGTGCTTGAGCGCCAGCTCGCCAGCGCCGACCCGAACCTGCAACGCGCGCTCGCGGGCATCCGCGCGGGGATCGACCAGCAGGTCGCGCTGATCGACGACGTGCTCGACGCGCCGCGCGCGGCAACGCGCACGCTCGCGATCGCCGTACAGCCGTTCGCGCTGCGCCCGTTGCTCGACGACACGCTCGCACTGGTGCGCTTCGCGCTCGCCGACGCGCGGCAGGTGACCGTCGACGCGACGCTGCCCGACGGCGAACCGTCGCTGAGCGCCGATCGCGAACGCATCGCGCAGGCGCTCTGGACGATGCTGACGACGGCCGTCGAAACCAGCGCCGCCGGCAGTCGCGTGACCTTCACATGCACGCGCGACGGCGCGCTGTGCGTCGCGCACGTCACCTGCGACGTGAGCGCCGACGCCCTCGCCGATCCCGCGCTGCCGCACGCATTCGAACCGTTCGCCCGCAGCGAGATGCTGCGCGCGCGCGACGCGAAGCGCGTCGCCTGGACGCTCGCGTTGTGCCAGCGTGTCGCGCTCGCGCACGGCGGTACCTTCACCCACACCCCGTTCGCCGACGGCTCCGCCGTCACCCTCTCGCTCTCCGTCCCCTGCGAGGCGCCGGTGTAATCGATCGGCGCCCGAATCATTACATTTCCCTTTCCGGCCCTATACTGATGGGCCTGTCATGACTGGAGCGATTCTTTGTTACAGATCTTCGCGCTCATCGGCGCGTTGTTCCTGGTGGCCCTGAACGGGTTTTTCGTCGCGGCCGAATTCGGCCTCGTCAAACTGCGCGCGACGCGCGTCAAGACACTTGCCCGCAAGCACGGCCTGCGCGGCCGCATCCTCGCCGTCGTGCACGGCCGGCTCGACGCGTATCTGTCCGCCTGCCAGCTCGGCATCACGCTCGCGTCGCTCGGCCTCGGCTGGGTCGGCGAGCCGGCGTTCGCGGAACTGATCGGCCCGCTGCTCGACCTGATCGGCGTGCAGTCCGAACGCATCGTGCACCTGATCTCGCTCGTGTTCGCGTTTTCGCTGATCTCGTTCCTGCACATCGTGGTCGGCGAGCTCGCACCGAAATCGATGGCGATCCGCCAGTCCGAAAAGGTCGGCCTGTGGGTCGCGCTGCCGCTCTACGCGTTCTACTGGGCAATGTATCCGGCGATCTGGGTGCTCAACAGCAGCGCGAACGCGGTGCTGAGGCTTGCGGGCCTGTCGGCCGACCACGGCGGCGACGCGCATTACTCGACCGACGAACTGAAGCTGATCCTGCGCAGCCGCCGCAGCGCGGGCAACGCGGCCCAGCCGGCCCGCGGCACGTACACCAACGACGAATGGAACACCCTCGCGCATTCGCTCGATTTCTCGTCGATGACCGTGTCGGACCTGATGCGGCCGGCACATGAAATGATCGGCCTGCGCCGCGACCTGCCGCTGCCCGACAACATGGAGATCGTCGCGCGGCACCGCTTCAGCCGCTATCCGCTGTTCGAGGATGCGTCGCGCGAACAGGTGAGCGGGCTGATCCACCTGAAGGACCTGCTGCTCGCGCGTCATGCCGGTGCGGCGCTCGAGGATCTGTCCGACTACGTGCGCCCGGTGCAGTACGTGAAGCCCGACATGCCCGCGCTGGAGCTGTTCCGCCGCTTCCGCAAGGGCGCGCCGCACTTCGCGCTGGTCGGCAACAAGGGCGAGAAGCCGATCGGCTTCCTGACGCTCGACAACCTGCTCGGCGCGCTGGTCGGCCAGATCCACGACGAGTTCCGCCAGGGCGATGCGGACTGGAGCCGCCTCGACGACGGCACGCTGATGGGCAAGGGCAGCCTGCCCGTCGTGTCGCTCGAGCAGGCACTCGGCATCGACATCGACGAAGGGCGCGCGGAATCGGTCGGCGGCCTCGTGATCCAGGCGCTCAGCGATTTGCCGACCGAAGGGCAGCGCGTGTCGTTCGATCGCTTCGACGTCGTCGTGAAGAAGATGAACGGGCCGCGCATCGTGCTGGTGCGTGTCTATCCGAAGATCGCGAAGGAGGCCGACGAATGACGGCCGCCGCTCGCCGCACGCGATGACGCCCACGCTGCCGCGCTGCTGCGTGATCACGCCGGAGCCGGCGTCCGCGTCGGCCGCCGATTGCCACGCATTCCTCGACAGGCTGTCGGCCGTGCTCGCGCGCGGCGAGACGCTCGTGCAATTGCGCGTGAAGTCGTTCGATGCGGACGCGTTCGCGCGGCTGGCCGCCGATGCGCTCGCGCGCTGCGACGCGGCCGGCGCGCAACTGATGCTCAACGGACCGATCGACGCGGCGGGCGTGATGCAGCTCGACGGCGCGGGCTGGCACCTCGACGGCGCCGCCCTGCGCGCCGTCGCGCAACGGCCGCTGCCGGCCGCGCGCCGCATGTCGGCCGCATGCCACGCGGCCGACGATCTCGTGCTGGCCGCGCGCGCGGGCGCGGATTTCGTCACGCTGTCGCCCGTGTTGCCGACGCTCAGCCATCCCGGCGCGCCGACGCTCGGCTGGACGCGATTCGCCGCATTGGCCGCGCAGGCCGCGATGCCGGTCTATGCGCTCGGCGGCATGACACGCGCGGATCTCGACGACGCGCGCCGCCACGGCGCATACGGCGTCGCGGGCATTCGCGGCTTCTGGTAAGTGCGGCCGGGCGCGCTAGCGCCCGGCAGTCCGGACATCATGCGCCCGGAACGGGACGCATTGCGCGCCGTGCGCTGTCGTCGATCCGGCGCACGTCGTGCGTCAACGCGTAGCGGTTGACGTCACCCGTCAGCCACGCAACGAGCGAATACGGCGGCAACTCCCCTTCATCGACCCGGTCGCGCGCGCGTGCCGGCGTCTCGAACACGACCTGCCCGCTCGGCGCATCGAACGGCACCGCGTCGGGCGACAGGTTCAATGCGATCGTCAACGTCTCGTCATCGGCGAGCCACCATGATGCAAGCAGCGCATCGGCATCGCCGTCACCGCTCGCCTTCAGCGCATGCGCGTCCTGCGGCCGGCAATCGGTCAGCCGCGGCGCAATCAGCTTCGCGCGCACCGCGAGCGCCGACTGCACGAAATGCGCACGATCGATATCGCGCGCGGTTTCGTCGAAGATCAGCGGGATCTGCGGCGTGAGCAGCGACAGCGCAAGCGCCGCGAGGCCGGGCGTCTGCTCATGATCGCCATGCTCGCTCTCGCGCCATGCGCCATCGGACAGCACCAGCGACGTGAGCGACAACCCTTCGGCGCATGGACCCTCGCCCGCCGTGGCCGGCTGGAATGCCGCGCCTGCCGCGGTCAGCGCGCGCGCAAGTGTATGGATCGACTGGTGAGGCGAAATCCCTTCGTGTGCCGACACGTCGCGCCCCGTCAGCCGATGCAGCGCGCGTTCTCCGCAACCGTTCCACTGTGCATCGAAATGCGTGTCGGCCAGATGCACCGGATGACGCTCGCTGCCGAGCACGAGATGGATCATCCGGTCGGCCGGCACGGCCGCACGCACGCGGTCGGCGATCTCGCGCAGCCACGACGTGCCGATCCGGTCGGCCTCGCGCAGCCGCAAGCCATCGCAACGGTATTCGTCGATCCAGTACAGCGCGTTGTCGCAGAAGAAGTCGCACACCTCCGGATGATCGAGCGCGAGCGGCGGCACCTGCAGCGGATCGTCGCGCGTGTGGAAGAACGGCGCCGCGTAATGACGCAGCGCGTCGGTGCCGCTGCCGAAGCGCGCGTAGTCGAGTTCCAGCAGCACCGCGAGGCCGTAGCCGTGCGCATCGTCGATCAGCGCCTTCAGTCCGTCGGGGCCGCCCTCCGACGCGAGCGGCGCGAACGGCAGGCTGTCGTGCGGCGACGCGAGCAACTCCAGCGCGGTCACGCCGAGACGGGCAAGCTGAGGCAACCGGCGGCGCACGCCGTCGAAGCCGCCCACCGCGTGCGGACGAATTGCGTACAGCGCAATGTCTTCCCACGCACGTCCGCGCCAGAACGTGTTGCGCCACGTGAACGCGCGCGGATCGACGACCTCGCTCGGGCCGTTGAGCCCGTCGGGTTGCGAACGCGATGCGGGGTCGGGAATCGACGTGACGTCGTCGAGCCGATAACGGTAACGCGCGCCCGCACCGCATTCGACGAACGCTTCGAACCAGTGCGGGCCGGCCGCCGTCATCGGGACGAGCGTCGGCCCCAATCCGGTATCGAGTTCGAGCTGGACATGCGTGCTGCCCGGCGCCCACACGCGGAAATGCGTGCGCGGCGACGTGCCGAGCGCGCCGCAGGGCTGCGCGCCGGACGGCAGGCAGTGAATGTAGTGCTGCGCATACGGATCGTGCGGACAATCTGACATCATGCGCTCCTCGTGCGTGCCGAGCGGCATGGCCGCGCGGTCGGCGCGGCGCATCGTGGCCCGGCATGCGACGGCCAGGCAGAGGGGGAGAAAAGTATGCGCCGGTTTCACGGCCGCGATGCATCGAATCCTCACATTTTTAAATGCGAATCGACCCCGCCAACGTTTGCGCGTATCGCGCGCCGAATCGGGTAGTCCGCATACCGGAATGTCCGCTCGCCTTGTTGCGCGGCTGGCCCGCGCTTACGCTCCGTGCGATGCGCGTGGGCACCCCGTCCGCGCCCGAACCCGAGGAATCCGCCATGTCGCTCCCCGCCAGCGCCGCGAAGTTCGATCCGGCACGCGCGCACGAATACGCCGAACAATCCCGCATCGCGCTCGCCGGCTACGACGCGTGCCACGAGCTCGCCGCGTGCATGCTCGCATCGGCGATCGGCGTGCCGGAGGCGCGGCTCCTCATCGTGGGTGCGGGCGGCACCGGGCAGGAAATCTGCGTACCCGCGGCGCTGGAACCCGGCTGGCAGTTCACGGCCGTCGATCCGTCCGCGCCGATGCTCGCGCTCGCGCGTGCCAACGTCGAAGCGGCGGGTTTCGCCGCCCGCACGCAATTCGTCGAGGCCGGCGTCGACGCGCTGCCCGATGCGCCCGCCTTCGACGGCGCGACGTTGATCGGCGTGCTGCATCACGTCCCCGGCGACGCGGCGAAGGCCGCGCTGCTGGACGCGATCGCGCGCCGCCTGAAGCCCGGCGCGCCGCTCGTGATCGCGGGCAACTATCGCCGCTACGCGGACCACCCTCGCCTGCTCGACGCGTGGCAGCAGCGCTGGCGGATGAAGGGCGCATCGCCCGACGCCGTGCGTGCGCAGCTTGCGAAAATCCTGCAGGGCGCCGACCCGCCGGTTGCCGAAGAAGCCGTGTTCACGTTGCTGCACGATGCGGGCTTCGATGCGCCGCTGCGTTTTTTCTCGAGCCTGTTCTGGGGGGCGTGGATCGCGGTGCGGCGCGGCGCGTGACAACGCGCAACGCCGTGAAGCGGCGGTCTCCACGAGCCGCTCGGGTCACCCGCGTCAGCTCAACAACCCTGCCGCGACGTTGATCGACAGCCCGAGCACGGCCATGTTGAAGTAGAACGACAAGATCGACTGCGCGAGCACCGCGCGCCGAGCGGAGCGGTTCGCGAGCGACACGTCGGCCGTCTGCGACGCGACCGCGAGCGTAAACGCGAAATAGAGGAAATCCCAGTAATCGGGCTCGGGGTTGCGGTCGGGGAACCGCAGTGCGCGATCGCTGCTCGGCGAGCCGTAATAGAGCCGCGCATAGTGCAGCGTGAAGATCGTCGGAATCAGGAACCATGCGCCGAACAGCGTCGCGCCCGTGACCGCGTAATGGCCGAGCCCGGCACGAAAGCCGACGTTCTTTGCGGTGGCGAGTTCGATCGCGATCGCGGCGACGCTCGCGACCGTCGCGATGCAGATGACCGTCAGCACGGTCGTCGCGTTCTCGTCCTCGCGGATCGCGATCTCGCGCACCTGATGATGATGCGCGGTGACCATGCGCACCCACATCAGCACGAGATACAGCCAGATCGTGCAATCCCAGCCGATCAGCGCGCGCGCGGTCGGCCTCAACTGCAACGGCAGCAGCACCGCGCACAGCACGCCCGCGGCGAGGGCGGCGACCATGCGCGGCCGATTGCGTAACACCTGCGGATAAAGCGTCATCGTACGATTCCGAAAGCGGATGGAAAGGATTCGGCCGGCGTGCGAGCGACCCGCTGCGCCGCGCCGGGCGGTACCGCCCCGATTATCGCCATTCCTGCATGACGTTGCGATGGGCGTGAGCGCCTAAGATATCGGGATGACTCCCGTCCTCTGCCATCATCCCGCGAACGCGGCCGGCCGCGACTTCGTCGTCGGCGATCTGCACGGTTGCGTGGATGTGCTGCGCGCGCTGCTGCACGACATCGGCTTCGACCCGGCTCGCGACCGGCTGTTTTCGGTCGGCGATCTCGTCGATCGCGGCCCCGCCTCCGAAACCGCGCTCGAGTTGCTCGACCGCCCGTGGTGCCACGTGGTGCGCGGCAATCACGAAGAAGTGCTGAGCCTCGTGTCGCGCGGCAAGCTGTCGCCCGACGCGTGGCGCGGAATCGGCGGCGACTGGGGCGCCGATCTTCCGCCGGAACGGCTGCACGCGCACGCGGCACGCGTCGACGCGCTGCCGCTCGTGCGCGTGATCGGCGACGGCCCCGCGCGCTTCAACGTGCTGCATGCGGAATTCTTCGGCCCGGACGCCGAACTCGACGCGGGCAGCTATTCGCCCGACGTGCGCGAGCGGCTGATCTGGGGGCGCGACCTGGTGCAGGGGCTCGCCGACCCGGCCCGGCAGGCCGGCCTGTCGCTGACCTGCACCGGCCACACGCCGGTGCGCGCGCCGCAGCGCATCGGCGCGCAATGGTTCATCGACACCGGCGCGTTCGCACCGTCCGGACGCCTGACGATCGTCGAGCCGCGCACGGGCGAGACGTGGTCGCTCACCCAGGCCGACGCGCGCGCACGTCACGCGGGCGACCTGCCGCTGCCTTGAGGCCTGTTCACGCCGATAACGGACCTGAGGCCCGCGGCGTTCATGGCGTGCCCCACCCGCACGCGTTTGCGTGCGCGAGCACCGTGCGAGCTAACCGACCTGGTTCAATTCGAACACCGCATCGATCGCGGAACCGTTCCAGTTGTATTCGAGATACGCCGCGTGATGACAGTCGCGCAGCACCGTCGTGCGGAACGCCGCGAGACACTCGCCGCGCGGGTCGCGCACCGACGGATAGACGATCCCCGCGCCGCCCGCGCTGCGCACTGCACGGCCGAACGCCTGCCCGGCGCTGTAGTCGAGCGGATCGAGCAGCCCCGGGCTGCGCTGCGGCCACGTGCGCACGTCGGCGACGTCGCCCTGCGCGTACACCGTGTACAGCCGCATCTGCTGGCGCATCGGCGCCTCCTTCGTCGCGGCCAGGAACAGCCCGCTGTGATAGCGCGTCTCGGCGATCGCCGTATCGCGCGACCGCCCGCAGTAGAACACGCCGTAGCTGCCGTCGGAAAAGCGGCTGCCCTGCGGATTCAGGTGCGTGAACGCGGCCATGATCGGCCCCCAGCCCTGGCCGTAGCGGCGCTCGGCCGGCGGCACGAGTTCGAGCGTGCCGACTTCGTTGCGGATGCGGTCGTTGGTCAGCGATTCGAGCGCATACAGCGCGTCGAAATCCTCGGCGGACGCGACGCGGTCGAACAGGTTGATGGCCGGAAAACGGGTGGGAATCACGCGATAGGCAGGTGCCCAGTCGACAACGGTCGTGGGCCAGTGTTGGACTGCTTCGATCGGCATCGTCACGCCCAGCCACCCCGCATCGCGTCGAGATATTGACGCACGGCCACCAGGTCGCCGACGTTGCCGGCGAGCATGCGGTCGAGCGCGCGCTTGCCGCCAAACGGCGCGGCGTCGTTGGGCCGCTTGACCCAGGTGTCGGCCGCGGCCGGCTGCGGCAGCAGGATCTGCAGCGCCTTGTAGATGCCGAGCAGCAGCGATAGCCGCTCGAGCGTATCGCGCGGCAGGCGCGCCGATTCCGGCGCGGCCTTCCACTTGAAGAACGTCGAGCGGCCGGGCGACCCGAGCAGCACGATCTGTTCGTCGATCGTCAGCTCCCAGTCGCGCGCGATGTTGAAGAATGCGCGCAGACCGGCCGCCGACATCTGCGCGACCGAGGCCTGCCGCGGGGCGGAATGCGGATCGAAGGCGGGCTGTGACATGATCGTTAGTCTCGAAACGAATTTACTAACAAGATTAGTCCATTTTCGTATTTTTGCAAGGGTCGTCCCCCCACCGCGTCGGCATTCCGTCCGAAGGATCGATATTTTTTGTCCATTCTGGACTGCGATTTTATTTTCTGCGTTAATGACCGTGCGGACGGCGCACCGGGGACGCGGTGCGTCCCCGCAGCAACCGTGTCGCCCAGAACCGGATAGACCACGCCAAGGAACCACCATGAAGAGACTGATTGCCGCCGTTTCGATCGCCCTGCTCGCGGTATCGGCAGGCCCCGCCGTCGCGAAGGACTGGACCACGCTGCGCTTCGGCACCGACGCCAGCTACGCGCCGTTCGAATCGAAGGCGCCCGACGGCAAGCTCGTCGGCTTCGACATCGACCTCGGCAACGAGATCTGCACGCGGCTGAAGGCGAAGTGCGTGTGGCTCGAGAACGATTTCGACGGGATGATTCCCGCGCTGAAGGCGAAGAAGTTCGACGCTGTGCTGTCGTCGATGTCGATCACGCCGCAGCGCGCGGAACAGATCGGCTTCACGACGAAGATCTACAACCAGCCGACGCGGCTCGTCGTGAAGAAGGGCTCGCCGCTGCTGCCGACGGCCGAATCGCTGAAGGGCAAGTCGATCGGCGTCGAACAGGGCACGACGCAGGAAGCGTATGCGAAGGCCTACTGGGCGAAGCAGGGTGCGAACGTCGTGTCGTACCAGAATCAGGACGGCGTATATGCGGACCTGACGTCGGGCCGCCTCGATGCCGCATTGCAGGACGAGGTGCAGGCCGCGATCGGGTTCCTGAAGTCGCCGCGCGGCGCGGGCTACCAGTTCGTCGGGCCCGAACTCGTCGACGAGAAGGTGCTCGGCATCGGCGCCGGCATCGGGCTGCGCAAGGAAGACACCGACCTGAAGGCGAAGATCGATCGCGCGATCCTCGACATGGTCAAGGACGGCACGTACAAGCGGCTCGCGTCGAAGTACTTCGACTTCGACATCTACGGCGGCTGAAGCGGTGCCGCGCGCGCACGGGTGCGATGCCCGTCGCGCGCGGCCTGACCGCCCCTCCCCTGCTCGCCGGACGGCGACGCCTCCCTGACGTTCGCCGTCGCGCCGGTTCGTCGTCCGTATCGCGCATCCGGACGCGGCACGTCATTCGCATTGCAAACGGATCACCTGCGCTGGCGACCGCAGGCGCTCGACGTCGTCAATAAGCGAAGATCGGGCGCCGGGGGACCGGTGCCCGCGTGCACATCCCCATGCGGATCGGGTTGGCGAGCGAGAAAGCGCCGGCCCGGCGCGGATGACCGGGTATCAGCCGGATCCGCCTCGCACCGGGCGCGGAGAGATGGCCTGTCGACGCATGCCGGCCGGCAGCAAGATGCGCGGTCGACCGGCGATGGGTCGAATCACTGCGATCGCGGCCTGCCGGCCGCGGCGTGTGGCGATCGTTCGTCATTTTTCTACCCCGTATTCGATCCGTAGCTTGTACCGGCAACCGGACAATGCCGGCGCCCCGACGATCCGTCGACGACGGCCCATGCCGTTCGGAGCAGGGCTGTGCTGCCCGTCCGTCCGGTCATCCCCCGGACTGCGTCCTTGCCGGTCCTCGCATGGTTCGCTGCCGAACCGGCCGGACGCCACGTCGTCGACTTTCGCACCTCAAACTTCGCAAGGAGCGGGCCAGCTTCGTTCCGGGCCGGCCGCACAAGGCTTTCGTCGGACAAGCCCGCGGCCGGAACGGGCGGGACAGGCAGGACGTTGCGAAACTGAAACATGGCGGGCGCAGGCGGGCGCGCCCGTGTGACGGCGACGCCTTGCCGGACAAGGCGCGCGGACGATCCGGAAAATTTTCCCGGCGCGGGCGGCACGCCGCCGCGGGCGTTTGCGGGGGCGATTTTGGCGGCCGCCGGCAGGAAACGTTTCACGCGCTTTACATGGCGCCGGCCGCCCGCGCACGGGACGACCGCGGACGCTTCCCGCCGCCGTTCAGCCGACTCGCTGATGGTCGGCGTCGTCCGGCGGCGCGCCGTCCTTTCCGCCGTTGTCGCCGTTGTTGTCGTGGTCGTTGAGCCCGTGCTCGATCATCATCCGGTAAAGCGTGACGCGCGAGATGCCGAGTTCGGCGGCGGCCTTGTTGATCCGGTGATCGTTTCGCAGCAACGCGTTTTCGATCGCGGTGCGCTCGGCGAGCGAACGCGCCTGTTCGAGCGTCACGGGCTCCGTTTCGCCCGGGACATCGAGCCCGAGATCGTGCGGCGTCAGCAGCCGGCTCTCGGCCATCACGATCGCGCGGCGCACCCGGTTGATCAGCTCGCGCACGTTGCCGGGCCACTCGTAGCGGCGCATCGCGTCGAGCGCGGCCGACGTGAAGCCGCTGATCTTGCGGCCGCTGTCGGCCTTGTATTTCTGCAGCACGTAATGCGCGAGGATGTCGATGTCCTTGCCGCGCGCGCGCAGCGGCGGCTCGTGAATGCGCAGCACGCAGAGCCGGTGATAGAGGTCCGCGCGGAAGCGTCCGGCTTCGACCGCGCCGTCGAGATCCACGTGCGTCGCCGAGATGATCCGCACGTCGACCGGAATCGATTCCTGGCCGCCGAGCCGCTCGATCTTCCCTTCCTGCAGGAAGCGCAGCAGGCTCGCCTGGCTTTCGACCGGCATGTCGCCGATTTCGTCGAGAAACAGCGTGCCGCCGTTCGCGGATTCGATCCGGCCCGCGCGCCGCTGGTTCGCCCCGGTGAATGCGCCGCGCTCGTACCCGAACAGTTCCGACTGCAGCAGGTGATGCGGAATCGCGCCGCAGTTGATCGCGACGAACGGCCCCTTGCCGCGCGCCGAGCGCTCGTGGATCGCGAGCGCCGTCAGCTCCTTGCCGGTGCCCGACTCGCCGGAGATGAACACGCTCGCGTCCGTTTTCGCGACCTTGCGGATCGTGCTGAACAGCTGCTGCATCGCTTCGCAGTTGCCGATCATCCCGTGCTCGCCGATCGACGCCGCGTACGCCGCGCCGTCGACGCGATCGAGCGCGGCCATCCCGCGCGCGTGGCCGAGCACGTGCGAAATCCATTCGTACGGCAACGGCAGCGTCACGTAATCGAAACAGTAGCTGCGGATCAGCTCGCGCACGGCAACGCCGATCGTGATGCCGGCCTGCGCGACGGAAATCCAGCCGATCGCCGGCTGGCTGAGGCACGCCTTCAGCGCGGGATAGTCGCGCGACGTGAAGCCCGAGAAATCGACGAGCCCGGCGGCGACGTTCACGCCGGACGTCATGTTCTGCGCGGCGCCGGCCGTCTTCGCGACGGAGATGTCCCAGCCGAGCTCGCGCAGTTGCGCCAGCAACGGCTCGTCCGGCGAACGCATGATCACGAACAGCTTGCGTCCGGCCTCGGGAGCGGTAACGGACACGAGCGGCATCTCGGACGCCGTCGTCCCGCTTGCGTCGGGTGACCTTGCAACCATCGTTGTTCCCCGCTTGGCGTTGGTATCGTGCGCCGGCTCGCCGCCGCATCCGAAGGACCTCGATCGAACCGACATATTGGCCGCATTTCCGTCCGAATAAAATCCCCCCGGGCAATAATCGCGCGCCGGGCGGATCCTTTCATGAACGGTATATCGGTGCCGCCGACGCGCGGCTAGATGGGTGATATCCCGGTGGCGCGGCGGGTGCGAAGCCACGGCCGTACGGGTAGCGGGCGCGCGAAGCCGCGCCGGTGCGGGCGCGCCGGTGCGCCACGCGACGCCGGGCACGAGGAATCGGACCGGCGGCAGGCGCCGGCGCGGCCGCGGCGGCCGTACCGGCGCCCGCTCGCGCAACCGTTTTCCGCTTGACGCCAGTCAATCGTCGGAAGAAGTGGGGTTGATGCACGAACGCAACACGTGCCGCGTGGCGCGGCGGCGTCAGCGCCCCGATGCGAGCGGCGCGAGTGCGTTGGCGCGGCCGCGTCCGGCCGACGCGCCGTCGTGTTCGCCGTAGGCGGCGACGAGCGCGTCGACGCGCGCGAGGTGGTGGCGGTTGTCGTGGTCCCACGGATGGAAGCCCGGCCGGAAAAAGCTCAGCCATTCACCCGCGATGCGCGGAAACAGCCCGCGGCGCGGCCCGTACAGGAATGCAATCATGCGCAGCATGCCGCGCACGCGATGCCTGATGTCGCGATCGCGCGACAGCAGCGTCACGTGCATCAGGAACACGGTCGGCCAGAACGTCAGCGTCGTCACCAGGTACACGCCGACGCGGATCAGGTAGCGGCGCGGGCCCGGTTTCATCACGGCGTTCCACACGTCGTAGGACACGGCCTTGTGCTCGGTTTCCTCGAGCGCATGCCACAGCCACATCTGCCGGTAGCCTTCGACCGAGCCGTCCAGGCGCGTCGGGTCGCGCAGGAGCCAGTCCGCCAGCATCGCCGTGTAGTGTTCGGCGGCGACCGTGTGCGCGAGCTGCACCGAATGCGGCAGCGTGCGCTTCACGAAGCCGAGCACCGTCCACACGCGCTTGTCGAGCTTGCGCGCGGGCAGGCGGTTGGCCTGCATCAGCTCGTTGTATTCGACGTGCTCGCGCGTATGCATCGCCTCCTGGCCGATGAAGCCGAGCACCTGCCGCTTGAGCACCGGGTCGTCGATCCGGTCGCGATAATTGCGCACCGAATCCATGAAAAAGCGCTCGCCGGCCGGAAACAGCAGCGACAGCGCATTGAAGAAGTGGGTCACGTGCGGGCCGAGCCCATGCCAGTCCTTCGCGCGTTCGACCGGCAGGTCGAAGCGCAGGTCGCGGCGCACCGGCATCACCTCGGCGGCGGTGGCGGAAGCGGCTGACTTCATGTTCGTCGTTCTCCTGGTTTTCGGGCGGCCCGGCAGCCGTCGCGGCCTTGTCGGCGCGGGTCCGGGCAGCGCGTCGCGCGACGCCGAAATCTTGACATCGATAACTGTAAAGATAGGCGCCGGCCGGCGCCGCGCGCAAGCCGCGCGGTAGACGCGCGCTTCCAAACAGGGCACGGTCGGCAGCGCGGAAAAAGCGACGTTCGAGCGGCGTTCGCGCGTGCCGCGATTCGAACGCGCATGCCGGTAAGGGACCGCCAGCCGGGCGGCGCGCGCACGCGCCGAAATCGGCACGAAAACGCCGCGCGACGGGCGTTTCACGGGATCGCGCGGTGGCGCTCGACGTGACGCCGAGCAGCCGGGTGGCACCGATTCATACGCGTGCCCCGTTCGCGCGGTGCAACCCCGTCGCTCCGGTTCGCAAAAAATTCAAACGCGCGTTCCATTGGCGTATCGGGCGGGTTATGCGAAGACCGCCGCGACCAATCCGCGATCGGCACGCGGACGGGCGCTCGCCACGTACGGCGGCCCCCTCCCCGCTCGCCTACAATAGCGGTTTTACCCACCCCCTTTTCAGGAGAAGTCATGTCCGTCACCACGACCGCATCGGGCCTCAAAATCGAAGACCTGACCGAAGGCACCGGCGCACAGGCGCAAGCCGGCCAGACCGTCAGCGTCCACTACACGGGCTGGCTGACCGACGGTCAGAAATTCGACTCGAGCAAGGACCGCAACGACCCGTTCGCGTTCGTGCTCGGCGGCGGCATGGTCATCAAGGGCTGGGACGAAGGCGTGCAGGGCATGAAGGTCGGCGGCGTGCGTCGCCTGACGATCCCGCCGCAACTCGGCTACGGCCCGCGCGGCGCAGGCGGCGTGATCCCCCCGAACGCGACGCTCGTGTTCGAAGTCGAACTGCTCGCCATCTGACGACGCCGCCGGCCGACGTCCTTCAGATGGAACGCATCCCGTCTCCCGCCATCGCGCTGCGCCGTTACGACACGTGCGAAGCATCCGACGTGCACGACTTTCACCAGATCGTGATCGGCGTCGACGGCGCGATGGTGATGGCGGTGGATGGCGTCGGCCAGCGCATCGACCGGCACGCGGCGTGGCTGATTCCGGCCGGCGCGCGCCACGATTACGCGGGCCTCGGCGACAATCGCCAGCTCGTGCTCGACTTGCCCGCCGCGTCGCTCGCGGTGCCGCGGCGGCTGTTCGACAGCGCGCGTGCCGTGTCGATCGCCCCGGCGCTGACGTCGCTCGTCGCGCAGGTCGCGGCGGCGGCCGCGCAACTCGACGGGACGGCCGGCGACACGCGGCGCGCGCATCGCTTCCAGTGGCAGGCCGCCGCGCGACTGTGCGACGCGCTGCTCGACGATGCCGGCCTCGCCGCGCCCGCGGCGGGCCTGGATTTCGCGCGCATCGACCGCTGGCTGCGCGCGCGGCTCGCGGAACCGCTGCGCATCGCCGATCTCGCCGCGCACTGCGGCTACGGGATGCGCCGCTTTCATCAACTGTTCGTCGACGCGTTCGGCGAAACCCCGCATCGCTACCTGCAGCGGCTGCGGCTCGACGCCGCCGTCGTGCTGCTCGCGGACGGCCGCCATCCGCTCGTCGACATCGCCGGCATGGTCGGCTTCGCCGACCAGAGCACCTTCACGCACGCTTTCACGAAGCGCTTCGGCGTCGCGCCCGGGCGCTGGCGCGGCGAGCGGCACTGAGCGCTCACGCGCGCGTCCCGCCCCCCTCGTCGCCCACTTTCCGCACGACCGTCTCCGCCGCCTTCAGCGGCCGGCCGTCGTCGTGCCGAAGCGCGAGCTTGCGGATCGCGCGGCCGGTCTTGCGCTCGACCAGCACCGAATGCGGCTCGCCGCGCTCGAACAGGTTCGCCTCGCCCCACTGCCGCAACATCACGATCACCGGAAACAACCCCTCGCCCTTCTTCGTCAACGCGTATTCCTGATACGCGCTGCCGTCCGACGCGGGCACGACTTCGAACACGCCGGCGTCCACCAGCATCCTGAGCCGGTCCGACAGGATGTTGCTCGCGACGCCGAGGCTCGCACGGAAATCGCCGAACCGGCGCACGCCGTCGAACGCGTCGCGCACGATCAGCAACGCCCAGCGATCGCCGACGATATCGGTCGCCCGTGCCACCGGGCACGGCGAATCCGCAAGACTTTTCTGCCTGGCCATATTGCTCTCCGCTGTCGCGCCGGCGCCTTCGCGGGCCGCCGGCCGTCCGTGCGCGGGCCCGTCGCCCGCCGTCACACAGGTTGCATTTTAAAACCACTTTTCCTACACTCACACTGGTTTCACATTGCAACTACTTGAGTGAGCGTGAGGCCCCCCATGGAATCGTCCTGTTCAGGAACGGTCGCGTCGAACGCGACGTCACGCGCCGCTCGTCCGGGCGCCGTGTCACGCGTGCCGACGGCGCTCGTCGCGCTGCTGGCCGTGTGCTGCGCGGCGAGCGTCGCGAACGTGTACTACGCACAGCCGCTGCTCGACTCGATCGCACATGACTTCGGCGTATCCCAGGCGGCGGTCGGCGGCGTCATCACCGCGACGCAGCTCGGCTGCGCGCTCGCGCTGCTGTTCGTCGTGCCGCTCGGCGACCTGCTGAACCGCAAACGCCTGATCGCCGTTCAACTTCTGCTGCTGACGGCGGCATGCATCGGCGTGGCCGCCTCGTCGACGCGCATCGCATTGCTGGCGGGCATGGTCGCGGTCGGGCTGCTCGGCACCGCGATGACGCAAGGGCTGATCGCCTGCTCTGCCGCGCTTGCGGGCGCCGGTGAGCGCGGCCGCGTGGTCGGCGCGGCGCAGGGCGGCGTCGTGATCGGCCTGCTCGCCGCGCGCTCGCTCGCCGGCGTCGTCACGGATGTCGCCGGCTGGCGCGCGGTTTATCTGGTGTCGGGCGCGCTCGCGATCGCGATGCTGATCGCGCTGGCGCGGCTGTTGCCCGATGCCCACGCGCCGCGCGAGCGCATCGGCTACGCGGCGCTGCTCGGTTCGATGGTCACGCTGCTGCGCAACGAGCGCGTGCTGCGTGTGCGCGGGGCAATCGCACTGCTGATGTTCGCGGCGTTCAGCATCTTCTGGAGCGCGCTCGTGCTGCCGCTGAGCGCGCCGCCGCATGCGATGTCGCATACGCAGATCGGCGCATTCGGTCTGGTCGGCGCGCTGGGTGCGGCCGCCGCCGCGCGCGCGGGCCGGCTCGCGGATCGCGGCCTCGGCGAAGCCACGACCGGCGCCGCGCTCGCGCTGCTCGCGCTCTCGTGGCTGCCGCTCGCGTTCGCCGGTACGTCGATCGCGCTGCTGGTCGTCGGCATCGTGCTGCTCGACGTCGGCGGGCAGGCCGTCCACGTCGTGAACCAGAGCATGATCCTCGGCGCGCGGCCCGATGCGCATGCCCGCCTCGTCGGTTGCTACATGCTGTTCTATTCGGTCGGCAGCGGGCTCGGCGCGATTGCGTCGACGATGATGTATGCGCATGCCGGATGGATCGGCGTCTGCGGGCTCGGCGCGGCGGTCAGCGGGGTTGCATTCGCCGTCTGGGCCGTGACGCTCAGGCGTGCATGACGCGTGGCGACGTGTCGAACGCGGAGCGCGGCGTGCCTCGCACAGAACGAAAAAAAACCGGCTCGCCCCGTTCGGGCGGCCGGCATGCGGACCGGACGCATGCGCGTGCGCCGGCCCGACCGTCGCGGCGGCGTGCCGCGTTCGCTTACCCCGCCGCCTGGATCGCCTCTTCGTACACGCCGGCGACGCGTCGCGCGATCACCGCGTTGTCGAAATGGTCGCGCGCGTAGCGCTTGCACGCGGCCTCGTCCGGCAGCGTGATCGCGCCCGACAGCGCGCCGCCGAGCCCTTCCGCGATCGCATCCGCGCCCGTCGACGGCAGCACGAGATCGCTGGACAACCCGGCCACCGCCTCCGGCAGCCCGCCGACCGGCGTCACCAGCACCGGCGTGCCGGACGCCAGCGATTCGACCGTGATCAGCCCGAAGCCTTCGAGCGCGACCGTCGGCACCACGCTGACCGTCGCCGCGCGGTACAGCGCCGCGAGATGATTGTCGGGCACGAAGCCGAGCAGCTTCACGTTGTCCTGCAGCCCCGCGTCGTCGATGCGCTGCTGCAGTTCCTCGCCGATCTTGCCCTTGCCGGCGATCAGCAGCAGCACGTCCGGGTGACGGTGCTTGACGAGACCGATCGCGTCGATCAGGTCTTCCAGCCCCATGCGCCGCACGAGCCGGCGCACGGCCAGCACGATCGGCCGGTCCTGCGGCAGTTGCAGCTTGTGCCGCGCCTCGGCCGGCGTGAGCGGCGTATCGAACTGCGCGGTATCGACGCAGCCGGGAATCACGCGCACGCGCGACGGATCGATGCCGTAGCGGTTCGTCAGGATCTGGCCGAACGCCTGCGACAGCACGATCAGGCGCGACGAGCGCGTATAGACGGCCTGTTCGAGATAGCGCTTCGCGCGCTGCCCGAGCGACGCGGCGCCCTCGACCTGGCTTTCGTCGGCCCACGGCCCCTGGAAATGCGACACCTGCGGAATCCCGCGTGTCACGTCGAGGCCCGGAAACGTGTACAGCGCGAAGTGCGACGAAATCACGTCCGGCCGCTCGCTGCGGATCTCGTCGCGCAACGCGCGGCGCGCGGCGAGCATGCGGCGCGCGAGCGGCTGCGACGCGGGCCCGAAGCCCTGGATCGCGCCGCCCGTGTCGTCGGCGACCTTCGGCGAGCCGGCGACGAGCCCGCGCACCTCGACGCCCGCACCGGGCAGCGCGCCGACGAGCGAGTAGTACATCCGGTCGAGGCCGCCCGCGCGTTCGGGGAACCAGTGCATGCCGATCTGCAACGATTTGATCGGCCGGGAAGATTGGGACATTACGACTGCTCCTGCGTAACCGCATGCTCGACCCGCTCGAACGCGGACGGCTGCGAGGGTTGGCCGATGCGCCGGTAGAGCGCGACATACTGGGCGCCCATGTGGGCCCAGCCGAAACGGGTCATCAGTTCGCGGGCCGCGTCGCCCATCGCGCGGCAGGTGTCGCGCGACGCCGCGAGCGAGCCGATCGCCTGCGCGAGCGCGGCCGGATCGTCGGGGTCCTCCAGCACGATCCCGCAATCGCGCGTGATGATTTCCGCGCCGCCGGCGGTGCGCGCGGTGACGACCGGCAGCCCGGCCGCCATCGCCTCGAGCAGCGACAGGCTCATCGCTTCGTAGCGCGACGGAAACACATACGCGTCGACCGAGCGCATCAGCGTCGGCATGTTCTTCACGAGACCGAGGAAATGCACGCGCGAATCGATGCCGAGCGCGCGCGCCTCGTCCGGATACGGGCTGCCGGGCAGATAACCGGCCACCGCGAGATGGACGTTCGCCGGCAGCTTCGTCAGCGCCTTCAGCACGGTGCCGAGGTTCTTGCGCGGCGTGCGCAGATCGCCGACGAACAGCAGCAGGAACGCATCGTCCGGCAGCTTGAACGCCGCTCGATCGGCCTGCGCGCGCGCGAACGCGCTGCCGTCGACGCCGTTGTAGATCACGCTGATCTTGCCGCTGTCGATGCCGAGCCCGGCGATCTCGTCGGCCACCTTCTGCGACACGGCCGTGATCGCGCGCGAACGCCGGTACGCCCAGCGCTCGAGCGCCGTATTCACGCGCGTGTAGACGTACTGGTACGCCGACCACAGCCCCTTCGTCAGCCCGAACGGGTAATACGGGCTCTTGAACCAGCCGCCGTGCACGAAGTGCGCGGTATTCACGTCGGCCTTGATCCACGAAATGAAACCGTTCACGTGCAGCACGTCGTACTCGCCGCGATGCGCGCGCAGCCACCACGCGCTCTTCAGCGCGAACACCTGCTGCTTGACGAGATTCGACGGCCAGAAGCCGCCGACCTTCACCGGCACCCAGCGCACGCGCGGGTCGGCCAGCAACTCGGGCGCGACATGCGACGCGACCAGCGTGACCTCGTAGCCTTCGGCCAGCGCCGCGCGCGCGATTTCGTAATTGACGCGGCCCTGCCCGTCGTTATGTCGCACGACGTGCGTGACGATCGCGATTCTCAATGGTCGCCTCCCCGTGAACGCGCGGCGGCCAGCAGGCGCTGTGCCTTCTGCCAGTGCGCCGCGGATAGTATTGAAAAAATGGCCGTGAACAGCAGCAGGCCACCCGTGCCGATCAGCGAGTTCGTGAACACGAGCATCGCGAACACCGACAGGCACAGGCTCAGGCATGCGCCGACGAACTTGTCCTTGCGCAGCTTGAACGCCGCGCGCAGCGTGCGGGCGAGCAGCATCACGACGCCCGACAGGTACAGCAGCGTGCCGGGCCAGCCGAGCACGAACGGCACGTTCATCACGCCGCTGTCGAAGCTGCCGTACTTGCCGAGCTCGCCGCTGTCGCTCGACAGCTTGGTGGACGCGCCGGTCGCGCCCATCCCCTCGCCGGCGACGTCGGTGAACGCCGTTTGCGCGAAGGTCGCGTAGAACTTGTTGCGGTCGTCGTAGCTGCGGTCGTCCTTCAGGTTCGTGATCGACT
The DNA here is from genome assembly GCF_053427615.1 of Burkholderia sp. AW33-5. Lineage (NCBI taxonomy): Bacteria > Pseudomonadati > Pseudomonadota > Betaproteobacteria > Burkholderiales > Burkholderiaceae > Burkholderia > Burkholderia sp. AW33-5. Next base: position 592,429 of record NZ_JBSAXA010000001.1, on the reverse strand, counting down.
GCAGGCGCGCGCCGAGCCGGTCGGCCACCGGCCCGACGGTCAGCAGCGGCACGCACAGCCCGACCAGCACGACACCGCTGATCAGGATCCGCATCCGCACACGGTTGCTCGACTGCACGAGCTGGATCGCGAGCGCGATCACCCAGCCGCCCCAGGTCGAGCGCACGAGACACAGCGCGAACGACACGAAGCCGGCGGCGCCCGCGAACCAGCGGACCTTCTGCGGCGCCGCGAACACGAACACCAGCGCGCCCATGATCGCGAACGCGAACGGCCCCGACGAGTTCATCGTGCTGAAGACGCGGACGCCGTACGGCACCGGCTCGCCCTGCGAGCCCATGTCCGAGCCGATCATCCACAGCACGTCCCACTGCGGCATCACGAAGTACTGCACGACCCCGTACACGCCCATCACGAGCATGCCCCACATGAACGTGGACAACAGCACGTCGCGGTACTCGGGATAGTCGCGCGAGTTGACCATGATGTGAAAGCCGATCAGCACCGGGTACACCCAGTTCGCGAGGTCGTAGGTCGCGGCCATCACGCCGCTCGACACGATCCCGACCAGATACGCATACGTGAGCCCGAACAGCATCAGCAGCACGGGAATCCCGCGCCGCTGCGCGAGCACGCGGTAATGCCTGAGCAGCCCGAATCCGGCGATCATCGTCACCGCGAGCGGCGCGACCTGGATCAGGCTCGTCGGCGTGAACGCGCCCTTCGACCAGTCGGCGAGACGCCGCACTTCGGGGCTCAGGAACCACACCCACCACATGAAGCCGACGTAGCGCGCCGGGCTCTTGAAATACAGCCAGATGCCGACCGCGATCGCCAGCACCGGAAACGCGAGCGTCAGCACCTTGCCCTGGTGAATGGCGATCAGCGCGGCGGTAAACGTCCACAGCCCGGCCTGCCCGACCCAGTGCTTCGGTTCGGGCAACCGGCTGCGGCTGCGCGACGGTGCGCGTTCGGCGGCAATCGTACTCATCGATCCGCTCTCACCGCGACGACGGGCGCGAATCCGCGAGCGGCATCGCGAGACCGGCCGCCGCCGGCGTGCGACGCTGGCGCAGCATGTCGCGCGTGATCCGCACGTGCTGTTCGGCGAACGCCTGCGTGGTCAGGTCGCGCTCGCGCAGGCACGCGGCCGCGGCACGCGCGCATTCGAGCGCGGCGACCGGATCGGCCACGAAGCGATCGGCGGCCTGGCGCATTGCCGCCGCATCGAACGCCGGCACGTAGGCGGCGGTGTCGTGCGGGAAGTAGTCGCTGAGCCCGCCGACGTCGGACACGATCATCGGCTTGCCGACCGCCGCCGCCTCGAGCATCACGGTGATGCCCGACGCGTGGAAGTTCGGCCGCAGCGGCACGACGATCACGTCGGCCCACGCGTACAGCTCGTGCTGCTTCGCGAGGCCCGAGGCCGAGCCGATCTTCACGTTCGGCGCATGCCACTCGCGCGGCACGCGGCGCCGCGTCGCGAGCCGCACGTCGTAGCGCTCGTCGCCACCGAATGCCGCGAGAAACGTGCGCCAGTCGCGATCGCGGTCGTTGCCGATCGCCGCGATCCGCAGCGGCCGGTTCGGCTGCCACTGCCGCGGCTCCGTCGGCGGGAAGTCCTGCGTGTTCAGCCCGTAGTAGACGAACTCGGCTTCGCGCCCGAGAAAGCGGCGGCACAGCTCGGCGTTGTCGCGGGCGAGCGTCGTCAGCGCGTCGGCGCGCGCGAGCAGCTTGCGGTACAGCCAGCGGCGCGGGCCGCCGAACGTGTTCCACTTGTCGAACAGCCACACGCTCTGCGCGAGCAGCAGCGGACGCTTGCCCTGTGCGCCGGCGAGCTTCAGGATCAGCGCGGCGGCGAGATGCTCCTGCTCCGTGTGCGTCCAGATCACGTCGGTGCTCAACAACGCGGCGCGATTGCGCCACGCATGCACGACGTCGAAGCCGAGCGCCGCCTTCAGCGCACGGCGCGCGAGGCTCGCGACGCGGTTCTCGCGCCGGTCCTGCGAATAGGTCAGCCGGAATTCGTCGGATTCCGCGTGGTGATAGCCGTACAGGCAGCCGATGTTCTCGCCTTTCCGGTAAGTACGCGGATCGGCGCCGTAGAACAGGTGGACGTGAACCTTCGTGGAATTCATGCAAGCCTCCGCCGGGCCGCCCCAAGGATGCTGACCGTCCCCTCGGGGGACAGCGAACAAAGTGAGCGTTGGGGTCGTACCATTTCAAGCCCTCCGGGGATGGCCGCGCGTCGTGCGCGCAGCCCGTTCAAGACGTCACCGGCGGCATCGCCGCACGATGGGGGGCAAGGTCGGCGCGGCGCGCATCGCGTGCGCCGCGGCGCACCGCGCGCCAGTGCTCGCGCACGCGCTCGCGCCGCGCGGTATGCAGCGACAGCAGCACATGTGCGAAGCCCGGATAGACGCGCGTGCCGATCAGCGTCCACCACCACCACGCGATCTCGCGCCGCACCGGCGGCAGATGCTCGCGCAGGATCAGGTGCAGGTTGTACGCGCCGTTGCTGATCGCATTGAGCGATGCGGCGTCGCGCCGGTCGTCGTCGAAACGCTCGGCCGGAAAATGATCGACCGCGATCGCCGGATCGTAGACGAGCGTCCAGCCGTCACGCTGCACCTGCATGCTGAAACCCATGTCGTTGTGCACCTGCGCGCCCGCGCCGCGCAGCCGCGTGTCGAAGCGCAGACGTTCGATCGCGGCGCGGCGGTAGCTCATGTTCGCGCCCTTGAGCATGTCGACTTCGCGCGCGCCGCCGACGCCCAGATGATGGTTGCCGATGATCTTGCCGGACAGCGTGAGCTGGCCGACGAGCTCGCGCGACTCGTCGAGCACGCGGCCCTTCTCGTGCACCCAGTCGCGGCCGCCGACCGCGCCCACGCGCGGGTCGGCCAGGAACACGGCCTCGATGCGCGCGAGCCAGTCGGCGCGCGGCGCCGCGTCGTCGTCGGTGATCGCGACGACGTCGCCGTTCGCCGAGTCGAGCCCCTTGTTCAGCGCGGCGACCTGCCCCGGCACGTCGACCGGCACGATCCGCAGCGGCAGCATGCCGCCGACCGACGGGTCGGCGAGGCGCTCGTGCGTGGCATCGTCCTCCGGGCGCGCGACCACGATCACCTCGTCGGGCAGCCGCTGCTGACGCTGCAGCGCCAGCAGGCAGCGCGCGAGGTCGGCAGGACGCCTGTAGGTCGGAACGAGCACGGAAATTTTCATCGAGGGTTCTCCAGTCGGCCGGGCCGGCGCTGCGCACGCCGGCCCGGTTTCGTGCAATGCCGTCAGGCGCTCAGGTATTCGTGGACGGCCGCATAGCCGCGGCCGTAGCCGCGCGCCTTCGGCGGCACGCCGTTGAAGATCCCGCCTTCCAGATCGACGCCCGCGGTACGCAGGCGCTTGATCGCGTCGGCGATCTCGCCTTCGGTATGCATGCCCGAGCGCAGCACCATGAAGGTCGCGCCGGCCATGCGGCCGATGATGGTCGCGTCGGTCACCGCCAGCACCGGCGGCGAATCGATCAGCACGACGTCGTAGCGCTTGCCGAGCCCTTCGAGGTATTGCGGCAGGCGCGTCGACATCAGCAGCTCCGACGGGTTCGGCGGGCGCGTGCCGGCCGAGATGAACGACAGGCCCTGCACCGGCGTCTCGCGGATCGCCTCCTCGAGCGGCGACTGATCGCTCAGCAGTTCCGACAGGCCCGGCTGCGCGGTGAGGCCGAAGTAGCGGTCGAGCATGCCGCGGCGCATGTCGGCGTCGATCAGCAGCACGCGCTTGCCCGAATGCGCGAGCAGCACCGCGAGGTTGACCGTCAGGAAGCTCTTGCCGATGCCCGGCGTCGGACCGGTCAGCACGACCACGCGATTCTTCGCGTCCATCATCGCGAACTGCATCGCGGTGCGCAGGCTGCGCATGCTTTCGACGCTCAGGTCCTTCGGACGCAGGCTCGCGAGGATCGGCCGCGCGCGGCCGCCGCCCTTCTCGGCCATGGCGTCGAGCTTCACCTGCTCGGTGCTTTGCGGCACCAGCCCGTACAGCGGCAGGTTGAAGGTGCGCTCCACGCGATCCGGATCCTCGATCCCCTGGAACAGGTTGCGGCGCAGGAACACGACGCCGGTACCGAGAATCAGCCCGAGGAACACCGCGGCCGACAGGATCAGCACCTTCTTCGGCTTGACCGGGTCGCCCGGGCGCAGCGCGGAATCGACGAGGTGGATGTTGCCGCCCGTGCCGGCCTTCTGCACCGACAGTTCCTGCACGCGGTTCAGCAGCAGAACGTAGATGTCCTCGGCGACCTTCGCGTCACGCTGGAGCTGGACGGCCTTCACTTCGGTCGCCGGCAGGCTGCGGAAGCGGTTGCTGAACTTGTCCTTCTCGCCCTGCAGCTCCGCGAGCTGCTGCTTCGCGGCGATCACCATCGGATGCGAATCGGTGAAGCGCTGCGCGAGCGACGCGAGTTGGAGGCGCTGAGCCGCGATCTGCTGCTCGTACTGCACGCTGCCTTCGAGGTAGACCTTCGCCTCGTCGCTCGCGTTGATCGAGCCGGACGTGCGCTGATACTGCGTCAGCGCGGCTTCCGCGCGCTCGAGGTCGGACTTCAGCCGCGGCTCCTCGCCCTTCAGGAAGTCGAGCATCTTGGTCGCTTCGGCCTGCTTCGCGATCACGTGCTGGTTCAGGTACGACTGCGCGAGCGCGTTCGCGATCGCGGCGGTCTGGTCCGGGTCCTTGCCTTCGAGCGAGATCTGCACGACGCCCGTCTGCTTGCCCTGCTCGGACACCTGGATGCCCGACTGGAAGCCGGTGATCGCGTCGAGATCGTTGTAGCGGACCACGGTGAACTGCGTGCCCGGACGCGCGACCAGCTTCTGCACGAGCAGCGTCACGCCGCCGCCCTGCTCCGATTCGCCGACACGGCCCGACAGCAGGCGGTTGCCGTTCGGTCCGACCAGCGTATACGTGCCGTTCGGGCCGGCCGTCAGCGTCATCTTCTTGCCTTCGAGCGCGGGCACGACGTTGATCGTGTCGACGTCGGCGACTTCGCCGCCCCATGCGTACGACCGCAGGCCGAACCACGCGCGCGACGGCTCGCCGGGCGTCGCGACGCGCGCGGACAGGCTGCCGAGCAGCGGAATCGTCTTCGGCACGACCGAGAAGTTCAGCTTGAACTGCTCGACGACCGGCGTGACGACGCCGCGGCTCTTGATGATCTCGATTTCCGCGTCGGTCTGCGCCTGCTGCGGGCCGCTGTTGATCGTCGCCCCCGTCTGCGTCTGCGTGAGCGCCTGCGACGTGTTGTCGTTGCTCTCGACCCGCACGTGTACGTCGGCCTGGTACACCGGTTTCGCGATGTAGCAGTAGAGGCCGGCGAGCGCGATGACGGTCACCGCGATGCCGAGCAGCAGCCAGATGTCGTCCATCAACACCTGGAGCAGCTGGCCGAGGACGACGTCCTCTTCCTCGGTTTTCGCGGTCAGATCCGCGTAGGCGTGTTTTGCTTGCGTGTTCACCATTCGTTCCCGCTTGAGTGGTGCCGGGGCGGAGGCGCCGCCCCGGCGGGCTATCAGCGCGTGATTTGCCGCATGTAGAAGATCGTCTGGATCGTCGGCAGCACTTGCTGCAGCACACGGTTGAACTGCACCGAGCTGGCCGTGCTGACGTAGACGACGTCGAGCGGCTGGAGCGGGAAGCGGCTCGACAGCATCAGCGCATCCGGCTGCGTCATGTCGAGACGGAACACTTCCGGCTTCGTCGGGTTGTCACGCATCCCGCGCATCACGTAGATCTTGCGCGGGTTCGCATCGGTGTCGAGGATGCCGCCGCCGGCCGTCAGCGCGTCGGCGATGGTCAGCCGGCCCTTGAGCATCGGCACCGTGACCGGCGTCTTGACCTCGCCCATGATGAACACGCGGCTGTCGCTGCGGTCCGGCACGTTGACGATGTCGCCCTGCTGCAGCATCACGTTCTGCTTCACTTCGCCGCGGTCGAGCACGCCGTTCGCATCGAGCGTGTAGAGCTTGCCGTCGCGCGTCAGGCGCACGCGCTGCAGGTCGGCCTCGGCGGTCGAGCCGCCCGAGCGCGAGATTGCATCGACCAGCGTCAGCGGCACGTCGCTCATCGCGAGCGGGCCCGGCGTCTTCACCTCGCCCGTCACCTGCACCTTCTGGCTGCGGAACGACAGCACGCGCACGTCGAGCTGCGGATTCTTCACGTAGCGCGCGAGGCGCGTGGCCAGCTCGTCGCGCGTCTGCGCGATCGTCTTGCCCGCCACGTGGATGCGGCCGACGAACGGGAAGAAGATCGTGCCGTCGGCGGCCACGGTCTGGCCGTACGGATCGGCCTGGCCCGGCAGCGACGACGAATACGGCTGCTGCAGCGCGCCCGCGATCGTCTGCGTCGTGTTGCCGCCGCTCGAGAACGACTGGCCCTGCGGCGTCGTCAGCTCGGGGTGGTCCCACACGGTGACGCCGAGAATGTCCTGCGGGCCGATGCGGTAAACGTATTGCGACGGATCGGTGTAGCGGCCCGGCGGCAGCGGGTGTTCGACCTGCTGCTTCTGCAGCTGATCCATCACCAGCTTCGCGTCGATGTAATGAACCGGATAGGTTTCGGTCTGGCCTTGCCGGCCTTCGTCCTTCAGGTTCGACGAGTCGAGATAGTTGCCGGGCGCGGTCGCGCACGCCGACAGGAATGTCGTCATCGCGACGGCGAGCGCCAGCGGGCGCATGGGACGTTTCAGCATAGTTTTTGCAGCCATCCTTGAACCAGACGTTCGATCAATGAGTAGCTCTCGCGATAGTCGGCCTCGGGGCCGCCATGCGGATCCGCGATCTCGGCGTCCTCCCACTTGCCCAGCAGGTGGACCTTGCCGCGCGCGAACGGATCGACCGATTCGACGGCCTTGATCTGTTCGCGCTCGCTGACGAGAATCAGGTCGGCGTCGCGCACGATCCGGCGCGACAGCCGCCGCGACCGGTGCGTCGTCGCATCGACGCCGCGCTCGGCGAGCAGTTGCCGCATCACCGGATCGATGCCGTCGCCGTCGTTCGCGCGCACGCCGGCGGAGTGGAACGTCACGCGCGGGCCGCCACGCGACGCCGCGTGCGACTTGAACAGCAGTTCCGCCGCCGGACTGCGGCAGACGTTCGCGTGACAGACGATCAGGATGTTCCGGAACATGGCGTCTCGATTCGGGTTACGGGTAACGGCGACGCGCGGATTACGCGTTGGCGCGCGCAGCGCCCGGCACGCGGGCGGCGACGGCCTGGCGCGAGCCGGGGCGGCCGATCGGGTGATATTCGATGCCCTGCTCGCTCATCGTCTCCGGCTCGTACAGATTGCGGCCGTCGAAGATCACCGGCGATTTCCATTGACGGCCGAGCGCGACGAAATCCGGGCTCTTGAACGCCTTCCATTCGGTGACGATCACGAGCGCGTCGGCATCGCGCGCGGCCTGCGCCTCGTCGTCGACGAAGGTGAGGCGCTCGAGCCAGCTCGGGTGATCCGCGAGATCGAGCGCGAGCACGCGGCGCGCTTCCTGCTGCGCGACCGGGTCGTACGCCGCGATGCGCGCGCCGCGCGACAGCAGCTCGGCGATCAGCTCGCGGCTCGGTGCCTCGCGCATGTCGTCGGTGTTCGGCTTGAACGCGAGACCCCAGATCGCGAACGTGCGGCCCGTCAGGTCCTCGCCGAAACGCGCGACGATCTTGTCGGCGAGCACGCGCTTTTGCGTCGCGTTGACCGACGACACGGCCTTCAGGATCTGCAGCGACTGGCCGTGCTCGTCGGCGGTGCGGATCAGCGCCTCGACGTCCTTCGGGAAGCACGAGCCGCCGTAGCCGCAGCCCGCATACAGGAAGTGATAGCCGATGCGCGGATCGGAACCGATCCCGCGGCGCACGGCCTCGATGTCTGCGCCGAAGCGGTCGGCCAGGTTCGCGAGCTCGTTCATGAACGAGATGCGCGTCGCGAGCATCGCGTTCGCCGCGTATTTCGTGAATTCGGCCGAGCGCACGTCCATGTACAGCGTGCGTTCGTGGTTGCGGTTGAACGGCGCGTAGAGCTTCTTCATCAGCTCGCGCGCGCGCTCGCCCGGCACGTCGTCGTCGCAGCCGATCACGATGCGGTCCGGCCGCGTGAAATCGTCGACCGCCGCGCCTTCCTTCAGGAATTCCGGATTCGACACGACCGAGAACATCGGGGCGTCGCCGCCGCGCTTCGAGAGTTCCTCGGCCACCGCCGCGCGCACGCGCTCGGCCGTGCCGACCGGCACCGTCGACTTGTCGACGATCACCTTGAAGCCTTTCATGTAGCGGCCGATGTTGCGCGCCGCCGCGAGCACGTATTGCAGGTCGGCCGAACCGTCCTCGTCGGGCGGCGTGCCGACCGCGATGAACTGCACGTCGCCGTGCGCGACCGCGGCCTCGATGTCGGTCGAGAAGCGCAGGCGGCCGGCCGCGCGGTTGCGCGCGATGACTTCCTTGAGGCCCGGCTCGTGGATCGGCACGCCGCCGTTGTTCAGGACGTCGATCTTCGCCTGATCGACGTCGAGACAGAACACGTCGTGCCCGATGTCGGCGAGACAGGCGCCGGTGACAAGACCTACGTAACCGCTGCCGATGATAGTCAGATTCATGATGTGTCGGACCTCGTGACCAATGATTCGAAATTCGTGAAACCGGAGTGTCTGCGCGGGATGAAACCGCGTCAGTACGCGTTGCTGCCGGTGAAGCCTTTCCAGAGCGTCAGCACGACGATCTTGATGTCGAGCCAGAACGACCAGTTCTGCATGTAGTACAGATCGAGCTTCACGCGTCCCATCATCTTCTCGATCTGGTCGGTCTCGCCGCGAAAGCCGTTGATCTGCGCCCAGCCGGTGATGCCCGGCTTGATCCGGTAGCGGAACATGTAGCCCTTCACCAGATCCTTGTAGATGTCGTCGTGCGCGAGCGCATGGGGCCGCGGGCCGACGACCGACATCTCGCCCTTCAGCACGTTGATGAACTGCGGCAGTTCGTCGAGGCTCGTGCGGCGCAGGAAGCGGCCGACCGGCGTCACGCGCGAGTCGTTCTTGGTCGCCTGCGTGACCTGTCCGGCGACTTCCTGATGCACCTTCATCGAGCGGAACTTGTAGATCTCGAACTCGTGGCCGTCGATGCCCTTGCGCTTCTGGCGGAAGAACACCGGCCCGCGCGACGTGAGCTTGATCAGGCACGCGATCAGCACCATCGCCGGCGCGAGCGCCGTGAGCGCGGCCAGCGCGAACAACCGGTCGAACACGAACTTCGGCAGGATCCGCACGTCGGTGATCGGCGACGCCGCGAGGTTGATCGCCGGCACGCCGAGCACCTCGACCACTTCCTGGTTGAAGAACGACAGCGTGCGCACGTCCGGAATGAAACGGATATTCACGAAGTCGTGGCGGAACACCGTCACGATCTGGTGAATCCGGCGCTCCTCCGTGATCGGCAGCGTGAGCCACAGCTCGCTGATCGCGCGGCTGCGCACCAGCCACACCAGCGATTCGAACTGCCGCTCGATGCGCACGTCGTCGAGCGCGACTTCGCCCGGCACTTCGCTTTCGTCGTACACGCACACCGGGTTGAAGCCCGCTTCCGGACGCGCCCGCATCTGTGCGATCAGCCGCCGCGCCGCCGGCGTGCCGCCGACGATCGCCACCGCCTTCAGGTTGTAGCCGCCGCGGCGCAGTTGCCGGAGCACGACGTGCACGCAAGCCTTGGAGCCGGCAAGCAGCGCCATCGTCACGAGCGCCCAGTAGCCGAGCCACAGTCGCGACAGGTCGCCCGACTGGTGGAAGCTGAAGCTCATCAGGATGCCCGCGAGCTCGACCACCAGCCACGCGAACGCGACGCGCCCCACCAGCCCGACGAGGCGCTTGCCGCGCCACGACTGGTAAATGCCGATCGCCGGAAAGAACACGACGACCAGCAGGCAGTCGAACAGCACCGTCGTGCGCTGCAGGTCGTTGAGCCAGATGCTGCCGCCGTGCAGCGCGGCGGCGATCAATGCCCCCAACACGACCATCGCAATATCGATGACTCTCGCCAGCACGCTCAACATGTCCGCTTCCTCTTTGAACAGGCGTTTGCCGAACAGCTCCTCGTGCAGCCCGTGCCGCACCTTCGATTCAAACGTTGCATGACGCTATTGAAGCGACAAGAAAATCGCGCCTCAAGCGCTCAAGTATTTCGAAAAATAATCGGAAATTCTTGCCGCGCGATTCTTGAATTAAATCGGCACGTTTTCCCGAATCGGTCGTGAATCGGGATTTTTTCGAGAACTTTGCGACCCCCGCCAACCCTTTGCAGGATGGGGCCCCAGCCCGATTGATCGAATTATTTTTTATTTTTTTATTTGCATCGCGTGCGATAGGGGAAAAATTTCCATGACGCATGCGCGCCGAATATCGCGCATATCGCCCGGTTTTATTGTCGATTTACTTCATGCTACAAAACAGGCACTGACTTCAATCGAGGAGAGTGTCATCATGAATGCTCCGGCCGTGGCAGCCGATACGCGCCCTTCTTCTTCCGCCGCAACCGACGCCGCGACGCGTGTCGCGGTGCAGCCGGTGATCCTTGCCGGCGGTTCGGGCACGCGTCTGTGGCCGATGTCGCGCGAACACTATCCGAAACAGCTGATCGGCCTGCTCGGCGATCATTCGCTGCTGCAATCCACCGCGCTGCGGCTCGACGGCCTCGCGACCGGCCATCCGCTGAACGACGACGTGCTGATCGTGTGCGGCGAGGATCACCGCTTCACGACCGCCGAACAACTGCGCCTGACCGGCAAGCGTGCATCGATCATGCTCGAGCCGCTCGGCCGCGACACCGCGCCCGCGCTGACGCTCGCCGCGCTGCGGATCGTCGCCGGCGGCGGCGATGCCGTGATGACCGTGATGCCGGCCGACCACGCGGTGGCCGACCAGCCGCGCTTTCATGCGGCCGTCGCGGCCGGCGTGCACTGCGCGGCCCAGGGCAAGATCGCGACGATGGGCATCGTGCCGGGCCGCGCCGAAACGGGCTACGGCTACATCCGCGTCGGCGCGCCGCTCGGCGACGCCGCCACCGGCAACCTCGACGTGCGCCGTCTCGACCGCTTCGTCGAGAAGCCGCATCTCGAACTCGCGCAGCAGTACGTCGCATCCGGCGAATACTGGTGGAACAGCGGGATCTTCATCGTGCGCGCGTCGGTGTGGCTGAACGCGATCCGCCAGCTCGAACCCGAGATCCTCGCGGCCTGCGAGCAGGCCGTCGCACGCGGCAAGGACGACGGCGACTTCTTCCGCGTCGATCGCGACGCGTTCGCCGCGTCGCCGTCGAACTCGATCGACTACGCGGTGATGGAGCGGCTCGTGAACCTGCCGCAGCTGTGCGAAAGCGTCGTCGTGCCGCTCGACGCGGGTTGGTCGGACGTCGGTTCGTGGGACGCGATCTGGCAGATCCTGCCGAAGGACGAAGCCGAGAACGTCGGCCGCGGCCACGTGCTGTTCGAAAACGCCGAATCGACCTTCGCGCATTCGGAAAGCCGGCTCGTCGCGTGTGTCGGCACGCACAATCTCGTCGTCGTCGAAACGCCCGATGCCGTGCTCGTCGCCGACAAGTCCCGCGTGCAGGACGTGAAGAAGATCGTCGGGCGCATCAAGGCCGAACGCGGCGCCGAAGCGACCGATCACCGCAAGGTCCATCGCCCGTGGGGGCATTACGACTCGGTCGACATGGGCGAGCGCTTCCAGGTGAAACGCATCGTCGTGAAGCCGGGCGCGCGACTGTCGCTGCAGATGCACCACCACCGCGCCGAACACTGGATCGTCGTGCGCGGCACCGCGCGCATCACGCGCGGCGACGAAACCTTCCTGCTGTCCGAAAACGAATCGACGTACATCCCGCTCGGCGTGTCGCACCGTCTCGAGAACCCGGGCAAGATGCCGCTCGAACTGATCGAAGTGCAGTCGGGCGCGTATCTCGGCGAGGACGACATCGTCCGCTTCGACGATACTTACGGACGCCAGTGACGCGATGTCCGCCGGGCGCGCCGTCTCGACGGTGCGCCCGGCATCGCGGAAATGACGAACAAAAAAAACGCGCGGGCGTCGTGACGGACGACGACCCGCGCGTTTTCGTTCGGACGACGATCAACCTACGCGATACGCGTATTCGCGGCGGTCCGCTTGCACCGGGTCGTTGCGGCCCTCGGACAACGCGCCCGCACGACGCTCGGCGATGAAGCGCTTGATGTCCGACTCGGCACGCGCCAGCGCGGACAGGCCGGCCAGCACCTCGCTTTGCGGCGCACGCACCGGTTCGTCGCTCGCTCCATGGCGATCGATCCACTGGCGCGCCCAGTCGAGCGCGTACTGCTCCGCTTCCTCCGCATCGGTGAAGCGCGGGCCGATCAGGCCCGAGCGCTCGACGCGCCGGTCGTCCTGCATGATCTCGGCCCACGCGCGGTACATCAGGTTCTGCACCGGCTGCGCGCTGCCGCTGATCGTATAGCCGCGGTATTCGTCGACTTGCGGCTCGGCCGCGGCGAAGCTCGCGGCGGACTGACGCCCGTGACGCAGCCCCGCGGGCTGCGCGCCCGGCACCGCGAACGACGCACCGGACGATGCTTCGGCGGCGCCGTTCGGCATCGCGGTCAGCGAAGCGCCCTCGCCATCCCAAACGTTTGCCTGCGCGACCGGCAGTTGCCACGACTCGGGGTTCTGCCAGAACACGCCGCGCAGACGGTCGTTGTCGGGCACGGGCTCCGCACGGCATGCCGGCGCGACCGGCGCCGGCGGCGGCGGCACGTACGCGAACGTGCGCCCGCTGAACTGGGTCAGCACGTCGATCATCTGCAGCAGCGTGCCGTTCGCGAGCCACTCCTCGTAGCGGCGGCGGCACGTCGGCCCGGACGGATAGCGCCCGGGTAGTTTCGACCACGCTTCACCGGTCGTCAGGATCCAGAGAACCGCGTTGGCGACGACGCGCGGTTCGGCTCGCGGACGGCCTCGACGGTTCAGCCGAATGGGTTCATCGGCGATCAGCGCTGAAAGTCGAAACCACTCTTCATCGTTAAGCTCATCGAAGAACATAGTCGATTTCTCCACGCAGCCAGGCCGGGGCTGCGATTGTCGGCGCCGTCGTCACGCATCGCGTCACGGGGCGGCCCGGTTGCACATTATGGTTATCCGATCGTTGTGCATGCCGGTGCGACACCGCACTTTCACGGTGCCGCCATTCACGGCTATGGCGCACAAACTACGGTCTCACTCCAATGTGGGAATTTTTGTGCACGAAGCATACCATCCTCAGGGTTTATCTCAATATGACAATGACTTAATGTTACGCACTGAAACAACCTGCCATGGATGCGCAATCAATTTACGCTTGAATTTTTTTACGCGATCCTTATGCGAGATGCTGGGAAGCCCCGTCTGGCGGGGCTCTGCGAGGGCCACCAGGCAGCCCTCCGGCGTTGTTCCGACCCTTACCCGCAACCATCCCGGGAATCGCCTCCGAAAATCGGTAAATCAGGGAAAAATTCGTAACAAGATATTCACGGATCGGTAATTCGTTCAAATTGCATTCGACTGAATTTTCCCCTCGCACAATCTTGTTATTGTTTCTCCGCGAGTAATGAAAGCGCTCTGAGGCCGATGCACATCGTTTCCCGGCATGCAAGCGTCGACGGGCCTGTTACATCTCGCCGTAGCGGACAGCCAACGGCGGCGGGCGCGACGATCGGGCGCTGCGTTTCGGGTCGGAACGATGTGGGGAATCCGCGCGATACGGGAAGCGGCGCCGGGCCGCGCGCGTCAGCGCAAGTCGCCGGCCAGCGACGCGGCGACGTCCGCGTCCACGCGTTGCGGCGGCATCGTATAGGCCGGGTGATCGCAGCCGATCGACAGCGTCGCGCCGCCCTTGAGCGCCGCGCGCATCGGCCCGTCCAGTTCGAAGCGCACGAAATGCACGGCCGAGGTCTTCTCCGCGTTGTCGCGATCGAGATCCTCGTCGGCGATCGCATAGACCTCGGGGTGCCCGTCGACGCGCAGGTACACGCGATCCTCGACGCCGATCAGCCGCGCGAGCGCCGCCCGCCGTTCGGCCTCGTGCTCGTATTCGATCTGCAACGTCGCCTTCAGGTTGGTGCCGTCGGGCACGAGCGGCAGATAGGCTTCCAGTTCGCCTTCGATGCCGGCCTCGTCGAAGATCTTCTCGATGTGCAGCATTTCCTGGATCTGGTAGCGGATCGTGGTCTCGTCCTCGAACAGGAGGCGCAGATGGTTGCCGAGCGCCACGGCGCGGCGGCGCTTGTACGCGACGAGCCGCGCGTGTTCGGCCTTGCGGATCTTCGCGTACGCTTCGAGCGTCAGCAGCGAGTCGCGGGTCAGCGTCATGGCGTGTCCTTGGATAGCGTCGATGTCTTCGTGGAGCGGCCGGTTCAGATGCCGTACGCGCGGCGCAGCAGCGTCAGCGGATGCGCGAGCGGCGCGGCGGGCAGCCCTTTCTCGTCGATGCCCTGCACGATGTGATGGCCGGCGAGCGCGCAGTCCGACGACACGACGTCCGGCTTCGGCTCGGCCATCGCCTTGAACACCGGCGCACCGATCCGCATCGCGTCCGCATGAAAGGCCTTCTTCACGCCGAACGTGCCCGCATGCCCCGAGCAGCGCTCGACGACGTTCACGCGCGTATCGGGTACGAGCGACAGCGTATCGGCCGTCTTGCGGCCGATGTTCTGCACGCGCGCGTGGCACGGCACGTGATACGACACGGTGCCGAGGCCCTGCTTGAAATCGGTCTTCAGCAAACCGTCGCGATGCCGCGCGATCACGTATTCGAACGGATCCCAGAATGCGTCGGCCACCGCGCGCACGGCGTCGTCGCCGGGAAACATCAGCGGCAGTTCGCTCTTGTACATCAGCACGCAGCTCGGGATCGCGCCGATCAGCGCGTAACCTTCGCGCGCATAACGCTCGAGCACCGGAATGTTGACGGCCTTCTTCGCGGCGACACCCGCGAGGTTGCCCTGCTCGAGGAGCGGCATCCCGCAGCACGCTTCGCGCGTGACCAGCTCGTACGGGATCTCGTTGTGCGCGAGGATCGCGAGCAGGTCGTGGCCGATGCCCGGCTCATTGAAGTTCACGTAGCACGTCGCGTAGATCGCGACCTTGCCGGGCGTGCGTTCGCCGTCACGTACCGGCGGGCCGTCCGAGCGTTTCGCGGCACGCCGAAACTTGCGCGGCGCGAACTCCGGCAGCCATGCGTTGCGATCGACGCCGAGCGCCGCTTCGAGCGCGTGGCGCGCGGGCGGCGTGCGATTCACCGCGTTCACCGCCTGCGTGACGATCGGAATGCCCGCGAAATGGCCGAGCGCGTCGGTGTTCGACAGCACCTTGTCGCGCAGCGGCGCCTCCCCGCGCTTGTAGCGCGCCGCCTTGCCGCGCAGCATCAGGTGCGGGAAGTCGACGTTCCATGCGTGCGGCGGCACGTACGGGCATTTCGTCATGTAGCAGAGGTCGCACAGGTAGCACTGGTCGACGACCTTGCCGAACGCGTCCTTCGGCACTTCCTCGATGTCGCCCATCGGCGTGTCGTCGACGAGATCGAACAGCGCGGGAAACGCGCCGCACAACGACACGCAGCGCCGGCACCCGGCACAGATGTCGAACACGCGCGTCATTTCCGCATCGATCGCGGCCTGGTCGTAGAACGCTTCGGACTGCCAGTCGAGCGGATGCCGCGTCGGGGCTTCGAGACTGCCTTCCTTGTGTGGCATGGGGCGCTCCAGCGTGGCGCGCATGCGCGCGGACGCGCCACCCGCGTGACGCGGGCAGCGATCAACGCACGGCCGGCCGCAGGATGTCGGGCCGGGCCGTGCTGCCTTGCTGCCGGACTCGCGTCAGTCGACGAGTGCGTCGAGCGCCTTCGTATAGCGGTTGGCGTGGCTGCGCTCGGCCTTCGCGAGCGTCTCGAACCAGTTCGCGATTTCGTCGAAGCCTTCGTCGCGCGCCGTCTTCGCCATGCCCGGATACATGTCGGTGTATTCGTGCGTCTCGCCGGCGATCGCCGATTCGAGGTTCAGCCGCGACGAACCGAACGGCAGCCCCGTCGCCGGATCGCCGACTGCTTCGAGGTATTCGAGGTGGCCGTGCGCGTGGCCCGTTTCGCCTTCGGCAGTCGAGCGGAACAGCGCGGCGACGTCGTTCTGGCCTTCGACGTCGGCCTTCGAAGCGAAATACAGATAGCGCCGGTTCGCTTGCGATTCGCCCGCGAATGCGGCCTTCAGATTCTCTTCGGTCTTGCTGCCCTTGAGTTGAGCCATTTGCGCCTCCGTTCGAGTCGGCGCGGCCGCGTGCGAAGCCGGGCCGATGATGTATGTGGGGAACGAAGCGCAGGCCGGACGCGCACGCTTCGTGCCTTTTAATCTAGGCGCTGGCGTTCGCATCCCCCAATAGGCTTTTTCAATCCGCGCGATAGCGGAGGGCGGGAATGAGGGACAGTTGACGGGCGGGAGCGGGATGGGTCGCGTCGCCGGTGGGTCGGCGTTACGCTCGGGATTCGGCTTCGGGCTTCGGGCTTCGGGCTTCTGGCTTCTGGCGCGACGCCCGGTGCGCTTGCACCGGCGTCACGCATCCGTCGCGCGCTTCAACAACAATTCCCTTTCACGTTCGTTGCGGGTCAACTCCGCCGCACGACGGAACTCGACCTTCGCTTCGTCGGCGCGGCCAAGCTTCGCGAGCAGATCGCCGCGCACGCTCGGCAACCAGTGATAGCGGGCGAGCGCCGGATCGTCGCGCAGCACGTCGACGATTTCCAGTGCCGCGGCGGGCCCGAACGCCATCCCCACCGCCACCGCGCGATTCAGCTCGACGACCGGCGACGGCGCGACTTCGGCCAGCGCGTCGTAAAGCGCGACGATCTGCGCCCAGTCCGTTTCCGACGCATGCCGCGCGCGCGCATGGCACGCCGCCAGCGCGGCCTGCAGCGCATACGGGCCGCGCACGCCGCCGAGCTTCGTCGCCCGCTCGAGCGCGGCGAGGCCGCGCCGGATCAGCAGCGGATCCCAGCGGCTGCGGTCCTGGTCGAGCAGCAGCACGGGCCGCCCCTGCGCATCGGTCCGCGCGTGCATGCGCGACGCCTGCAGCTCCATCAGCGCGACCAGCCCGAGCACCTCGCTTTCGTCCGGCATGAGTCCGGCGAGCACGCGGCCGAGTCGCAGCGCCTCGTCGCACAACGCCGGGCGCGTCCAGTCGTCGCCCGCGGTCGCCGCATGGCCTTCGTTGAACACCAGGTAGATCACTTCGAGCACCGACGCGAGCCGCGCGGGCCGCGCATCGGCGGCTGGCACCTCGAACGGCACGCGCGCCGCCGCGAGCGTGCGCTTCGCGCGCACGATGCGCTGCGCGATCGTCGGCTCGGGCGACAGGAACGCGCGCGCGATCTCGCTCGTGGTCAACCCGCCGAGCAGCCGCAACGTCAGCGCGACGCGCGCATCGGTCGACAGCACCGGATGGCACGACGTGAAGATCAGCCGCAGCAGGTCGTCGCCGATATCGTCGTCGCTCGCATCGGCGAGCGCATCCGCGATGTCGGGGACGACGTGCGCTTCGAGCGCGTCCATTTCATGTCCGAGCTGGTCGCGCTTCGCCGCATGCAGCGACTCCTGCCGGACCCGGTCGAGCGCGCGCCGCTTCACGGCCGTCATCAACCATGCGGCCGGATTGTCGGGCACGCCGTCGACGGGCCAGTGCTCAAGCGCCGCGACGAGCGTGTCCTGCGCGAGTTCCTCGGCCACGCCGACGTCGCGCACCACGCGCGCGGCGCGGGCAATGATCTTCGGCGCCTCGATCCGCCAGACCGCTTCGATCGCACGGTGAGTCGCCTCACGCGTCACGACGCCTGCCCCTGGGTGGCAGCATCCAGCGGCATGGCCATCAGCTCCCATGCGTGGCCGTCCGGATCGTCGAAACCGTGGCCGTACATGTTCGGATACTCGCGCGGCGCTTGCGGCGCGGACCCGCCGGCCGCGAGCGCCTTCGCGACGATCTCGTCGACCTCGGCGCGGCTGTCGCACGACAGGCACGACAGCGCCTGCACCTGCGTCGCCGGATCGACGATGGTCTTGCCGGTGAAGGTCTGGAAAAACGGCCGCACGAGCAGCATCGCGAAAATCGTGTCGCTGATCTTGATGCAGGCGGCCTGATCGTTGGTATAGGCCGGTACGACTTCGAAGCCGAGTGCCTGGTAGAACGTCTTCGAGCGCGGCAGGTCGACCACGGGCAGGTTGATGAAAACCATCTTGTGCATGACGGATGCTCCGGTGAGATTGGATTCAGGCAGATTCAGGCGTGGGTGCGGCCGACGTGGAGATCGCGGAACCGCTCGACCGCTTCGCTCGGTGTGAGGTCGTCGAGCTCGAACAGCGGCCGCACCTCGATCTCGCAGTCCATTTCGGCGCCGAACGGTGCGGGAAACCGGCGCGTCCATTCGAGCGCCTCGTCGCGCGAGCGCACCTGGATCAGCGTGTAGCCGGCAATCAGCTCCTTCGTCTCCGCGAACGGGCCGTCGACCACCGTGCCCTTGCCGCCGGTGTACCGCACGCGCCAGCCGCGCGCGCTCGGCCGCAAGCCGTTCGCGTCGAGCAGCACGCCGGCCCTGGCCAGTTCCTCGTGGTAGACCGTCATCGCCTCGACCAGCCGGTTGTCCGGCAACGCATCGGATTCGCTGACGGCGTTCGCCCGGATCATGATCATGAATCGCATCGCTCACTCCTTGTCATCGGTGAAAAGGGGCGTCCGCTCATCGGCGCCTTATCCGGACGACGGGCGGCAGACCGCCGGATCGACGTGCCGCGCGACGAATCAGGGTAAATACCGAGGCGCAGCCGTCACAGAAAGCACGGGCCGACCGCGCGCACTTCGACCGTGCACCATTGCGCGGCCGGGCACTGGCGCGCGATCTCGATCGCTTCCTCGCGCGTGTCGACGTCGACGATGAAGAAGCCGCCGACCATTTCCTTCGCCTCGGCGAACGGGCCGTCGACGAGGCGCGTCTCGCCTTCGCGCACCTGCACGCGCGTCGCGCGCTCGGAGCGCTCCAGCGACTCGACGCCGCGCAGCACGCCGCGCGCTTTCAGCGTCTCCGCGAAATCCACCATTCGCGCGTACAACGCCTGCCCGTCTTCGAGCGTACGTTCGGCGCGCTGGCCGGTCGGTTCGACGATCAACAGCATGTAGGACATGGAAATCTCCTGTGGGGGCCGTGCGCGGACGCGTTCGGATCGCAGGCCGGAACGATGTGTCAGATGCGAAGCGTAGCAGCCCTGGCCGGCCCTGCCGTCATCGTTGGCCGTTCGGCACTGGCCTGATGGCCAATTCGATCACAACACGCGATTTTGCCGTCAGGATGCTTGCCCGACCCTTCGAATTTTCTTCCCGTGGAACGTTCCATGTCACGCCTGCCGCCGTTCATGCCCGCCGCGTCGCTTCGCCATTTTCGCCGCGCGCGCGTAAAGGCCGTGCATGCCTGACACACCAACGCCGCCGAGCCGATCGCGCTGCAATCCATGCCCGATTACAAAACCCCGGCGCAACGGGCCGCCTGTTACGCATCCGATGCATATCGCTCGTCGGGCCACGGTCCCGCCGTCATCGGCCTCGGGCTGGACGACGGCACCGCCTGAGGCCATCGCGGGCACAAACCCTGCTCCACGAAGAAATGGACGATTAGTGCAATTGCATCGGCACGGCACGTGCAATGGCACTATTTACCTGACGCATCGGGCGACGCCATATTTACCGGACTTTCACGTCGCGCAACGGCTCGCTACGTCGTTTCGCCCGAAGCGCGAAATTTTTTCAACCGCTGCCGCGCCCCGTCGCGCGGGGCTTCCCGGGAAACTTGCCGACGAATTGAAAATTTGTCTCGAAACTCAATTGGCTGATGTGAATCACATTGGTTGCTGGGATTCGTCTTATCTTCAAATGGGCCTGCAAATCCGGGCTGCAAATCAAATCCAAGGAGGATAAACATCATGGCGCTCACCGACTCGATCGAACACAAGCTGGACCGCGGCCTGTCCGATATCCGTCGCACCGGCCGGCGCGTGGGACGCTCGGCACGCTCGGCCGCCCGCGACCTGCATGCGGACGTGTCCGACGATCTGCGCGGGCTGGTCGATGAACTGGAAGACCTGCTGAAGAACGACGGCGACGGCGATATCGCCGCGCTGCGCAAGCGCGTGCAGTCGCGGCTCGACGAAGCGCGCAGCACGCTCGACTACGCGTCGGGCAGCGCGGCCGCCCGGCTGCGCGATTCGGCCGAGCGCGTGTCGCAAGCCGTGCACGACAACCCATGGCAGACCGCGGGCGTCGTCGCGGGCCTCGCGTTCGTCGCGGGCCTGCTGCTTGCCCGCCGTTGAACGGGGCTGCCCGCACCGCCGCCCGCCCCATCCGTTCTCAACCCGACAACGAAGGAGAAACGCCATGCAGAAGTCTCTCGCCCTGAAGGCCGCCGCCGCCGTCTTGCTCGGCAGTCTCGCCCTTGCCGGTTGCACCACCACGCCCGACAAACCCGACAACGCATCGGCCAGCGCGTCGAAACGCGAATCGATCGACGCGAGCGTGAATGCGACGCTATCGCGCCTCTATTCGACGGTGCCAGGCTCGCGTGAACTCGTCGCGAAATCGCGCGGCGTGCTCGTGTTCCCGAACGTGCTGCAGGCCGGCTTCATCGTCGGCGGTCAGTCCGGCAACGGCGCGCTGCGCGTCGGCGGCAGCACCGTCGGCTACTACAACACGTCGTCGCTGTCGGTCGGCCTGCAGGCCGGCGCGCAATCGAAGGCGATCGTGTTCCTGTTCATGACGCAGGACGCGCTCGACTCGTTCCGCAAGTCCGAAGGCTGGTCGGCCGGCGCCGACGCCTCCGTCGCGGTCGTGAAGGTCGGCGCGAACGGTGCGGTCGATTCCAACACGGCCACCGCTCCGGTCGAGGTGCTGGTCCTGACCAACGCGGGCCTGATGGGCGACCTGTCGGTCAACGGCACCAAGGTCACCCGCCTCCACATCTGACGAGCCGGCACGGCCCCAGGGCCGATTTGCTTCCCGGCAACGCCGCGACTCCGGTCGCGGCGTTTTCGCGTGCGCCGCGCGCAGCGGCTATGATGGCGGCACCTTTGCGGGCATACTGCCCATCGGGCCGCCCTGCGCGCGCTTCGCCGCGAACCCGTGACGTTCGCGAGCCGATCGCGCCCGAGGCAACGAAATTCAATCAAACCAGGCATCAATCTGCGCGAACCATCCATGGATAGCGGACACGATCACCAAAAATTCTTCTATTTCCTGCTGTTCGCGGTCACCGTCGGACTGTGCTGGATTCTCGCGCCGTTCTCCGGCGCCGTCTTCTGGGGCACCATTCTCGCGATCCTGTTCCAGCCGGTGCAGCGCTGGCTCGCCGCGCGCTTCGGCAAGCGGCGCAACCTGGCCGCGCTCGTGACGATGTCGCTGATCATCCTGATCGTGATCCTGCCGCTCGTGTTCGTCGCGGCGACGCTCGTGCAGGAAATCGCGTACGTGTACCAGGAACTCAAGAACGCGCAACCGAATTATTCGCAGTACTTCCATGACATCATTCACGCGCTGCCGACGTCGATCCAGAACCTGCTGCAGAAATACGGGCTGACCAACATCCCCGGCATCCAGAAGAAGCTGACCGACGGCGCCGCGCAGATCAGCCAGTTCGCGGCAACCCAGGCGCTCAGCATCGGACAGAACACGTTCCAGTTCGTCGTCAGCTTCGGCGTGATGCTGTACATGGTGTTCTTCCTGCTGCGCGACGGCGGCGAGATCGGCCGCCGCGTGCGCCGCGCGATGCCGCTCGACGAAGAGCACAAGAACCTGCTGCTCGCGAAGTTCACGACGGTGGTGCGCGCAACCGTGAAGGGCAACATCGCGGTCGCGCTCGTGCAGGGCGCGCTCGGCGGCCTGATCTTCTGGATCCTCGGGATCGAGGGCGTCGTGCTGTGGGGCGCGCTGATGGCGTTCCTGTCGCTGCTGCCGGCGATCGGCGCGAGCCTCGTGTGGGTGCCCGCCGCGCTCTACTTCCTCGCGATCGGCGCGATCTGGAAATGCGTGATCCTCGTCGCGTTCTGCGTCGGCGTGATCGGCCTCGTCGACAACCTGCTGCGACCGATCCTCGTCGGCAAGGACACGAAGATGCCCGACTGGGTCGTGCTGATCTCGACGCTCGGCGGGATGGCGCTGTTCGGCATCAACGGCTTCGTGATCGGACCGCTCGTCGCCGCGCTGTTCATGGCGAGCTGGGACATCTACGCGCGCGCCGAACAAGGGGAATGACGCAACGCGTCACGGATGTCGAATCCTGATCACGACGGGCGCCACGGCGCCCGTTTCCATGTCCGGCCCGGCGACCGTCAGCTCGCCGCCATACGGGCCGACACGATGCGCGCGCCCCGCTTCCAGCGGCACGATCCGATCGTCGCGCGCATCGCGCCATGTCGCGCGAACCTGCGCTTCCGCGGGCCGCGAAAGTGGCTGGCCGTCCAGTTCCACGAGCGCCACATGCGCGCCGGGCAGGCGCCGGCCATGCGCATCGAACCGGAGTGTCGCCGCGGTCGCGCTGCTTGACGCGCCGATCGACGGCGCGTCGAATCGCACGTCGTACAGATCGACGAGCGCGCCGGTGAATTGCACGATCCCATTCGCTTGCGCCTGCTCGGCCGCTGCCGCGCCCGACATCGCGAACGCGATGCCGAACCCGGTTGCGACGATCCGCAACCTTGTGCCGATGCACCGCTTCGTTCGATCACGCACCGCCGCCGGTGCCGCCTGCCCCGTCTTCGTTTGCATGTTTCGCCTCCCGTTTTGCCGTGCAAATGAAAAACGGCGGCGTGACGCGCATGTCACGCCGCCGTTTGCTGGCAATTACTTTAAGGAGAGCGGCCGGAACAATATATGGGACGAGTCTTAAATTGATGCCGGACGATGCAGACTCAACGCGCGCGCATGCCGCGGCTCATGCGTCCGGATCGACGCGCAGCACGAGCTTGCCGCGATGGTCGCCGTCGAACAGTCGATTCAGCACGTCGGGAGCGTTCTCGAGCCCGTCGGCGACGGTTTCCTCGGCCTTGAGCCGGCCGTCGCGCAGCCATCCGGCGAGCGTCTGCACCGCTTCGCGGCTCTTGCGGTAGTCGAGGATCAGGAAGCCGCGCATCGTGAGCCGCTTCGAGATCAGCACGCCGACGTCGTCCGCCGCGCGGCCGCTGTTGTAGTTCGAGATCACGCCGCACAGCGCGACGCGCCCGCCGATCACCATCCGCGACAGCACCGCGCGCATCACCTCGCCGCCGACGTTCTCGAAGTTCACGTGCACGCCGTCCGGTGTCGCTGCCTTCAGTTGCTCTCGGAAATCGTCGGCCTTGTAGTCGACGGCCGCGTCGAAGCCGAGCGTCTCGGTCAGGTAGCGGCACTTGTCCGCGCCGCCCGCGATCCCCACGACGCGCGCGCCGTGAATCTTGCCGATCTGGCCGGCGATCGAGCCGACCGACCCGGCCGCCGCCGACACGACGAGCGTCTCGCCGGGCTGCACCGGCGCGATGTCGGTCAGCCCGTAATACGCGGTCAGGCCGCTCATCCCGCACGCGCCGAGCAGCGTCGGCAGCGGCAGGCCCGACTGCGCGGGCAGCTTCACGAGCTGCGCGGTCTGGTCGGCCGGCACGACCGCATAGTCCTGCCAGCCGACCAGCCCCTGCACGAGATCGCCCTGCGCGAAACCCGCATGGCGCGACGCGACCACGCGCCCGATGCCGAGCGCGCGCATCACTTCGCCGATCGCGACGGGCGGCAAGTATTGCGGGACGTCGCTCATCCACACGCGGTTGGTCGGATCCATCGACAGATACAGCACGCGCACGAGTACTTCGCCGTCGGCGAGCGCCGGCACCGGCGTTTCGACGAGCGAAAAGTGTTCGCGGCCGACCCGCCCTTCCGGGCGCGTCTTCAGCAGCAGCTGGCGGTTCACGGGTGTCGACACGATGTACTCCTCCGGTTGTTGTCGTCGATGCGCGTCAGACCGCGCACATGCCGCCGTCGATCACGAGTTCGGCGGCCGTCACGAAGCGGCTTTCGTCGGATGCGAGATAGACGGCCGCATGCGCGACGTCGTCCGGATCGCCGAGCCGGCGCAGCGGAATGCCGCGTGCGAGCTTGCGCGTCGCATCGCGTTCGCCGAGCGACTGGAACAGCGGCTCGACGATCCCCGTGCGAATGAACGCCGGGTGAATCGAGTTGCAGCGCACGTCGAGCTCGCGGCGCGCGCAGTCGATCGCGACCGACTTCGTCAGCGACGCGACCGCGGCCTTCGACGCGTTGTACGCGGTGAAATCCGGTTCGACCTTGAACGCGGCCACCGACGAGATGTTGATGATCGACGCCGGATGGCTCGCGCTCAGGTAGGGCAGCGCATGCTTGCAGCCGAGCACGATGCTCTCGACGTTGATCGCCATCACGCGCCGCCATTCGTCGAGCTCGATCTGCGCGGGCGCGCCGATCGACCCGACGCCGGCATTGTTGACGAGCACCGACAACCCGCCCATCGCTTCGTTCGCCTGCGCGAGCAGCGCCTGCCAGCGCGCCTCGTCGCGCACGTCCTGCGTGGCCGCGAACGCGACCGGCGCCGCGTGTCCCGCATTGAGTTCCTGCGCGAACGCGTCGAGCACCGCCGCGTCGGCGATGTCGGTCAGGAACACGCGCGCGCCCTGCTCGACCATCCGGCGCGCGATCGCGCGGCCGAGGCCGCCGGCGGCGCCCGTGATGTACGCGCACTTGCCTGCGAGGCGCGGGGAAACGACTGTCATGGGACCTGCTCCTATCGTGAATCGTCGTGGCGGACCGGTGCCGCGACGGCGGTTGCCGTGCGCCGGCCGACGGCCGCGCGGTTTGCGCGAGTATAGCGAGCCGGCCGCACCGCGTCGGACAAATCGGGCGGGCCGCCGCTGCCGGCCACGATCGAACGAACGCCAGCGTACGCGATTGCCGCCGATCGATGAAATGAATATTCGTAATGCCCGGTCATAGACCCGGCTCATGACCTTCGCCTCTCCGGGCGACGGGACGGAGCCTGCCCAGCGCGCCGGATCACCGCGAACATCGATTCAATGAACGCGGAACGCCGGATTTTGACAATGAAGAAGAAAGAATTGGATGTGACTCGGCGGGGCCGCCGCCGCGGGCGACAACATCACCTGAGACCGGGACACCGACGCCCCGGGAAAAACGCCCTTCAGAACCCGTTGCCGGACGACGTGCGCATGAAGGCACAGAACTGCGGGGAATGCGTATCGATCATCTGCTGGAACGGTGCACGATTCCCGTACGCGATGCCGGACACGAGCAGCAGGCAGACGGCCGCGATGCGCGGCGAGAACGAGCGCTTGTGCGCCCGTTCGTAGGTCCGCAGGAACACCAGCGCGACCAGCGCGCCGAGCAGCCAGCCGACAATGACTTCGGGAATCGTGTGCGAATGGTCGAACACGCGCGCGACGGCCGTCACCGCCCCGACGGCGAGGCCCGCCGCCACGCCCGGCACCTTGCCCGCACGGAAGGCCTGCCACAGCATCGACAGCGCGACGGTCCACACGGACGTCGACAGCATCGTATGGCCGCTGATCACGCGGAAGTCGAACTGCGGGATCTCGACACCGCAGCCCGCATAGAGAATCTTGGTCGCCCCGACCAGGCTCATGCCGGCCGCGAGCAGCACGATCCAGCGCACCGCGAGCCGCCAGTCGGACAGCGCGAGCCAGACCGCGCAGGTCAGCGCGACCGGCAGGGTCAGCGCGGCGTCGCCGATGTTGCTGATTTCACTCCACATAACGGACGTCGAACAGCTGGAAAACGCGCAGTTTAACGCACGCGCGCCACGCGCCTGTTTCAGCCTGTGACAGGCTGTATCAGCCCGCGACACCCGTAATCAGCAGCAGGTTCGTGCCGGTGATGACGGCGAACAGCGTCCATGCGGCGACCTGCATCCTGCGGCCGATCGCATGCTCGCCCATCACGTCGCGATCGCTGACCGACCGGATCAGCGGCCACATCGCGAACGGCAGTTGCAGGCTCAGCAGCACCTGGCTCCAGACGAGCAGTCGCCCGACCGAGTTCTCGCCGAGCCACAGCACGCCGATCAGCGCAGGCGCCAGCGCGAGCCCGCGCGTGATCAGCCGGCGCTGGTAGCACGGAATCTTCGTGTGCAGGAAGCCGTCCATGATCACCTGGCCGGCGATCGTGCCGGTCAGCGTCGAGCTTTGCCCCGAAGCGAGCAGCGCGATGCCGAACAGCAGCGCGGCCGCGCCGCCCGCGATCGGCGTGATCAGCCGGTACGCCTGTTCGATGTCGGTCACGTCGTGCTGGCCGGTCGCATGGAACGCCGCGCCCGCGACGACCAGGATCGCCGCATTGACGAGCATCGCGACGAACAGCGACACGCAGGTGTCGATCCGCACCAGCGCGAGCGTGTCGCGGATCAGGCCGCGCGCGCCGCCGACGACATGGCGCGTCTGCACGACCGACGAATGCAGATACAGGTTGTGCGGCATGATCGTCGCGCCGACGATGCCGAGCGCGAGCACGATCGCATCCTTGCGGTCATGGCCCGGATCGCCCGGCACGAGCCCCGAAGCGACCGCATGCCAGTCGGGCGGCGTGATCGCGACCTGCGCGACGAAGCAGAACGCCATCGTCGCGATCAACCCGAGCACGATCGCCTCGATCTGCCGGACGCCCTTGCCCTGCAGCCCGAGGACGATCACGGTGTCGAGCGCGGTGAGCACGATCCCCCACGCGAGCGGCACGCCGAGCAACAGCTTGAACGCCAGCGCGCAGCCGAGCACTTCGGCGATGTCGCACGCGATGATCGACACCTCGGCGGTCACCCACTGCACGATGCGGCCGAAGCGGCCATAGCGGTCGTAGCTGGCCTGCGCGAGATCCTTGCCCGCGACGAGGCCGAGCCGCGCGGCGAGCATCTGCAGGAAGATCGCGGCGAGGCTCGAGAACGCGACGACCCACAGCAGCGAATAGCCGAACTGCGAGCCGGCCTGGATGTCGGTGGCCCAGTTGCCGGGATCCATGTAGCCGATCGCGACCAGCAGGCCCGGGCCGAAGAAGCGCTTGAGCTTCATCCAGCGCGACGCGCCGGCGTCGATCGTAATGCTGCCCTTTACTTCCGACGGGCAGAAGGGGGCTGTGGCGGTAGTGGGGAGCAAGGACATGGAAACCGGGGATCGTGATCGCGACACGGTGATTTTACGGTTATCCGGCCCGTTTTCTCCCGCGCATCGGCGCGCGCGCCCCGGCTCGCCCGCTCGCCGCCGGATTTCGCGGGCCGCGGCACGAGTTGCGGATCGGCCGCGCCGGCGCCGTTCGTCAGGATCCGCTCGCGCTCGGCGACGCGAAATTCGGTCGGCGACACCCGCAGGCGCTGGCGAAACAGCTTCGCCAGACGCTCGCCGCTGCCGAAGCCCGTGCGCCGCGCGACCTTGTCGGCCGGCAGCGTCGTGTGGATCAACATGTGGCACGCGCGCTCGAGCCGCACGTGCTGCACGAACTCGGTCGGCGTCACGCCGATTTCCTTCTTGAAGCGCCGCAGGAAATTGCGCTCGCTCATCGCGGCCGTCTGCGCGACTTCCGCGATCGAAATGCGGTTCGCGCTCTGCGCGCGCAGCCGTTGCGCCGACATCCTGATCGACGGGCTCGCGCTCAGCTCGCGAAACGCCCACATCGACTGTGCATAGCGCTGCTCGACCGGCCGCATCAGGTTGCTGGCGATCTCCTGCGCGGCGCTGTCGCCGAGATCGGCGCGGAACATGTCGAGCACGGCCGAGAACACGTCGGCCTCGCCGGCCTGCAGTTCGACCGTGGCCGCCGTCCGGCGCGCGCGATCGGTTCGCGCGTGACTTCCATCCGTCTGCCGCTGCGACGCCGCGAGCGTCGACAGGTCCATCGCGTCGACGATCCATCGCGCATGCCGGCGGATGTCGCTGAGCCGACGCCGCAATGCATCGTTCCAGTTGACCGACGCGCGGTCACCATGAAGATGAAAGAACGCGAGCGCACGATGGCCGTGCTCGTCGCCGAGCGGATCGGCGGCGATCTGCACGCCCGACGACGACTGCAGCAATCCCCCGCTTTCCGATACGTACTTCAGCTGGTAATCCGCACTGAACGCGTGCAGGCGATTCGCCAGATTGAAGGCCTCGCCAAGGCGCGCGGCCTGCGCCAAGGAAAACCCCGTACTCAAATAGATTACGACCCACCTCTGATCTGCTGCTTCCACTGCCAAGCCCCCGGACTGTTTCGACTTCTTGTAATACCGTCGAACTGTCAGGCTTATATTTGGTTTGAACGCGTGCGACAGGGACGGCTATCTCGAAATATGAAGCGACGGCATCTTAGCCGAACGGGTCGTGTCTTTGGCATGAAATGGCTGACCGGGACAGTATGATGGCGGATTTCTACAGGCTGTCACCGAACGCTGGTGCTACCGCATGGAAATGCGCCTGCCGACGGGCAGGCTCGCATCGTGCGCACGATCCGCATCGCGCGTCGGATGCGCACGCTCGCATATCGGGTCGATCGTCATCGACACGCATCGAACGGCATCGATCGTCTCTCTAACGCACGCACCCGCATGCCGTTGTTCGCGCATCCATTAGAATCGCCCCACCGTCCACCACGCCGACTTCGTCCGTGCCCGCCGATCATCGTCTCGACCTGAACCTGTTCCGCGTGCTCGACGCCGTCTACGTGCACGGCGGCATCGGCGCGGCCGCCCGTGCGCTGCACCTGACGCAGCCGGCCGTCACGCATGCGCTCAACCGGCTGCGCGCGCATTTCGACGACCCGCTGTTCGTCCGCCAGGGCAACCGCGTCGTGCCGACCGAGCGCACGCGCACGATCATCGCGGACGTGCAGCTTCACCTCGCCGGCCTGCAACGCGCCGCGCGCGACCCGTCGGCATTCGACCCGGCGACGCTCGACCTGAGCATCGCGGTCGGCATTCGCGACGTGCTCGAATCGATCGCGCTGCCGCAGATCGTCGCCGCGTTCGCCGACGAAGCGCCGGGCCTGCGATTCGTGAGCCGCCGCATCGCGGTGCACGACATCGAACGCGAACTCGCGTCGGGCAATCTCGATCTGGCCGTCGATCGACGCGTGCAGACCGGCCCGCGCATCGCGACCGAACATCTGCTCGACGATTCGCTCGTCGTCGCGATGCGGCACGATCATCCGTTGACTGACGGCCCACTGCGGCGCGGCGACTATTTCGCCGCACGGCATGTCGCGGTGTCGTCGCTCGGCGAACCGCAATCGCTCGACGTGCTGCTCGGCAACGACGGGCGCTTCCGTCACATCCAGCTCGTGTGCCAGCATTACTTCGCCGCCTGCCAGATCGCCGCGGCGGGCGACCTGCTGCTGACGCTGCCGCGCACGTATGCGCTGCGCATGGCGGCGCTGCTGCCGATCGCCGTGCAGCCGCTGCCGCTGCGGCTCAAGCCGTTTCCGCTGCTCGCGTACTGGCACGAGTCGCGCGAGACCGACCGCGCGCACCAGTGGGTGCGCGAACGCATCGCCACGCTCGTGCGCCGGAGCGCCGGCGTCGCCGGCTGATTCTGGCGAGCCACGTCGACGCACGCAGCGCCCGCGATTTTCGTCGAGACGGTATGCTGACGGCTCGCACGCCGCGCATCGTCGCGGCCGCCTCTTTCCCCGCTTACCGGAGTCTTGCCATGCCGCTCATCCATGCTGCCGCCACCCTCGCCGCCGACGCGCCCGACTATGTCGTCCAGCTGCAGGCCGGCACGCACGCGCTGACCGGCGACGAAGCGCCGCGCGAAGGTGGACAGGGCCTCGGACCGGCGCCGTTCGAGTTCGTGCTGGCCGGCCTCGCGCAATGCACGGCCGCGACGCTGCGCATGTACATGCAGCGCAAGACGTGGCCGGTCGTGCGCATCGACGTACGCACCGAACTGCACGCCGATCGCGAAGGACAGCAATACGTGCGCCGCGTCGTGATGCTCGACGGCCCGCTCGACGATGCGCAGCGCCAGCGGCTCGCGGAAATCTGCGAGAAGACGCCGGTGACGCTGTTCATCAAGCGCGGCACGCGCATCGAAACGACGCTGAACTGACGGGCGGCGCAGCGCGCCGCACACGATCGCTCCGCAACAAGCAAAACGGGCGGGCCGCGCACGATGCGCGACCCGCCCGTTTGCGGATGTCGTCCGGCGCTCAGAGTCCGAGCGCGGACAGGTCCAGCTTGCCGTCCTTCACCGGCGGGCACCAGAAATACGCGCCCGTCAGCGGTCGCGTGAAACGGAACAGGCCGTCGACGATGCCGTCGTCCGCGCCGCTCATCCGGCGCATCTGCACGTCGAACGCGCGGAACGAACAGCCGAACGCGACGAAGTAGAGGCCCGCGCGACGCGCGTCGGACCACGGCGACGACCGGCGCAGCATGAACGCCTCCGGCTCGAAGCTCTCCTGCGCTGTGCGCTTCACGTGCGCGAACTCGGGCGCGTCGTCGAGTTCCTCGTTGTCCGAGCGGCGGCGGCCGACGATGTGATCCATGTCGCCGGACGCAATGCGCTCCATCTGGTCGAAGTCGTGCAGCCATTGCTGAACCGCGACGAAGCTCGAACCGTCGAGACCCGCGCCCTGCCCCGTGACGATCGCCGCGGCCAGCGCGTCGTCGCCGGTCGGGTTCTCGGTGCCGTCCTCGTAACCCGACAGGTCGCGATCGTTCGAATAGCGGAATCCGTCGACCGCGTCCTGCAGCGCGAACGCCGGCGCAAGCGCCCGCTCGATCGCCCGCGCACGCAGCACGAGCTCGCCGCGATCGTCGCCGCGCAGCCAGACCCAGATGTCGGCCGGCGTGATCGGCAGCGTGCGGTCGTTCACCGCGAACGCCGGATATTCGGTGAGGCCCGGGACCGGACGCCCGAGGTGTGCGGCCAGCGCGTGTCCGAAGCCCGCGACCGTGTCGCGCCCGTCAACGAGCTCGCGCAACGCCGTCAGCGCCGCTGCCACGTTGCCGTTGTTCGAAATCGTGAAAGTGAGGTATCGGGCCGCCGTGTCGATCGGAGCCAGGATGCCTTGCTGAACGTCGCTCATCGTTTCCTCAGGAATGTATCGGGGGGTGAATCCGCGCGGCCTCGGCGGCCGGCGCGCAACGGCAAAGTGTAATCGATGCGGCCCGCCGACCCGTGCGGCACCGCACCGCGGCACCCGCGCGAAAAAGGGCCGAAACCCCGAATACTAACCGTATCGACGCTGCAACGCCGCATTCGTCAGACGTTGCGGCGACTCCGGCACTGCTGATAAAATCCCTTCACGTCTTTTCGGCGTCCTTTCAACCGTTCACTTCAGGGAGGTGCAGATGTTCCGAATGCCAGCAGCCTTCCCGAACGTGGTCCCACGGCGCGGCTGATCCAGCCCGTCGTCCGCGCCGGCTCCCGAGTGCTCCGCTAACTCGCCGGCCCGCGCATTTTTCCGACAGTCCGTTTCGTTTCGCCCGCGCCATCCGCGCGGCCGGGCTGTTGCGTTTTCGACGTTCTCCGAACCGGAAAGTCCCGTCGCGCGATGCGCCGGGCAACGATACATGACCAGAAAAACCACCCATCTGGGCGGCCAGGCATTCCAGGCCGTCTTCGGCTTCACGTTCCGCTACTGGCGCAAGCAGCCGGTGCGCATCGCGACGATCACGACCCTGGCGCTGCTCGGCGCGCTTGCCGACGTGCTCACGCCGCTGTTCGCCGGACGCCTCGTCGATGCGCTGTCGACCGGCCTGACCGACCGCGCCGCCGCGTGGCATTCGGCCATCGTCGCGTTCGGCACGCTGGCCGCGCTCGGCATCGGCGCGACGCTGCTGCGGCAGGGCGTCTACCTGAACATCATCACGCTCACGCTGAAGATGATGAGCGAGATCGCCGCTGCGTCGTTCCATCGCGTGCAGCGGTTCTCGACCGACTGGCACGCGAACAGCTTCGCGGGATCGACCGTGCGCAAGATCACGCGCGGAATCTGGGCGCTCGACCTGTTGAACGACACCGTGCTGATCGCACTGCTGCCGTCGGTCACGATGCTCGTCGGGGCGACGGTGCTGCTCGGCACGCACTGGCCTGTCATGGGGCTCGTCGTCGGCGTGGGTTCGCTGCTGTACATCTCGGTGACGGTCGCCGTGTCGCTCGGCATCGTCGCGCCGGCCGCGCGGCTCGGCAACATGTGGGACACGCGCATGGGCGGCGCACTCGCCGACGCGGTGAGCTGCAACGCGGTCGTCAAGGCGTTCGGCGCGGAAACGCGCGAGGAAGCGCGGCTCGCGCGCGTGATCGGCAAATGGCGCCAGCGCACGCGCCGCACGTGGGTACGCGGCACGCTCAACGGCGGGCTGCAGGGTGCGATGCTCGTCGCGATGCAGGCGGCGATGATCGGCGTCGCGCTGCGGCTGTGGGCGAACGACGAAGCGAGCGTCGGCGACATCGCGTTCTCGCTGACGATGTTCTTCATGCTGCAGGGCTACCTGCGCGACGTCGGCATGCACATCCGCAACCTGCAGCGTTCGGTCAACGACATGGAAGAGCTCGTCGCGCTCGAGCGCCAGCCGCTCGGCATCGACGATCGTCCCGGCGCGCCGGCGATCCGGATCGGGCAAGGCGAGATCCGCTTCGAGCACGTGACGTTCCGCTACGGCAACCATCCGGTGCCGCTGTACGACGACTTCTCGATGCGCATCGCGCCCGGCGAGCGTGTCGGCCTCGTCGGCCATTCCGGGTCGGGCAAGACGACGTTCATCAAGCTGATCCAGCGTTTGTACGACGTGTCGGGCGGCCGCATCACGATCGACGGCCAGGATATCGCGCAGGTGCGGCAGGATTCGCTGCGCAGCCAGATCGCGATCGTCCAGCAGGAACCCGTGCTGTTCCACCGCACGCTGGCGGAGAACATCGCGTATGCGCGTCCCGACGCGAGCCGTGCGGAGATCGAGCGCGCCGCGCGTCTCGCCAGCGCGCACGACTTCATCGCCGCGCTGCCGGACGGCTATGACACGCTCGTCGGCGAGCGCGGGATCAAGCTGTCGGGCGGCGAACGCCAGCGCGTCGCGATCGCGCGCGCGTTCCTCGCGGATGCGCCGATTCTGATCCTCGACGAAGCGACGTCGAGCCTCGACAGCGAAAGCGAGGTGCTGATCCAGCAGGCGATGGAGCGGCTGATGGTCGGCCGCACGACGCTCGTCGTCGCGCACCGGCTGTCGACGGTGCGCTCGCTCGACCGACTGCTCGTGCTCGATCGCGGCAAGGTGATCGAGGAAGGCAACCACGACGCGCTGATCCGCATCGACGGCGGGATTTATCGCCGGCTGTTCGAGCGGCAGGCGCTGGAGCTGGCGAAGGGCCTGATCGATTCGCCGCGGCGCACGGTCAGCGGCGATGCCGGCCCGCGGGGAGAGCCGGCGGAGGCTTGACGGCAACCCGGTCGGGGCCGGACGTGCGGCAACTGCCGCCGCGCGTCCGGCCCCGACGACGCCCGCCGCGATCACTTATCATACCGGCCAGGCAATTTGCGACGAAAGGCGGATCATGTTTACAGGCATTGTTCAGGGTGTTGGCGTCATCAAGGCCATCAAGGATCACGGCGAACTGAGAACGTTCAGCATCGAATTCCCCGAGCGGTTCACCACCGACATCGAGATCGGCGCGAGCGTCTCGGTCGACGGCGTCTGCCTGACGGTGACGACCATCCACTCGCCGCTGCTGATCGACTTCGACGTGATGTTGCCGAGCCTCAGGATCACCACGCTGGCCGACCTCACGACCGGCGCCCGCATCAACGTGGAACGGGCCGCGAAGGACGGCGCGGAAATCGGCGGGCATCCGCTGTCCGGTCACGTCGACTTCATGGGGACCATCCTGCAAATCGCGTCGTCCGAACACAACCGGATGATCCGCATCGGCGTGCCGGCCGATTTCAAACGTTACGTGTTCGCGAAGGGTTATATCGCGATCAACGGCTGCAGCCTCACCGTGTCGGACGTCGATCGCGACGCAGGCTGGTTCGACGTCTGGCTGATTCCCGAAACGCGACGCGCGACCACCTTCGACGCCAAAGGCGTCGACGACAAGGTCAACATCGAGATCGAGCGCAGCACCCAGGTCGTCGTGGATACGATCCGCGAGTCGGTCAAGGAAACGCTCGGGGAGCTGACCGGCGTCGTGACGGCCTTGCTCGCGGAGAAAGGCATCGACATCGAGGAACTGCTCGCGCGCAACGTCGCGAAACTGCCGAAGGCGTAACGGACGCCCCCCGGTCCCGGTGATCGGCGCGATCACCGGGTCTCGGTTTCGGTCGACACACCGCGGTCGGCCGCCCCGCGCGCCGCCGTCACTCCGCCTCCACCCGCGCCCCCTTCCCCACCGCCACCCGCTGCGATCGATAAATTCCGGCGTGCCCGGAAAACAGATAGGCGACCACGCAGGCGACGATCGCATAGACGCCGACATCCGCGCCGAACAGTTCGATCGCCATGATCGTCGACGCGATCGGCGTGTTGGCCGCGCCCGCGAACACCGCGACGAAGCCGAGTCCCGCGAGCACCGGCACCGGCAGCGCGAGCACCTGGCCGAGCGCGTTGCCGAGCGTCGCGCCGATGTAGAACAGCGGCGTCACTTCGCCGCCCTTGAATCCCGACGCGAGCGTGACGACGGTAAACGCGAACTTGCCCGCGAAATCGTAAGCCGGCAGCGGCCCGTGAAACGCAGCCTCGATCGTCGGAATCCCGAGCCCGAGATACTGCGGCACGTTCAGCGCGGTGGCGGCGACCGCCACCAGCGCGCCGCCGAGCACCGGCTGCAGCGGCGCGTAGCGCACGACGCGGCGGAACCATGCGGTCAGCGCATGCGTCGTGAACGCGAACAGCCGGCCGACGACGCCGAACGCGACACCCGCGACGACCGTCGCGGCCAGCCCCGTCGCCGACACGGCCGGCACGAACGGAATCGCATACACGGTGTGATGCACGCCCCACGCGCGGCACACGACGTCCGCGACGATCGCCGACGCGACGCAGGTCAGCAGCGCGTCGTACCGTACGCGGCCGATCGCGAGCACCTCGAGCCCGAACACGGCGCCCGCGAGCGGCGTGCCGAACACCGACGAGAAGCCGGCCGCGATGCCGCCCATCAGCAGCACGCGCCGATGCTCGCGATCGAGCCGGAACAGGTGCGTGACGCGATCGGCGAGCGCGCCGCCCATCTGCACGGCCGTGCCTTCGCGGCCGGCCGACCCGCCAAACAGGTGCGTGACGACGGTCGCGACGAGCACGAGCGGCGCCATCCGCTTCGGCACGAGCGCCTTCGGGTCGTGAATTTCGTCGATCAGCAGGTTGTTGCCGCGCGCGACCGACTGGCCGAACCGGTGGTAGACCCAGCCGGTCGCGAAACCGGCGGCCGGCAGTCCCCACAACAGCCACGGATGCGCGACGCGCGTGCCGGTCGCCCAGTCGAGCGCGATCAGGAACAACGCGGAAGCCGTTCCGGCCAGCGCGCCGAGCAAGGCAGAAAGCGCGAGCCAGCGGCACACGTAGCGCACGGTCGCGAAAAAATCGGCAGAAGTCGAGAAAAACATGATTTCCAGATTCGACGGAACATCAAAACCTGGGCGGCAGAATACCGCATGGACGGCCTGCGACCTCCTGACGACCCAGGAACACGCAGGCATCATCAGCCGGGCAACCGGCGGTTGAGGGCCGAACCGCGTGCGACGCACCGGGATCGACCGCAGGGAGGCATGCCATCTCCGCAGGCGGCAATTGTACGCGACGCCGCGCGGCGCCTGCAACGCGGCCCCGCCGGGGCCGCGCGCCGTCAGTCGAGCGGCATGCGCGTCACGCGCGAGATCAGTTGCGGCGCGATCCGCTCGAGCGGCAGGATCGCCGACGCGGCGCCGATCGCCGCGGCCGCCTTCGGCATCCCGTAGACGGCGCTCGTCGCCTCATCCTGCGCGATCGTGTAGCAACCCTTTGCGCGCATCGCCTTCAGCCCCAGCGCCCCGTCGCGCCCCATTCCGGTCAGCAGCACGCCGAGCGCGTCGCCCTGCCAGCCGTCGGCGACGCTGTTGAAGAACACGTCGATCGACGGCCGGTACGGCGTCTCGGCCGGATGCCGCGTATAGCCGAGCACGCCGCGCGGCGACATGTACAAATGATCGTTGGTCGCCGCGAGCAGCACCTCGCCCGCCTGCGGCACGCTGCCCTCCCGCGCGACACGCACGGGCAGCCGCGTATAGCCGTCGAGCCACTCCGCCATGCCGACCGCGAACGCCTGGTCGACGTGCTGCACGATCACGAGCGCAGCCGGAAAATCCGCCGGCAGCGCGCGCAGCAGCGCGGTGAGCGCGGTCGGCCCGCCCGCCGACGCGCCGATCGCGATCAGCGTCGGCAGGCCGCGCGCGAGGGCTGGCCCGGGCGGCACGAGCGTCACGGTCCGGCTTTCGAGCAGCCGGCCGATCTGGTCGATCTTCGCGAGCAGCGGCTGCGGCCCCGCATCCGACGGCAGGCCGAGCGCGAGCGTCGGCGTGTCGACCGCGTCGAGCGCGCCGGCGCCCATCGCCTCGTAGACCGACGACGTGTTCGCGCTGACGCTCGCGGTCACGACCAGGATCGCGCATGGCGCGCGCGCCATGATCTGCCGCGTCGCGGCCACGCCGTCGAGCTTCGGCATCACGAGATCCATCAGCACGAGGTCGGGCGGATGCGCGACGCAGAAATCCACCGCCTCGTCGCCGTCGGTCGCCACCCACAGCACGCGATGATCGGTGCGCAGC
Organism: Burkholderia sp. AW33-5; assembly: GCF_053427615.1. Classification (NCBI taxonomy): domain Bacteria; kingdom Pseudomonadati; phylum Pseudomonadota; class Betaproteobacteria; order Burkholderiales; family Burkholderiaceae; genus Burkholderia; species Burkholderia sp. AW33-5. The sequence goes on along the minus strand of NZ_JBSAXA010000001.1, from coordinate 555,531 downwards.
GCGATCACGCGGCGCAGCGCCTCGACCGCGAGCGGCAGATCGTTGACGATGCCGATGTTCATCCGCGTGCGTCCCCGATCAGGTCGTGCACCGCATCGAGCAGCGCCTCGTCGTGGAAACTGCTCTTCGCGAGGTAGTAGTCGGCGCCTGCGTCGAGCCCGCGCCGGCGATCCTCGTCGCGATCCTTGTACGACACGATCATCACCGGCACGCGCTTGAGCATCGGATCGCCCTTGATCAGCGTGACGAGTTCGATCCCGTCCATGCGCGGCATGTCGACGTCGGTGACGACCAGATCGAACGCGTCGCTGCGCACCGCGTTCCAGCCGTCCATCCCGTCGACCGCCACGGTCACGTCGTAGCCGCGCTTTTCCAGCAGCTTGCGTTCGAGCTCGCGCACCGTCAGCGAATCGTCGACGACGAGCACGCGGCGGCGCCGGTCGGCGAGCGCGAGCTGCGGATCGCGCTTGAGCTTCGCGAGCTGTCCGCCGCGCACGAGCTTGTCGACGGAGCGGATCAGGTCCTCGACATCGACGATCAGCACCGGGTCGCCGTTCTCGAGCAATGCACCGGCCGCGATGTTCTGGATCTTGTTCAGGCGGCTGTCGAGCGGCTGCACGACGAGCATCCGTTCGCCGAGGAAGCGGTCCACGGCGACACCGTAGAGTTCGGGCTCGCCGCCGACGACCACGACCGCCGTGCTCGCGCGCGCGACGTTGGGTTCGCCCGCATCGAGCAGCTGATGCGCGCCGACGAGGCCCGCGCGCCGGCCGTCGAACGGAAAATGCGGCTGCCCTTCGAGCACGTCGATGTCGTCGTGGGACAGCTCGAGCGTGCGGCGCACGTGCGCGAGCGGGAACGCGTACGGCTCGCCGCCGACCTCGACCAGCAGGCTGCGGATCACCGACAGCGTGAGCGGCAGTTGCAGCACGAAGCGCATGCCCGCGCCGGGCTCGTTGAAGATGCGCACCGCGCCGCGCACGCCGCGCACCATTTCCTGCACGGCGTCGAGGCCGACGCCGCGCCCCGACACGTCGGTCACCGCATCGCGCATCGAGAAGCCCGGCAGCAGCAGGAATTCGAGCAGTTCGGGATCGGACAGCCGCGCGGCCGTCTCGTCGTCGGTCAGGCGCTGGCGCACGACCGCCGCGCGCAATGCGTCCATGTCCACGCCCGGCCCGTCGTCGATCACGCTGACGAGCAGCGAGCCGGCGCTGTGGCGCGCCTCCAGCGTGACGCTCGCCTCGGCCGGCTTGCCGCGTGCGCGACGCGCGTCGGGCGCGTCGACGCCGTGATCGATCGCGTTGCGCAGCAGATGGCCGAGCGGCGCGTCGAGCAGGTCGAGGATGTCGCGGTCGACCTGCGTGCCTTCGCCGACGATCGAGAAGCGCACCTGCTTGCCGAGCGAGCGCGCGAGATCGCGGACGATGCGCGGATACGCGCGCGTCGCGTCGCCGAACGGCCGCATCCGGCACTGCAGCGCCTCGTCGTACAGCTGCTCGGCGATGTGCGTGCTGCGCCGCTCGAAGCGGTCGAATTCGTCCATGCGCTCGGCGAGCGAGCGCTGCAGGTCGTTGAGCATGTGCCGCACTTCGTTCACCGACGCGAGCACGCCCGTGTCGAGATCGTCGGCAAACTGTTCGTACAACAGATCGAGCGAACGGGCCGCATCGCGCTGCGCACGCTTCACGCGCAGCATCGACTCCGCGAACGGCTTGAGCCAGCGCGATTCGACGAGCGACTCGCCGGACAGGCTCAGCAGCCGGTTCAGCGTATCGGCCCGCACGCGGCGCATCGCGCCCGCGCCGGCCGCGCGGCCGGCCTGGACCGGATCGGGCACGGCCGCCGACACCGCGAGCGGCGGCACCGCGGCGCCGGCCCCCACGGATTCGTTCGCGGCGCCGTCGTGCTCGCGATGCGGCACGACGGACGGCGGCGCCGGCGGCGGCGCGAAGGCCGAGGCCGAGGCCGAGACCGGCATCGCGTGCGCGCCGTCGGCGCCCGTCAGCGCCAGCGCGAACGCCTCGATCTCCGTCGACGACACGGGCTGCGCCTGCGGATCGGCGACGCGCACCAGCAGGTCGACGCCGGCGAGCAGCACGTCGACGTGCGTGGCCGTCAGCGCGATCGTGCCGGCCTGCGCGGCGACGAAGCATTCTTCCATGCGCCCCGCGATGTCGACGCCGAGCGGCACGCCGACGATGCGTGCGGCGCCCTTCAGCGAATGCGCGGCGCGCATGCACGCCTCGAGCGCGACGGAGTCGGGCTCGCCCGATTCGAGCGCGAGCAGGCGTTCGGACAGCGCCTGGGTCTGCGTGCGCGTCTCCTCGCGATACAGCTCGAGCAGGGACAGGTGGCTCAGATCGTCATCGCCGCTCATCGCATGCTCCGTGTCACGGCGTCGAACAGCCGATCGTCGTCGAGCAGGCCCACCGACTTGCCGCGCCACGACAGCACGCCGCGCGACAGGCCGGCGCTCGCGCGCCCGACCGTCGCCGGCACGGGCACCCATTCGGATGCGCTGAAGCGCAACACGCCCTCGACTTCGTCGACCGGAAACACGACCGGCTCGCCCTGGTGCGCGGCGACCAGCAGCCGCGTGAAACGGCCGTCCGCGCCGCCGTTGCCGCCCTTGCCCGCGTCGAGGCCGAGCAGCGCGCCGATCGAGATCGCGATGCGCAGCGTGCCGCGAATGTTGACCACGCCGCGCACGGCCGAATGACGGCGATACGGCAGCGAATGGATCGGACGCGTGCCGGCGATCTCGCGCAGCACGCCGATCGGCAGCGCGAGCCATTCGTCGGCGACGCGAAACGCCAGCGCCGCCTGGCGCGTATCGTCGTCGCCATGCGCGCGGGTCGCGTCGAACGCGCTGATCCGCTGCGTGGCGTCGGCCATCTCGGCGACGCCTAGCGGGCGCTCGAGCAGCTTCGCCGCGTGATACGCGTAGACCGGACAGTTCAGGCAGCGCAGGCACTCGGCCAGCCGCTCGCACGAGCGGTCGCCGTGCGTGCCGATCCGGTTCCAGCAATCGTCGACGCCGAGCGTCGTGTCGTCGGTGGCAACGGCGTCGCGGTTCATTCTTTCCTCGGTCATCCCGATGTCGGCTCCCAACCCGTATTCCCGTTATCCGGCCGAGCGTCGCGCACGCTCGAGCAGCCATCGCGCGCCGGCGCCGTCGCCGCCGACGTCGAGCAAGGTCGCGAGATGCGTCAGCGCTTCGTGATGCGTCGGCCGCAGATACAGCGCCTTCCGGTAGAAGTCGCCCGCTTCCGCGACGCGTCCGCGCGCATCCGCGATCAGCCCGTTCAGGTAGAACGCGTCGGCGTGCGGCCCGGCGTGCGCGGAGAATTGCGCGAGCACGCGCTCTGCCTCGTCGAACGCGCCCGCGTTGGCCAGCGCCTGCGCTTCCTCGAGCGTCGGTGCGGCGCTGCCGGCGACCGGTGTCGCCGGTGCGGGCGTGTCGGGCACGTTGGTCACGTTGGCCACCCGGGCCGGCGAGTCGGCGTGCAGGTCGGCCCGCGGCTCGAGCGCCGTCGGGCGCTCGGCCGGCGCGAACGCGGCGCGCGCCGACGCGGCATCGCTCCACGTCGGCGGCACGACGGCCAGCAGCGGGCGCGTCGCGGCGGGCGGCGCCACCGTGAAGCGCTCGGCGCGACGGTACGGCGCGATCGCGGGCATCGGTGCCGCGTGGCCGTCCGCCGCGGCGCCGCCGCGCACGCGATGAAACGCGAACGCCAGCGGCACGCGCGCCGAGCGCATCCCGTGCCGCATCGCGACGCCCGTTTCGGCGGGACCGACGAACAGCATCCCGTCGTCGGCGAGCGAGTTTTCCAGCGAATCGATCACGCGATCCTGTGCGTCGCGGTCGAAATAGATCAGCACGTTGCGGCAGAATACGAAGTCGTAGCGGATGCCCGTGTCGGGGCCCGGTTCGACCAGGTTCGCCTGGCGAAACTGCACGCACGCGCGCACGCGCTCGTCGAGCAGCCAGCCGTCGGCGACCGGCGTGAAGTAGCGGCCGCGGAACTCGGTCGACGTGCCGCGAAACGCATTGCGCCCGTAGCAGCCGAGCCGCGCCTGTTCGATCGCGCGCGCGCTCAGGTCGATCGCGTCGATCGTGAAGCTCGCCGGATCGAGCCCGGCGTCGAGCAGCGCCATCGCCGCCGAATACGGTTCCTCGCCGGTCGAGCACGGCGCGCTCAGCACGCGGATCACGCGCCCGGGCATCGCGGCAAGCCGCTCGGCCGCGAGCCGCGCGAGCGTGGCGAACGCCTCGCGATCGCGGAAGAACCACGTTTCCGGTACGACGAACAGTTCGATCAGCGCGCGCCGCTCGTCAGCCGACGCGTTGAGCTGCTGCCAGTAGGCGTCGAGCGCTTCCGGCGTGACGGGCGGCCGCGCCGCCGACGGCAGCCGCTCGCCGTCGCCCTGCAGCGCCTGCACGCGCTCCGTCAGCGCGCGGCTCAGGAAATCGTTGCCGAGCGAATCGGGGTCGATGCCGGTCTCGCGCAGCAGCCAGCCACGAAATCGCGAATCGGATTCTTTCATGCGGACTCCCCTCCGTGGCCCGGCAGGCCGTCGAACAGATACAGGCGCGCAACGTCGTCGATCAGGTCGGACACCGAGACCTGCTGCACGATCCCGTCCGGCGTGTTCGCGACGCGCCCGAGCCAGCGCGTGCGCGCGGTCGACACGCCGCTGGCGCGGAACGCGGTGCGGTCGATTCGCAGCGTCTGCGTCGCGCGCTCGACGATCAGGCCGACCACGCGATCGCGGTCGGGCTGCCCGACGCGATAGCGCGCCATCACCAGCCGCGTCGACCGCAGCGCATGCGCGCGCCGCCCGAGCGCCAGCATCGGCACGTCGATCACGGGCACGGGCTGACCGCCGCGCATCAGCAGCCCGGCAATCCATTCGGGCGCGCCGGGCACGGCCTTGGCGGTCGCAAGCGGCAGCACCTCGTCGATGTCGGCCGCGTCGAGCGCATAGCGCTCGCCGTCGAGCTCGAACATCAGGAACAGCGCGTGCGCGCCGCCGTGCGACTCGGCGCGCGTCACGCGTCGACCTTGAAGCGCGACACGCTGGTGCGCAACTGGTTCGCGACGAGCGTCAGGTCGTCGATCGCCTGCGACGACTGGCGCAGCGATTCGGCCGTCTGCTGCGCGGCCTCCGACAGTTGCGACAGCGCCTGCGTGATCTGCTCGGCGCCGTTCGCCTGGGTCTGCATCCCTTCGTTGACCATCTGGAAGCGCGGCGCGAGCGTCTGCACCTCGGCGATGATCTGCGACAGCTGTCCGCCGACCTGCTGCACGTCGAGCATCCCGCGGCGCACTTCCTCCGAGAACTTGTCCATCCCCATCACGCCCGCCGACACGGCCGACTGGATCTCCTTCACCGTCTGCTCGATGTCGTACGTCGCCACCGCCGTCTGGTCGGCGAGGCGGCGGATCTCGGTCGCGACGACCGCGAAGCCGCGGCCGTATTCGCCGGCCTTCTCGGCCTCGATCGCCGCGTTCAGCGACAGCAGGTTGGTCTGGTCGGCCACCTTGGTGATCGTCGCGACGACCTGGTTGATGTTCAGCGCCTTCTCGTTGAGGATCGCGAGCTTCGCGTTCACCGAACCGGCCGCGTCCATCACGCTGCGCATCGTCTCGCCCATCCGCGTGAGGCCGCTCTGGCTCACGCCGGCGAGCGTCGCCGACTGCTCGGCCACGCCGGCCACCTCGTTCATCGTGCGCAGCAGGTCGCGCGACGTCGCGAAGATCTCGCGCGAGGTCGCGCCGATCTCGGTCGTGGTCGCCGCGGTCTCGTTCGCGGTCGCCTGCTGCTCGCGCGACGTCGCCGCGATTTCGGCGACCGACGTCGTCACCTGCAGCGACGACTGCTGCGCGCGCGCGACCAGCTCGGTCAGCTCGTCGGCCATCCGGTTGAAGCCCGTCTCGAGCGTGCCGAACTCGTCGCGGCGGCGCAGGTCGAGGCGGCGCGTCAGGTTGCCGGTGCGCATCACGTCGTGCACCTCGACGAGCCGCGCCATCGGCACGGTGACGGAACGGTACAGCCCGTAGCCCAGCCCCAGCGCGGACAGCAGCACGATCGCCAGCGCGGTCGCGAGGACGATCTCGGTGTCCTGCACGGATTCGCGGATCAATTTCGCGGACTGGTCGGCGAACTTGCGGTTTTCCTGCACCAGGATATTCGCGTTGCGCACGACCTCGGCCCACGCAGGCTGCACCTTCGCATAAGCGGCGACGGCTTCCTCGCGCGACGCGCGGCTCTTCTGCACCGCGTCGTTCAGCAGCGGCAGGTAGCGGTCGAAGGCGCCGCGAAACGCCGCGAAGCGCTGACGGTCGTCATCGCGGAACGTCGTGTTCTGGTAGTCGATCGACAACGACTCGATCTCCTTGAGCGTCTCGCCGATCTTCGCGAAATCACGCTGCACGAGTTCGGGATCGGTGTCGACGAACGTCGCCTGCTGCAGCGTCGCGAACGATTCGTTGACCGCCCCGCGCAGCGACGCCGCCAGATACACGCCCGGCAGCGAATCGCGTTCGATGCTGACGGCCTCGGTGTTGATCGCACGCAGGCGCTCGTAGGACACGCCGGCCGTCACCAGCATCAGCACGAACAACACGCCGAAGCTGAACAGGATACGGTTGCCGAGCGTCAGCCGGGCGGTGCCGATCGTCGGGTGCAGGCTTTCATTGGTCGCGCGAGGCGTCACGGTGGCCATGTTCGTTATGGGCTTTCTAAAATCAGCGTTGAAAAAAACCGCGCCCGCCCGCGCGCCGGACGGCGCGCCACGAGCGCATCGGGGTCTGCGGGCGGCGCGGCACCGGCCGGCCGCGCCGCGAAATCATCGCTCCGCTTGCGCCGGCAGCCGAAGCGCGACCATGAAGCCGCGCGGCGTATTGCGCATCAGGATCTGGCCGCGATGCCGCGCGGCCGTCGCGCGGACGAACGCAAGCCCGAGGCCGAAGCCGCTGCGCGCCGCGCCATGCGCGGATTCGAGCCGCACGAACGACTCGGTCGCGGCCGTGCGCTGCTCGGGCGCGATGCCGGAGCCGGCGTCCTCGACGCCGATCAGCCACGCACCGCCGTCGTCGCTAAGCGTGCAGTGCACGTCCGTGCCGGCCGGGCCGTACTTCAGCGCGTTGTCGATCAGGTTCGCGACCGCGCGCGTGAGCATCATGCGGTCGCCCATCGTCACGCACTCGGTGCCGGGCACGTGGGCAAATACCCGGCTGCCGAATCCGGCCGCCTTCTCCCACAGCTGGTCGACGGCGTCGAGCACGATCTCGTTGAGACTCAGGACCTCGTGCGCGCGGCGTTCCGACTGCGCGCGGGTCAGGTGGATGAAGCCGTCGGCGAGCGCGAGCGCGCGCCGTGCGTGGCCGGCAATGCGCTCCATGATCGGCGGCATGTCGCCGTGCTCGGTCCGGTAGACCTCGAGCAGCGCGAGGATCGACGTCTGCGGCGAACGCATGTCGTGCGACAGGAAATCCAGCGCTTCGTCGCGCTGGCGCGACATCAGGTACGAATTCGAGTGATAGCGGATGCGCGCGGTCAGCTCCATCGCGTCCGGGAGCTTCACGAGGTAGTCGTTCGCGCCGGCGATGAACGCTTCGCGCTTGACGATCGGCTCCTCCTTCGCCGACAGCACGATGATCGGCACGCGTGCGGTGTCGGTGTCCGCGCGCCACGCGCGAACAAGGTCGAGGCCGTCGATTTCCGGCATCACGAGATCCTGCAGGATGACCGTCGGCTTCACGTCGCGCGCGACCGCCATCGCCCGATGTGCGTCCGTGCACACATGCAGGTCGATATCGTGCTCGCTGCGCAATGCGCGGCGGATCACCTCGCCGACGAACGGCTGATCGTCGACGAGGAGAACCGATAGCCCCGACTCCAGACAATCCGGCGCATTTTCACCGCTGGATTCTTTCATAAATACCGTTTCAAACGCCAAATCTCCAATTGATTCTTTCATAGGAGTTGTTTATCCGACTTGGACGCCATCTTAAAACTGGCGGCGGAGAAATCCGCCAATTGTTGCCGATCTGGCCTGTCGGCATTGCCTCGCGGGGATCCGAGCGCCGAATTCACCCCGACGACGGTCGCATTACCTCCGCGCGCTTTCTCTCAATAAAGATAACCGGCTGATTCTAAATGAAATTAGAACACAGCATCTATCTCCTTCCGGTTTAGTTTTGCCAAATATGGTGAAAGAGCGGGATTCAGATAAATCAGATCATTTCCGGATGCGAAAGACGATAACGTTTGCGAAGCCGGCACCGCGAGGTTTGCATGCGCTGCAAGGCCGTCGTGTCGAGCGCTTTGGGGCCGGATTCCGATGCGGCGGAATCGGGAGAGATGGAAGGGGGAAAATCGTGCGCCGCGCCTGGATCGGCGCGACGCGAAGGCTCGCGGCACCGCGCGACGAACACGATCGGCGCGGCCACGCGGCCGCGCGTTCATGGCGTGCGCGCCGCCCGCTACCCGCGCGCGTGCTGCGCGGACACTTCCTGCAGGTCGAGATCGCGCTCGAGCATGTGCAGCATCTCGTCGTGGATGCGGCCCGAACGATGCAGACGCAACAATTCCGCACGCCCGGCCTTGATCGCGGCCAGCACGACATCGTAGTGCGCGGTGCGTACCTCCGCCGGATAAGCAGGCTCGTTCTTCGCCCGCTCGGTCAGTTCCGCGCGATACGTGTATTGCTCCAGCAGGCGCGGGTGAATCACCTTGCCGCTCTCGTCGCGCACCAGCGGCTGGATCGCCGCGAGCTGCGCGGCCTCGATGTGCGCCCACGCCTGCGGCTCGGTCAGGTGATGCGCGGCGCGCTCCTCGCGCTGAGGCAGGCGCAGCAGCCGAATCAGCGGTCCGATCGTCGTGCCCTGCATGAGCACGGTGACGAGGATCACCGCGAACGACGCGACCAGGATCACGTCGCGGCCCGGCATCGCCTCCGGCAACGACAGCGCGATCGCCAGCGTCACGACCCCGCGCATCCCGGCCCAGCTCATGATCGTCGCGGCCTTCCAGTCGGGTGCGGCACCGCGCCGAATGATCCCGCGCACCGGCACCTTCAGCGCCTCGACCGCGTAGATCCAGACGAAGCGCGACACGATCACCGCCACCAGCACCGCGAGCACCGGCGGGACCATCGTCGCGAGCACCTGCTCGAAACCGCCGAGCCGGTGGATCGCGCCGCGCAGCGACAGCCCGATCAGCACGAACACCAGCGCTTCGAGCAGGAACACGATGACCTGCCAGAACGCGGTGCCGCGCGTGCGCACGGCCGCCGAGAACACCTCGTGCTGATGCCAGCCGACGATCATGCCGGCCGTGACCGTCGCGATCACGCCCGACACCTCGACCATCTCGCCCGCGATGTACGCGATCCAGCCGGCGATCACCGCGACGGTGATCACCAGATAGTCGTCATCGAGCAGCTTCAGGAACCACACGACGAGCTTGCCGACCAGGAAACCGACCACGACACCGCCGAGCCCGAGTTCCGCGAAGCGCACGACCGCGTGCTCGAGGCTGAACGCGCCCGTCAGCGCGGCGGCGACCGCGAAGCGGAACAGCACCAGGCCCGCCGCGTCGTTCAACAGGCTTTCCCCTTCGAGCAGCACCATCAGCCGGCGCGGCAGCGCGACGCGTTCGAGCACCGCCTTCGCGGCCACCGCGTCGGGCGGCGACACGATCGCGCCGAGCGCGAAGCACGCGGCCCACGGCAGCGACGGCACGACCCAGTGCACGGCGAAACCGACCGCGAACGTCGTGAACACCACCGCGCCGATCGCGAGCATCATGATGCCGCCGACGTTGCGCTTGAACTCCTCCCACACCGAGAAATACGCGCCGTCCATCAGCAGCGGCGGCAGGAACACGAGCAGCACGAGTTCCGGATCGAGATTGATCGGCGGCAGGCCGGGAATGAACGCGATGCCGATGCCGCCGATCAGCAGCGCGGCCGCGGGCGGCAATCGCAACCGCTTGGCGATGTATTCGAGCGCGACGATCGCGAGGAATGACAACAGAATCAGCTTGAATGCCGAGACGGGGGACATGAATCGACCTCGTGAGGAATGAATGCGCACGCCAGCCGGTGTCGTACCCCGGTTGGCCAATTCGCGCGATTACATCACGATGCGATGCAGGCAGTCGAGCGCGTTCGGCAAGCATGGCGCGCGGTGCCGCCACGATGACGCAATGGCGGGCATCGCCGCGCCCGTCGGCGTGCGCCGAGACGAAAACGGCACGCGTGCCGTCAGCCGTCAAGCCGCCGCCCGTCGCGCTAGCGGCGCCGCACGACCATCAGGCGCGGCTCGGTCATGTCCTCGATCGCGTAGCGGATCCCTTCGCGGCCGAGCCCCGAATCCTTCACGCCGCCATACGGCATGTTGTCGACGCGGAACGACGGCACGTCGTTGATCACGACACCGCCCACCTCCAACTCGTCCCACGCGCGCTGCGCATGCGCGAGCGAATCGGTGAACACGCCGGCCTGCAACCCGAAGTCGCTGTCGTTGACGCGCGCGAGCGCATCGTCGAAGCGCTCGAACTTTTCGAGGATCGCGACGGGACCGAATGCCTCCTTGCGGTACAGGTCCTGTTCGCGACCGACGTTTTCCAGCAACGTCGCCTCGAACATCGCGCCGTCGACCTTGCCACCCGCGACGATCTTCGCGCCCGCCGCGACGGCCGCGTCCATCCAGCCGGACAGCCGGCGCGATTCGGATTCGGAGATCATCGGGCCGACGAACGTCGACGGATCTTTCGGATCGCCCATCTTCAGCGAACGCGTCTTCGCGATCAGCTTGTCGCGCAGCGCGTCGTACAGATCCGCATGCACGAGGATCCGCTGCACGCCGATGCAGCTCTGGCCCGACTGGTAATACGCGCCGAACGCGAGACGCTCGACCACGTAGTCGAGCTGCTCGCGCTGGTCCGCGTCGACGATCGCCGCCGCGTTGCCGCCGAGCTCCAGCACGACCTTCTTCTTCCCGGCCTTCTCCTTGAGCGCCCAGCCCACGGCCGGCGAACCGGTGAACGACAGCAGCCTGAAGCGCTCGTCGGTCGTGAACAGGTCCGCGCCGTCGCGATGCGCGGGCAGCACCGAGAATGCCCCCTTCGGCAGGTCGGTTTCGGCGAGCACCTCGCCGATGATCAGCGCGCCGATCGGCGTGCGGCTCGCGGGTTTCAGCACGAACGGACAGCCCGCGGCCAACGCGGGTGCGACCTTGTGCGCGGCGAGGTTCAGCGGGAAGTTGAACGGCGAGATGAACGAGCACGGGCCGATCGGCACGCGCCGCGTATAGCCGGTGTAGCCTTGCGCGCGTGCCGAGATCTCGAGGTTGATCACCTCGCCGTCGATGCGCACCGACTCCTCGGACGCGACGCGGAACGTATCGATCAGCCGCGTCACTTCGCCCTTCGAATCGTTGATCGGCTTGCCGGCCTCGATGCACAACGCCTCGGCCAGCTCGTCGAATCGCTCGCGAAAGCGCGCGACGCAGTGGTCGAGCACCGCCTGACGCTTGTACGCCGGCAACTCGCGCATCGGCTTCGCGGCGTCGACCGCCGCGCCGATGGCCGCATCGATCGCCTTCGCGTCGGCCAGCGCGACGCGGGTCGCGACCTTGCCGCTGAACTTGTCGGTCACTTCCAGATCGGTGTTCGCGTAGACGGCCTCGTTGGCCAGATAGTACGGATAGGTATCCTTCAGCATGGAACGCTCCTTCCGGTGAACTGCGGATTCAGAGTTGCGCCGACAGGCGCTTGATTTCGCGGTTGAGCACGCGTTCGTTGTCCGAATAGTCGATCGGCACGTCGATCACGTGCACGCCCGGCGTCGCGAAGCAGTCGCGCAGCAGCGGCTCGAGATCGTCGGCCGCTTCGACGCGATGCCCGTGCGCGCCGTAGCTCTGCGCATACGACACGAAATCGGGGTTCTTCAACGTCATCGCGAAATCGGGGAAGTTCATGTTCTCCTGCTTCCAGCGGATCATTCCGAACGCGTCGTCGCGCAGGATCATCACGACGATGTCGAGCTTCAGCCGCACGGCCGTTTCGAGTTCCTGCGAATTCATCATGAAGCCGCCGTCGCCGCACACGGCGATCACCTTGCGCTGCGGATGCACGATCTTCGTCGCGATCGCCGACGGCAGGCCCGCGCCCATCGACGCGAGCGCGTTGTCGAGCAGCAGCGAGTTCGGTTCATGCGCACGCCAGTAGCGCGCGAACCAGATCTTGTACATCCCGTTGTCGAGACAGACGATCCCGTCGGTCGGCAGCGCGCTGTACAGGTCGTTCACGATCCGCACCGGGTACATCGGGAAGCGCGGGTCGTGCTGGCCTTTCTGCAGGTGCGCGTCGAAGTGCTCCTTGATCATCGCGAAGCGCGCGAAATCCCAATGCGGCTGCGGCGCGATCGCCTCCTTCATCTGCCACACCGCGTTCGCGATGTCGCCGACCACCTCGATCTGCGGGAAGTAGACGGGATCGACCTGCGCGCCGAGGAAGTTCACGTGGATCACGGTCTTGTCGTCCGTGCGCATGAAGAACGGCGGCTTCTCGATCACGTCGTGGCCGACGTTGATGATGCAGTCCGCATGCTCGATCGCGCGGTGCACGAAGTCGCCGTCGGACAGCGTCGCGTTGCCGAGCCACAGCGGATGCGTTTCGTCGATCACGCCCTTGCCCATCTGGGTCGTGAAGAACGGGATGCCCGTCTTGTCGACGAATTCGTGCAGCATCTTGCAGGTCGTCTTGCGATTGCCGCCCGCGCCGATCATCAACAGCGGGTGGCGCGCGGCCTGGATCGCGTCGACCGCATGCGCGACCGCCTTCTCCTCGGCCACCGGCCGCCGGCTGTAGCTGCGCGGAATCGACTTGCCGTCGCCCTCCTCGTGCGCGATGTCCTCCGGGAGCTCGAGATGCGCGGCGCCGGGGCGCTCCTCCTCCGCGCGACGGAACGCCTCGCGCACCGCCGACGGGATGTTCCCGATCGACACGATCTGTCGCGTGAACTTCGTGAGCGGCTGCATCATGCCGACGACGTCGACGATCTGGAAGTGCCCCTGCTTGCTGGACTTGATCGGCTTCTGCCCGGTGATCATCAGCATCGGCATGCCGCCGAGCTGCGCATACGCGGCAGCCGTCACGAAGTTGGTCGCGCCCGGCCCGAGCGTCGCGAGACACACGCCGGTGCGGCCCGTCAGCCGGCCGTAGGTGGCGGCCATGAATCCGGCCGCCTGCTCGTGCCGGGTCAGCACGAGCTTGATCTTCGATCGCCGCAGCGATTCGAGCAGATCGAGGTTTTCCTCGCCGGGGATGCCGAACACGTACTCGACGCCTTCGGCTTCCAGCGCCTTCACGAACAGATCCGATGCTTTCATGGGGGACTCTCGGTTGATGCCGCCTGCCCGGCTTACGAGCGCGCGACGTTCAGAACGCGCGCCGGCCTACGGCACGCGGACGCTTTACCTACTGGTGACCACGGCACTGCCCGCCGCGCAACGCACGGCGGTGCCTCCCTGTGCAGGAGGACAAACGGATCCGCCCGCGCGCGGCAAGCACGCACGGGCGGCAAGGACGTTTTTGATTGTAGACGGATTCGCGGAATTCCGACTTCGGCCGAATGGCCGGGTCCGGCGCGCGAAAGGATCGGCCTGACGGCCAATTCGCCCTCAAACGGCGCGCGCGGCCCTATTGTTGGACGCACCCCGATTCCATTCACCAAACCTGTGAACCATGGTTGACATACCGCGATCCATGTCCTACAGTGCGCCTACGTTCAGTATTCGGACTACCGACGTCTTCGACGCGTGGTTTGCCCGCCTGCAGGATCGCGTCGCCCGGCGGCGCATCCAGGCGCGCATCGACCGTCTGTCGATGGGCAACCCGGGCGACTGGAAATCCGCCGGCTCACCCGTCGTCGAAATGCGTGTCGACCACGGCCCCGGCTATCGCGTCTATTACGTCAGACGCGGAACGATATGGGTGATCCTGCTCTGCGGCGGCGACAAGTCGACGCAACAGGCGGACATCCGCGCCGCGCACGCGATGCTCGAGCGGCTCGACCTGGAGTGATCGATGGACAAGATCAAGACCCGGCCGTGGGATTCGGCCGAACACCTGAAAACCGACGACGACATGGCCGACTACTTCGAGGCCTGTCTGCAGGAAGCCGGCGACGACCCGGCCTTCATCGCGCATGCGCTCGGCGTGATCGCCCGCGCGCGCGGCATGTCGCAGGTCGCGCGCGATGCGGGCCTGTCGCGCGAAGGTCTGTACAAGGCGCTGTCGCACGACGGCAATCCGAGCTTCGGCACGATCCTGAAAGTGATCAAGGCCCTCGGCCTGCAACTGCACGGCGCGAAGGCACACGCTTGATTCAGCGGCGTACGGCGGCGCGCCACGTGCGCGACGGGCGCGACGGGCGCGACGGGCGCGACGGCCGCGCCCGCATCAATGCAACCACTCGGCCGCCCAGCGCGGCACCAGCGAGACCAGATACAGCCCGAGCCCGATCAGCCCGCCGACCAGCGTGCCGTTGATGCGGATGTACTGCAGGTCCTTGCCGATGTTCAACTCGATCTGCCGCGACATCTCGCGCGCATCCCAGTTGCGCACCGTATCGCGGATGTGACGCATCAGGAAATCCGCGAAATCCGGCGCCATCTCGTGCACGGCCTTCTCGACGTGCTCGTTCAGCGACGCACGCAGCGCCGGGCTCTCCGCGAGCCGCGCGCCGAGCCAGCCGCCGAGCGTCGCGGCCTGCCGGTGCAGCGTCGAATCGGGCCGCGCGAGATCGGCCTTCAGCCATGCGCGCAACTGGTCCCACAGATCGCGTACATAGTCGTTGAACGCGTCGCCGTCGCGGATGTAGCGCTTGATTTCGTCGCCCTTCGCGATGAACACCGGGTCATGCTTCAGCCGCTCGGTGAGCCGCACGACCGTGCGGTCGAAGCGCTGTCGCAATTCGTGCTCCGGATCGGCCGCCACGCCCTCGAGCACGCGGCTCACCGCGCTCGCCAGCATGCGCGCGCCGTTCTCGCCGAACCACTGCGTCGGCATGATCTTCTCGACCTTCGGGTATTGCGTCTTCAGCCATTCGACGATGAAGCCCGCGATCACCTCGCGGTTCTCTTCCTTGTCGAGCACGTCGACCACCTGCCCGATCGCGTCGTCGAGCAACGCCTGGTGACGGCCGTCCTTCGTCAGCGTGTCGAGGATCGCGCCCATCGACTGCGACAGGTCGATCCGGTCGATCACCGCGCGGAACGCGTCGTGGACGAACGACTGGATCCGCGCATCGTCGGTCATGTCGAGCGCGAAGCTCATCAGCTTCGTCACGTAGCCGCCGAGCGCGTCGGTGTTCGCGGGCTCGCCGAGCCATGCGCCGAGTTTCCGTGCGGGATCGTGCTGGCGAATCTGCGCGACGAGTGCGTCGGGGCCGAGGAATTTCTCGCGCACGAACACCGCGAGGTTGTCGGCGATCTTGTCCTTGTTCTTCGGGATGATTTCGGTGTGGCGCGACACGAACGGGATCGGCACGCGGCGGAACAGCGCGACGACCGCGAACCAGTCGGCGAGCGCGCCGACCATCGCGGCCTCGGCCACCGCCTTGAAACCGTCGACCCACGGGCCGCGCGGCAGCAGGATCATCGTGACGAATACCGCGACCGCGGCCAGCAGCAGCCATAGCGCGCGGCGCTTGCTGCGTTTCAGTTCGAGGGCTTTGTCTGGCGTCATGGGCGACCGGTGAAACGGCAATGCCGCTAATATGCACCGATCGCCGGCCCGCGACAAACCCGCGCGCGTGGCGCGAGCCGGAAAGGTTGCCCGGAACAGGTTTCCCTCGACGTTTCAGCGACCCGACGCGAGCACGGCCGCGCCGGCCGCGTTCGCGCACTGCCTCAGAGAAACGTCTTCAGGTTCACCGCCGGATCGGCGAGCTTCGCCGGATCGGGCACGGCGCCTGCCGCGATCAGGCGCCGCGATGCACCGATGTCGCGCCCCAGATTCGCCGCGGCCACCGCGGCGATCTTCCCGTCGCCGTCGAGCCCGAACACCGTGAACGGCCCGCTCGCGGGATCGCCACGCACGACGGTCGTTCGCTCGCCGCCGAACAGCCCGAGCATTTGCAGGTTGCAGTCGTACTGATCGGACCACAGCCACGGCAGCTCGGCATAGATTTCGTCCGCACCCAGCAGGTTCGCGGCCGCGACCGCCGGCTGATTCTCCGCGACCTGCCACGACTCGATCCGCACGTGACGCCCGAGCAGCGGATTGAAGTGCATCGTCACCTCGCCCGCCGCGAAGATCGCGCGATCGGCCGTCCGGCATCCCGCATCGACACGGATGCCGTTGTCGACCGCGAGGCCGGCTGCCTGCGCAAGTTCGACGTTGGGCACGACGCCGATGCCGATCACGACGACATCGGCCGACACGTCGCCGCGATCGGTCTCGACGATCGCGCCGCCGCCCGGTGCGTGGCGAATCGCGCGCGGCAGCGTCGCCATCTGGAAGATCACGCCGCGGGCGTCATGCAGTTGCCGCGCATACGCGCCGACGACTTCCGGCAACGCACGCTGCAGCAAGCGTTGAGCCGGGTCGATCACCGTCACGTCGCAACCGAGCTGGCGTGCCGCGGCCGCCACTTCGAGGCCGATGAAGCCGCCGCCTAGCACCGCCACGCGACGCCCCGGCGCGAGCTGCGCGCGCAACGCACGCGCGTCGGCAACGGTGCGCACGTAATGCGGGACGACGCCGTCGTCGACCGGCCCGCCGAACGCGCGCACGCGCGAACCCGTCGCGAGCACGAGCCGGGCGTACGGCAACGTCGCGCCGTCGTCGAGCCGCACGCGCTGCGCATCGCGCTCGATCGCGTCGACGCGCGTGCCGAGCCGCAGCTCGATGCGCTGCGCGTCGTACCAGGCCGCATCGCGGATGAACGCACGCTGCTCGCCGCCGTCGCCCAGCAGCGCGTCCTTCGACAGCGCGGGCCGATCGTACGGCAGCTCGCGCTCCGCGCCGATCATCACGATGCGTGCGTCGGCGTCGCGCGCGCGCAGCGCCTCGGCCGTGCGCCGCGCCGCGTGGCCGGCGCCGACGATCACGAACGGGTCAGCCGACATTGACTTCCACCTGACCGTCGACGATCCGGATCGGATACGTCCGTACCGGCTCGGTGATCGGCGCGCATTTCGGCGCACCGGTGCGAATGTCGATCAGCCCCTGGTGCAGCGGGCATTCGACGCAGCCGTCTTCCACATAGCCTTCGGACAGCCGCGCGTGACCATGCGAACAGAGGTCGTGCATCGCGAACAGTTCGTCGCCGATCCGGAACACCGCGATCGGCTTCTGGCCGGCGACGCGCGCGGCCGGTTCGTCTTCGGAGAATTCGTCGAATGCGCCCAGCGGATGCCATTCGGCGAGCGTTGCTTCGGTCATGTCGTTTCCTTCGCAGTCAGATCGGGGTGGCGAGCAGCGTCTGCACGCGCGACGTGTCGTAGATCACGCGCTTGGTCTTGTAGCGCAGCCCGTCGGGCGTGCGCACGACCGTGTCGTAGTACTTGCCGGCCTGGTACACGTTCGATTCGCCGTTGCTGCGCGTCTGCACGACCACATAGTTGCTCTCGGTGTCGATCTCGCCGTCGCGCTCCGCGACGATCGTGAGGCCCGACGTCATGTGCCGGTACGTGTGCTCTTCGAAGATGTTCGCGTGCCGCAGCGACACCACGCGGTCGCGCAGCATCCGCTGGTTCGTGCAGTGGACGATCCCGACCGGCAGCCCGAGATCCGCGTTCTCCTTCGGCACGATTTCGTACGTGCAGTCCTCGGTGAACATTTCCGGCCAGTGTTCGAGCCGGTCGTTGTCGAGGTGGCCGATGTAGCGGTTCTGGAGCATGTAAATCTCGAACCACGTCTTCATGTCTTCCGTCAGGTTTTCCATCGTTCCGCGCTCCCGCTTCAATAGCCCATCAGCTTCTGATAACCGACCCAGAACTTGCGGATCAGGCTTTCGGTGATCACCGTGTCCTGCTGGTCCGGGTTGCCGCGCGACATCTCGATCACCGACGTCGCATCCGCATCTCGCACCGTGCCGCGCTGCACCAGTTCGGTCGCCTCGGTATCCTCCATCGAGATGTAGCCGGCCGGCCCGACCAGGTTCGCCTGCTTGATGCGCAGCGCGCGCAGTTCGGGCGTGTCGTCCGCGTAGCCGAAGAAGTGGAAGATCAGTTCGAAGTTGTCCGGCCCCTTCGGCAGGATCTGGCGCGCGACCAGCGTGTTGTGGATCTGCTGGATCACGAGTTGCGGAAAGATCGGCTGGATATGGTTCGTGCAGTCCTCGTCGTATTCCGACACGAGATCGAGGATCGATTCGTCTTCCAGATGGAAGCCCTCGTCGAACGAGCGGATGTTCTGCTGCTTGTAGGCGGCCGACGTGTCGTCGCCCGTCTTCGTCACGGTGATGATGCTGTGCAGCCCGTGGTTCGCATCCGGAATCGAGCGCGCCTTCATCCCGACGCGGAAGATGTTGAAGGTCGTATGGAACAGGTGCAGCATGCTCGCGTGATACGGATCCTTCACGTTCTCCATGTACAGCTTCCAGTTCGACTTCGAATACTGGCGCGTGCAGCCGAGATACTCGATCGGCTTGTGGAAGATGCGGTCGATCCACGGACGCATCTGCTCGCCGAGATAGTCGGGCAGCGGCGCCACGTCATCGCTGAAGGTCGCGAACACGAGCCCGCGATAGCTGTCGACACGCAGCTTGCGCAGCCCGTGCTGCTTCGGGTCGAAGTCGGCCGGCATCCCGGTCATCCCCTTCTGGCCGCGCCGGAACGGCACGCCGAGCAGGTTGCCCTGGTTGTCGAAGCTCCACTGGTGGTACACGCACGTGTGCGAGCTCGCGTTGCCGCGCGACTTGCGGCACACCTGCGCGCCGCGGTGCGCGCAGCGGTTCACCCATGCGGACAGCGTGCCGTCCTCGGTGCGCGTGACGACGACCGGCGTGTCGCCGACGAACGTGCTCTTGAAGTCGCCGACGTTCGGGATTTCCGCTTCCAGCGCGACGAAGTTCCAGGTCGGCCCGCGGAAGATGCGTTCCTGCTCGCGATCGTAGACCGCGCGCGAGCTGAACACCTTGTACGGCACGCGCGAGCCGTCGTCGTGCGGAAAGCGCACATCGGACGCGTCGTCGCGCGCGGCGAATACGACGGGCGATTCTGTCTGCTCCATGTCGGACTCCTTCTGGTTCCGTTTCGTTGATTGCATGGAGCCGATTTTTGAAAAGCTAATATTCGGCGTCTATCCGGAAAGTGCGATTGCGGCGGCGCAATATCCACTTTCGGCGGATTTCTGCGCTAGCATGGCGACACACGCGACCCGCGCACGATCGCGACCCATTCGTCGGATCGAAGCGCCCGTCGTTCATACCAAGGCCGATGCCCATGTCCCCAACGTCGTTCGAGCCGCTTGCGCTGCGTGCGCACCGGCTGTTCGAATCCCGCGATCTCGACGAGACGCGCGAGCGGATCTCGCGCGTGATGCAGCCGCATGCGCTGCTGCCGAGCGGCCGCGTGCAAGGCGCGTCGCATATGGATTTCGTGCGGCTCGGCGGGCTCGGGATCGGCACCATCGCGTTCGGCGACGCGATGCGCGTGCAGGTCGACGCCGTCGACGGCTATTACCTGCTGATGTTCTGCCTGTCCGGGCAGGCGGAAGTCCACGCGATGGGGCGCCGGCTCGGCGTCGACGGGCAGACCGGCGTGCTGTGCGCGCCCGGCGAGCGCTTCGACGCGGTGCTGTCGGCCGATTGCGAGCAGTTCGTGCTGCGCATCGATGCCGCGACCGTCGGCTCGCTGACCGGCGACCCGCGCGCGATGCTCGACCCCGTGCTGCACATCAGCGATGCCGCGCTCACCGCGTGGCGCCAGCAGTTGATGCTCGTCGCCCGCTCGCCGGCGCTGCTCGAACGGGCGAACGCGAACCCGCGCGTCGCGTCGCAGCTCGAGCATCTGCTGATCGATTTGCTGATCGAAGGCCACCCGCCGTCGGCGCCGAGCGCGCGCCAGGATCCCGCGCCGGGCTTCGTGCGGCGCGCGCAGGAGTTCGTGAACGCGCACTACGCGCAACCGCTGCAGCTCGCCGATATCGTCCAGGCCGCCAACGTGCCGGAGCGGACGCTGCGCGACGCCTTCCTGCAGTTCCGCGGGATGAGCCCGATGCAATACCTGCGCGCGACGCGGCTCGAGCATGCGCGAGAGTTGCTGCGCGGGTCGGTGTCCGAGCGACGGATCGCCGATATCGCGCTCGATTGCGGGTTCACGCACCTCGGGCGATTCGCGATCGCGTATCGGGAGAAGTTCGGCGAATCGCCTTCGGAGACGCTCGACGGGAAGCGGTAGACGGTAGGCGGGCGCGGGTTCCCCGCCTTGCCGATTGCCGACCGGCGCGGCTTGCCGGCTTGCTGCCCGCCTGCATCAGCAGGCATATGACATCTGCATCACGATACCGGCTCCGTATTCGGCCTGGCCCGCCGAATTTGACCGTTAGTTGCGGTCAATACGGAAACGACCGTCGCTACATCGCCGGCGCGATCATCTCCCGCGCGATCGCGCAGAACGCGGTCGTCGCGGCGCTTTCGCCGTGCAGCCGGCGGCTCATGATGATCGGCGAGGTCGCCGTGGGTTCCGGCAGCCGCCGATAGACGACGCCCTTCACGCGCACGCCTTCCACGCTTTCCGGCACCAGCGACACGCCCACCTGCGCGGCGACGAGCCCGAGCGCCGTCTGCAGTTCGCGCACCTCGTGCACGGCCGCCGGCACGAGCGCGCCGTCGCGCAGCGCGGACAGTTGCTGGTCCGCGAAGCTCGGCCGCGGCGTGCTCGGATAGACGATCAGCGTCTCGTTCGCGATGTCCGCGAGCGTCAGCGGCCGGTCCGGATCGGCGAGCGGATGCCCGACCGGCAGCGCCGCGATGAGCTTCTCCTCGATCAGCGCCTCGCGCACGAGCTGATCGTCGTCGAAACGCAGGCGGCCGAACCCGACGTCGATCCGCCCGCCCTTCAGCGCGCCGAGCTGCTCGAGCGTGAACATTTCGATCAGCGACAGCTCGACGCCCGGATGCGCCTCGCGAAACGCGCGGATCACGTCCGGCAGCGCACCGTAGAGCGTCGACGGCACGAAGCCGATCACGATCCGCTCCGACAACTGCGCGAGCCGCCGCGTCAGCGGGCCGAGCTCGTCGGCCTGTTCGACGACGCGCGTCGCCTGCGCATAGAACACGCGGCCCGCGTCGGTCAGTTTCAGCGGCCGCGCGCCGCGCTCGAACAGCGGCAGCCCGACCTCGTCCTCGATCGCCTGAAGCTGGCGGCTCAGCGGCGGCTGCGTCATGTGCAGCCGCTCCGCGGCCCGCGTGATGTTCATTTCCTCCGCGACGGCGATGAAGTACCGAAGCTGGCGCAATTCCATTTCATGCCTCGAAGGTATGGAAGTAGTCGGAAAGAGTGTTGGACGCCGCCGGGCGGGAATTCCTACCATGTGCACCAACAGGAGGAATCGCATGATAGCAACTACCGCCACCATCGAACGCATCGAGACGCTGCTCGTCGACGTGCCGACGATCAGGCCCCACAAGCTCTCGGTCGCCACGATGAATTGCCAGACCCTCGTGCTGGTCCGCGTTCGATGCACGGACGGTATCGAAGGCGTCGGCGAGGCGACCACGATCGGCGGTCTCGCGTATGGCGAGGAAAGCCCCGAGAGCATCAAGGTCAACATCGACACCTACTTCGCGCCGCTCCTGCAGGGCATGGACGCGACGCGCCCGGGCGCCGCGATGGCGCGTGCGCGCAAGCTGTTCCAGGGCAACCGGTTCGCGAAGTGCGCGATCGAGACCGCGCTGTTCGACGCGCAGGCGCGCCGCCTCGGCGTGCCGCTGTCCGAGCTGTTCGGCGGCCGCACCACCGATGCGGTCGATGTCGCGTGGACGCTCGCGAGCGGCGACACGCAGCGCGACATCGCGGAAGCCGAGGCGATGCTCGACGCGCGCCGCCATCGCGCATTCAAGCTGAAGATCGGATCGAACGCGGTCGACGACGACGTCGCGCACGTGATCGCGATCAAGCGCGCGCTCGGCGACCGTGGCGACGTCCGCGTCGACGTGAACCAGGCATGGACCGAAACCGACGCGATCCGGGCCGGCGCACGCCTCGCGGAGGCCGGCGTGAGCCTCGTCGAGCAGCCGATCGCCGCGACCAATCGCGCGGGGCTCAAACGCCTCACGCAGCTCGCGCAGATTCCGATCATGGCCGACGAGGCGCTGCACGGCCCCGTCGATGCGTTCGCACTCGCGCAGGACCGCGCGGCCGACGTGTTCGCGGTGAAGATCGCGCAATCGGGCGGCCTGCTCGGTGCGGCGAGCGTCGCATCGATCGCGTCGGCGGCCGGCATCGACCTGTACGGCGGCACGATGCTCGAAGGCGCGGCCGGCACGATGGCGTCCGCGCAACTGTTCAGCACGTTCGGCTCGCTGAAATGGGGCACCGAGCTGTTCGGCCCGCTGCTGCTCACCGAGGAAATCCTCGTCGAGCCGCTGCGTTACCAGGATTTCAAGCTGCACCTGCCGGCGACGCCCGGCCTCGGCATCGCCTTCGACTGGGCCCGCATCGAACGGATGCGACGCAACGCCCGCTGATCCCGCATGACACGACAACCGAAACCGGAGACACAGATGAACAAGCAAGCCATCGACGCCCTGCTGAAAACCTTCGACGACGCCGCGGAAAAGCCCGGCAACCCGCGCGTGCGCGCGATCGTCAACCGGATCGTGAAGGACATCTGCTACACGATCGAGGACTTCGACGTGCAGCCGAGCGAGTTCTGGACCGCGCTCAACTACCTGAACGAAGCCGGCCGTGAATTCGGGCTGATCGCCGCGGGCCTCGGCCTCGAGCGCTTCCTCGACGTGCGGATGGACGAGGCCGAGGAGAAGGCCGGCTTCCACGGCGGCACGCCGCGCACGATCGAAGGGCCGCTGTACGTCGCGGGCGCGCCGGAATCGGTCGGCCATGCGCGTCTCGACGACGGCACCGATCCGGGCCAGACGCTGATCATGCGCGGTCAGGTGCTCGGTCAGGACGGCGCGCCGATCGCGAATGCGCTCGTCGAGGTGTGGCACGCGAACCATCTGGGCAACTATTCGTACTTCGACCAGTCGCAGCCGGCGTTCAACCTGCGCCGCTCGATCCGCACCGATGCCGAGGGCCGCTACAGCTTCCGCAGCGTGCTGCCGGTCGGCTACAGCGTGCCGCCGGGCAGCAAGACCGAGCAACTGCTCGACCAGCTCGGCCGTCACGGCCATCGTCCGGCGCACATCCACTTCTTCGTTTCCGCGGACGGATATCGTAAGCTGACGACGCAGATCAACATCGAAGGCGATCCGCACATCTGGGACGACTTCGCATTCGCGACCCGCGAGGGGCTGATCCCGAAGATCAAGCAGGCCGAGGGCGCGGAAGGCAAGCCGTATGGCGTCGACGGGCAGTTCGCGCTGATCGACTTCGATTTCTCGCTGCTCAAGGACAAGCAGGACGTGCCGGCGAGCGAAGTCGAGCGGGCGCGTGCACAGGCCTGAGCGGCCCCGTTCGACGAATCGACAACGCAAGGAGCGCAGGATGCTGTTTCATGTGGAAATGACCGTCCGTCTGCCGGCGGACATGGATCCGGTCAAGGCGGCCACGCTGAAGGCCGAAGAGAAGGCGATGTGCCAGCGGCTGATGACCGAAGGGACCTGGCGGCATCTGTGGCGGATCGCGGGGCAGTATGCGAACGTCAGTATTTTCGACGTCGAAAGCGTGCAGCAACTGCATGACGTGTTGAGTCAGCTGCCGCTGTTTCCGTATATGGAGATGGAAGTGCGGGCGCTGTGCCGGCATCCTTCTTCGGTGCGGGAGGATGATCGGTAAGCGAACGCGACGCGCGGCGTGACTGAACGGCCGCGAAGAGTACGGCTCGGGCGGCCGGCGATTTTCTCGCCGGTCGCCCGTGTCGTTTTGCAGCCGTCACGTCCAGGTATCGCCCCGCATCACGACGATGCGGCGACGATCACCGCTCCTGCGCCAGATGCGCCGCGAACCCCACCGTCCCCGGCGCGATCTCCGCCTTCAGCGTCAGCGCCGGAATATCGTAGTCGCCCGCGTTCTGCCGCCGGAACGGAATCGGCTGCGCGGTCCACAGTTCGTCGAGACGCTTGCCGAGCGCAGCACGCGTTTCGTCGAAACGCGCGTCATCCATCCGGTGCGTCTGGTAGATCACGAACGGCGGCAGCACGTCGAAGCCGGGGTAATAGAGAATCCCGTGCTGGATCGGAAACAGCACGTCGTCGATCGGCCCGTTGATGCCGCGTGCGCTGTAATGCGACTCCCAGCCGCCCGTCGTGACGACGATCATCGCCCGCTTGCCCGCAAGCGACCCTTCGCCGTAACGGTCGCCCCAGTGCAGGTCGGAGTGTTCGCCGACGCCGTATGCAAAACCATACGCATACACGCGCTCGACCCAGCCCTTCATGATCGCCGGCATCGAAAACCACCACAGCGGAAACTGCAGGATCACCGCGTCGGCCCACTTCAATTTTTCCTGTTCGCGCGCGATGTCTTCACTTTGCGTGCCCGTCGCGAACGCGTGCTTCGAGTCGAGCGACGGATCGAAACGCGCGTCGGGCATGCGATCCGTCACGTCGTTCGCGTCGAACGCGGCCTTCCAGTTCATCGCATACAGGTCCGTCACCTGCACGCTATGCCCCGCCGCTTCGAGCCGCTCGACGGCAAAGTCGCGCAGCGCGCCGTTCAGCGAACGCGGTTCCGGATGGGCATAAACGATCAGCACATTCATGTTCGTCACTCCGTTGATTGAATGACTGCAGGATGCCGTCGCCGAAGGTATATTGGAAATGAATTCCCGATATTCCAGGTATAGCCATGAACAATCTCAGACGACTGGATCTGAACCTGCTGATCACGCTCGACGTGCTGCTCGCCGAGCACAACGTCACGCGTGCAGCCGAAAAACTGAACATGTCGCAGCCGTCGGTCAGCGTGCAGTTGCAGAAACTGCGCGATTTCTTCGGCGATCCGCTGTTGCTGCCCGGACCGCGCGGCATGCGGCCGACCGCACGCGCGGAAACGCTGCGCGAGCCGCTGCGGGACGCGCTCGACGCGGTCGAACGCGCGGTGCTGACGGCCACGCCGTTCGATCCGGCAACCGCGACGAACACGTGGCGCGTGGCCGCGACCGACTACGGCGAATCGACGATCGTCCTGCCCGCGCTGAACACGCTGCGGTCGGCCGCCCCCGCGACGCGCGTCGCCGTCGTCGAGCTCGTGCCGCCGCGCATCGAGCAGGACGCGGAGCGAAACGGCATCGACCTGGCCTTCCACACGACGGAAGGTTCACCGGAAGGGATGCGGCGCCTGCCGCTGTTCGTCGAGCGCTACGTGCTCGTCGGCCGCGCCGGTCATCCGAAGCTGAAGCGGCGCCCGACGCTCGCCCAGTTCGGCGCGCTGGAACACGTGATCGTGTCGCCCGACGGCGGCGGCTTCTTCGGCGTGACCGATGAAACGCTCGCGAAAGCGGGCGCCGCGCGGCGTGTCGTGCTGTCCGTTCCGCATTTCCTGTTCGTGATGTCGGCCGTCGCCAGCACGGATCTCGTCGCGATGCTGCCCGAGCGTCTGGTGCGCGACGTGCCCGCGCTGCGCGTGGTGGAAGCGCCCGTTCACGTTCCCGGCTATGAAATGTCGATGTTGTGGCACGAGCGCGTGCACCGCGATCCCGCGCATCGGTGGTTGCGCGAGACGATCGCCGCGTCGGTGTAAGTCGTTCGCGAAGGCCGCTCGGTGCGCGCGCCGGCCACCGTCGCCACCGCGCTCGACCCGGTGCCGGCAAACGGACATGCATTCAGGACTTGAAACCGCCTCGGACACTGTATATATTTACAGTGCTTTTGCACCATTTGACCCGAATTCCGTCACCCATGACGGACGGACTTTTGTGAGGCGACCATGTTCCAGTCATCCGCATTCGATCCCGAGCAACCCGGCTTCAACCCCGCCCACTTCGAACGCGCCGCGCAGCGGGCGGTCGTCGACCTGCAGCGTGTCGTCGGCGGCCCCGCCCAACGCGCGCTCGGCCTGCGACGCCGCACCCATCCGGCCGCCGTCCGCACGATGAGCTGGCAGGCGCTGCTGAACGTCGAGGAACTCGCGTTCTCGAATACCGGTTTCCTGAGCCGCAACGATCCGACGGTCATCGACGCGTTCATCCGCCTGCGCGGCAGCCGGCTGGTCGCGGCGGATGTCGAGGAACCGGTCGACTGGCGTCGCGACGACGACGACCTGCCGGCCGTCTACCTGATCGTCAAGGCGATGCTGGAAGCGGAAGAGGAAGAGCGGGCCGAAGCGGCCTGACGCACGCCGGCCGGTCGCGAGTGGCGTTCTGCCGGAATCGCGTCGCCACGTTGCATGGCGACGCGGGAAGTCGCCAGCGCGTCGCGCGACGCTCGCCGCCGTTTCCCAACCCGGAACGACGCCCGTTACAGCCGCGCCGCGAGTCGCGATCCCTGATCGATCGCACGCTTCGCATCGAGCTCGGCCGCCAGTTCCGCGCCGCCGATCAGATGCACCGAGCGTCCGGCCGCCTGCAACGGCGCGAGCAGCGCGCGCTGCGGCTCCTGCCCCGTGCACAGCACGATCGTGTCGGCTTCGATCAGTTCATGATCGGTCCGCTGCTCGCCGTACGACACGTGCAGCCCGCGCGCGTCGATCCGTTCGTAGTTCACGCCGCCGATCATCTTCACCTGCTTCATCTTCAGCGTCGCGCGGTGAATCCAGCCGGTCGTCTTGCCGAGCCCCTTGCCGAGCGGCGCGGCCTTGCGCTGCAACAGCGTCACTTCGCGAGCCGGCGCCCCGACCTGCGCGCGCGTCACGCCGCCGCGCGTCGCGGCCGGATCGGTCACGCCCCACTCCGCTTTCCACTCTTCCAGATCGAGCGTCGGCGACTCGCCGCCCTGCACCAGATATTCGGCGACGTCGAAGCCGATGCCGCCGGCGCCGACCACCGCGACCCGCCGGCCGACCGGCTGCCCGCCGGCCAGCACGTCGATGTAGCTGAGCACGTTCGGCCCGTCCTGGCCGGGAATCTTCGGGTCGCGCGGCGCCACACCGGTCGCGAGCACGATTTCGTCGTAGCCGCCCGCGATCAGGTCGCTCGCATCGATGCGGCGGTTCAGGTGCAGGTTCACGCCGGTCAGCTCGACCTGACGGCCGAAATAACGCAGCGCTTCGTCGAACTCCTCCTTGCCCGGAATCCGCTTCGCCATGTTGAACTGACCGCCGATCTCCGCCGCCGCGTCGAACAGATCGACGTGGTGGCCGCGCTGCGCGAGCACGGTCGAGCACGCGAGCCCGGCCGGCCCCGCGCCGACCACCGCGATGCGCTTCGGCTGCTGCACGCGCGTGTAAATCAGCTCGGTCTCGTGGCATGCGCGCGGATTCAGCAGGCATGACGCGATCTGGTTCTTGAACGCGTGGTCGAGACACGCCTGGTTGCAACCGATGCAGGTGTTGATCTCGTCTGCCCGGCCCTGCGCGGCCTTGACGACGAACTCGGCATCCGCGAGCAGCGGGCGCGCCATCGACACCATGTCCGCGCAGCCGTCCGCGAGAATCTGCTCGGCCACCTCGGGCCGGTTGATCCGGTTGGTCGTCACGAGCGGGATGCCGACCTCGCCCTTCATCTTTTTCGTCACCCACGCGAACGCGCCGCGCGGCACCGACGTCGCGATCGTCGGCACGCGCGCCTCGTGCCAGCCGATCCCCGTATTGATGATGGTCGCGCCCGCGCGCTCGACGGCCTTCGCGAGCTGCACGGTCTCGCTCCAGTCGCTGCCGTCCGGAATCAGGTCGAGCATCGACAGCCGGTAGATCAGGATGAAGTCGCGCCCGACCGCCTCGCGCGTGCGCGCGACGATCTCGATCGGCAGCCGGATCCGGTTCTCGTACGAACCGCCCCACTGGTCGCCGCGCTTGTTCGTATGCATCGAGATGAACTGGTTGATCAGGTAGCCCTCGGAGCCCATGATCTCGACGCCGTCGTAGCCGGCCTCGCGCGCAAGCTGCGCGCAACGGACGAACGCGCGGATCTGCCGCTCGACGCCGCGCGCGCTGAGTTCGTGCGGCGCGAACGGCGAGATCGGCGACTTGATCTTCGACGGCGCGACCGCGAACGGGTGGTAGCCGTAGCGGCCGGTATGCAGGATCTGCAGCGCGATCTTGCCGTCGTCCGCATGCACGGCGTCGGTGATCACGCGATGGCGCCGCGCGCCGGCCGACGTCATCAGCGTGCCGCCGAACGGCTTGGTCCAGCCGGCCACGTTCGGCGCGAAGCCGCCGGTCACGATCAGGCCGACGCCGCCGCGCGCGCGTTCGGCGAAATAGTCGGCGAGCCGCGGCAGCGTCTTGCGGCTGTCCTCGAGGCCCGTGTGCATCGAGCCCATCAGCACGCGGTTCTTCAGCGTGGTGAAGCCGAGATCGAGCGGCGCGAGCAGGTGGGGAAAGGAAGTCGTCATGGTGAGTCTGCCGATAAGCGATACGTGCCATCGTAGGCTGCGCGCCGCCTTGAACGTGAGGGGGCAAACAGCCATAATGCTTGTCATTTCCGGCCAAATCGACATGACCTCCCCGTCACGCAAGGACCACCTCGGGCTACGCCGGCCGACGATTCCGGTCGCCTACACGCGCCTGCTGCTGCAGGCGCTGGCCGCGCGCGGCGTCGATCCGGCCGCCGTGCGCGCGGGCACCGGGCTGCGCGATGCAGTATTGGCCGAACCGGACGCGCGCGTCGCGCCGTCGCAATGGGGCCGGCTCGTGCTCAACGCGATCGAGATCGGCGGCGATCCGGGCATCGGGCTCGCGTTCGGGCTGCTGCTGAAGCCGACCGTGCACGGCTTCCTCGGTTATGCGACGCTGACCGCGCGGGACATCCGCGAAGCACTGATCGTCACGCAGCGCTACTTCCGGATGCGCAACCGCCAATATCGGCTGACCTACGCGGAGGACGACGACGGCGCGACGCTCGAACTGCACGGCGTGCAGGCGAGCCCGGTGCTGCAGCATCACGTGATGTTCGAGTTCGTGCTGACGGGGCTCGCGCAGAACATCTCGCAGTGGTCCGGGCGCGCGTCGCCGCCGATCGCGCTGCGCTTCGCATGGCCGGAGCCCGATTACTTCGCACGCTATCGCGACCAGTTGCCGCCGGTCGAATTCGGCTGCGCGGCGAACGCGCTGTGGATCGCGCACGACGTGCTGGACTGGCCGCTGCCGCTCGCCGACGAAGTCGCGCACCGGCAAGCGCTCGTGCAGGTCGAGCGCGAGTATGCGCAGGTGCGTCAGGAGGAAGGCGATCTGGTCGAGCGCGTGCGCGCGGAACTGGCGCGAACCGCCGGCAACTATTCCAGTCCGGAGGCGCTCGCCGACGCGCTGCTCGTGTCGACGCGCACGTTGCGGCGCCGGCTCGAGGAAGCGGGGTCGAGCTATCGGCAACTGCTCGACGAAGCGCGCTTTCGCGATGCGAAGCTATTGCTGTCGGCGTCGGATCTCGACCTGAAGACGATCGCCGAGCGGCTGCAGTTCACCGACCCGGCGAATTTCACGCGCGCATTCCGGCGCTGGGCCGGGCAGACGCCGAGCGCCTATCGGGAAGCGGCCGCCGGAGCCACGCACGAATGACCGGAGAACGCGGGCGGCGCCACGCGCCCCGTTGATATTTCATCGTTCGGTCGAACGGCGATCGGCCGCTTCGTGCAAGTACGCCGCACACCCGCTTCCTCCGAGCCGGCGAGCGCGTGACGCGTCAGCCGCCGACGTCGATCCGCGCGCCGCCGTCGCCCTCGCCTGCGTCGATTCGCACGTCGCCCGTCGCGGCGACGATCGCGTCGTACACCGCATCGGTCACGCACACCACCGGCACCGCAATCGCATACAGCTCGGCGGCGACGATCGCGCCGATCGAGATGATCAGGTCGCGCTCCTTCAGCACGATCCCGACCGGCCCCGTGCCGTTGCGCACCGCTTCCGCGAGCACGCTGCTGCTCGAACTCGAGCCCTTCGCATGCGGCATCACCATGATCCGGCCGGCCAGGCTCGCGCCCGCCTGCGGATGCCCGCGATCGACGATCCGCCCCGCGCCCGAGTCGTAGCCGCCCCAGAAGCTGAGCGGCTTGTCGAGCACGATCGTCGTCGCGCATGCGCTGCCCGGCACGAGCGTGTCGCCCGTCAGTTTCCGAATGCTTGCTTCAGTCATCGAATCGCACCTTTCCTTCGAACGCGGAACGCACGCACTCGCGCATGCTGCCGTACGCGACCGTGACGCCGATGTTCGCGGGCGCATACGACGCCCATTTCCCCGAGTTCGTCATCACCAGGCCCGACAGCTGTTTCATCACCGGCGTGATGTACGTGCAGGTGTCGACGACGATCTGGATGCCGCGCGCGTCGAACTTGCCGGCAAGCCCGAGCTCGCCCAGTTCCCACAGGATGAAGCGGCTCGTGTTCACGTAGAAATCGCACTTCGGCTTGCCGTCGAACTGGTCGAGCAGCGCGTCGAGCGTGCGGAATTCGGCCAGCGAGAAGTGCGGCGTGCCGAGCGCGACCGCGACGAGCGCATCGCCGGCCGCGCCGTGGTTCAGCGTGCGGCGGATCTCGTCGAGATCGGCCATCGCGACATCGACCGTTCGCTGCGCCGCCTGCCCGTGCAGCGCGGCGTCGAGCGTCGGCGCCTCGGGCGTGACGCCCACCGCATGGAACAGCGCGACCGCGCCGCTCGATGCGGCGGCCGCGCCGAGCGCCTTGAGTTCATCCTCGGTGGTGTCCGCCGGCAGCCCGACGATCGCCGGCACGGTCGCGCCGGCGATCCGGCCGATCAGCAAGCCGAGCGCCGCGAAATAGATGTCGCGCGACGGCCGGTGGCCGAAGTCCGGGGCGTTGAACACGATCCGCGCCGCGCGATTCGATTCGACGTGCAGCCCCGCGTACGGTGCGCGTCCGGTGATCGCGGCGGCCAGATCGAGAAAGTCGCCATAGCGGCTGGTGCGTGCGCCGAGCACCGAGTTGGCGAACACGATCGCATTGGATTCGGCCCACGCGATCTGCTCGCCCAGGCGCGGACGATTCTTCAGCTGATACGGCGCGCACGTGAAGCTCGACTCGCAGCCGAGCTGGAGATGCGCGTCCATCAGGCGTTGCGCGTCGCGCTGGATCGTGCGGTCGCCGCGATACAGCTCGGGATGGATCAGGTCGAGCGACCCGACGTTCAGCGTGGTCGGCACCGCGACCTGCGCGCCGGTGTCGACGAAATATTCGACGAAGTCGAGGCTGGTCTGGCCGTGGTAAAGACAGCCGTCGATATGCGCGGACGTGATGTCGATCAGGCGCGGCGCCGACATGACCTCGGCCGTGCGCGCGACGATCCGCATCGCGCGCGCGACGCCGTCGCCGAATGCGCCGCGCAACATCGCGTCGTCGCGCTCGCTCAACTGCAGCATGGGGGGCTCCTCTTGTCTCGTCCGGTGGATCCGGATCGCTTTTGTAATACTACCGCGCGCGTCGCGCCTATCGCTGCGCCGTCAGGCTGAACAGCTCGTCGCGCAGCGCCTTGGCGCGGCCGCGGCCGAACTGCGTCTCGAACTCGTCCTGCGCGGCCTGCCACGCGACTTTCGCCTGCGCGTAGGTGCGTTCGCCGAGCTTCGTCAGGCTGAGCGCATGCGCGCGCGCGTCATGCTCGGACGCGGCCGCGGCGACGAAGCCGTCGCGCTGCAGCGGCTTCAGCGCGCGCAACAGCGTCGTGCGATCCATCACCAGCGTGTCGGCGAGTTCGCTCATCACCAGGCCGGGCCGGTGCGACAGGTTCACCATGATCGAGAACTGCGCGGGCGTGACACCGACCGGGGCCAGATGCCGCTCGTAAAGTTGCGTGACGAAGCGCGCCGCCTGACGCAGCGCGAGGCAATTACACGCGTGGGCCATCTGGATATCGTTCATGACCGGCAATTTATATGTGCATATGCATAAAGTCAATGTACACTCCGCCGTAACATGGCCGGGCCGGCCGCGTGCATCAGGCGCCCCGCCATCGCCTCGAGGAGACGGACATGGACTACATCGACAAGCTGCGGATTTTCCGGTCGGTGGTGGAAATGCGCAGCTTCACGCGCGCCGCCGACATGCACGGCCTCGCGCGGCCGGTCGTGTCGCGGGCGGTCGCGGATCTGGAGGCGCGCTTCGGCAGCCGCCTGCTGCACCGGACCACGCGCCAGGTCTCGCTGACCGAAACCGCCGAGCGCATCTACGAACGCTGCGCGGCCGTGCTCGACGAACTCGACTCGCTGGAAGCGCAAGCGCAGTCGCACACGCGCGAGCCCGAGGGGCTGCTGCGCCTCGTCGCGCACACGACGGCCGCGCTGAACCGGCTCGTGCCGCTGATCGCCGGCTTCAAGGCCGCGCATCCGAAGGTGCGCCTCGACGTCACGCTGACCGAGCGCCCGGTCGACCTCGTCGGCGAAGGCTACGACATCGGCATCGTCGTGCCGTACATGCTGACGAGCGAGACGACCATCGTGCGGCTGGTCGAACGCATTCCGGTGGTGATCGTCGCGACGCCCGCGTATCTGCGCACGCATCCGCGTCCCGAAACGCCGGCCGACCTCGCCGGTCATGCGTTCGTGCCGCTGTCGCCGTCGCTGCGCCGGCCCGCGCTGTCGTTCCGCGTCGACGGCGACACGCTGACCGTGCCGTTGAGCTTCGACATCTCGTCGAACAGCCCCGTCTTCAACCGCGAAATGGTGATGCACGACTTCGGCATCGGCGTCGTGCCGAAAACGCTCGTCGAAGCCGAGCTCGCGTCGGGCGCGCTCGTGCAGTTGCTCGACGGCGCCGACCTCGTCGACGCGTTCGTCGAAATCAAGCTCGCGTACGCGAATCGCGCGCTGCTGCCGGCGAAGGTCAAGGCGTTCATCGACTACACGGCCGCGTACTGCGACCGCGAAGGCGGGATTGTTCCGGCCGCCGCCTGATCCGGCACGAAAACGCGCCGTTCCACCGTCGATTGGTACAGCCACGGCACCAATCTGATCCTGGCTCGCCGCTCGCTTCAGGCCGCCGCGCCACCTAACATGTGCACATGCACAAGTCCACGCTTACCGATGACGATTGCTTCGCGGTCCGGCAAGCCGCCCGGCGGATCTCGCAGTTCTACGAGCGCTACCTGTCGCAGGCGGGCGTCACGCCGTCGCAGTACAGCATTCTCGCGCTGCTGCGGGAGCGCCCGGGCCTGACGATGGCGACGCTGTCGGCGGTACTGGTGATCGAACGCACGGCGCTGCTGCGCGCGCTCAAGCCGCTGATCGGCGCGACGCTGGTCGCGGGCCGGATCGAGCCGCGTTGCCGCCGCCAGACGTTCGCGCTGACCGCGCACGGCGAAACGAAGATCGCCGACGCGCAGGTGCACTGGCTCGCCGCGCAGGAGGCGTTCGAGCAGCGGTTCGGGTCGGCGCAAGCTGCCCGCCTCAGAGACGAATTGTTCCGGATCACGCACAACCTCCCGGAACGCTGACCCCTTCCCCGATCGGCGACGCGTCGTCGGTCGTTTCAATTAGTGCATATACATAGGTGAATCGATGGACACGACCCAAGCCGCTGCCTCCCGCGAGGCAGCCACAACCGACCGGCCGGCAAGGCAGCAACGCCGCGTGCCGTGGATGCGGATCGCGGTGGCCGCCGTCGTCGTCGCGGTCGCGGCCGCGGCGCTCGACTGGCTGTTCGTGCTGCGCTTCCAGGAAAGCACCGACGATGCGTATGTCGGCGGCGACGTCACGGTGCTCGCGCCGAAGGTGAACGGTTTCGTCGACAAGATACTCGTGACCGACAACCAGCGCGTGAAGGCCGGCGACGTGCTCGTGCGGCTCGATGCGCGCGACTACGACGCGAAGCTCGCGCAGGCGACCGCCGAAGTCGACAGCGCGCGCGCCGCGGTGACCGAACTCGAGGCGAAGCAGCAGCTTCAATACGCGGTGATCGGCCAGCATGCGGCGGACAGGAATGCGTCGTCGGCCGAGCTCACGCGTGCGTCGTCCGACCGCGTACGCTACCGCGAGCTCGTGAAATCCGATGCGGTGTCGAACCAGATCGTCGAACGCGCGGACGCCGATTATTCGAAGGCGGATGCGGCCGTCGCGCGCAGCGACGCCGCGCTGCTCGCATCGAAGCGGCAGCTCGACGTGCTCGGCGCGCAGCTCGCCGATGCGCGGGCCCGCGTGAATACCGCGCTCGCCGCGCAACGCGTCGCGGCGCTCAACGTCGAGTACACGACGATCCGCTCGCCGGTCGACGGTTACATCGGCAACCGCACGGGCCGCGTCGGGATGCTCGCGAACGTCGGCGTGCCGCTGCTGACGGTCGTGCCCGTGTCCGGGCTGTGGATCGACGCGAACTTCAAGGAAGACCAGCTGCGCAAGATGCGCCCGGGCGATCGCGTCGACGTCGCGCTCGATGCGTCGAGCACGCGCCTGCACGGCCGCGTCGACAGCCTGGCGCCCGCGACCGGTGCGACCTTCAGCGTGCTGCCGCCCGAGAACGCGACCGGCAACTTCACGAAGATCGTCCAGCGCGTGCCGGTGCGCGTGCATCTCGATCCGCAGCCGGGCATCGAGCATGTGCTGCGTCCCGGCCTCTCCGCGGTCGTGACCGTGCATACCGACCACACGAACTGAACGGGAGCCTGCGATGACCACCGCGTTTCCCGGCGACCCCGCGTCGCAACCGACGAAGCAGCGCGTGTTCGCGTTCGCGCTGATGTGCGTCGGCTTCTTCATGGCGACGCTCGACATCCAGATCGTCGCGTCGTCGCTGCGCGACATCGGCGGCGGCCTGTCCGCGAGCCAGGACGAGTTGTCCTGGGTGCAGACGGCCTACCTGATCGCCGAGATCATCGTGATCCCGATGTCGGGCTGGCTGTCGAGGGTGATGTCGACACGCTGGCTGTTCGTCGCGTCGGCCGTCGGCTTCACGATCACGAGCATGCTGTGCGGGCTCGCGTGGGACATCAACTCGATGATCCTGTTCCGCGGGCTGCAGGGCGCGCTCGGCGCCGCGATGATTCCGACGGTGTTCACGACCGCGTTCGTGCTGTTTCCGGGCAAGCAGCGGCTGATTGCGTCGACGACGATCGGTGCGCTCGCGTCGCTCGCGCCGGCGATCGGGCCGGTGATCGGCGGCTGGATCACCGATCAATGGTCGTGGCACTGGCTGTTCTACCTGAACCTCCTGCCGGGCATCGCGGTGGCCGCGCTGGTGCCGCGCTACGTGCATATCGACGCACCCGATCTCAGCCTCATCAAGCGCGGCGACTATCGCGGCATCGCGCTGATGTCGGGCTTCCTCGGCTGCCTCGAATACGTGCTGGAAGAAGGCCCGCGCAAGAACTGGTTCAGCGACGATGCGATCGTCATCTGTGCGTGGATCTCCGGCATCTGCGGCTTCCTGTTCATCGTGCACGCACTGACCGCGGAAGACCCGATCGTCGATCTGCGCGCGCTCGCCGTGCGCAACTTCGGGATCGGCAGCCTGCTGTCGTTCGTCACGGGCATCGGGATCTTCGTGACCGTGTTCCTGACGCCGCTGTTCCTCGCGCAGGTGCGTGCGTTCAGTTCGCTGCAGATCGGCATCGCGCTGCTGTCGGTCGGTGTGTTCCAGCTGCTCGCGCTCTGCGCGTATGCGTTCGCCACACGCTACTTCAGCATGCGCACGCTGCTGGTGTTCGGGCTCGTCTGCTTCGGCCTCGGCTGCTACATGTATACGCCGATCACGCACGACTGGGGCTGGCGGGAACTGCTGCTGCCGCAGGCGCTGCGCGGCATCGGCCAGCAGTTCAGCGTGCCGCCGATCGTGACGATGGCACTGGGTTCGCTGCCGCAGTCGCGGCTGAAATCGGCGAGCGGCCTGTTCAACCTGATGCGCAACCTCGGCGGCGCGATCGGCATCGCGGTGAGCGCGACGATGCTCAACGACCGGCTCAACTTCCACTACCTGCGCCTGAACGAACACGTGAGCGCCGGCGAGCCGCAGGTCGCGTCGCTGCTCGATCGCCAGGCCGCGTACTGGACCTCGGTGGCCGGCAACACGCTCGATACCGCGCAGGCGGGCCTCGCGAACCTGCACCGCCTGATCTATCGCGAAGCGCTGACGCTCACCTACGCCGATGCGTACTACGCGCTGTCGCTGTGCTTCGTGGTCGCGCTGCTTGCCGTCGCGTTTTCCCGTCCCATCACCCTGAACGCGCCGCCGCCGGACGCGCACTGAAGCCAAGGTCGTCATCATGAAAAAGCTACTCGTCGCGCTGGCCGTCAGCGCCTTCGCCGCAGGGTGTGCGGTGCAGCCCGCGCAGCATCCCGCGCTGCACGATTCCGTTCAATCCCTCGCGCCCGCCGCATGGGACACCGACGTGCCGCGCGCGGACATCGACGCCGCCGCGTGGTGGGCGCAGTTCAACGACCCCGTGCTCGACCGGCTGATCGCGACCGTGCTCGACGGCAACCTCGATCTGCAGGCCGCCGCCGAACGCGTGAAGCAGGCGCAGGCGCTGACCGTGCAGAAGCGCGCGGTGCTGCTGCCCGAACTCGACGCGACCGCACGTGCGTCCGACGCGCGCCAGAACACGCCGCCGCCGCTCGGCTACGTGCGGCAGGCCGGCGCGGGACTCGCGCTGAGCTGGTCGCCGGACGTGTTCGGCGGCGAACGGCTCGACCTGCTGGCCGCGCAGGCCGAGCTGGTCGGGCAAAAGCACGCGGAAGACGCGATGCGGCTCGCGCTCGCGGCCGATGCGGCCTCGGCCTATGTGGATCTGCGCTGGGCGCAGCAGGAACTGAAGATCCTGCAGGACAACGCGGCGATCCGCCGGCATGCGCTCGAACTCACGCGCAAGCGGCAGGCGTTCGGGTTGTCGACGGAGCTCGACGTCACGCGCGCGCTGAACCAGCTCGATGCGCTCGAAGCGCGGATTCCGCCAACGCAGGCGCAGATCGCGCATCAGCTCAATCTGATCGCCGTGTATTCGGGCCGCACGCCCGAGTCGGTCGACCGGCTCGTGCTCGCGCAGGCCGGCGCGATTCCGGCGCCGCCTGCCGGGTCGCCCGCCACGCTGCCGTCGCAGGCGCTGCTGCGCCGGCCGGACGTGCTCACCGCGTACGCCCAGGTCGAGCGGCGCGCGGCGCAGGTCGGCGTCGCGAAGGCCGAGCGGTATCCGAAGTTCTCGCTGAACCTGACCGACGGGATTCTGGCCGCGTCGTATCTCGGGTTGCCGACGCTGACCGACAACCTGTTCAGCGCGGCGCTGAGCGCGACGAGCCCGATCTTCAACGCGGGGCGAATCACCGCCGACATCACGCAAAGCGAAAGCCGGATGCGCGAGTCGGAACTCGGGTTGCGGCAGACGATGCTGCAGGCGCTGCGGGAAGTCGAGGACGCGCGTGCGAACCTCGTCAGCAGCGATGAAGCGACGCGGCGCCTCGATAGCGCGCTGTCGGCGTCGGACAAGGCGCTCGGGCTGGCGAACCAGCTCTACAAGGGCGGCGCGACGGATTTTCTGGACGTGCTGTCGGCGCAGGAGGTGTATCTGCGGGATTCGGATGCACTCAATCAGGTCAGGCGCGAGCATGCGCTGGCGGCGGTCACGTTGTATCGGTCGCTCGGCGGCGGGTGGAGCCGGAACGATGCGGCGGGTGAAGCGCAGGCCGTGGCCGCCACCGCCGCGCAGGATTGACCGCGGCCGCCATGCGACGCCGGCGCCCGCGCCGTCGTCCGTGCACGGGAGGCCGGGCGTGCGGCGCGGTCAGCCAGCGTCCGGCCACCGGTATCCGATCACCTCGCTCACCGGATACGCAAGCTCGCGCACTTCCTCCAGCTGATTGCCGCCGAACAGGTGCACACGCTCGTCGTCGTGACGCAGGTAGAACCCGACGTGCCCCTTCCAGCTCACGGGGTCGTCGCGCGTCAGGATCGCGATGCAGCCGTACACCGGACGCTCCAGCGGCCGCCCCCATTCGAGCCACGAACGCGCGAGCGCCGACCCTGTGCCGCGGATGCCCGCATGCGTCATGCACCAGTTGACGAACGACGAGCACCACGAAATCTTGTCGTCGTAGCCGACGAGATTCGTGTGGTTGTTGTATTCGACGATGCGCGGATTGATGCTGCCGGGCGGGAAGCGGCGAATGCCCAGCTCGGCCAGTGCGACGGCCATCCACGGCGGATGGCCGGCTGGCGGGTTGCCCTCGGGGTTCGATCGGATCACGACGGTCTCGATGGAATGCGGGTGGAGTGTCGCTCGATCTTCGCATGAATGCGGCGGTATGGTGGTGTCGATTCGGCCGCCTCGGGTGAACCGGTCGAGCATTCGGGTTCCGCCGTTACAACTGATGCCGTCGTCTTTCCGGATTGCCGACACAGAAGAAAACAATCGGCCGGATTCTTTTGCCTT
The DNA here is from genome assembly GCF_053427615.1 of Burkholderia sp. AW33-5. Classification (NCBI taxonomy): domain Bacteria; kingdom Pseudomonadati; phylum Pseudomonadota; class Betaproteobacteria; order Burkholderiales; family Burkholderiaceae; genus Burkholderia; species Burkholderia sp. AW33-5. Next base: position 516,927 of record NZ_JBSAXA010000001.1, on the reverse strand, counting down.
CGTGCGGAGAACCCTGACTCCGGTGCGAGCCGTTCCACCAGATTACGCGCCACCCGAGGTTCTGGTCACGCCAGAGCCTTCCCGGCCGTCAATGACTCGTCTGGCCGGCCCCACGACGTCAAATCGTACGGACGTTTGCGTGCCGATCGCTGCTCAAATTCTGGCGTTACGCAACCTTAGCGCGTTCGAAATGACCGAAGCGGAGCTTAGACTCATTGCAAGTGCCGCAATCATCGGCGAGAGCAGCAAACCGGTGAATGGATAAAGTACCCCTGCCGCCAGCGGAACGCCAAGCGCGTTGTAGATGAACGCGAAGCCGAGATTCTGCTTCATGTTCGCAACGGTTGCCTCGGACAGCACTCGAGCACGCGCGATACCGCGCAAGTCGCCCTTGACGAGCGTCACCTGAGCGCTACTCATTGCCACATCCGTGCCTGTTCCCATGGCCACGCCGACATCGGCCTTGGCAAGCGCGGGGGCGTCGTTTATCCCGTCTCCAGCCATCGCGACGACATGCCGGGCTTGCTGAAGCCGTGATACCAGATTGAGCTTATCGGCAGGCTTCACCTCGCCATGGAATTCGTCGATGCCGAGCTTCTCGGCCACCGCCTTCGCGGTGACCACACCATCACCGGTCGCCATTACGACTCGAATACCGTTCTCCCTCAATGTCGAAAGCGCTTCCGGCGTCGTCGCCTTTATCGGGTCGGCGACCGCAAGCAGCCCGGCCAAACCGCCATCGGCAGCCAGGTACATGACGCTGGCGCCTTGCCCACGCAGGCCGTTCGCCTCCTTGGCCAGCGATTCGACGGATATGGCGTCAGCCTGCATCAGCGCGGTGTTGCCAAGCGCAAGTCTCCTGCCGGCGACCCTTCCTCTCACGCCGATGCCCGTCGCGGATTCGAAATTTTCCGTGCGTTCCAAAGTCAACTTCTTCTCACGGGCTGCCGCAACGATGGCTGCTGCAAGCGGATGCTCGCTACCCTGGTCGAGGCTCGCCGCCAGACGAAGCACTTCGTCGGCCGTGTATCCGGTTGTGCCCACGGCTTGCTCGAATGCTGGACGCCCCTCGGTCAGCGTCCCGGTCTTGTCGACGATGAGCACGTCGACCTTCCGAAAATTCTCAATCGCAGCCGCATCGCGAAAGAGGATCCCCGTTGTGGCTCCTTTTCCGCTCGCGACCATGATGGACATTGGCGTCGCGAGGCCCAGCGCGCAGGGACATGCAATGATGAGCACCGCCACCGCATTGATGAGACCGAACACCCAGCTGGGCTCGGGGCCAACGATGCCCCACACGAAGAACGTCAGAAGAGCGACGCTGACGACCCCGACGACAAACACGCCGGCCACCTTGTCAGCCATACGTTGCATGGGGGCACGGGACCGCTGCGCCTGCGCGACCATCTGCACGATTTGCGACAGGACGGTTTGGGAGCCGACCTTTTCCGAGCGGATGACGAGACTGCCCGTCGCGTTCATCGTTGCGCCAATGACGTGGTCGCCAACACGCTTCGTGACGGGAATGGGCTCGCCGGTAATCATGGACTCGTCGAGCGAACTCGTGCCGTCCGTCACTACGCCATCCACGGGAACTTTCTCGCCCGGCCGCACGCGAAGCAGGTCTCCCCCATGTACATGGGATAACTGAATATCTTCTTCGGTGCCATCCGGGTTGATGCGTCGCGCAGTCTTGGGTGCGAGCCCGAGTAGTGCCTTGATGGCGGCGGACGTTTGCGAGCGCGCCTTCAGTTCGAGCATCTGCCCGAGAAGCGTCAGCGAAATGATGACTGCCGCCGCCTCGAAATACACGCTGACTCGGCCGTGCGCGCTGTACGTTTCCGGAAACACGCCGGGGAAGATGGTCGCGATGACACTGTAGATGTAAGCGGCGCCTGTCCCAAGCCCAATGAGGGTCCACATGTTGGGACTGCGATTCATGAATGAGCGCACGCATCGCGCGAAAAACGGCAGGCCTGCCCACAGGACGACCGGCGTAGAGATAATGAACTCGACCCAGCTCTCCGTGTCGACGTCCACCGATCCGAAGCGATGGCCGAACATCGCAAGGACGAAGACCACGACGGTCAGTGGCAACGTCCACCAGAATCGGCGCTGGAAATCGACCAGTTCCGGGTTATCGCCTTCGTCAACGCCGGGCAGAATCGGTTCCAGGGTCATGCCGCACTTCGGACATTGTCCAGGATGGTCCTGGCGAATTTCCGGGTGCATCGGACACGTGTAGATGGTGCCCTCGGGCACGGCTTGTGGCTGCTCGCTGGTCGGGAGCTCAACGTACTTGGACGGCGCAGCCTGGAATTTCGTCAAGCAAGCCTGGCTGCAGAACGCATACCACTTGCCATTGTGTTCGCCGTGGAAGCGGGACTCATCGGGCACCGTCATTCCGCAGACGGGGTCGCGAAGCGAATCCGTGGAACGAACGTGCTCGGCCCGGCCCTCACGATGATGCGCATGCGCGTCGTGTCCGTGCCCGGCGGAAGGCGCGTGCTTGTCCGCCTCACGAGCGTGATGTTCGCCCGATGACACCTGCCCGGAAATCCGTTGATGATGAAGCTTGTCTTCGCCGGGTCGGCCGCTCATTTGACGCTCCCTTGTTCACCCGTTCCGCTTCCATTGAGGCTCGTCGCCCTGCGCATCAGAGGGCGCCACCGACGACGTGTCGGTGTGTCGAGCGCTAGCACAGGAGCAACGATCATTCCGTGCTTTCCCGTTCAACCCGTTATCTCACTCTCCTGATTTCCGGAGACGGACACGGGCAACGTGTGGTCCGGGAGAGAGGTACGGGCGTACGGAATTGCGTCAGTTCGGTCCACTCAGGCGGTTGTGCAACCACGCGAAGAAGGCGCCAGCTGCAAAGAACCAGACCGCGAACACACCTGCCGGGTAGACGACGAACCACCACGACAGTGACTCGCCCGTCTGAAGGCGCCGAAAATCGAGTCCGTGAAAAAGCGTGTTCATGAAGTTCATGAACGGTTCAGGAAGTGCCATCCACACGAGCGTGCACAGGACATAGAAGAGCACAACCGTGGCTGAAAGCGTCACGCCAGTCTTGAAGGGCTTCATGGCAGCCTCCTCATCCCGGAAGATTGCGATTGAGTTCGGCAGCAGTGCCAGCTATCGGTGAGCCGCCTGAAATCAATGTATTTGGGCCGGGCGTTTTCCAAAAACGTTGGGTACAAAGCGCGGCGTATGTGCCGCGTATTCACGCCACGCCGCGCCGAACTGCGCCTCCGAATCGCGTTCCTCTTGTATCGCTAGTCGAACGTACATGAAAACCAGAATGGGAAACATTTCCAAGGTCACCAGCGTGGGCCATTGAAGCAGGAAACCCAGCATGATGACGACGAACCCGACGTACTGAGGATGTCGGATTTTCGCGTAGGGTCCGGTGGTGGCCAACTCCTTGCTACGCTGAGCTTCATACAGTACGTGCCACGCCGTGGACAGCAAGTAGAAGCCGCCCAATATCAAGAAGAAGCTGAGAAGATGCGGAAGTCCGCCATGCGGGTCGCCGTGCCTGCCGGTCAAGGTCCACCACAGGTGCCCTGCATCGTGCGACAGCAGATTTGTTTGCGGAAAGCGCGCCTGCAACCAACCCGACAGCAAATAGATGGTGAGCGGAAACCCGTACATTTCTGCGAATAGCGCGACGATGAAGGCAGAGAATCCACCGAACGTTCGCCAGTCCCGCTTTGTCGCCGGCTTGAAGAAGCTGAACGCGAAGATGATGAAGACAAGTGAATTGATCGCTGCGAGGCTCCATAACCCGTAACCGTCATCGATGCTGGTCATGACCCTCTCCCGAATCAGGACGCCCCTCGGTCGATTTCGCTCCATGGTTCACGTGCCCATGGTGCATGAACAGATGCATCAGCGGGCACGAGAGCAACAGCAGATAGGGCAACACCCCAAGGAAGTGGGCTCGGTGTTCGGAAAGCAGGAGAAACAGTGCTATTGCAGCGAACGCGACGAGTGCAATGGCCGACCGTGATTTCCAGAACGGCCGAGCACCATGTGAGTTGTCATTCACCGCTGCCTCCCATTTCGTACCGTTTCACTTCCCGGCCGGATGCTGCCGCGCAGTTTGCCTTGCTCGGCGCTTTTGCGGTCGCCGTATTGGGATGATGGCGATCGCGAGCTGCATTGTCGGTGGCCGCCCGCGGACCGGCGATTGCAGCGCCATGACCATGCCGAGCGCCGCAACTGCGATTGCCGGTTTTTTCGGCAATGCCATCGCGTTCTACGCGAGCATGGCTCCGGATAGCCGGTCGAGCCCTGAAATCACTCTATGCTGACACCCCTTCGATGGCTTGACGTGGCTCAACGAATCGCGAATCGAACGCTTCATACGTAGCACAGCCGCGGGGCGGACAAGCGACCGGGACGGGGTATCGCTCCGGGCACGCTCGACAATGCAGCATTGACATGAATCAACTCTGCGACCGCGCTGCCACTTACGATAAGCAATGCACACGCGAGCGGCGGAATGCCGAGGAATATCGGACAGAGGCGCGTCCATGTCGACAAATCCTGCAGCAATCTCTGCGCGGCGCAGTCTGGCCCGCGCACTTCTGATAGCCGCATCGGCGGCGAGTCTGCTTGCTCTCTCCGGGTGCGGTTATAACGCCATCCAGAGCGAAGACGAGCAGGTAAAGGCCAGTTGGTCAGAAGTTCTAAATCAGTATCAACGGCGTGCCGACCTCGTTCCCAACCTCGTCAACACAGTGAAGGGGTACGCGAACCAGGAAAAGGAAGTGCTCGTCCGCGTGACTGAGGCCCGGGCGCAAGTCGGCTCGATTCGCGCCACGCCCGAACTCATTGCCGACCCGCAGGCGTTCGCAAAGTTCGAAGCGGCGCAGGGACAGCTCACGTCGTCTCTGTCACGCCTGCTCGTGGTATCGGAGAACTATCCGCAATTGAAGTCGGACGCGAACTTCCGGGACCTGCAGGCGCAGCTCGAAGGCACGGAAAATCGCATTGCCGTAGCCCGCAACCGATACATTCGCTCCGTCCAGACGTACAACACGACGATACGTTCGTTCCCGAACAATTTGACTGCGAAGGCATTCGGCTATCGGGAGCGCCCGAACTTCTCGGTGAGCAACGAGGCCGAAATTTCCAAACCGCCTCGGGTCGACTTCGGCTCGACGCCGGCATCTGCAGGCAAGGCCTCCAATTGAACACGTTCCGACTGGCGATGGTCGTCGTCTTTGCCTTCTTTGTCCTGGGGGTAGCACACGCGCGCGCGGACGCCGCCATCCCGCCACTGACGTCCAGAGTGACCGATGAGACCGGAACCCTGACCAGCGACCAGACGGCCAGCCTTGAGAAGACGTTGAGAGAGTTTGAGGCGAAACGAGGAACGCAGCTTTCGGTTCTCATTGTCCCGACCACGGAGCCCGAAACCATCGAACAGTATTCGATGCGAGTCGTCGAGCAATGGAAGCTTGGGCGCAAGAATGTCGACGACGGCGCGCTCCTGGTCGTCGCCAAAAACGACCGGGCACTTCGAATCGAGGTCGGGTACGGCCTCGAAGGTGTGCTCACCGACGCAACGAGCAATCGCATCATCAACGAAGCGATAGTCCCGCGATTCCGAAACGGGGACTTCTACGGCGGCATCACCGCCGGCCTCGACGGCATCATGCGCGTCACCAGCGGCGAGCCGTTACCTCCGCCGCAGCGACCACCTCGGGCCAGCGACGGCGCCGGACGGTTGCTTCCCGTTCTTTTCCTCCTGACGGTCATGGCCGGCGGGCTGCTGCGCGCCATGTTCGGGCGTCTGCCAGGAGCCGTCGTTACCGGCGGCGTCGTTGGGGTACTCGCGTGGATTTTATCGCAGGCGCTTTTCGTCGCCATCGCGGCGGGAATGATGGCGCTGCTCTTCACATTGCTGGGTGGCGGGATGCGAGCCGCTGGCGGGCGCTTCATTGGCGGTAGCGACGCACGTTTCGGTCGTGATTCGAATCGCGACATCTTTCGCGGAGGCGGTGGGGGCTTCGGCGGCGGTGGCGCATCGGGACGGTGGTGAGCATGGACCTGAAACGCCTCTTCCGGCATCTTTTCACGACCCACTGGCAGGTCAACAGCGTATTTTCACGGCGGGCGCTTGACGCTATCGACGAGGCTGTACGTACTAGTCATCGCGCGCACGTGGGTCAAGTCAGGTTTGCTGTGGAGGGGGCGCTGCACATTGGCGCCCTGCTGAAGGGCACGACTGCGAGGGATCGTGCCATCGAGGTGTTCTCGGACCTCAGGGTTTGGGACACGGAGCAAAACAACGGCATTCTCATCTATCTTCTTCTTGCGGACCGCGACGTCGAAATCGTTGCGGACCGAGGCATACACGCCAAGGTGGACAGCCGCGAATGGGAGGCGATTTGCCAGGCCATGGAGGCTCATTTCCGGCAAGGCGATTATCGGTCCGGTGTCCTGCGAGGTGTCGAGCAAGTGACCGAACTGTTGCAAAAACACTTTCCGGTTCACGGTCCGCAGCGCGATGACCTTTCGAGTTCGTCCATCGTGATATGAGCTCCGGAGCTTGAGAGCGATCCTCTCCGCGGGCGGCAAGCCGCCGATTCGTTACAGGAGATCGTCTGGACGAGACCGCGGACGGTTACTTCGTCGGCAAAGCGAGCGTCAGCAAGAAAAGGGAGGGGAGCTAAAAAAGCTTTAGCCCCCCTTCGCACCTCCCGTCACTCCACCGTCACCGATTTCGCGAGGTTCCTCGGCTTGTCGATATCCGCGCCGCGCAGGCAAGCCGCGTGATACGCGAGCAGCTGAAGCGGCACGACGTGCAGGATCGGCGACAGCAGCCCGTAGTAATCCGGCATGCGCAGCACCGACACGCCTTCGCCGTTGTCGATCCGCGTATCGGCATCGGCGAACACGTAAAGCTGCCCGCCCCGCGCCCGCACTTCCTGCATGTTCGACTTGAGCTTTTCGAGCAACGCGTCGTTCGGCGCAATCGTCGCGACCGGCATCGCGTGCGTCACGAGCGCAAGCGGCCCGTGCTTCAGTTCGCCGGCCGGATACGCTTCCGCGTGGATATACGAAATCTCCTTCAGCTTCAGCGCCCCTTCGAGCGCGATCGGGTAATGCAGCCCGCGCCCGAGGAACAGCGCGTTCTCGTGCCGCGAGAATTCCGCGGCCCAGCGCTCGATCTGCTGTTCGAGCGCGAGCACGTCCTCGAGCGCGTTCGGCAGCCGTCGCAACTGCGTCGTATAACGCGCGAGCTGCGCATCGTCGACGTAGCCGCGCAGCCGGCCGAGCGTCACCGCGAGTATGAACAGCGCGACGAGCTGCGTCGTGAACGCCTTGGTCGACGCGACGCCGATTTCCGGGCCGGCGCGCGTCAGGAACCGCAAGCCGGTCTGGCGCATCATCGCGCTGGTCGGCACGTTGCAGATCGCCAGCGTATCGATGTGGCCGAGCGCCTGCGCATACTTGAGCGCGGCGAGCGTATCGGCGGTCTCGCCGGATTGCGACACGCTGACCACCAGCGTATTCGGCAGCGCGAGCGCGTCGCTGTAACGGTATTCGCTCGCGATCTCGACCTGCGCGGGCAGGCGCGCGATCGTCTCGAGCCAGCGGCGCGCGGTGAGGCCGGAATAGTGACTCGTGCCGCACGCGAGAATCAGCACGTTGTCGATCTGTTCGAACGCGCGTGCGGCATCCGGGCCGAATATCGCCGGATCGAACAGCCCCGCATCGGGAATCGTCGCGGCGACGGCCTGCGGCTGCTCGAAAATTTCCTTCTGCATGAAATGCCGATACGGCCCGAGCTCGACCGCGGCCTGCGCCGACGAGACGGTCTGGATCGGGCGATCGACCGGCGTGCCGCCACGCTCGAGGATTCGCACGCCGCCCGGCGTCAATTCGACGATGTCGCCTTCCTCGAGAAAGATGAAGCGATCGGTGATGCCGGCGAGCGCGAGCGCGTCGGATGCGAGAAAACATTCGTCGTCCTTCAGGCCGACGACGAGCGGCGATCCGACCCGTGCGCCGATCAGCCGCTGCGGCTCATGCTTGCTGAACACCGCGATCGCGTATGCGCCGTGCAGTTGCGACGTCGCATCGCGCACGGCGGCGAGCAGATCGCCGCGATACTTGCTGTGAATCAGATGGGCGACGACCTCGGTGTCGGTCTGGCCATCGAACTGGTAGTGCTCGTCAGACAGTTGCCTGCGCAACGTTTCATGATTCTCGATGATGCCGTTGTGCACGAGCGCGATTTCGTCTCGCGAGAAGATCGGATGCGCATTGCAGGTTGCGGGCGCGCCATGCGTCGCCCATCGCGTATGCGCGATGCCGGTGCTGCCGGACAGCCCGGCGCTGCGCACGTGCGCGTCGAGATCGGCGACCCGCGACACACTGCGCTCTCGTCGCGCCTGGCCGTCGACGACGGTCGCCACGCCGCATGAATCGTAGCCGCGATATTCGAGGCGGCGCAAACCTTCAATCAGAATCGGAACGATGTTCCGTTGCGCGACCGCGCCGACGATGCCACACATGACACGTCTCCTTCCCTGTTTCCGTTCATCGACCGTGCGCCGTCGTGTCAGCGCGATCCGGTCACCGTTATCTCCGCCGTCGTGAACCCGCATTTGGCGGGCGCGAGCGGGTCGGCCATCCGGCTTTCGAATGCCAGATACAGCGCCTCCTCCAGTACGTTCCAGTGCGAGCCATGACGGTACGGGCCCGAGCGCGCATACCAGCAGGCGACGGTGCTCCAGTCGTTCATCTTGAATGCGACCAGCGCGATCAGCCCCCACGGAAAATCGGAGCCGGCCAGTTGCATCCAGGTCTTGCCGTACTTCTGCATCCACTGCGCATAGATCGTCTCGTTCGACTGGTCGGGCACCTGGATGCCGGACAGGATCGGGAAGATCTGCGCGACTTTCGCCGGATAGAAGCTCGTGTCGCTGATCTTCTGCGTGCTCGCTCGAAAGCCGGATTGCGTGCCGCGCCAGAACACCTTCACGATCGCCGACGACAGCCGGTCGGCACGCTGGCTCCACGGCCCCGCGTGCGCGTAGTCGGCGCGGCGCACGTAATACGCGGCGAGCGCCTGGAACGCGCTGTGCACCTCGACGTTATCCATCAGCAGCGCGACATGCAGCGACGACGAGATCTGATAGACGCCGCTCGCCTTGTCGAGCAGCGTGTCCAGGTGCGCGCCCGCGCGGTTCAGGCTGAGTTCCCAGGCAGCCGGCATCCCGTCGGGAGGCGCAAAGCGCGCGAGCAGTTCGATCCAGGTCGCCATCATCGCGTCGTCCGCGTCGGCTTCCGCGCACGGGCCGACCTGTCCGCTCTTCACGCAGAAGCGGTCGAATCCGCCGTCCAGCCGCTGGCGCGGCAACACCCACGCGATCCACGCGAGTGCGGCCTGATGGGCATCCATATGGGTGTCGGCGGCGGCGAGCAGCGCCTTCGCCGCGAAATAAGGATCGATGCCGGCGCCGTTCAGGCGCACGGTGATCGCGCCGTCCGGGCGTTGATACAGCCCGTTCAGCTGAAGTTCGGCGGCGCCCGCGTGCAGCACGGAGCAGCACGCGGCGACGCAACAGGCAACGCGCCACGCATGGCACGGCCTGACAAGGGCCGCCACGCACGCGCGTGCGGCCGGGAAAAGCGCGGGCCGTTTCATGATCGGGGGCTCCTGCGCGGTAGTTCTGCGCAATTCGCGCCGGGCGCGGCGTTGGCCGCGTCGCGCGCCGGCGGGTATATCGACGTTGCGGCTCAGTGCACCTTGGCGCTGGTGAACTGGAGACTGGTGCCGCTATTCGCGGTCACGAGCCAGTACGTCGAGTCGGTGATGCCCACGCTGCCGCTGCCTTGCGTGATGATCGGCAACGCATACGCAGCCTTCGGCAACAGCCACGTCATGTTCGTCAGGCTGGTCGGGTGGCTGGCGGAGAATGTCCAGCCGCTACCCGTGTCGGTGGCCGACCACGTGACGTTCAGGCGCGCCCGGTCGAAGACCGTGATATCGGTCATCGTGTACCACCGGAACTGCCCGGTCAGCTTCAGCAAATTGGCTTGAGTGAAGATCGAGGACAGCGTCGACGTATAGGACGACGCGCCGAGCGGGTGCGCGTAGATCAGGCGGCTCGTGTGGTTCGCGACGACGAAGTTCATCAGCGCGGCGTACCAGTTGTTCACGTCGGTCGTCGGCACCGCGTATTGCTGGAACTCCTCGAACGTCGCGTACTTGCCGAACGGCATCACGGGGTAAGCCCACAGGCCCGGGTTCAGCAGCGCACCGTTGCGGTATGCGCGGGTCGGCGCCGAGCCGGTGTGGCCGGTGAAGTAGTACCCGTTGAAGCCATTGCTTTCGAGCCAGTTCACCGACCAGGTCGGCGTGTTGCCTTCCGGCGCCGCATACTCGATGTCGGGCAGGCCCGTCGCGGCCTGCACGGCCTGGTGGTTCATCACGAGGTACTGCGTGAACGTGCTCGCGTTCGTCTCGCTCGCATTCGCCCCCCAGTAATCATGGATCCAGCCGCCGTGACTGCCGACGCGATGCCCCCTGCCGATGAAGTATTTGAGGAGATTCTGCGCCGTCGGGTTATTGGCGAGATTGATGCCGCCGCCGTCACCGAAGGTCGCTTCGTCGGGACCGGCAGTGACCACGACGGAGAACGGTCCGTTGTTCCACACGCCGAGGCTCTTCAGATAAAGCGCCGGCTGGATCTGGTCGCCCGCGCAGAAGTGCCAGTTGAACACGAGCCCGGCCTGCGCTTTCGGCAGCGGCGACAGCGACGGCAGGTTCAGCATCTGCGTGCCGAAATAATGCAGGTAGCCGTGAATCAGCATGCCGTCGGTCTGGCCGTCGAGGTAGGCCAGCGGCAGGTTGACGAACAGCACGCCGCCGTTGCCGTACGGGTTGTAGCCCGACACCAGCCCGAACGTCGGCGAGGTCAGGATCGTCGTGCCGGAATACGTGCCCTGCGTGACGAAGCTCGGATAGGTCAGGAAGCCGTATACGTAGCCGGAGATGCCTTCGAGCGTGTCGGTGGTGGTGGTCAGCGTGGACGCAAGCGTGTTTGCCGTCTTGCCGGTCGAGGTGCTCAGCAGCGAACCGGCACTATACGTCGTGGTCTTCTTCAGTTTGCCGGTCACGGTGCCGGTCAGCTTCGGGAGCGTCTGGCTCAGCACGCCGCTGCCCGTGGGGGGCGTCGTGTACTGGAACCACGCATTGTGGTTGTAGTTCGCGAGGCCGCCCGGGTTCGACGGGCTGGCGGCCAGGAACAGCGCGCTGCCGGACGTCGATGCCGACGTCTTCGACGAGCCGGAGCTGCTCGTCGACGCGAACGAAGTCGTGGGGCTGGCGGCCGTGGTCGCCGAAGTCGTCGTCGTCCATGCCATCGACTTGCCGGGGGGCACTTGCAGCGTGCGCAGCCAGCTGCTCATGCCGGTCACGTTGCCGAGGCCGATCATGTTGCCGCCGTATTGGTCATACAACACGTAGTCGACGCCGGCCATGTTGCTGAAACGAGACTTCGGGCTCACATAGAAGCCTGCCGAATTCAGTACGCCGAAATCATAGACGAGCATCACCTTGCCGCCGTTCAGCGCGTAGTTCTGGATCGCCGTCACGAGCGCGTCGGCGGCCGTCGTATGCACCTGGTCCGGCAGGATCAGGCCCGGATACTGCGACAGCGACGAGCCGGCGGCCATGAACTGGCTGTCGGTCATGACGGTGATCTGCAACCCTTCTTCCTGCGCGGTATCGAGCCACGCGGACACGCGAGAATCAGGCAGCGTCAGCGTGTCGGGCACCAACAGGAGAAGCTGGTTGGTGGCCGCCCGAACGCCGCCCGGACTGAATGCGAACGCCAGCGCGAATAGCGCGAACAGTATCCGCAAGAACTTGCCTGACTTTGCCAACATGGTGTGCTCCTCGCTTAAGGAATGGGTGGCGCCACAGCAGCGATGAGCGTGCCGCCAGCTCGGCCCACCTTGCCCGGTAGATGTGTGCGGCTGCCCAGTTCGTCGAGCATCGAACGACGTCGGCCATCGGCGGCCGGCCCGTCTTCTCCGTTGGAAAAGAATCGATGCGACGCAGGGAGAGAAGCGAACAACGTGCCATTGGCTCCGGAAGCCCTGTCGTGCTCGCTCGGTGCGTCGCGTGCCGTGCGGTGCGGCGAAAAACGCGGCCGAATCGTTTCATCACTGATACGGCGGCGTTTAGCACGAATCGTCGGACGGATTCGTCAGCGAGCCGGGCCAGCTCGCGCAGTAGGTATAGAGCGTGACGAGCAGGCCGATCAGGAGCGGGCCGCCGAGCAGGAAATAGCAGAACGGCAGGAACAGCAGCGAGCCATGATGGATGACGACCGCGTGCAGCAGCATCACGAACGGCAGCGCGAACACGAAGTAGCCGACCACGAGAAGCGATGCGGCGATCTTCTGCAGCGGCGTGAAATCGAGCGGGTAGTAAAGCGCCGCCATCACCAGCGGAATCAGCGCGATCGCCGCGCCGTGCAGTACGAACATGTCACGCAGATGCAGCATCGGCACATATGGGAACGCGCCCGGTGCGAGCCAGAAATACGCGCAGATCAGCAGCTGCGTGAAGCTCGCGATACGTAACAGATATGCAACGGGCAACCAGTTTGCACGCCGGAAGAACGACGCGCCGAAGCCGATCGCGCATAGCACCGCGGTCACGGCAAGCTGCGTCCCGCTCGGCATTCGCGCGGCGAGATCGATCGACAGCAGCGGGACGCGCGGCGCATCGGGCGGGTAGCCGATCACGATCACGTGCAGTGCCGGATCGATCTCGTGCGCCCCCCACGCCATGACCGCGCGCCAGTAGCGCCACGCGAGCGGCAGGCCGAGCCACAGCAACGCATATAGCGTCGGGGTCAGCAGCACGATCGACATCAGCCAGCGCTGTGGATGCGGGTGGATCCGCAGCGAACGGTCGACGGGAGGACGGACGGGATGCGTCTGCATGGCGCCCGTTCCCGTTACCAGCGATAGAACACGCTCAGCTCGCCGCCGATCCGTGAATAGTAAGGGTTATGGTAGTAGTCGAATTCGAGTTGCGTACCCCACTTGCGCGTGAACCAGTAGCGCCATTTCGCGATCACTTCGTGACTGCGGAAATCGGCGATCTGCGAACCGGATCCGGTGACCTGATACGCCTCGCGGCCGAACCCGCCACGCAGCACGATCACGCTTTTCCCGACCTCGCCGTAGGTGACGGCGCCGTAGTATTGCGGCGCCTTCACCGACCCCGGCGAATCGACCGTGTAGTTCGTCCCCGCCTCGAAGATCCACTTCGGCAGCGCATACCAGATCACGCCCGCGTGATACAGCTGATCCCGGTGGCCGCTGCGATTCCATGCATAGCCGGCGCCCAGCGACACGATCAGCGACCGGTTGGACAACAGCTTGCGGTTGATCGAGAGGTCGACGCGCGCGCTCGGCAGGATCGTCCCGGACGTCGTGCCGGAAAAACCGATGCCACCGAACCAGTCCGGTCCCATGTCCTGCACGTACGTCAGTGCGCCGAGCTGCGTGCTCTCGCCGAAGCGATGCAGCTGCGCCAGCTCGCCGAGTATCGTGCGGCCGCCGTCCTGATAGACGCCGCGCACGTGCACGCCGTACCAGTCGCCATACCCGTGCGTCAGGTGTGCGCTGGACACGCCGAGCGACATCTCGGCATGCCGCTCGCTCGGCGCCTGCACGTGCGCGATCACGGCGTCGGGCAACGGCGGCCGGTTCGTATCGTCAGGCGAGAATTCGGCGAGCGGCGTGCCGTCCGGCAGGCCGTCGGCGGACACGCGCACGAACGTGGGCGCGTCGAGCGTGCGCGGCACGATGACGGGCGCGGCGGCGGCGGGCGACTGCGCGGGTGCCGGCGCACCGGCGTCATCCGGCTGCGCCGCGAGCACCGGGAGCGGGCCGACGGCAACGCCGCACAGCACCGCCAGAGCGGCGACCGGCGCGCGCGAGCCGCGACGGCGGGAACGATCGGACATGGAGGCGCTCCTTAACGGGATGCGTGGAACCAGCCGCTGCGGCATGCGACGAGGTCGCCGTGCACGCATGCATGGCCGACGACCGAAACGTCGCGCGCACAGGCGCTGACAGGATGACCGGCCACGCCGATGCGCGCGCCGGTCAGGCGCAGCAGGCCGCCGGCCGACACGACGCCGTCGATGCAGCTGCCGCTGGCGAGCAGCACGTCGTCCCGCGCGAACACCGAGCCGTGCAGCAACGCGTGGCGCTCGAGCTCGACGCGATGCGCCTTGACGCCGCCGCGCAGCACGCAACCGTCGCCGAGCACCAGCGTGCCGTCCACGACGAGGTTCCCCTGCACGACCGTATGCGCGGGCAGACGCACGTCGCAGGGCAGCAGGTAGCGGCCGTGCACGTAGCGATGCGGCAGCGTCGAGAAGTGGCGGGTCAGCGAGATCGCACGGCGCGGCGCGACGGCCGTATCGTCGGTCGGCACCGTCGGTGCCTTGCCGAACACGATCGGCTCGCCGTACAGGCACGCGAAGCCGCCGGCGCCATGCAGGTATACCGTCCCGCCCACCACGACGCCGCGCAGCACCGCGCTGTCGACATCGATCTGCGGCGCGTGCGCGAGCATGCCGATCGTCGCGCCGGCACGAACGTCGATGCGCTGCTCGGCGAACGCATACGTGGCCCGCGCGCCGCCGTCGAGCGTGATCGCACGATCGGCGTACAGCACGTCCTCGCAATGCTCGTCGTGCACGACGCGGATCTCGTCGTCATGCCGCACCAGGAGCCCGAGCGCGTGCCACGGCGGCATCGCGGACGCATCGGCCGGCCGCGCACCGCCCGCATGCGCGCGCAGCGCATCGCGCCAGCGCGCGGCGAGCAGCGCCTGGTCGACGAACGGCCCGTCGCCGATCGGCAGTGCCGCCACGTCGCTGCGCCGGATCAGCTCGTGCAGCAGCGGCAGGAACGGCAGGCTCAGCACGCCCGCCACCGGCACCATCACGTTGAAGGTCGTCATCGTTCACCGCCCCGGTTTCAGTTGCCGGCGAAAACGCTCGGTCTTGTCCCATTTCAGTTCGCGGCGCAACGCGGCGTCGAGCACGAGCCCCCAGAGCGCGGACACCACGGCCGCGATCGTCACGCAAAAACCGACCACGTTGACCGGCACGAGCCGCAGGCGCGTCGCGCGACCGTCGAGCCGCGCGGCGACGACGATCTCGAAGAACACGCCGAAGTTGCCGAAGGTGCTGAACGCGAACAGCGCGAACAGCGACACGAGCAGGCCGAGCGCCGTCGAGTTGACGCCATTGAGCAGATAAAGCGTGATCGCGGTGCCCCACGCGATCGCGAGCAGCGCGGGCATCAGGAACACGCCGAGCAGCAGCGCGCCGTCCAGCCGGCAGCGCCGCGAGATCAGCGGATTGCGCAACACCGGACCGAGATAGCGCAGCAGCGTCTGGTTGTGCCCCTTCGCCCAGCGCGTCAGCTGCCGCGCGCGCACGGCCCAGCGCTCGGGCACTTCCTCGTAGCATTCGGCGTGATTCAGGTAGACCGTGCGCCAGTCGCTCAGCAGCAGGCGATAGGTCATGTCGGTATCCTCGGCGAGCATGTCGTCGCACCATCCGCCGACCGCATCGAGCGCGCCCTTTCGGATACCGCCGACCGTGCCGCCGTATTGCGGCACCAGGTTCAGGTTGTTGCGCGCCTGCTGGTTGACCTGATAACCGCCCGCGCGCTCGAGATCGAGGAGCCGCGCGAGCAGATTGCTGTCGGCGTTCTGCGGCACGACGCGGCCCATCACCGCGCCGACTTCCGGATCGAAGAACGGCGCGACGAGTTCCTTCAACAGCCCGGGACGCGGCAGATAGTCGGCATCGAACACCACCATGATGTCGCCGCGGATGAAGCGCAGCGCGTCCTTCAGCGCGGCCGCCTTGCCCGGCTTGCCGCTCTCGCGATGAAACGGCTTGATGAGCTCGGGCGCCAGCGCGCGCACCTCGTCGATCAGCGCGCGCGTGTTGTCGGTCGAACGGTCGTTGACCGGAATGATCGTCAGCCGGTCGTGCGGATAGGTCGTCGCGAGCAGCGCCATCAGGCAATCGACGACGACGGCTTCTTCGTTGTGCGCGGCGACGAACACCGTGAGCCGCGGCCATTCGCCGTGGGTCACCGCCCGATAAGGCGCGTGCTGCGGCTTGAACAGACGGTCGAGACTGAACACGTAATGCCGCGCCGCATAGACGCAGGTCAGTAGCGTGAACAGCCACAGGTAGGCGACACAGGGAATCAACAGCACGTCGGGATCGAACGTGACCTGCGCGGTACGGGCCGACGCCGGTCCGAGCAACGCGTCCGCGTCGGTCGACGCGCGCACCGCGAGCGGCGCGGCACCGGCATAGGCGGCGCTGCGCTCCGCCGCGCCGGCTGCGGGCATGCCGATGCGCACAGCGTCGGCGAACGGCCGCAACGCGGTGTCGTGCACGATCTGCGAGCAGGCCAGCACGATCAACAGCAGGATGCCCTCGACGCAGAGCGACACCGTCCGACGGTTCTTCATGTCCTGCCCCCGTGCCGGCGACGGCGGCAGCCGAGCGCTTGCGCCCGGGCCGTGCATCGCGCGGATGTCAATGGGAAGCGGCCGCACGTTCGTCGCGCAAGCGCGGGCGTCTTCCGCGCCGGACGAACGTGTCCTGCCGCTTTCCGGATTCGTTGCTTTGGCGTCCCTGCCCGTCTGCTGTCGTTGGAACACGTCGGAACGCACCTGTCCGCCCAGAACAAGCAAGCGGCGAGCCATCGACCGCCGCGCCCCGTGCGGCAAGGACCCACGATCAGGCGGCGGGCGCGGCCGGAGCCGCGGCCGAGTGTTTTTGATTCACCGGCGAATCAGCTTTTGGCACGGCATGTGCGGTCGGCAGCCCGATCCGTTCGCGTTGCGCGGCGAATCGTCTGTTCATCGCACGTATGTCGCCTCGCGCGCTTCGGCTTCGAGACGCGATCCGTCGCGAATCGCCATCGCACGGGCCATGACCGGAAAACGTCCGCGCCGACGCTGCCGCGCGCGCCGGAAGGCCGTCATGCGTGCATACCCGCCGCATTCCGGCCGCGCGTTACAGATACGCAACATTTCGCGCCTGTCGGCTCGGGCAGCGCGCGCGATGCGGCACGACGGGCAAATCATTTCTCCGTGACCCGATCCGGACAATCGGCGACACGCCTTTCATTGCCCAGACAAAATTCGCATGTCGAAGCGATTCAATGCGCTTCGAACGATGGATGCCGTTCGAGCGGTAGTCGACGCTCGATCCGCGCCGCCGAGCTTCGCATGACGCGACCACGCCGCTCGTACGAATGGGCGCCCGTTTATCTGCATCGCACCCTTGCGCCGATCCGGCGTCCGTAGCAGTTGTGAAACGTTCCGTAACGAAGCGCGCGTGCCGCGCGAATCGGACCCGGACGCAGGGGCCGCTGGTTTGAATATTGCTGTATGGAAAGCGGGATCGCCTTCCCGGTGCGCCGGCGCGCAGCGACACGAATCGTGTGACGGAAGGACGTTTCGATCGACACAATGAGGAACGCTAATGACGTGATTGACGAGATGCAAGGGGACGTCCGTAGTCCGACGATTGCGCGGCGGAGACCGCGCGGACAAGAACGGTGCGCTCGCCCCGCCGCGCCGCTGAATGTCGTGCGGCCGACGCCGGCCGGCGTCGGCCGCATGCGGAACGGGACGAGTCGCCTGCAACCAGGTTTGGCGCCAGGTGCCGGGTCTTCCGGCGCGAAGATGCTCAACGAGGATAACGATGAAGAAGATCTTGCTTGTATTCGGGACTCGGCCGGAAGCCATCAAGATGGCGCCGCTCGTCCGCGCACTGAAGTCGCGCAAGGATATCGACGCCCGCGTATGCGTGACCGCCCAGCATCGGGAGATGCTGGATCAGGTCCTCACGTTGTTCGACATCAAGCCAGACTACGATCTCAATCTGATGCGCCAGAGCCAGACGCTGACCGACGTGACGACCGGCATTCTTCAGGCGATCGGGATCGTCTTCGACGACTTCCGCCCCGACGTCGTCCTGGTGCACGGCGACACGACGACGACGCTGGCCGTCAGTCTCGCCGCGTTCTACCGTTATCTGCCGGTCGGGCATGTGGAGGCGGGCCTGCGCAGCGGCGATATCTGGTCGCCGTGGCCGGAGGAGCTGAATCGCCGCGTGACCGATGCGGTGTCGTCATGGCATTTCGCGCCGACGGGCCAGGCGCGCGACAACCTGTTCAGCGAAGGCGTGCCGGTTGGCGCGGTCGTGATGACGGGCAACACCGTGATCGATGCGCTGCACGACGTCAAACGCATGCTCGACCACGATACCGTGCTCAACGACAAGATCGCCGCGCACTTTCCTTTTCTCGATCCGTCCCGCCGCGTCGTGCTGATCACCGGCCATCGCCGCGAAAGCTTCGGCGAGCCGTTCCGGCATTTCTGCGAGGCGCTCTGCACGCTCGCGAACCGCTATCGCGATGCGCAGTTCGTCTATCCGCTGCACCTGAATCCGAACGTGCGCGAGCCGGCGCGCGCGCTGCTCGGCAGCGTGCCGAACATTTACCTGATCGATCCCCAGGAATATCTTTCGTTCGTATTCCTGATGTCGCGCTCGCATTTCATCATCACCGATTCGGGCGGCATCCAGGAGGAAGGGCCCGCGCTCGGCAAGCCGGTGCTCGTCACGCGCGAGACGACCGAGCGGCCCGAGGCGATCCAGGCCGGCACCGCGCGGCTCGTCGGCACGGACCGGGAACGAATCGTCTGGGAGGCGTCGCGGCTGTTCGACAGCGAGAGCGCGTACGAGGAAATGGCGCGCGCGAGCAATCCGTATGGCGACGGCCATGCGAGCGAGCGGATCGTTCACGCGCTGATGCATTCGCCGGGGGCGACCGCGAGTGCGACGAGCTTTTCGCTGGGCGCCGCGGAGATGCCGTTCAACGCGCTCACGCTGGGGCTGCAGGCGTTGCGGTCGCCTTGAATCCGGTCGGCGGGCGACAGGCCGACGGCTACCGTCCGCTACCGGACCACGGCATCGGCCATCGATTGCGCCTGCGCGATCAGCCGCGGGTAGATCCGCTGCGACACCACCTGCGTGGCGAAACACGCCTGTCGCGCGTCCTCGGGCACGCGCCCCGCGCCGCACGCCAGGATCGGGCGCAGCGTCACGCTCTTCCACTGGATATAAACCCGTTCGCCCTGCCGGACCGACACGGCCAGCGTGTTCGGCCCGTCCGGCACGCCGTCCTGGCTTTCGCCCAGCAGCCACGCCTTCACCACGCCGTCGGCCGGCTGCCGCTTGACGGGCAACTCGGCGAAGCGAAACGCCGCGGCGTCGTCGCCGAATACGTCCGTGTAAAGTGTTTCATTGTCGAGAATCGCGGCCACGTCGTCCGTCGGCTTGATACCCGCATCCGCCGTGCTCGCCCACGCCTTCAGCAGCGGGACCGTCGTCACGACGAGATTCGTCTTGCCGTCGGCCGACTTGAAGGCCAGCCCGTCCGGCCCCGGCGGCATCCCGTCGACGGGGCCGACGCTCTGCACCGTTCCCGCCGCCTTCGCGGCAAACCCTTTCGCCCGGACCGTGCCGATGAGCCTCGCGAGCCGCGCATTCACGTCGGCCGTGTACTGCTGGTCGACACTCGGTCGATCTTCCGTTCGCGCCGCGGCCACGGCCGCCGCTGCCTTCTTCCGATACGCAAGATACGAATCTGCCGGCGATGCGATCACCTTCGCCCCAACCGCGCCGAGCACCGCCGCGACCACCACCGCCCCTACCCCGACCTTCAGTCTTGAAATGCGCTTCATTTTTATGACGTTGACGAATCCCGCGCCGACCGCGAAAACGTCCGCCGCGATCCCGCGGCCGACGCCCCTCAGAAGCGCATCATTCTAACGTCGCGCGCGCTTCATTCATCCACCTTGAATGCCGATACCAGCTGCGTCAGTTCCGCCGCCTGCTGCTTCAGGCTTTCCGCCGCCGCCGCGCTTTCCTCCACCAGCGCCGCATTCTGCTGCGTCATCTGATCGAGCGACTGCACCGCGTCGCCGATCTGGTCGATGCCGGCGCTCTGTTCCAGGCTCGCTTCGGCGATCTCGCTCATCATCGCGCTCACGCCCTGCACCTGCGATACGACGTCGCTCATCACCTTCCCGGCCTCGCTGACGAGCCGCGACCCGGCGTCCACCGTCCCCGCGCTGTGTTCGATCAATGCCTTGATTTCCTTCGCCGCCTGCGCGCTGCGCTGCGCGAGATTGCGCACTTCCGACGCGACGACCGCGAACCCTCGGCCCTGCTCGCCGGCGCGTGCGGCCTCGACCGCCGCGTTCAGCGCGAGGATGTTCGTCTGGAACGAAATGCTGTCGATCATCACGATGATCTCGGAGATGCGCTGCGACGCATCGCTGATCTGCTCCATCGTCGTCACGACTTCGCCCACGACGTGTCCGCCACGCATCGCCGTATCGGATGCGCCCGTGATCAGCTTCGCGGCCGTCGTCGCGGTTTCGGTGTTGTTGCGCACGACCGCCGTGATTTCCTCCATCGACGAAGCCGTCCGCTCGAGGTTGCTCGACTGCCCTTCGGTCCGCTCGCTGAGGTCCGCATTGCCCGACGCGATCTGCGCGGACCCGGTCGCGATCGACGCGGACGCCGCGCGAATCCGGTGAACGAGCGTCGACAACGACGACACGAAGCGGTTGAACGCGTCCGACAGCTGGCCGATCTCGTCCTCGCTCTCGACCGTCATCCGGCGCGTCAGGTCGCCCTGGCCGCTCGCGATCTCCGACAGCAGCGTCGCCGCGCGGCGGATCGGCGCGGCGATCGCGCGCCCGACCAGCCAGATCACGACCAGCGCGACGCCGAGGCCCGCGACCGCGGCGACCAGCGCCGCGCTGCGAATCGCACGCGTCACCGGGCCGAGCAGTTCGGCCTGCGGCACTTCGACGACCACGTACGCATTCAGCTCCGGAATGAACGACGTCGCGATGAAGCGCGCACCGCCGTCGCCGTCGTAGCTCAGGTACGCATACGGCTGGCCGGCCAGCAACGTCGACGATGCATCGCCGGGCAGCCCCGGTTCATCCTTCAGGAAGTGCTTGCCGTCGATCAGCGACGTATCGCGATGCATCATGATCGCGCCGTCGGGCCGCACAAGGTATGCGAACCCGGTATCGCCGATCCGGTACGCGGCGATCCCCTTCGCGAGTGCGTCGACGGACAGGCTCATGCCGGTCGCGCCGACCGGCGTGCCGTCGAGTTCCACGCGGCTGTTGATGAACATCATGTAGCCGCCGGCCGTGACCTCGCGATCCATGTTCACGTCGTAGGTCTTGCCCGATGCGAGGAAGGTCGCGAGCCACCGATCGTTCTCGGTGACCTTCCGCTGCAGGCCGGCCTCGTTGTAGTAGTTGCCGCTCTTCACCGACACCCACTGCACGGACGCCGCCTTCTGCTCGTCCTTCACGTTCCTCGCCAGCTGGATCCAGTTGCGCGTGCCGGCGTCGGGCTCGCCGTCGGCTTCCCATTGCAGCAGGAACGCATCGCGCGCAAGGACGCGCGATGCGGCGATCGGCCCGGCCAGCTGCCGCTGCACGTCGGCGCGGATGCCGCTCACGGCCGTCGGCAGCCCTTCGCGGACGACACGCTCGCGCACGGCGTTGCCGATCAGACGGACACTCAACCCGCTCGAGATCGCGACGAACACGAGCAGGCAGCTCGTCATGCTGAGAATCAGCTTGTTCTGAATGGACAGCTTGCGCCAGAAATGCATGGGGAACCCTCGATAACCGCTCGGTCTGAGCCAGCTTGGGTTATCGGCAGGCGCGCGCGGAATCGCATCGCCGGGTTCACATGTTCGTCATGCGAGATCGGATATGTCGTTGGCGGGTAACCGTCGCGCGCCTGGCGAGGTTCGCACGCTCAATACGCGACGAAGATGGTCACGCGTCGGTTGCGCGCCCTGGCGGCCGCATCGTCGCCCGCGACGAGCGGCTGCGTATCGGCCCGCCCGATCGCGGCGAGCCGGTGCGGTGCGACGCCGCGATCGGCCAGATAGCGCACGACGCTGCCCGCCCGCGCGGACGACAGCTCCCAGTTCGATTCGTATTTCGCATTCGCGATCGGCACGCTGTCGGTATGCCCTTCGACGAGAATGTCGCCGGTCGCATGTTCGCTCAGCGCCTGCGCGATCTGGCCGAGCACCGGTGTCGCATCGGGTAGCAAGCGTGCATCGCCGACGTTGAACAGAACCTTCGCGTCGATGCCGATCTCGATGCCATGCCGCGCGCGCACGAGCGAGATGCGGCCGCTCGACTTCAGCGCGTCGAGCGATGCCAGCCAGGCGGGTGCACGCTCGGGCATCGCCGCGCCGGGCGCGCTGGCGGTCCCGCTGTCGTGCCGCGCGAGCGTCTGATAGCGCGCGTCGAGCGCGTTGTATTTCGCGAGCTGCAGCACGTATAGCGCGAGAAACAGCACCATCAGCGTCGTGATGAGATCCGCGTAGGAAATCAGCCAGCGTCCGGATTGCGTGCCTTCGCCTTCGTCGTCGCGATCGGCGGCGAGCGAGCCCGCCCGCGCGCCGTCAGTTCGAGCGGTCATGTCGAAGCTCCCGGTGCGTCATGCGAGGGACTCCGCCGCGCGGCCGCGCACGTCGCCGGTCAACCGCGTCTCGATCGTATGCGGCGACTCCTTGCGCGAAATCGCGAGCAGGCCGTCGAGATACAGCTTGCGGAAACGCAACTCGCTGTCGATCTGCGCGCGCAGCTTGCCGTAGAGCGGCAGAAACACGAGGTTCGCGAACGCGAGGCCGTAGAGCGTCGCGATGAACGCGACCGCGATGCCCGGTCCGAGCTGCGCCGGTTCGAGAATGTGGCTCGTCACCTGGACCAGCCCGAGCACCGAGCCGAGAATGCCGAACGTCGGCGCATAGCCGCCGGCCTGCTGCCACACGCGCGCGGCCGCGAGCCGGCTGCGCTCGTATGCGTCGAGCTCGCGGTGCAGCGCATCCTCGAGCACGGCGGTCGACACGCCGTTCGCGAGCAGTTCGAGCCCGCGCCGCGCGAACGGATGGATACCGCTCACGTCCATCGATTCGAAGGCGAGCAACCCGTCGAGCTTCGCGCGATCGCCCCACTCCAGCAGGTCGGTCAGGTGCTTGCGGTCGACTTCCTGCGCACGCACGAACGCGAGCCGCAACTGTTTCACCGCATCGAAGAACCGCGCCCACGTGTTCTGGATCATCACCGCGCCGAGCGTACCGCCGAGCACGATCACGAGCGCCTCGAACTGGAACAGCATCGAAAAATGTCCGCCTTCCAGTGCGAAGCCGAACACGATGGCCGCGCCGCCGAGCAGCACGCCGGCCAGGGTCAACAAGTCCATGGATGTCTCCGTCGGATTGCGCGTCACGCGTCGGATGAAGCCAGCGGCATCGGTGCCGCTCCTGCCGCAGGCGCCTTGGCCGCGCGCACGGCATCGAGCACGCGCCGTTCGATCTCCTCGATCTCGATCGGGTCGAGCTTCAGCTCGCGGCGCATCACCCACGACACCTCGTTGCGCCGCGCTTCCGTCATCACGGAGAACAGCTTGTCGGCCACCGCGCGATCGTCGAGGCTCGCGATCAGCTTCGCGAGATCGTACGTATCGAATGCGCTGATCACGTCGAACAGCGTGCGCTGGTCGACCCACACGATATCCTCGAGCGCGCGCACGTCGCCGCCGGCGCGCGGGCTGCGCCGCGAGAAATACGCGACGCCCTTCTGCTCGACGTAACCGAGCACCTTCGACTTGCGGAACGCGAACACCTCGTCGGCGATCTCGCCGTGCGACAGCTTGTTGAGCAGCAGCTTCCGGTCGACGCCGATCAGCGCTTCGAGATCGGCCAGCTCGATCAGTTCCAGCTCGCTGTTGATCGACAGGTCGAGATCGTGATCGGCGACCTGCTGCGCGCGATCGACCACGCGCGCGGCATCGAACGTGACGACCTGGCGCGCATCCGATGACGCCGTGTAATCGGCCGCGCCCCCGGCGTGGTCCGCCTGCGCGGCTTCGATCGTGACGAGATTGAGCTTCTCCATGCGGCGCAGCATCGCAAGCACGTGCGGACGCGAATGGCCGGCGATCGCGCGACAGCGGCGAATCACGTCGGCGAGCGGCACCGATGCCTCGGCCGCCTGCGCCTGCATCGGCCGCCGCGACCACGCGTCGTCCGATCCGCGCGTGTCGGCGCCCGCCATCAGCGACAGCACATGCGCATACGACAGCACGCCCGGCATGAAATCCGCGTGCGTATAGGTCGCGAGCTGGTCGTCCTTGCGCTTCACGCGTCGGATCATCGTGCGCACGACATGACGGAGCAGCGCGGACACGTGCTCGATTTCCTCGTCGAGCAGCGTGGCCGGCACGACCGTGAGCTGACAGAACGACAGCGCCTTCGCCGTATGCGCGCGCGGCTCGGAAGCGAGCAACGCGGATTCGCCGAAGAACTCGCCGCGCCCGAGCGTCGCGACGACGACACGCTTGTCTTCGCAGCGCGTCGACAGCTCGACCTTGCCGTCGGCGATCAGAAAGATGACGGGCTCGCCGGCGAAGCCCTCCGAGTAGATGATCTCGCCGGGCGCGGCCGTACGCGTCCAAGATTGCTGACGGTTCAAGTTGGTTCCCCTGCTGCGCTGGTTGTTGCGGACTGCGCGTCGCATGTCGCATGCATGCGATCGACAGTCGTCCCCGTGCCCGTTTAACGTCATCGGCGCCGGCATCCTTTAGGGAATTCGTCCTCGTTTCCAGCGAAAATCAACGTAAAACGTTTGCGAGTTGCGCAGTTGCGGCGGCGGTTCGTTTCGATGGACGTGCCGGCGTCCGATTCAACGCACGAAGGTGCGTCGCGCGTCAGAACTCCATGTCCAGTTCGTCGATGTCTTCGTGCTCCGCTTTCGCGGCATCGATCCACTCCGCGACGAACGGATGCGCGAGGATGCGCATGCAGTACTCGGCGATATCGGGTTCGAGTTTCACGTCGTAGGTCAGGAATCGCGTGACGACCGGCGCGTACATCGCATCGGCGACGCCGATCCGCTCGCCGAACAGCCAGGGGCCGCCGTACGCGTCCAGGCAATCGCGCCAGATCGTCACGATGCGCTCGATGTCGTGCTGCGCACGCGACCAGGTCCGGAAACCGGGGAAGTGCGCGCGCAGGTTCATCGGCAGCGCGGAGCGCAGTGCGCTGAAACCGGAATGCATCTCGCCGCAGATCGACCGGCAATGCGCGCGCGCATGCCGGTCGTCCGGCAACAGCCGCGCTTGCGGCCGGATTTCGTTCAGGTATTCGGCGATCGCGAGCGTGTCCCACACCGTGCTGCCATCGTGCGTCAGGCACGGCACGAGGATCGACGGCGACAGCAGCAGCAACTCCGCGCGCGATGCCGCGTCGATCGGCACGCTGACGGTCTCGAACGCGAGCCCGCTCAGTCTCGCGAGCAGCCAGCCGCGCATCGACCACGACGAGTAGTTGCGGCTGCTGATGGTCAACGTCGTCCGCCCGGTAGCTTCCATGTCGCTCTCCCGCTGATTGCCGTTCGCGCCCCTGCACCGAAAGCGCACGCCGCGCCACGCGAACCGCACCACGCCAGTGCGGCGCGTTCGCCGAAGTGGCGCATCGCCGCCTGGTGCAGAGGCACGGCCGTTACCCCGAACCGCAGCGGCAGCGCGCGGCGTTCGGGCGCCCGGCTGCACGGGGACCGCATGTATCGCCGTGTCCGTCGCCGCGTTCGAGAACCGCGTGCAACGCGCGTGCCAGCCGCATGCTGGCACACGGCTTGCCTCGCTCCATGCAACGTGACGCAACGAGCGACGGACATGAACCTGCTTGCCTATCCGTACTACCAATGGTCTGCGGAATGCCTGCGCCCGGCGCGCGCATGGGCGGCCGTCACGCGCGCGACGATGTCGCAGTGGCCGGCCGCCACGTCGACGCCGACGGGCCGCATGGTCGACGCGCTGTGCGAACTGCTCGAATGCTGCGCGTTCTCGCACCGGCGCCCGCCGTTCGGCATCGCGTCGGTCGTCGTCGACGGCGAATCGGTGCCGATCGTCGAGGAAGCCACGGCGGCCACGCCGTTCGGCACGCTGCTGCATTTCCGCAAGGCGCGGCCGATTGCGCGCCAGCCGCGCGTGCTGATCGTCGCGCCGATGTCCGGGCATTTCGCGACGCTGCTGCGTGGTACGGTCGCCACGATGCTGGCCGATCACGACGTGTACATCACCGACTGGCACAACCCGCGCGACATCCCGCTTTCGGCCGGGCGATTCGGTTTCGACGAATACGTCTGGCACGTGATCGATTTCATTCACCAGATCGGCCCGGACGCGCACGTGCTCGCGATCTGCCAGCCGACCGTCGCCGCGTTGTCGGCGGTCGCGCTGATGGCCGCCGCCGGCGATCCGACCCAACCCGCGAGCCTGACGCTGATGGCGGGGCCGATCGACTGCCGCGTGAATCCGACGAAAGTCAACGCGCTCGCCACGAGCCGGCCGATCGAATGGTTCGCGCGCAACCTGATCAGCGTCGTGCCGGCCGGCTTCGTCGGCGCGCAGCGCTGCGTGTATCCGGGCTTCGTGCAGGTGGGCGCGTTCATGTCGATGAATCCCGACCGCCATGCCGCTTCGTTTGCCGACCTGTACTACGAGCGTGCGAAAGGCGACCCCGCGAAAGCCGACACGCTGCGCCACTTCTACGACGAATACTTCGCGACGGCCGATCTCACCGCGGAGTTCTATCTGGAAACGGTCGAGAAAGTATTCCAGCAATACGCGCTCGCGCGCGGCGAGCTGCTGGTCGGCGACCGGTTGGTGGAACCGGCCGCGATCCACCGCACCGCGCTGCTGACGATCGAGGGCGAGAAGGACGACATCTGCGCCGTGGGCCAGACGATGGCCGCGCAGGAGCTGTGTTCGGGATTGCCGCCGTACCTGAAAACGCACCACGTGCAGACGGGCGTGGGCCACTATGGCGTGTTCAACGGCAGCCGTTGGGAAACGCAGATCTATCCGATCGTGCGGGCGACGATCCATGACAACGAGCCGTACGATCGCACCGCCGATACGGACGGCGGCGCGAGCGGCGCGCACTACGTGACGCTGCGGTCATTGCTCGACGCGCGCGCGGCCGATCGCGATGCGGCGGCGACCTCGCCGCAATCCGATCGCGTGCACTGAACCCGCGCGGTACGGCAGCGATCGGCTGCGGCACGTCGGCGTTGAAAACGAAGCGCCCCGCACGGATGGCGGGGCGCGATGCCGGTCAGTGCGCGAGCGGCAACGCTCGCGCATGTCGTCGATATTACGAACAGGCCTTGCCGTGCGACGCGTGGTAGCCCTTCGCCTTCGCATCGGCTTCCGACATGTAGCTGCCGTGCTTCGTCTTGCCGTAGAACTTGTCGGTCGAGCAGTGGTAGACCTTCGTGCTGTCGTTGGCCCACACCTTGCCCGCGCCGCCGCCGGGCGCCGCTGCCGCGGTCGTCGCGGGCGCGCTCTTCGCCGGTGCGGCGGCCGATGCGGCGGAAGCGGAAGCCGCAGTCGCGGGAGCTGCGGCCGGTGCGCTGGCCGCGGCTGCCGACGATGCGCCGTACCACGTCTTCACGCCCTTGTGACCGGCGCATGCGCCCTTCTTCGACGCGCCCGAGTAGAACGAGCCATCCTTGCACAGCCCGGTCGTGCCGGCCGGCGCGCTGGCCGGAACCTGTGCGAACGCACCGATCGACATGCCCATGCCCGCGACGAGCGCGGCGATCAACATCGTCTTTTTCATAGTCCTCTCCTGATTTGCCTGAATGGGAAAAACGTCCCGACGCGATGCCGGGAATACCGCGCCACGGGTCAACGGACCCAGCGGCACACGCGGTGATGGTGGTGATCGAAATGGCACACGCGGTGCGAATGGGCTTCGGCCAGCGCCGGGACGAGAGCGGCGCACGCGACGGCCGTCACGGTCAGGATCTTCGCGATGCGGGTCATGACATTCTCCTGGGTAAGCCAGCCGGTGATCCGGCTGTTATCCCCTTAACGCCAGCCCCCGATGTGCCGTGCACCGCACCCGCATCGAATTGACGATCTTTGACGGCGTGTAACGAAACGTCACGCGAGGCTGACAAACGCCTGTCCGTCATTTCTAATTCCTTACATGGCGAACGCTTCGGATGTCGAATGACTGAAGGCCAATAAAAAACCGCCCGAAGGCGGTCTTTCCCAGGTACGTGGATGCCTCGCATGCGAAACGACGGCGGCTACGCGCCCGCGTCGCCCCACGGCGTCGGCGCAGGCACTTCGCACGGCCCGTCGACGTCGATCGACTTGAAATCGGCCGGCCCGACGATCTCCAGATACTCCATGTCGGGCGAATAGTCGAACAGGTAGTGCACGATTCCCGGTGCCTGGTGCACGCAGTCGCCGGCGTTCACCAGCGTCTCGCGCTCGCCGTACATGAAGCGCGCCCAGCCCTTCAGCATGATCACGATGTGGAACTCGGCCTCGTGACGGTGCCAGCCGGTGCCCGCCGTCGGTGCATGATTCGCCCTGACGAGTTGCGCGACGACCTTGCCGTTCGTCGCGGCCGCGATGCCGAGATCGCGATACAGGAAGAAGTCGCGCAGGCCTTCGCCTTGATACGCGGTGTCCTGCGGCCTCACGTGGGAAAACGCGGTAGGGGTCGGCGTGCTCATCGCGGCGCTCCTCGATCGAAAGAGTCATCCGGGACAAGCATTTAGCGTTCCAGGCCGCGGCAGCGTCCGCTTACTTGAGCCGCCCCGACAGGAACTGCCCGAGCCGCTCGCTCTTCGGATTGACGAGAATCTCCCGCGGATCGCCCTCTTCCTCGATCTTCCCCTGGTGCAGGAAGATCACGTGGTTCGACACGTTGCGCGCGAAGCCCATCTCGTGCGTGACGACGACCATCGTGCGGCCTTCCTCGGCGAGCTTCTGCATCACCTTCAGCACTTCGCCGACGAGTTCCGGGTCGAGCGCCGACGTCGGTTCGTCGAACAGCATCACCTCCGGTTCCATCGCGAGCGCACGCGCGATCGCGACGCGTTGCTGCTGGCCGCCCGACAGGTGCGACGGATACATGCCTTCGACGCGCGGCGCGAGGCCGACCTTCTCCAGATACTTGCGCGCCCGCGCGACGGCCTCTTCCTTGCCGATCCCGAGCACGGCCATCGGCGCCTCGATCACGTTCTCGAGCACCGTCATGTGCGCCCACAGGTTGAAGTGCTGGAACACCATCGACAGCTTCGTGCGCATGCGCTGCAACTGCTTCTGGTCGGCCACGCGCAGCGACCCGTTGCGGTCGCGCGTGGTCTCGATCGGCTCGCTGCCGATCGTGATCTGCCCCGAGCACGGCTGCTCGAGGAAGTTGATGCAGCGCAGGAACGTGCTCTTGCCGGAGCCGCTCGAGCCGATGATGCTGATCACGTCGCCGGCCTTCGCCTTCATCGACACGCCCTTCAACACCTCGTTGTCGCCGAATTTCTTGTGCAGGTTGTCAACGGTGAGCTTGTACATGCTTGGTCCTTCCTTGCGAATCTTGCGAATGCGTTAATGGCCGCGCGGCGACAGGTACGCGAGCCAGCGCGTCTCGAGCTTGCGGAACGCCCAGATGAGCGCGAACACGACGATGGCGTACAGCACGGCCGCGATGCCGTATGCCTGGAACGACATGTACGTGGCGGAGTTGACGTCGCGCGTGACCTTCAGGATGTCGGGTACGGTCGCGGTGAACGCGAGCGTCGTCGCGTGCAGCATCAGGATCACTTCGTTGCTGTAGCTCGGCAGCGAGCGGCGCAGCGCGGACGGCAGGATGATGCGCGTATAGAGCTTGAAGCGCGACATCCCGTAGGCCATCCCGGCCTCGATCTCGCCGGCCGACGTCGCCTTGATCGCGCCCGCGAAGATCTCGGTCGCATACGCGCATTCGTTCAGCACGAACGCGAGCAGCGTGCAGTTCATCGCGTTGCGGAAGAACGTGTCGAGCAGCACGTGGTTGTGCACGACCTGCAGGCTGTAGATGCCGGTGTAGCACATCAGCAGCTGCACGTAGAGCGGCGTGCCGCGGAACACGTACGTATAGAGCCACACGGGGCCGGAGATCCAGCGGTTCGACGACGCGCGCGCGATCGCGAGCGGCACGGCCAGCGCGAAGCCGAGCGCGATCGACACGACCAGCAGCCACAGCGTGATCGCGAGGCCGCTGAAGCGGTAGCCGTCGGTGTAGAGATAGCTTTGCCAGTATTGGCTGACGAGTTCGATCACAGTGCAAGCCTCCGGACGCCCGCGGAATAACGCTTCTCGAGGTGGTGCAGCACGACGTTCGACACCGTCGTGATCGCGAGGTAGATCGCGCCCGCCGCGAGCGTGAAGAAGAAGAAATCGAGCGTGCTCTTGCCGGCGTCCTGCGACGCCTTCACGACATCGGCGAGGCCGATGATCGATACCAGCGCCGTGGCCTTCACGAGCACCTGCCAGTTGTTGCCGATGCCCGGCAGCGCGAAGCGCATCATTTGCGGGAACAGGATCCGGTGGAACACGCGCCAGCCGCTCATTCCGTATGCGAAGCCCGCTTCGAGCTGGCCGCGCGGCACCGCGAGAAACGCGCCGCGGAACGTCTCGGTGAAGTACGCGCCGTAGATGAAGCCGAGCGTCACGACGCCGGCCACGAACGGGTCTATGTCGATCTGATCCCAGCCGAGCAGGTCGGTCGCGTCGTTCAGCAGGATCTGGATCCCGTAGAACAGCAGCAGCATCAGCACGAGATCGGGCACCGCGCGGATCAGCGTCGTGTAGAACGTGCCGACCGACTTCAGCGCGCGGTTGGTCGACAGTTTCGCGCCCGCGCCCGCGAGGCCCAGTATGAGCGACGCGGCGAGCGACAGCACCGCGAGCTTCACGGTCTCGACCGTGCCGGCCCACAACAGCGGGCCAAATCCTTGGAAGATCATATAAGGGATCCAGAACGAAGTGGCTGGATTGTCAATAGCCATTAACGGCGCATCAAACGATATCTGCGCACTACCTGATGCGACTTGCTCATCAAGCCGGACGCATCATGCGAAGCGGGTTGCACGCGCCAACCGACGCGGCGCGCGCCACAGCCGACGCGCGCCGCATGGACGATCAGCCGCCGTAGACGTCGAATGCGAAGTACTTCTTCTCGAGCTTCTTGTACGTGCCGTCCTTGATCATGTCGGCGATCGCATGGTCGATTTTCGCCTTCAGGTCGGCGTCGTCCTTGCGCATCCCGATGCCGGCGCCGTTGCCGAGCGTCTTCGGATCGTCGATGTCCTTGCCGGCGAATTCGAAGTTCGCGCCGCGCGGCGTCTTCAGGAAGCCGAGGTCGGCCTGCACCGCGTCCTGCAGCGCGGCGTCGAGGCGGCCGGACATCAGGTCCTGGTACACGCCGTCCTGGTTCTGGTAAGGCACGACCTGCACGCCCTTCGGCGCCCAGTAGGCCTTCGCGTAGGTCTCCTGAATCGTGCCCTGCTCGACGCCGACCGACTTGCCCTTCAGCGATTCGGCCGTCGGCTGCAGGTTCGCGCCTTTCTTCGCGACCAGGCGCGTCGGCGTGTTGAACAGCTTGTCGGAGAACGCGATCTGCTCGGCGCGCGCCGGCGTCATCGACATCGACGACAGCACGCCGTCGAACTTCTTCGCCTTCAGCGCCGGGATCATCCCGTCGAAGTCGTTCTCGATCCACACGCATTTCGCCTTCAGCCGTGCGCAGATCTCGTTGCCGAGATCGACGTCGAAGCCGACGACCTTGCCGCTTGCGTCCTTCGATTCGAACGGCGGATAGCTGGCGTCGACGCCGAACCGGATCGTCGACCAATCCTTGGCGTGGGCACCGACCGCGAGGCAGGCAAGGGCAATACTGAGCGCGAGTTTCTTCATGGCGTTCCTGTCTTAGGCGAACTGGGCACGGGTCCCGTCGGCGTCGCCGCCGCGAACCCTTCCAACCCGGGAGCCGCCCGTCTGTCGACTTCCGAAGTTGTACATACAACTTTGCCTTTTTCAGGTCACTGCCAGCAATCCGTGTTTATCTCTAATTGTCGGTTGATTGTTTCCATGAGCGAATTTCCCTTATATTTCAATTCGCTACAGATTACATGCAGATGAAATCCAGCTTTCTGTGCGGATTCCGTCCGTCGTCGGCGCGCCCACATTTGTCTATACTTTTTCGCCTGTCGCGCTCGCCGACGCGGCGACCAAGGTCCGTATGGCCCTCGCGGCCCCCTCGACCGGCGCGCCGGACGCAGGCCGGAATTACCCGAATCCCGGGCCCACAGTCGGGCCCGCACCGCGTCGAACCCGGTACACTCCGCCCGGACACCGCACGAAGGCCGGCCTGCGACGGCACGCGGCCGCCGTCTCTTGAACAGCAATGCAATGACCACACCGATCTATCAGGAAATCAAGGACTTCATCCTCGCGCGCATTCATGCGGGCGAGTGGGCGGAAGGCGACCAGGTGCCGTCGGAGAACGAGCTCGCGCGCGAATTCAACGTCGCGCGGATGACGGTCAACCGCGCGCTGCGCGAGCTGACGGCCGAACAGGTGCTCACGCGCACGCGCGGCTCGGGTACGTACGTCGCGTCGCCGAAATACGAATCGACGCTGGTCGCGATCCGCAGCATCTCGGATGAAGTCGCCGCGCGCGGCCATGCGTATCGTGCGCAGGTGCTGGAGGTCGGCGCGGCCGTCGCCGACGCGAAGCTCGCCGACGAGCTGCAGCTCGACACCGGCAGCCCGATCTTCCATTCGCGCGTGCTGCACTTCGAGAACGACACGCCCGTGCAGCTCGAGGAGCGCTGGGTCAACCCGGCTTGCGCGCCCGAATATGCGTTGCAGGACTTCACGACGACGACGCCGAACCAGTACCTGACGCGCGTCGCACCGCTGCAGCGGGTCGAATACCGGATCGAGGCCGCGATGCCCGACGCGGCAACGCGCCGCCACCTGACGACGGACGAACGCGAGCCGTGCCTGCTGCTGCATCGGCGCACGTGGTCGCAAGGGATGGTCGCGTCGGTGGCCAATCTGTGGCATCCGGGCAGCCGCTACCGGTTCACCGGGCATTTCTGACGCGGGGCGGACGCGTTCAGCGCACGCCGGGGCGCCCCCAGCGCTCGATCGCGCCGACCGCCAGCCGCACCCCGTCCTCCCTCGCGATCCGCGCACCGAGTTCGGCGGCACGCGCTTGCGTGTCGGCGCGTGCCGCGAACGCGATCGCGCGTGCGAGCGCCGCGGCGTCCACACGGCGCCCCGCCACCGGCCCATCGGCCACGCCGAGGCGTTGCAGCCGGCTCGCCCAGAAGAACTGATCGCCCGCGAACGGCACGACGACCGACGCAATCCCCGCCCGCGCGGCCGAATGCGTGGTACCCGATCCGCCGTGATGGATCGCCATCGATACATGCGGAAACAACCAGTCGTGCGGCGTCTCGCCGATCACGCACACGTGCGCCGGCAGCATCGACGCATCGATGCCGCTCCAGCCCGGATGGAACAGCGCGCGCCGGCCGTCGAGCGCCTGCAGCAGCGCATCGACCATCGCGGCCCGGTCGAACCCGGCCATGCTGCCGAAGCCGATATACACGGGTCGATCGCCCGCGTCGAGGAAGCTCGACAGCGCGGGCGGCGGCGTCCACGCCGGCGCGTCGACGCGCCACTGACCGCATGCCAGCACATGCGACGGCCAGTCGGCCGGATCGGCCAGCAGCGCGGGCGACACGCCGTACAGCATCGGATGATCGGTCCATACGCGCCGGCGCGGCGGCAGTCCGCACACGCTGGCGCGCGCCGCATTGGTCGCCTTCCTGAACGCATGCCACAGCAGCGCGTTCACGAACCTGTGGCTCGCGCGATTCAGCCAGCGCGGCACCTTGCCGGGCGGCAGAAACGGCGACGCGAACGCCGCGGTCGGCGTGATCGGGATCATCCCCGTGCCGATTGCCGGCACGCCGCGATACTCGGCGATCGACAGCCCGACGAACGACGCCAGCCCCGACACCAGGATCGCATCGCAACCGGCCGACGCGGCCGCGACTTCGCGCATCCACGCCGCCGTATTCGCATTCGCGATCGCGGCGAGCGCCTTCGACGTGTCGTTGAAACCGCCGCGCCCGCGCACCGCGTCGGACAACGCGCCATCCGGCGCGATCGCCGCGCGGATGTCGCCGGACAGCGGCGCGCAAGGCACGCCGAGCGCGGCGGCCGAACCGAGCGTCGCGGCGTCGGCCAGCAACCGGACCTCATGGCCGGCATCCAGCAGCGCGCGGCCGAGCGCCGCGAGCGGGCGCGTGTCGCCTTCGGTGCCGTAGGTGGCGATGACGAGCTTCATGCGTGGTTCCTCCTGCACGATGCAGGCGAGTGGATTCATAAAAATGCACGTCGTATACTAATGCAATTCGTGCACTTTAAGTCGATACCGAACCATGCCGACGACGACCGACGATCCGGGCCGCCGCGCACGCAAGCGCATCCAGATGCTCGCGCATCTCGCCGACACCGGCGCACGCCTGTTCGATGCGCACGGCTACGATGCCGTGACGATGGAACAGATCGCCGCGCAGGCCGATGTCGCGAAACGTACGCTGTACAACCACTTTCCGACGAAGGAGGCCGTGCTCGCGCACTGGCTCGAAGGCGAACTCGCGCGCGACCTCGCGCACCTGCAGCGTGACGTCGCGCGACGGCGGACCTTTGCGTCGCGGATCGCCTGCGTGCTCGACGCGTCGGCCGCATGGTGCGAGCAGCATCCGGTGTATCTGCTCGCATACCTGCGGCATCGGTTCCTGAGCATCGGCGTGGTGGAAGCGGACAGCGGGAAGGACGGCGGCGGCGACATCGCGCTCGTGTGGCAGCAACTGATCGCGGCCGGACAGCAGGCGGGCGAACTGAACCCCGCGCTGGCGGCCGACCAGCTCGCCACGTGGTTTCATCACCTCTATCTCGCGGCGATGCTGCGCTGGCTGACGGTGCCCGGGTTGTCGCTGAAGCGGGAATTCCGGTCGGTCGCGAAGCTGTTCGTCGAAGGCGCGCACGCGAAAGCGTGAGCGGCCGCGCAGGCGACGCCCGGTCAGGAACGTGCGTCCGCGTCGAACGCGCACCGCGCGCGACGGCCGTTGAGCGCATCGCATGATGCGGAGGGGTTTTTACAACGATCGCACGGACGGGATGCCAAATTTCCCGCGCAGCAGTATGCTGGTGCCGTACGACCGCGCACGATGCCTCGGGCAATCCCTTAGTCCGCACGTCGTCGCGCCGCCGTCGCGACCGCAATCATGCGTTGCAAGGAGGGCTTCTTGATGGCTACCACGCATCAGCACTTCCACCTCGAACTACGGCACGCCACCGCGCCGACGTATTTCATCAGCTACCTGTTTCCCGCCTTGCTGTTCGTCTACGAATTGCTGCGCGTCGGCCAATGGATCCGCGATCACGGGATGCAATTCGCCGCGTACAAGCAGATGGGTTACGAATATCTGCTGATGCTGCTGTTCGTCGGACTGCAGATCGTCGTCGAGGCGATCTTCCTGCTCGGTGCCGCGATGCGCCGCGACAATCGCGACTTCGAACACCGGCTGCCGAACGTGGTTCTCGGCATCGGCTGCTCGATCGCGATTCTCGCGATCGACCTCGCAATCCAGCTGTCGTTCTGAGCCCCGGCGGGCCCGGCCCGCCGGTCGCATCGCACGCCGGCGCGCTGGCGTTCAGGCGAGCGCGTCGCGCAGGAACGTCGCCACGGCCGCGAGAACGTCGTCGGTCCGCTCGCGATGCGGCATGTGTCCGCATCGATCGAGCAGCAGGAACGACGACGGCCCCGCGACGCGCGCGGCGATCCGTTTCGGATGCACGTCGGACCCGTATTCGTCCTGCTCGCCGTGAATCGCGAGCGTCGCGCAACGCACGCGCGGCAGGTCGTCGTCGAGACACCAGTCGCGAAACGCCGGCGACAGCCACGTATCGACCCACGCACGCAGCACCCATTCAGCCTTGTCGCCGTGATAACGCGCGAGCCGGTCGAGCTGGCCGGGCGCGTCGAACTGCTGCGCCGCCTCGCGAATGCCGTCGCGCGTGCGATCCTCGACGAACGCCTGCGCGGAGACCGTCACCAGTGCGCGGCAACGCGCCGGATACGCGGCCGCGCATCCGACGGCCATCCCGCCGCCGACGCTGTGCCCGAACGCCACGAACGCATCGATGCGGAACCGCTCGAGCAGCGCATGGAATCCGTGGTCGGCCTCGTCGCGCACGAACGTCATGCCGAGTTGCCCCGGATGACGATCGGACCGGCCGAAGCCCAGCCGGTCATATGCGATCACGTCGCGCCGCGTGGCGCGCGCGAGTTGCGCGGGGAAGTCGCGCCAAAGCTCGACGCAGCCGAGCGAATCGTGCAGCAGCACGATCGGCGCGGCCGGCGCAGGCGCGGCCGGTGCCTGCGCGGGCTCACAGCGCCAGCGCTTCGCGAAGAGCC
The DNA here is from genome assembly GCF_053427615.1 of Burkholderia sp. AW33-5. NCBI lineage: Bacteria > Pseudomonadati > Pseudomonadota > Betaproteobacteria > Burkholderiales > Burkholderiaceae > Burkholderia > Burkholderia sp. AW33-5. Next base: position 480,363 of record NZ_JBSAXA010000001.1, on the reverse strand, counting down.
GCCCTTGCGGCGTCTCGACCCAGGTCTCCTCGGTCACGATGTCAGTCATGTGTGTCGTCGTCTGCATGAAGGCGGCCGCACGCGGGCGGGCCGCATCGAATGCCGACGATGGTGGCCCGGCGACGCGCGCGGCGTCAAGCAAGCCCCCACCGCCCGCACGCTCATTCGGGCTGCGGCGGCAGATACTCCATCTGCGACTCGTCGTACAGCCGGTAGATCAGCGCCTGCATCGCGCGGATGTCCTCCGATTCGTCGAGCATCCGCATGCTCATGATGATCGGCGACACGAGGTTCGGATCGTCGAGCGGCTTGTAGCTGATGTCGTCGCGCTTCAGGCCGTACACGCTGTGCGGCACGACCGACACGCCCTCGCCCATCGCGACGAGTCCGAGCGCGATCTGCAGTTCGCGCGTCTCGTAGATCTTGCGCGGCTGCAACGCGCGATCGTGAAAGGCGGCGAGCACCTGGTCCGCGTAGCTCGGCCGCGGCGCCTTCGGGAAGATGATCAGCGTGTCGTTCACGAGATCGTGCAGCGACAGCACGGGCTTCGCGCCGTCGAGCACGTGACCGACCGGCAGCGCGACGATCATCCGCTCCTCGCGCAGCACGACGCGCCGCACGCTCGGGTCCTCGTGACGGATGCGCCCGAACCCGACGTCGATGCGCCCTTCCTTCAGCGCCTTGATCTGGTCCATCGTCGACATCTCGTGCAGGCTCAGCTCGACGGCCGGATATTCGCTGCGAAAGCGCCGGATGATCTTCGGCAACATCCCGTACAGCGTCGAGCCGACGAACCCGACCGACATGCTGCGCTCGATCTTGCCGACGCGCTTCGTCATCGATTCGAGTTCGGTGGTCTGCGCGAGCAGCTGCACCGCGTGCGAATAGAAGAACCGCCCCGCGTCGGTCAGCTTCAGCGGCCGCGCGTTGCGCTCGAACAGCGGCACGCCGAGCGCCTCCTCGAGCTGCTGGATCTGCCGGCTGAGCGGCGGCTGCGCGATGTGCAGGCGCTCGGCCGCGCGCGTGAAATTCCGCTCCTCGGCAACCGCGACGAAGTAGCGGAGGTGTCTCAACTCCATGTTCGATCCCTCCCGGACCGGCAACGGACGTTCATTCGGCCCCGCGCGCATGCGTGCCGCGCCGGTCGTCCCGTGATCGCCTGATCCCGATGCCATGACGATACCTCAGCCCGCGCCGATACCGGCGCGAGCAGCGCGGCGCCGCCCCGGCGTCCGGCACCGCGCAAAGCAAAACGGGAAGCCGTCAGGCTTCCCGTTGCTTCATCGACGCCGCGTCGCGGCGGCGTCTCGACCGCGCGTCACGCCTCGGTCGCGTACAGCGCATCGCGCTGCGCGTCGCTCAGCGAGTCGAGCGGCACGTCCGGCAGCCGATAGCAGATCATCGCGCCGTACAGCTCGGCCAGGCAGTTGCTGCCGGCGTCGAGCGCGTAGCCGTCCTCGCCGTCCGGCGCCGGCGGATACACTTCGCGCCACGCGTTGATCGCGGCTTCGATTCGCACGATGGAAACGGGTCCGGCCTTCCGCTCGGCGGGTGATGCGCTCATGGATTCCTCTGGGTTGCGCGCTCCGCAGGCCGTGCCGGCCGCGGCGGAGCGATGAAAACGCCGGGCGCCGCCGGCCGCCGCGACAGGCGCGCGCCGGATGCCCGATCCGCGCCGCGCTCGTCGCGCCGGCCGGGCCGTGGCCCGGTAGGGTCGGGCAATATAACCGGCTTTGACCCCGTGCAGGGAAAAGCGGACAAAAAAAACGGGAAGCGCGCGGCTTCCCGTTTCGTTGCGCCATCGCGCGGCCGCATGCCGCGCCGGCATCAGCCCACGGTTTCGCGGTTCTCCACGCGCTGCAGCTGCGCGCCGCGGTTCGCGGCGACCCACGGTGCGATCTCCATGTCCTCGTAGCGCACGAAGCGGCTCTTGTTCAGGAACCGGTAGCCGAGCCACACGACGAGGAACAGCGGAATGCCGACGTAGGTCGCGGCCACGCCCGCCCAGTCGATCCGGTTCGCGAGGAACGCCTGATAGTCCTGGCCGAGCGCGATCACGAGACACAGGACGAATGCAAACAGCGGACCGAACGGAAACCACTTCGACTGGTACGGCAGCTGGTCGAGCGCGTAGCCTTGCGTCACGTAGCCCTTGCGGAACCGGTAGTGGCTGATCGCGATGCCGAGCCACGCGATGAAACCCGTCATCCCCGACGTGTTCAGCAGCCACAGGTACACCGTCTTGTCGCCGTACAGCGACGTGAAGAAGCACAGCGCGCCGACGGCGGTCGTCGCATACAGCGCATTGCGCGGCACGCCGCCCGGCGACAGCTTCGCGAACAGCTTCGGCGCGCGGCCTTCCGTCGCGAGGTTGTAGAGCATCCGCGTCGACGCGTACATGCCCGAGTTGCCGGCCGACAGCACGGCCGTCAGGATCACCGCGTTCATCACGCCGGCCGCGAACGCGAGGCCCGCGTGGCGGAATACGAGCGTAAACGGGCTCACGCCGATGTCGGTCACGTCGCTCTTCAGCAGGTTCGGATCGGTATAGGGAATCAGCACGCCGATCACGAAGATCGCCAGCACGTAGAACAGCAGGATCCGCCAGAACACCTGACGCACCGCGCGCGGGATCGTCGTGCGCGGGTTCTCCGATTCGCCGGCCGCGACGCCGATCAGCTCGGTGCCCTGGAACGAGAAGCCCGCGATCATCGCGACGCCCATCAGCGCCGGCAGGCCGCCCGCGAACGGCGCGTCGCCGATCGTCAGGTTGCCCCAGCCGTTGCCCGGCGCGCCTTTCAGAATGCCGAAGATCATCAGCAGGCCGACGCCGATGAACGCGACCACGGTGACGACCTTGATCAGCGCGAACCAGTATTCGGCTTCGCCGAAGCCGCGCACGGTCAGCGCGTTGAGCAGGAACATCACGCCGAGGAACGCGGCGCTCCACCAGACGCCCGGCACGTCCGGGAACCAGTAGTGCATCACGAGCTGCGCGGCGACGAGTTCGACCGCGATCGTCACGGCCCAGTTGTACCAGTAGTTCCAGCCGAGCGCGAAGCCGAAGCCTTCGTCGACGTATTTCGCGCCGTAGGTCGCGAACGAGCCCGACACCGGCATGAACGCGGCCATTTCGCCGAGGCTCGTCATCAGGAAGTAGACCATCAGGCCGATCAGCATGTACGCGACCATCGCGCCGCCGGGGCCGGCCTGCGAGATCGACGCGCCGGACGCGACGAACAGGCCCGTGCCGATCGAGCCGCCGATGGCGATCATCGTCAGATGGCGCGCCTTCAGCGCGCGATGAAGCTTGGGTGGGTTCGCGGACGAACCGGGTTGGTCGGAATTCGGAAGTGCGGACATAAACGAGACGAACGTTGAGCGGGCCGGCATCCGGAGCCGGCGCATGCGGAATCGGGGCGCGGCGCGCCGCCTGCGGCGTTGCATTCGATGCGGCCCCGATACGCGTTGCGCGCCGGGCGCCTGCGGCGAAGCGCGGATTCTACCTGATTCGCCGCCCGGACAGCTGAGCGCCGGCCGCCCCGCCGCCGCATGCAGACGCAGCAGAATCAACAAGTTGGATGCGGCGCGGCGACGAGACGACGGCACGGCCGCGGGTGGCGCGGCACAGGTCGCGCCATTCGGTGGCCATCCGCGATGGCGCACCGTGCAATGCGTAATTGCGCCTGCGCAATCGTCGGATCCTGTATTAAACCGACAAATCGAACGGCATTCATCGCCAATAATCAGACAAAATATCGGCCACCCGTGAATTGATTCAAATCAGTTTGGGCACCTGGTTCACGGTAATGACATGTAATCGTTCCAAATCGTGAACGATGCATGCATGTTTTGCATCGCGCGACGAAATTCGGGAATTCGCGAGATAATCCCGATTAATGCGAATTAATCAGTGCGCGGAATCGTCGACGACGCAAATTTCCGCCCCCCGCTCCCTAGGATGAAGCCACACACGCCGCTCGCTGCGCTGCGCGGTCATACCGCGTCGGCCGTGGCACGCATTCTGTCGCCCCGCGGCGTGCTCGTCGCGGGCATCGTGCTGCTGCTGTTCAGCTGGGGGCTCTCGACGTCGCTTTTAATCGAGGCACGCCACGACGCATACGACCATGCGGTCGAAAATGCGCGCAACCTGATGCTGCTGATCGAGCGCGATATTTCCCGCAATATCGAACTGTATGATCTGTCGCTGCAAAACGTCGTCGACGGCCTCGCCGATCCGGAACTGATGGCATTGCCGCCGCACCAGCGTCACCGGCTGCTGTTCGACCGCGCTGCGAGCGGCGCGTATCTCGGCGCCATTTTCGTGATGGATCCGCACGGCAATATCGTGATCGATTCGGCCGCATCGCCGCCGCGGCAAGGCAATTTCGCCGACCGCGAATATTTCGCCGTGCATCGCGACCGGCTCGCGCAGGGCCTCTACATCAGCCGGCCCTATGCGTCCCGCCTGCGCGGCGGTGCGCTGACGATCGCGCTCAGCCGACGGATCACGCTGGCCGACGGCCGCTTCGGCGGGATCGTCGTCGGCACGCTCAGCATCGACTACTTCCGCGCGCTGCTCGACGGTCTCGCGGTCGGCAAGCACGGCAGCGCGGCGATCGTCGAGGACAACGGCGTGCTCGTATCCCGCCTGCCGTTCGATGCGCGCGTGGTCGGCCTCGACCTTCACGACTCCCCGCTCTTCATCGAGGCGCAGCGCAGGAGCGAAGGCGCGCTGACCGGCGTCGGCGCGATCGACGGCGTGCGGCGCATCTATGTTTACAAGCATCTCGCGAATCTGCCGCTGATCGTCGACGTCGCGCCCGCCGAGATCGACATCTACGCGTCGTGGCGCCATCGCACGATCTGGACCGCCGTGCTGATGGGCCTGTTTACCGTGTTCATCGCGTGGGGCTCGCTCGCGCTGTCGCGCGAACTCAGGCGCCGGCAGATCGCCGAGTCAAAGCTGTACCGGCTCGCGCACACCGATTCACTGACCGGGCTCGACAACCGCGGCACGTTCGACACGGTGCTCGCGAAGGAAGCGCAGCGCGCGTCGCGCAGCGGCCGCCCGCTGTCGGTGCTGTTCGTCGACGTCGATCATTTCAAGGCGTTCAACGACTATTACGGCCACCTCGCCGGCGACGACGTGCTGCGCCGCGTCGCGCAATCGGCGTCGCGCTGCCTGCGCCGCGACAGCGACCACGTCGCGCGCTACGGCGGCGAGGAATTCGTCGTCACGCTGCCCGACACCGATGCGCGGGGCGCGGCGACCGTCGCCGAAGGGATCCGCCGCGCGATCGCCGGGCTCGACATCGCGCACGACCGCAGCCCGTACGGGCACGTGACGGCGAGCATCGGCGCCGCGACCGCTACCGGCGGGCGCGTCAACGCCGCGACGCTGCTGCGGCAGGCCGACGAGGCGCTGTACCGCGCGAAGTCCGGCGGACGCAATCGCGTGTCGCACGCCGAGGCAAGCACGGCCGACGCGTGACGCCGCCGCCGGGGCACCCGCGCCGCGCCGCCGTGGACAGCCCGCGCGCGTTCGGCTAGCGTTACGTCAGCTGCGCGTGCGGCGCGGCGCCGGCCCGCGCTGGCCGCCCGCGCGTATTCCGGCCACCCCGCCGGCCACCCCCGCACCGTCATGACCGCCCAGCTCCCTGCCCGACTGCCGCCGCTCCTGCGCCACGCCCTCCGTCCCCTGCTGGACCCTTACCGCCGCTACCGGCACGCGAAGCTGATCCATGCGGCGCGCGTCGCGCTCGCGATCCTCGTGTCGATCGCGTTGTCCACCGGGCTGCGCGTGCCGCACGGCGAATGGTCGACGATCACCGTGCTGATCGTCGTCGGCGGGCTGCAGCACCACGGCAACATCCGCAAGAAGGCGGCCGAGCGCGCGCTCGGCACGTCGATCGGCGCGCTCGCGGGGCTCGGGCTGATCCTGCTCTACTCCGTCCTGCACGCGCCGCTCGCGATCTACCTGCTGATGGCGATCGCGTGCGGGGTCTGCGCCTATCACGCGATCGGCAAGGCCGGCTACATCGCGCTGCTGTCGGCGATCACGATGGTGATCGTCGCCGGGCACGGCGACAACGAGATCGTCGACGGCCTGTGGCGCGCGGTGAACGTGCTGGCCGGCATCGCGATCGCGCTGGCGTTCTCGTTCGCGCTGCCGCTCTACGCGACCTACTCGTGGCGCTACAAGCTCGCCGACGCGCTGCGCGCGTGCGCGGCCGTGCATACGCGCCTCGCGGGCGACCGCCACGTGAGCGACGACGCGCACCTGAAGGAAATGGCCGCGCTGAGCGCGCTGCTGGTGCAGCTGCGTTCGCTGATGCCGTCGGTGTCGAAGGAATGCGAGATCTCGGTCACGCACCTCGAGGCGATCCAGCGCAGCCTGCGCCTGTGCATCGGCTACCTGGAAATCCTGTCGAGCATGGTGCCGGCCCGCGACGACCTGGCTGCCCGCGAATACATGCGCAACGACATGAAGGCCGTGAACCGGCGCATCCGCGATACGCTCGTCGGCGCGAGCCGCGCGCTCAAGTTCGGCACGCCGAGCCGGCTCGCGGCTCGCCGCCGGCCGGCCGAGCCGCCGCACGACCTGCCTCCGCCGCAGTTGTCGGGCTACGTGTCGATCACGGCCAAGCTGGCCGGCGAAGTGGATCAGTTGCGCGAGAAACTGCTCGATACCGCGCAGGCGTGGAATATCTGAAGACCGGCGGATGGCGGGAAACGCCGGCAATACTTTCAAATATCTTTCATGAAGACGGACCGGCATCCTGTCGACGGCGACCGTGCCGGTCGGCCGATCCGGCCCCGGAAACCGGGCCTGCGCGCCGCCGCGTTTCCGCCGGTTTCGACAGCCGCCCGCGGCCGGTTCCCGCCGGATTCTCCGGCCGGTTAACCGCCCGCCGGGCCCGCCGCGACAGGCCCGACGACGTATTGGCGCGAAAATCAGGTCTTGCCCCAACTTCCCGGACAGCCGATACTCGCATATTCCGCGAAATACGATCCCACCGGCTTCAATCCACGGTAATTCCTATGAGCACGATTCTCGAAAGCCTCCCGACCGGCCAGAAGGTCGGTATCGCCTTCTCCGGCGGCCTGGACACCAGCGCCGCGCTGCACTGGATGAAACTGAAGGGCGCCGTCCCGTACGCATATACGGCGAACCTCGGCCAGCCCGACGAAGACGATTACGACGCGATCCCGAAACGCGCGATCGAATACGGCGCAGCCGGCGCCCGCCTGATCGACTGCCGCGCGCAGCTCGTCGCCGAAGGCATCGCCGCGCTGCAAAGCGGCGCGTTCCACATCACGACGGCCGGCGTCACGTATTTCAACACGACGCCGATCGGCCGCGCCGTGACGGGCACGATGCTCGTCGCCGCGATGAAGGAAGACGGCGTCAACATCTGGGGCGACGGCAGCACGTACAAGGGCAACGACATCGAGCGCTTCTACCGCTACGGCCTGCTCGTGAACCCGGATCTGAAGATCTACAAGCCGTGGCTCGACCAGACGTTCATCGACGAACTCGGCGGCCGTGCCGAAATGTCCGAGTTCATGAACCAGGCCGGCTTCGCATACAAGATGTCGGCCGAGAAGGCGTATTCGACGGACTCGAACCTGCTCGGCGCGACGCACGAGGCGAAGGATCTGGAAAGCCTCGAAAGCGGCATCAAGATCGTGAACCCGATCATGGGCGTCGCGTTCTGGCGCGACGACGTGAAGATCGCCGCCGAGGAAGTGACGGTGCGCTTCGAAGCGGGCCAGCCGGTCGCGCTGAACGGCGTCGAGTTCAAGGACCAGGTCGAGCTGCTGCTCGAGGCGAACCGCATCGGCGGCCGCCACGGCCTCGGCATGAGCGACCAGATCGAGAACCGCATCATCGAGGCGAAGAGCCGCGGCATCTATGAAGCCCCGGGCCTCGCGCTGCTGTACATCGCGTACGAGCGTCTCGTCACCGGCATCCACAACGAAGACACGATCGAGCAGTACCGCGAGAACGGCCGCCGTCTTGGCCGCCTGCTGTATCAGGGCCGCTGGTTCGACCCGCAGGCGATCATGCTGCGCGAAACGGCACAGCGCTGGGTCGCGCGCGCGATCACCGGCGAAGTGAAGATCGAACTGCGCCGCGGCAACGACTACTCGATCCTGAGCACGAAGTCGCCGAACCTCACGTATCAGCCGGAACGCCTGTCGATGGAGAAGGTGGCATCGACGTTCTCGCCGCGCGACCGGATCGGCCAGCTGACGATGCGCAACCTCGACATCACCGATACGCGCGACAAGCTGCGCGTGTATTCGCAAGTCGGCCTGCTGACGCCGGGTGAGGCTTCGGCGCTGCCGCAGATCAAGAGCGACAGCGGCGAGTAAGCCGCCTCGTTCGACGCCGGGCGCGTAGCCGATACGCGCCCCGGCGGGGCAAGCCGCGTATGCGTCGTCGCATGCGCGGCATGCCGTTTCCCTTCCGCCTCTCCCCTTCCTGCATTTCCCGCTATCGCATCACGTTCGCGTCGCCCGCCAACGGCGCTGCAACGCTGCTGCGTTCATGGCAAGCTGAGAGTCGTTCGAATTCAGACTCGGCTCATGACCTCCCTCATCGTCATTCACCTGAACGGCCCGATCAACAGCGGCAAGACGACGATCGGTCGCGCACTCGCACGCCTGCTGCCCGATGCACGCTTCATCGACGGCGACGATCACGACGCGCCCGGGGACGCCCCGTTCGACGTGCAGTGGGCGATCGCGCTGACGCGTCTCGTCACGCAGGTCGCGCAGGCCAATGAACGCCACCTGGTGACCGCTTACCCGATCGGCGAGGCGGAATTCGAACGCCTGCGCGCGGCCTGCGATGCACGCGATGCGCGGCTGTTCGTCGTGACGCTCGCGCCACCGGAGGCGATCGCGTCGTCGGATCGCGGCACGCGGGCGCTGACGGACTGGGAGCGGCAACGTATCGCCGAGATGTATCGGGAAGGCTATGCGGCACGTGCGTTCAGCGATTGCGTGATCGATACGTCGAAGGCGTCGGCCGATGCATGTGCGTTGGAGATCGTGCAAAACGTCCGCGCATCGGGCGCATAGCGGAACCTTCGACCGCTGCGTCCGGCAAGTCCTGCCTTCAACGATGCTGTCACCTCCCGACACGGCGTGCTCGCGCGCACCCTTGCGACTCAGCAACCGAGCGTGCCCGCCACCACGTAAAGCCTTGCGGCATACCCACCCGTCACATGCATGAGCCAGCCGATCGCGAACGACCCGATGAAACCGCGCAAGTTGCCGATCGAATTGATCATCGCGATCCCGCGGCCGCGTCGGCGCCAGATACGGGCGTTCGTGGATTTTCTGGCGGGGGAGCCGGGCGGGTGACGGATGACGGGCGGCGACCGGAGCAAGCATCGATGCCCGAAACGCTGATATTCTGGCGAATCGAGCAGTGAATGATCGGAACATTCGCGCCGCCGCGTCATCCCCCGCCGCTGCGCCAACCTTGCCGGAGCCGCCATGTTCGACCTGACCACGCTGACCACCTTCACCGCCGTCGTCCTGGGTCTGTTCCTGATTCCCGGCCCCGCCGTGCTGCTCGTGCTGAGCCGCACCGTGCAGGGCGGCCGCAAGACCGGCATCCTGACCGGGCTCGGCGTCGCGAGCGGCGACTTCGTGCACACGCTGTTCGCGGCGGTCGGGCTGTCGGCGCTGCTGATGACGTCGGCGCTCGCGTTCAACGTCGTGAAGCTGGTCGGCGCCGCGTACCTGATCTACCTCGGCGTGCGCGCGCTGCTCGACAGGCCGTCCGATCCGTCGCTGCCGAAAGTGTCGCCCGTCACGCCGCTGAAGGCATACCTGCAGGCGATCCCCGCCGAAGTGCTGAACCCGAAGACCGCACTGTTCTTCCTCGCGTTCATGCCGCAATTCGTGCATCCGGAACGCGGCTCGACGTTCGTGCAGTTCGCGGTGCTCGGGCTGATCTTCGTCGTGCTCAGCTCGCTCTACACGACGCTGATCGCGTGCTCGATCCGCCCGCTCGGCCGCCTCGTGAAGCGGCTTGCGTGGCTCACGCGCTGGCAGGGGAAGATCATCGGTTCGATCTTCATCGCGCTCGGGCTGCGCGTCGCGGTCCAGCACCGCTGACGCGCGCGTTTCGCATGACGTCCGACGCGGCAACCGCCGGCGAAATCCTCTATACCGACCCGCGCCTCGTCGCGGTCTACGACCAGTTCAACGCAGGCGATCGCGACTTCGCGTTCTACGCATCGCGCATCGGCGCCACGCGGCAACGGATTCTCGATCTCGGCTGCGGCACCGGCACGTTCGCGCGCCGGCTCGCGGCGGCCGGGCACGACGTCGTCGCGATCGATCCCGCGCCCGCGATGATCGACCATGCGCGACGCCAGCCCGGCGCCGGCGCGGTCGGCTGGCTCGCGTGCGATCTCGGCGGCCTGCCGCCCGGCGCGCCGTTCGATGCCGTCGTGATGACCGGACACGCGTTCCAGTGCCTGCTGACCGACGCGGACATCGACGCGACGCTGCACGGCGTGCGGCGCGTGCTGGCCGACGGCGGCCGCTTCCTGTTCGACACCCGCAACCCGCGTGTCGAGCCGTGGCGTGGCTGGACGCCGCAGTCATCCGCGTCCCGCATCGATTCGCCCGGGTTCGGCAGCGTCGAGCTGCACCATGCGGTAACCGCGGTCGAGGGCCCGATCGTGTCGTTCGACACGGTCTACCACTTTCAGCGCGACAATACGCGGATGAAGAACGCGAGCCGGCTGCGCTTCATCGCGCAGCCCGACCTGCGGGCGCGCGTGGCGGCGGCCGGGTTCACGTCGGCGGAATGGTGCGGCGACTGGCACGGCGCGCCGTTCGACGACGCGGCCAGCGCGGAGATCATCGCGATCTGCCACGCGTGAGCGGTTGAATGCCGCGCCGGACGCGAATAGTGGAATGAAGGGTGAGGCAAATGGGTAGCGACGAATTCCAGGTGATGGAATTGTCGAACGGCAAACCGGTGAAGATGTGGACGCAAGGCGTCGCGGTCGAGGACGATGCGCGCGCGCAGTTGCGCAACACCGCGCAGATGCCGTTCATCTTCAGGCACGTCGCGGTGATGCCGGACGTCCACCTCGGCAAGGGCTCGACGATCGGCAGCGTGATTCCGACGAAAGGCGCGATCATTCCGGCCGCGGTCGGCGTCGATATCGGCTGCGGGATGATGGCGGCGCGCACGACGCTCACGGCAGCGGACCTGCCGGACTCGCTCGGCGGGCTGCGCGGCGCGATCGAACGCGCGGTGCCGCACGGCCGCGTGCCGGGGCGCCGCGATCCCGGAGCATGGGGCGATCGCACGCCGCCCGCCGTGACCGAATCGTGGAAGTCGCTGCTGCCGGGCTTTCAGCGGATCGTCGACAAGTATCCGAAGCTGGAGAAGACGAACCACCGTGCGCATCTGGGTACGCTCGGCACGGGCAACCATTTCATCGAGGTGTGCATCGACGAGGCCGGACGCGTGTGGTTCATGCTGCACAGCGGCTCGCGCGGCGTCGGCAACGCGATCGGCAGCGTGTTCATCGAGCTCGCGCAGGCCGACATGCGGCAGCACATCGCGAACCTGCCGGATCGCAATCTGGCGTATTTCACCGAGGGCAGCCGCCACTTCGACGATTACGTCGAGGCGGTCGGCTGGGCACAGGACTATGCACGCCGCAACCGGCAGGCGATGATGGACGCGGTGATCGGCGCGGCGCGCGGCGTGATCGCGAAACCGTTCGCGCTCGACGAGCACGCGGTGAACTGCCACCACAACTACGTGCAGCGCGAACGCCACTTCGGCGAGGACGTGCTCGTGACCCGCAAGGGCGCGGTGTCCGCGCAGAAAGGGCAGCTCGGGATCATTCCGGGCTCGATGGGCGCGAAGAGCTTCATCGTGCGCGGGCTCGGCAATCCGGAGAGTTTCTGTTCGTGCAGCCACGGCGCCGGACGCTCGATGAGCCGAACCGAGGCGAAGCGCCGCTTCACGGTCGACGACCAGGTGAGCGCGACGCGCGGCGTCGAATGCCGGAAAGACGCGGGTGTCATCGACGAGATCCCGATGGCCTACAAGGACATCGACGCGGTGATGGCGGCGCAGCGCAGCCTCGTCGAAGTGGTGCACACGCTGCGTCAGGTGGTGTGCGTGAAAGGATAGCGCGGCGCGCGTCACGCGCCGACGATCGAGATCGAAAACCCGTCCCAGCCGCCGAGCGTGCCGACTTCGAGGATGCGCCGTGCGCCGCGAATCGTCGCCAGCAGTTGCAGCAGCTTGCCCTGGTTCGCCGCGACGTTGATCGCGGGCAGCCCGGCCGCGTCGCTCGCCGCAAGCGCGGCGGCCGCATAAGCAACCAACCATTCGTTCTAAAGGCGGCCGCGCACCTGCTCCTATAATCGCTCGACCACGACAACAACAGACGGAGCACCCATGACCGATCAGGCCACTTCGAACTGGCGACTCGAAACCATCGCCGTGCACGGCGGCTATCGTCCCGACCCGACCACGCGCGCGGTCGCGGTGCCGATCTACCAGACCGTTGCGTACGCATTCGACGACACGCAGCACGGCGCGGACCTGTTCGACCTGAAGGTCCAGGGCAACATCTACACGCGAATCATGAACCCGACGACGGACGTGCTCGAGCAGCGGATCGCCGCGCTCGAGGGCGGCATCGGCGCGCTCGCGCTGGCGTCGGGCCAGGCGGCCGTCACGTACGCGATCCAGACGATCGCCGAAGCCGGCGACAACATCGTGTCCGCCAGTTCGCTGTACGGCGGCACCTACAACCTGTTCGCGCATACGCTGCCGCAATACGGCATCACGACGCGCTTCGCCGATCCGCGCGACCCGGCATCGTTCGAGCCGCTGATCGACGCACGCACGAAGGCGATCTTCGCGGAATCGGTCGGCAACCCGCTCGGCAACGTGACCGACATCGCCGCGCTCGCGGAAGTCGCGCATCGTCACGGGATCCCGCTGATCGTCGACAACACGGTGCCGTCGCCGTATCTGCTGCGCCCGTTCGAACACGGCGCGGATATCGTCGTGCATTCGCTGACGAAGTATCTCGGCGGCCACGGCACGAGCCTCGGCGGCGCGATCGTCGATTCGGGCAAGTTCGCCTGGGCGCAGCACGCGGACCGCTTCAAGCGGCTCAACGAACCCGACGTCAGCTATCACGGCGTCGTGTACACCGAAGCGTTCGGGCCGGCCGCCTATATCGGGCGCGCGCGGGTCGTGCCGCTGCGCAACATGGGCGCGGCGATCTCGCCGTTCAACGCGTTCCAGATCCTGCAGGGCATCGAGACGCTCGCGCTGCGCGTCGAGCGCATCAGCGACAACGCGCTGAAAATCGCGCAGCATCTCGCGCGCCACGAACACGTCGAGTGGGTGAACTACGCCGGGCTGCCCGATCACCCGGATCATCCGCTCGTCGCGCGCTACCTGTCGGGCCGCGCGCCCGGCATCCTGACGTTCGGCGTGAAGGGCGGCCGCGACGGCGGCGCGAAGTTCCAGGACGCGCTGAAGCTGTTCACGCGGCTCGTCAACATCGGCGACACCAAATCGCTCGCGACGCATCCGGCCTCGACGACGCACCGCCAACTGTCGCCGGCCGAACTCGCGAAGGCCGGCGTGAAGGAGGAAACGGTGCGGCTGTCGATCGGCATCGAGCACATCGACGACCTCCTCGCCGATCTCGACCAGGCGCTCGCGCAAGTGTGACCTGGCGCAGGCGTGCACACGCCCGCTTCAAGGTGTTCAATCCCCGCTTGATGCCGGAGCGACGCCCGGCGCGAAACCGTCGTGCGTCATCCGGCATTTCATCGGCTTCATCGTGTTCTTCCTGATCGAAGGTTCGGTGAAGGCCGGCTGAAACGCGAGCATCACCACGTCGTCGCAGCGGTCGGATACGTCTCGACGATGCGTGTGCCGTTGACGGGCGTCACGCCCTCGTTGCGCAATGCGGCCCACAGGTCGATCGCATGCTCGCGCGACTTGCGGCTGCCGTCGTCGGTCAGCACGTTCAGCGCGATCACTTCGTCGCGCGTGGTCAGTTGCAGTTGCTCCTTCAATTTGCGCGACTGATGCGACGCGGTACGGACCTCGCGAAGCACGATCCGCTGCTCGGCGAGCGGCGCCGGCGCGGCGCCCGCCTCGGCGGGCAGGAACGTGAGCCGCCCGTTCCCGACTTCGCATTGCCCGCGCGTGAACGTCGCGCTCCACTCGCCCGCCGGCACCGCCGCGAACTCGCAGCGCATCCGTTCGCTCGCGCGGCGGCCGACGTCGTGTTCCGGCGCATGCGACAGCGCGCGCTCCGGCCAGCCGGCCGCCGTTGCGGCCGTCGCCGTCAGGCACGCAGCCAGTACGATCGCTTTCATCATGTTGCGCATCGTCCGCTCCTCCTCGAAAAAATATCAACGCACGGCCAAGCCGTTGTCATGCGCATCGACGACCGGCGCGGATTCGCCGCGATGCACCGTCGCGCGATGGATTTCCTGATTGCGGGCGATGGTGGCCGGGCTCGGCGGATAGTCGTGCTTCGGACTCGGGATCACGCCGTCGTGACGGGCGCGCAGCAGTTCCTGGCGCACTTCCTGCCGAGTCCTGGACTGCGCGGTGGCCGACTGCGAGAAAGCGGCGATCGACAGCGCGGCAACGGCGATCGAAATCAGGGGTCGTCGAATGTTCATGAGCTTCGCTCCTTGTCCGGAATGGGTAACGTGAGTTCCAAGATTGATCCGGCGGCGGTGCGCGATCATGAACACGGGATGACGATTTCGTCATCGCATGCCACGCCCTGAATCGCAGTGCGAAGCAAATCGACGAGATGCTTCGACTCACATGACGCGCGGATGACATTTTTCTCATTTGTCCCTCACCGTCGCGATTCGAATGGTTCCCAGAATCGCCTGCACGTTCGCCATATTCGTCGCCCGCACGCGGAACGCGCCGCGGCACGATCGACGGACGCACGAAACGATCAACTTGAACCTCAGGGACCCAACATGAACACTCCATCTCGGCTCGTCATGCTGTCCGGTGCGCTGCTCACGACCGCCCACGCGGTTCACGCGTCGGAAGTCAGCCTCTACGGCCTGTTCGATACGTCGCTGACGTACGTCTGGAATGCCAATGCGGACGGCAAGAATCTCGTCGGCCTGGGCAACGGCAACCTGCTCGGGAACCGCTTCGGCGTGAAAGGCGCGGAAGACCTCGGCGGCGGGCTGAAGGCGATCTTCACGCTGGAGAACGGCTTCAATCCGAATACCGGCGCACTCGGGCAAGGCAACCGGATGTTCGGCCGGCAGGCGTTCGTCGGTCTCGACAGCTCGCGCTGGGGCACGCTGACGATCGGCCGCCAGTACGACGCGCTTGCCGATGTCGCATGGCCGATTACCGGCGATTTCTACTTCGGCAGCGTGTATGCGACGCCCGGCGACGTCGACAACTACGACACGTCGTCGCGAACCGACAACGCGGTGAAGTACACGTCCCCCGTGATCGCCGGGTTCCAGTTCGTCGGCATGGTTGCGCTCGGCGGCGTGGCCGGCAAGACGGGCGCGGGACAAACCTGGTCGGCCGGGCTTTCGTACGGCAACGGCCCGGTCGATGTCGCGGGCGGCTACTACTACGCGGCCAACAAGTCGCCGCTTGCCGACGGCATCCGGACCGGCTGGAACGGCACCTCCGACGGCACGTTCGACGGATCGCTGGTCAACGGCGGCTACATCTCCGCGAAGTCGATCGGCATTGCACGCGGCGCGTTGCGCTACAGCTTCGCGCCCTTCGCGGTCGGCATCGACTACAGCAACGCGCAGTACAAGGCCGATGCGATGTCGGCATTTCGCAACACGCAGAAATACGATACCGTGCGCGGCTTCTTCAACTATCAGGCGAGCGCGAGCCTGCTCGTCGGCGTCGGCTACAGCTACACGAAAGCCCGCGGCGATACGCGCGCGACCTACCATCAGGTGTCGGCCGGCGCGGACTACGTGCTGTCGAAACGCACCGATCTCTATGCGGTCGGCGCGTGGCAACGCGCGAATGGCGAGCAACGCACGCTCGACGGCGGCACGCAGACGGCGCAGGCGTCGATCGGCTCCTATGGCTACGGCGGCACGCGCACGCAAGGGATCGTCAATCTCGGGCTGCGCCATCGTTTCTGATCGGGGCAGCGGCAACGCGCGGGCACGCGCATGACGAAAATTTCATCTTCCGATCAGGTTCGCGATGCATCGTGTCGCTACCATCGAATGCGTGACGGGCGATGCCCGTTGCAATCCACGCAAGCGGATCGCTGTCGCACGGCACGATCACGCGTTCGGCCCGGACACCGTGAGTGCCGGGCTTTTTTTCGTCAGTACGACAGATCAAGGCGTGACGTTGCGCTTCGGGAACAGGCACGGATGCGTCTTCACGTGGAAGTTTGGATTGCCGCAGCGATGTCCCGCATAGTCGATCTGCTCGCCGGGCGTCAGGCCGGCGGGCACCGCATTGCGCACGGCCTTCGGCGCGGACGATCCGACCGTTCCTGCATCGGGACGGGACGACGCGCAACCGGCGACCAACGGTGCAATCAGCAACGCAAGCAACGACAGGCGAATGGCGGGACGATCCACTGTTTGGTCCGGAATGAAAGTCGAAACGAAGCCGGCCGCCTTCCATGCCGGCGCGGCGAACGGCGCGCATGCCGACGACACCATCGGCCGTCGGCAAGCGACATGCTCCGCTTTCCGTTCATCGCACGCATGACCCGAACATGACGATCGCGTCATGTCGGCCAGGGCCCGCACGTTGGACACGCCGCCGCGCAATCTGACGGATTTTTCATCTGCCGATCACGGTCACGCTCGGCTGCTTTCGCATACTGGTTCCATGGATCGCCACCCGGCGGCCTCATCAAGGAGAGCTCCATGAAAACGGTAAAACTCGCTGCCCTGTTCGTCACCGCGACGCTGTCTCTCGGCATCGCCACGCAAGCCGCATTCGCACAAACGCAAACACAAATGCAGGGCAAGACCCGCGCGGAAGTCATCAACGAACTGAAGCAGGCGCAGCATGATGGCGTGGTGCCGACGAGCAAGACCCAGTACCCGCCGACCGGCGAGATCGTCGCGCGCAACAAGGAGCTTCACGGGATTTCGGTGCATGCCGGCGAGAAGGCGCCGCAGGCCGACAATCACGACAGCCTCGCGACCCGCTGATGCCGGTCAGGCGCGGGCGCTGCCGCGCGATCGCGGGCAGCGTGCCGCGCGCCGACGTATCGCGGCGAACGCGCGGCCGTGCCGGCGTGCGATCTCAAGCATGGGCCGCCGGCATCGTCTTCGGCGCACCCGGCGGCCGCTGCGGAAAGCGCAGCCAGAATGTCGTGCGCCGGCCGGGAACGCTGTCGACGCCGCATTCGCCGCCATGGTTGTCCATGATCGACCGGACGATCGCGAGGCCGAGGCCCGTCCCCGACGCCGAATTGTGCCGCGACGGATCGACGCGATAGAAGCGCTCGAAAATCCGCGCGACGTGCTGCGCATCGATGCCCGGCCCCGTATCCGATACGGCGATCGTCGTCGCGCCGGCCTGTTCCGAACAATCGATCGTCACGACACTGCCGCGCGGCGCATACGCCAGCGCATTGGACAGCAGGTTGCTCAACGCGCGCTGATACAGCGTGAGATCCGCGTCGACCCATGCGTAGCCGTCGACCTTCACCGACACACCCGCGTCCTCCGCGAGCGGCTCGTAGTAGCCGGCGACTCGCGAGGCCTCCTCGGCCGCATCGAGCCGCCGCACGTCGATCGACGTGCCGGCCTGCTCCGAGCGCGCGAGGAACAGCATGTCCTCGATCATCCTCGACAGCCGCTGATACTCGTCAATGCTCGACTCGATCACGCTGCGATATTCGTCCGCGCCGCGCGGCTGCGACAGCACGACCTGCGCGGCCGCCTGCAGGTTCGTGAGCGGCGTGCGCATGTCGTGCGCGAGATTCGACGAGAACTGGCTCAACCGCGTAAACGATTCGTTCAGGCGCGCGAGCATCCCGTTGAACGCATGCTCCAGTTCCTTCAGTTCGCCTGACGTTTCGAGTTCCGGCAGCGGATGGGCCAGCCGGCTCGTCGACATCTGCTCGGCCCGCGCCGCGAAGCGCCGCAGCGGGCTCAGCCCGAGCGCCGCGATGCCGTATGCGATCGCGGCCGCCAGCACGACGCCGAACACCTCGATCACGACGATCGTATAAGCATGCGTGCGCAGCAGCAGCACGTCGGCGCTGCGGTCGTACTGCACCGCGACGCGCACGACGGGCGCGCCCGCGCCGGCGAGCGGCACGGTCATCACCAGATACTGATGCCGCGCGCCGGGCGGCGCGACGAATACCGGAATACGGCCCGCGTCCGTCGACAGCAGCGGCGCGTAGGTCCGGAATCCGGGCGTGCCGACGATGCGCGTGCCGGCCGCATCGTAGATCGCCAGGTCCATGTTCGGATGCCCATGCAACTGGTCGATCCAGATATCGGGGTTGCGCGCGACGTCGGCCGTCGAACGCGCGTCCGCCAGATGCGTGCCCAGCGCGGTCGAAATACCGGCCATCTGCTCGGCCGCCGTCGTCTCGATGCGATTGCTCAACGCCTCGTACAGCGCGACGCCGCTCGAGGCGAGGATCACCGACGTCGACAGGATGATCAGCGCGGTCAGGCGTCCGCGCAGCGTGCGCGGCAGCAGGCGCGCGATCATTTGGCCGCGCCGTCGCGCACTTCGAGCACGTAGCCCATCCCGCGCACGGTGTGGATCAGCTTCGGTTCGTAGGCGTCGTCGATCTTCGAGCGCAGTCGCCGGATCGCGGAATCCACGACGTTCGTATCGCTGTTGAAGTTCATGTCCCACACCTGCGACGCGATCGTCGCGCGCGGCAGGATCTCGCCTTCGCGACGCATCAGCAGCCACAGCAGCGCGAATTCCTTCGCGGTCAGCAGGATCGTGTCGCGCTGCCGCGTGGCCTTGCGGCGCGTCAGGTCGAGTTCGAGATCGGCCACCCGCAGCGTGTTCGAATCGCGCGGCTGGCCACGCCGCAAAATCGACTTGATGCGCGCGGTGAGTTCGACGAAGTCGAACGGCTTGGCCAGATAATCGTCGGCGCCGAGTTCGAGCCCCTTCACGCGGTCGCCGACGTCGTCGCGCGCGGTGAGGAACAGCACAGGCGTCGACTTGCTGCGACGCAGGTTCTGCAGCAGCGTCCAGCCGTCCTGCCCCGGCAGCATCACGTCGAGCACGAGCAGATCGTACTCCTCGGTCTCGGCCTGATGCTGGCCCGTGATGCCGTCCTCCACCCAGTCGACGACATAGCCGGCTTCGGTCAGGCCCTTGCGCAGATAGGCGCCGGTTTTCGGTTCATCCTCGACAATCAGAATTCGCATCACGCATTACCCTTGAAGAAACCCAGCCGGCGCAGCACGCCCGCGCCGAACCCGCCGCGCAATACCGCGCGCCACGACACCGCGTGGCTCACGCGGTACAGCACCGGCAGCACCAGCAGCGTCAGCGCCGTGGACGACAGGATACCGCCGATCACGACCGTCGCGAGCGGGCGCTGCACCTCGGCGCCGGTGCCGGTCGCGAATGCCATCGGCAGGAAGCCCAGCGACGCGACGAGCGCGGTCATCAGCACGGGCCGCAGCCGCGTGAGCGCGCCTTCGCGCACGGCCGCGTCGAGCGGCATCCCGTCGTCGCGCAGGTTGCGGATGAACGAGATCATCACGAGACCGTTGAGCACCGCGACGCCGGACAGCGCGATGAAGCCGACCGCCGCGGTGATCGACAGCGGAATCCCGCGCAGCCACAGTGACACCACGCCGCCGCTCAGCGCGAACGGAATGCCGGTGAAGACCAGCAGCCCGTCCTTCACGTTGTTAAACATCACGAACAGCAGCACGAACACCATGAACAGCGCGAGCGGCACGACGAGCTTCAGCCGCTCGCTCGCGCTCTGCAACTGCTCGAACTGGCCGCCCCACGACACCCAGTAGCCGGCCGGCACGCGCACGTCCTGTTGCAATTGCTCGCGCGCATCGGCGACGAACGAGCCGACGTCGCGGCCGCGCACGTTCGCGCTGACGACGACGCGCCGCTTGCCGTCCTCGCGGCTGATCTGGTTCGGGCCCGGCGCGACCTCGATGGTCGCGAGTTCCGCGAGCGGCACGTACGGCGCCTGCGCGAGCGGCGCGCTGGCACCCGCGGCCGGCGCGGGCAGCGCGATCGGCAGACGCTTGATCGCCTCGATGTCGGAGCGCAGCTCGTCCGGCAGCCGCACGACGATGTCGAAGCGGCGATCGCCCTGGAACAGCGTCCCCGCCTTCTGCCCGCCGACGGCCGCGGCCACCGTATCCTGCAGGTCGGCGACCGTCACGCCGTAACGCGCGAGCTTGTCGCGGTCGAGGTTGACGGTCAGCACGGGCAGGCCGGTGGTCTGCTCGACCTTCACTTCGGATGCGCCCGGCACCTTCTGCAACGCGGCCGCGATCTGCTCGCCGGTCTGGTTCAGCACGGTCATGTCGTCGCCGAAGATCTTCACCGCGACGTCGCTGCGCACGCCCGAGATCAGCTCGTTGAAGCGCAGCTGGATCGGCTGCGAGAACTCGTACGCGTTGCCCGGCAGTTCCGCGAGCGCCGCCTCGATCTCGCGCACGAGCTGATCGCGCGGCTTGTTCGGATCGGGCCACTTGTCGGACGGCTTCAGCATGATGTAGCCGTCCGACAGGTTCGGCGGCATCGGATCGGCCGCGATCTCGGCCGTGCCGGTGCGCGCGAACACGCGCTCGATTTCCGGGAAGCGCGCCTTCAGCGTCTTCTCGATCGACTTCTGCATCTCGACCGATTGCGACAGGCTCGTGCCGGGAATGCGCAGCGCGGCGACCGCGAGATCGCCCTCGTTCAGGCTCGGGATGAACTCGCTGCCGAGCCGCGTCGCGAGCCCGAGCGTGGCCAGCACGATCGCGCCGGCGCCGAGCATCACGCGCGCGGGGCGCGTCATGAATGCGGCGAGCACGGGTTCGTATGCACGCCGCGCCCACCCCATCAGGCGGTTTTCCTTTTCCTCGACGCGCTCGCCGATGAACAGCGCCACCGCTGCCGGAATGAACGTGACGGTCAGCACCATCGCCGCCGCGAGCGCCATCACCACGGTGACGGCCATCGGATGGAACATCTTCCCTTCGACGCCCGTGAGCGCGAAGATCGGCAGGTACACGACCATGATGATCAGTTGCCCGAAGATCAGCGCGCGGCGCGCCTCCTGCGATGCGCCGAATACTTCCGCGAAACGCTCGTCGCGCGTCAGCGGCCGGCCGGCGACGGCCTGCGCATGCGCGAGCCGTCGCACGCAGTTCTCGACGATCACGACCGCGCCGTCGACGATGATCCCGAAGTCGAGCGCGCCGAGGCTCATCAGGTTCGCGCTGACCTTCGCGTTGACCATCCCGGTGAACGTCATCAGCATCGACAGCGGGATCACGAGCGCGGTGATCAGCGCCGCGCGGATGTTGCCGAGAAACAGGAACAGCACCGCGATCACGAGGATCGCGCCCTCGAGCAGGTTTTTCTTCACGGTCGCGACGGCCTTCTCGACGAGCACGGTGCGGTCGTAGACGGGGATCGCCTTCACGCCGGCCGGCAGCGTGCGGTTCACATCCGCCATCTTCGCGGCGACGGCTTTCGCGACCGAGCGGCTGTTCTCGCCCATCAGCATGAACACCGTGCCGAGCACGACCTCCTCGCCGTTCGACGTCGCGGCGCCGGTGCGCAACTCCCGGCCGATGTCGACCTGACCGACCTCCTTCATCCGCACCGGCACGCCGCCGACGTTGGTCAGCACGATGTTCGCGATGTCGTCGACGGTGCGCGCCTGGCCCGGCACGCGCACCAGGTACTGCTCGCCGCGCTTCTCGATGTAACCCGCGCCGACGTTGTCGTTGTTGCGTTCGAGCGCGCGCACGACGTCGGCGAGCGTCAGCCCGTACGACATCAGCTTCGCCGGGTTCGGCGCGACGCGGTATTCCTTCACGTAGCCGCCGATCGAATTCACCTCGGTCACGCCGCGCACGTTTCGCAGTTGCGGCCGGACGACCCAGTCCTGCAGCTCGCGCAGGTCGGCCGCCGTGTAGCGCGTGCCGTCGGGCTTGCGCGCGGCCGCGTCGGCCTCGACGGTCCACAGGTAGATCTCGCCGAGGCCGGTCGACGTCGGCCCCATCGCGGGCGCGATGCCGGCGGGCAGCTTGTCCTTCGCTTCCTGGATACGTTCGTTGACGAGCTGCCGCGCAAAGTAGATGTCGGTGCCGTCCTTGAAGATCACGGTGACCTGCGACAGACCGTAGCGCGAAATCGAACGCGTCTGCTCGAGGCCCGGCAGGCCGGCCATCACGGTTTCGACCGGATACGTGATGCGCTGCTCCGCCTCCAGTGGCGAGTAACCGGGCGCGGCCGTGTTGATCTGGACCTGCACGTTCGTGATGTCGGGCACCGCGTCGATCGGCAGCTTCTGGTAGCTGAACACGCCCAGCGCGGCCACGGCCGCGATCGCCAGCATCACGAGCCAGCGGTGCGCGATCGCAAAGCGGATCAGGCGCTCAAACATGGCGGGATTCCTTGAGGCAGGGAACGTCCACTGCGTGGGCCTTCGATACGTGACGCTCATTCATGTTCCGCGCTCCCCTTGCCGAGTTCGGCCTTCAGCACGAAGCTGTTCGCGGCCACATATTCCTGGCCCGGCTTGAGCCCCTTCAGCACTTCGGTCGCACGGTCGTCGCGCCGCCCCGTCTCGACGGCCTGTGCGACGAAGCCCTTCGGCGAGCGCACGAATACCGACGGCACGCCGTCGACGTCCTGCAGCGCGTCGCTCGCGACGGCGAGCGGCACGGCCTGCTTGCCCGCGTCGACCGACACGTTCACGAACATCCCCGGCCGCCACACGCCGTCCGGATTCGGCAGCACGACGCGCGCGGGCGCGGTGCGCGTCTGTTCGCCGAGCAGCGAGCCGACGTAAGCGATCGGGCCGCTCGAGCGCGATTCGAACGCGGTCGCGCTGACCGTCGCGTCGCGGCCGACGCGCACGTCGTTCAGCCGCTGCGCGGGCACGGCCATCTCGGCCCACACCGTCGACAGGTCGGAGATCACGAACATGCTCGCGTCGGCGGCGATCGCTTCGCCGGGCGTCGCATGCTTCTCGACGATCGTGCCCGCGAACGGCGCGCGCAATTCGTAGCGGTTCAGCGCGCCCGCGCCGGCCGGCGCGTTCAGCGCGGCCAGTTTCTGCCGCGCGTTCTGCACGGCGATCTCGGCCTCGCGCAACTGAACCTGCGCCTGCTGGTAATCCTGTTCCGCCGAGATGCGCTCCTGCCACAGCGTGCGTTCGCGTTCATAGGTCGCGCGCGCGCCCGACAACCGGCGTTCGGCGGTCAGCAGTTCGCTGCGACGATCCGCGAGATCGGTGCTCGCGATCACGGCCAGCACCTGCCCCTTCGCGATGTTCTGCCCGAGCGACACCGACACCTGTTCGACGATGCCGGCCACGCGCGGCACGACGTGCGCGGTGCGATCCTCGTTGAATTTGATCTCGCCCGGCAGCTGGAACGGCGTGGCGATCTGCGCGGGGCCGGCCTTCGCGAGCGCGATCTTCGACGTCTTCAACTGCTCATCGGTCAGCGCGATCGCGCCGTCCGCGCGCGCGAACGGAAACGACGCGGCCTCGTTGCCCGCCTTGACGTCGATCGTCGCGTCGAACACGTGCGGCTTCGCGATCGATTGCGTCGACACGAACTTCTGGCCCGCGACGTCGAAACGCATGGGTTCGTGCGAGCGGTCGTACCGCACCAGCGTGCCGGACACGGCGACGCCCCTGGTCGCAGGCTTGCCGTCGACGAACGGATAGACGACGAGCCGCGCGTCGCCGGGTTTTTCCGTCATCACGATCTCGACGGACAATGTGCCGCGCGTGAGCACGACGCCGCCGTGCGAGCCGGTGCCGACGCCGTCGGCCGCCTGCGCGGCTTCGGTGCCCGCGGGCACGGACGCGCCGCCTCGCGTGACGGCGAGCGCGCCGAGCACGATCCCGACGCCGCCGAGCACGGCCGCCGCAATGATGAAGATTCTGCTGCGTGACATGATGATCCTTCAGGTAAGAAGCGCGGCTATTGCGCAACGGCCGCGAGCGGCGTGCCGACGAGCCGGCCGATGTCGGCGCGGGCCGCATGCGCGTCGGCGAGCGCGCGCACGTATTGCGATTGCCCCTGGAACAGCGTGCGCTGCGCGTCGAGCACGTCGAGGAAGCTGAACTTGCCGAGCTCGTAGCCGCGCGACATCGCATCGAGCGCGAGCCGCGCGCCGGGCAGGATGTCGGTCTTCAGCCGCCGCGCTTCCTGCGCAGCCGCGTCGAAATTCGCGTACGCCTGCGTGAGTTCGAGCCGCAGCCGCGTGCGCTCGCGGTCGAGATCGGCATTCGCGCGCTCGGCCTTGTGCGTCGCTTCGAGCAGCGCGCCCCGGTTCGTGTCGAACAGCGGAATCGGAATCGACACGCCGACCACCGCCTGGTTGTCGGGCACGCCGCCCGTCGTCACCCGCTTCATGCCCGCGCTGACCGTCACGTCGGGAATGCGCCGCGCGCGTTCGAGCGACACGGCCGCGTTCGAGCGCAGCATCTGCGCACGCGCGACGCGGGCGAGCGGCGCATCGTCGAGCTGCGCGGTCAGCGCGGACAGCGGCTCGACCGCCGGCACCACTTCCAGATCGCCGAGCGCGACGCGCCGGTCGCTGCGCGCTTCACCCATCACCGCATTCAGCTTCTCGCGCGCGACGTCGACACGGCCGCGCGCGGTCGCCACCTCGATCTGGACGCCGGCCGCCGCCACCTGCGCCTTGGTCGCCTCGACCGGCGACACCTTGCCGGCCTGCGCGCGGCGGCCCGCGAGGTCCGCCGAGCGCGCGGCGATCGCGGCCGACTCTTCGGTGACCTGAAGTTGCCGCTGCGCGGCAAGCAATCCGTAGAACGCCGCGATCACATCGGCGCGCACGGCGGCGCCCTGCTCGTCGAGCGACGCGTTCGCGGCCTCGCGGCCGTACGACGCGACATCGAGCCGCGCGCGGCGCTTGCCCCCGAGTTCGATGGTCTGGTTGATCAGCGCGGTCGACGTGCGCTCCGCACGGCTGAAGCCTTCCTGCAGGAACGACACTTCCGGATTGGGACGCGCGCCGGCCTGCATCAGCGCGCCGGCCGATGCGTCGACGTCCGCTCGCGCGCCGCGCAACGCCGGGTTGTTGCGGGCCGCGGCCGCGAGCGCGTCGGACAACGTCAGCGATGGGGAAGAAGCGGCGTCGGACGGCGGTGCAACAGCGGAAGCCGTCGAGGCCAAGGCCGGGGCCGCGACCTGCAGCGATTGCGCATGGGCCGTCGCGGCCGTCGCGAAGACGACGGCCACGGCGAGGGTGAGCTTGAGCATGTTCGGTTCTGCGATAACGGTTCGCACCGATGCTACGGATCGGGTGCAGTGCGAAGATGAGCCGAAGATGACATTTCCGTCATGTTGGATGCGACGGCGTGCGGACGTGCGGTGTCCTGCGGGAGCAGGATCCGCTTCGTGGATCGGATGATTTCAGTGAATGTGCGGTGCGATCGCCGCACGGAAGGAAAACAACATTGCCGGCTCGACGACGGCCGGCGCGCAGCTTTACACGCTGCCCCGCTTCGCGCGCCGGCGTTGCACCAGCCAGCCGAGCAGTTGTCGTCCGTCGCGTTCGCCGAACCAGCGTGCGTGTCCGAGCAGGTAGCCGTCGTACGCGACGTCGACGATCGCCGGGGCCTCGATGATGCACCCGAAATACGCGACTTCCGACAGCGCGAACTCCGTATGCACGATCGGCAGCATTGCGACCAGCGCGGCATACGCATCGTCGCTCAGCGGTTCGAGCGATTCGTAGCCGTCGAGCAGCGCATCGATGTGCGCGTATTCGATGCGGCGCGCATCGGCCGGCGCCATCCAGTCGATCGTATTGCGCTCGATCGCCAGCGCGACGTCCATCACCGCGCACGTGCGATCGGACAGGCCGAAGTCGAGCACGGTGCGCACCTGTGCTGCGGGGCCGGCATCGGTCCACAACAGGTTCGACGCATGCCAGTCGCCGTGCGTCCACAGCGGCGGCAGCGCGGGAAGCAGCGGCACGAGGCGCGCATGATACGGGCCGATCGCATCCGCTACATCGCCGCGCCAGTCGCGCGTGCCGAGCGCGCGCACCAGCAGCGGCTGCGCATCGACCCAGCGTTCGAGCGCACCCGCCAGATCGGTGGACGACAGTACGCGAAAACTCGACAACAGCGTGCGCACGGGCCGCGCCGGCGCATCGTATCCGGCCGATGCGCGATGCAGTTCGGCCAGCGCGCGGCCGGCCGCGTATGCATGCGAAGGATCCATGAACGGCTGCCACGACATCACGCCGCGATACGCGTCGACACCCGGCGCGACCGCGTGCACTTCATAGGTCCAGTCGCCGGATGCGAACGCGGTCGCGCCGTCGCGACCGGCGAGCACGTCGGCGACCGGAACATCGCGTGCACGCAGATGCGCGATGAAGCGATGCTCTTCCTCGAGTCCGGCGACATCACGCAGGCTCACGTGATGACGCTTGACGAACAGCGTGCGCTCGTCCGTCGTGCGCACCAGCACGGCCGCCGAGAACGGCCGCGGGCTGTGCCACGTGAGCCGCGCCGGCGCGCCGACGCCATCGATCCGCGCGAGCACACCCGCGACTTCGTCGTGCGTCATCAGCGGCCAGTCGCGTTCGGCCTGCTCGCCGTCGACGCCGAATTGCGGCGGTGCGACGTCCCGCGCGTCGGCGGCGTCACGCGACGCAGGCGCGTTCGGCTCGAGAGGAAATGTCATGAACGACGCAGCTCCGTAGTTGAATCGGTCCGTGAATCAGCCCGCCGGGCTCGCCGTCGCGCGCAGCGCGTCGGCCGTCCGGCTCCAGTCGCGCCAGCCGATGACGGCGAGCGCGATGAACAGCGCATAGAGTCCGGCCGTCAGATACAGTTCCTTGAACACGAACATCCCGACGTATACGACGTTCACGACGATCCACAACCCCCACGACGCGATGTAGCGCCGCGCGGTCCAGTATTGCGCGACGAGGCTGAACGCCGTTAGCGACGCATCGACGAAGGGCAGCGCCGCGTCGGTCCAGCGCGCCATCATCCCGCCGAGCAGCGCGCTCCCGACGACGGCCGCGATCAGGTCGGGCAGCATCTGCCGCGGCCGCACGCCGGTGACGGGCGCGACATCGCCGGCCGGCGCCGCGCCGCCGCTCGCCTCCAGCGTACGCTGTGCGATCCAGCGGCGCCAGCCGTACACCTGCAGCACCGCGAACGCGCCCTGCAGCAGCATGTCGGAATACAGCTTCGCGTCGAAGAAAATCCAGCCGTACAGCGCGACCGACGCGAGCCCGACCGGCCAGCACAGCATGCGCCGTTTCGCGGTCAGCCAGATCGCGAGCGCGCTGACGATCACGCCGGCGATTTCGAGTGGGGACATCGTCTGTGCTCTCCTGGTTGGCTGCCGGGGCCGCGCATCACGCGGCCGGATCCGGACGATCAGAAATCATAGGTCAACGATACGCGCGCGGTGCGCGGCGCGCCCGGGAACAGGTACGCGTCGCCCTGCTGCTCGCCCGCGTCGCGCCAGTAGAACTTGTTGAACAGGTTGTCCACCGACACGCGCAGCACCGTGCGATGGCCCGCGATCTTCGTCGTATAGCGCGCGCCAAGATTGAACACGAACCACGACGGCACGCGCGCGGTGCCTTCCTCGTTCGCATTGCGCGCCGCGCTGTACTCGACGCCGCCGAGCACGTTCAGACCGGCGACGCCCGGCACCGCGTAGTCCGCATACAGCGATGCGCGCAGCGCCGGCACGTTGATGATCTGGTGCCCCTCGTACGCCGGCGAACCCGAATCGTACGCGCGCGCGCGAATCGCCGCGACGCTGGCCGTCAGTCCGAGCCGCTCGGTCACGCGCCCGGCCGCGCCGAGTTCGATCCCCTGGTGGCGCTGCGTGCCGCGCTGCACGAACGTATAGCTCGTGCCCGACGCATCGGAATCGGCGAACTGGAACGGCTTGCTGATCGAGAACACGGCGGCCGTGAGGCTCAGCCGGTCGAGCCAGTCGTATTTCGCGCCGAGTTCGAACTGATGCGATTCGACCGGCGGCAGGAACGCATACGCGTTGGTCGCGCGCACCGGCGCCTGGTCGCCGAGCGACAGCGCCTTGCTGTACGACGCGTACAGCGACAGCACGTTCACCGGCTTGTAGACGAGCGCGACCTGCGGCAGGAACACCGAGCGGTCGGTGTGCGTCGCGTCGCCGTCGAGGCTGTTCCAGCTGCGCTGGCGCAACAGCACTTCCTTGCCGCCCGCGAGCACCTGCCAGTGCTCGCCGATGCTGATGCGGTCGAGCCCGAACACGCCGTACTGCCACGCGTCGAGCTGCGGATACGACGGCCCGGCCGTGTTCGGCGACGGCGCGAACGCGACGTCGGGCCCATAGATGTTCTCGCTGCCCACGTAGTCGTACACGGCGTTCGCCATGTGTACGACGCGGCGCTGCACGCTCACGCCGAGCGTCAGCTCGTGCCGCAGCGGGCCTGTCGCGAACTTGCCCGTCGTGACCGCGCGCAGATCGTCGTTGCGGCGGTATTCGCCCGGGCTGCGGAAGTCGTACACGTCGTAGTCGCCGTTCGCGCCGAAGAAGAACGGCGACGTCGTGCCGGCCGCGCAGCTCGCCGCGTAATAGCAGCCGTACGCGAACGCGCTGTTGTCGTCGATCATCGTGCGGCTGCGGCCCGCGGCGATGTAGGCCTTCCAGTCGTCGTTGAACTGGTAATCGAAGCGCGCGTTCAGGTTCAGCGCATCGGTCGTCACCGGCTTCGCCCACGGCTGCGTGCCGAGCGCCTTCGACGTCGTGTTGACGGACGGCACGACGGTGCCGCCGAGCAGCTGGTAGCCGGGCGCGGAGCGCTGGATCCACTGCTGGAATTCCGCGTTCAGCTGCAGGCTCGCGCGCGGGCTGATGTCCCAGTCGGCGGCGATCGAGCCGAACGTGCGTCGCCCGTTGGTGCCGTCGATGTACGAATGCATGTTCTCCTTCGCGGCATTGATCCGGAAGCCGAACTGATTGTCGGGGCCGAAGCGGCGGCCGAGATCGACGGCCGCCGACGTCGAGCCGCGGCTGTCGACGCCGGTCGTCACGCTCGCGACGTTCGCCGAGCGCTTCGTCACGAAGTTGATCACGCCGCCCGGCGCGACCACGCCGCTGTCGATGCCGGCCAGTCCCTTCAGGATCTCGACACGCTCCTTGTTCTCGAGCGGCACGTTCTGCTCACCGGACACCGTCAGCCCGTCGATCCGGATCGCGCTCGCGAGATCGACCGGAAAGCCGCGGATCGCGAAGCCTTCGAAATAGCCGACCGGCGCATAGTCGTTGACGACCGACGCATCGTTGCGCACCACATCGCTCAGGCGCTTGGCCTGCTGGTCGTCGATCAGCGCCCGCGTGACGACGTTGACGGAGGCCGGCGTGTCGCGCAGCGGCGCGTCGTCGAGCCCCGCGACCGACGCCTCGCGCACGCGAAACGAGCCGCTGCGCTCGCCGCTGACCGTGATCGTCGGCAGTGTCGCGGCCCGGGCCGCATCGGCATCGGATGCCGGCGCGTCGCCCTGTGCCGCGGCGGCCTGCGCCGCGAAAAGCGTGATGCCGAGACCGACGCCAAGCCCGACCTTCGCGCGCCGCCGCCGTGCGGGCGCCGCTGTTGTTCTATTCACCGTCATTGTTCTGGATGGAAAACTCGCCACTCGACCCTGTCGAAACACTCGAAACGCGTTATGCAGCCGCGAAGCGCGACCTCGCGCAAGAACCCGCGGCGGCCCAGCGGACGCCGGGCACGAACGTCGACACGACATTCATCAGACGAATCGGACGATCGGGCAGCATGCGTGCCGATCGATCGGGAAAGCGCTGGATGGGACATCGGATGACGGAGACGCGCCGGGTACCGACGCAGCCGTCGACCGGTTCGTCGGGGGCGTGTCGGGCGGCCGGCTGCATCGCGCGCGGCTTGTCATGCGGGGGGACGCTTCGAACGCCCCGTTGCGGGCGCGACGTACTTGCGCGCGCCGTTCGCTGGAACGGCGGCATGCCCGTCGCGCGCGACATCGCGGCGCGGCGCGCATTTTACCCCGGGCGGGGTTGACCGCCCTGGAATCGGGCAAATCGGGGGCGAGGAAGGCGGGAACGGACACCGCGCGATTCATGCGGCACGGCGACGGTATCGATGTGCGCGTGACCGGCGTCGTGCGCGGCCACCTCGATGGCCGGCAGGGTCACGTGTCGGTCATGCGGCCGGAAACCGGAGCGGGAACGTTCGCCCGCTCGCGATTCGGCGGTCGGTCAGAACCCCTGCATCGTCGCGGTCGGATCGACGACCAGGTGCACCACACCGTAGATCACCGCGCCGACCAGCACCGCGAGCACGATCGCCACGAACGGCAGCAACGTATAGTTGACGTTCGCGAGATCGGCGGCGTGCGCCTTGCTGTTGCGTACGCCGAAGAAACTCCACAGGACCAGCTTGATCATGCCGAGCAGTTTCATGGTTGTGCTCCTTTCATCGAATCGGTTGACGCTATCGTCGACCCGACCGGCATCCGAAAAAAGCAGCAGTTGCGCGCGCTTTTCGCGCAGCAGGCCATCTGCGGCGGCATGTCGCATGGTGCGTTCAGCGCTCGAACACGAGCGGCGTCACGGCCCCTTCGATAGGCTGCGCGACGCACAGCAGCACGCAGCCGGGTTCGACCGGCGCATCGTGCGACTGCACGTAATCGACCGCACCGGACAGCATGCGCGTCGCGCACGTGCCGCACGACCCGGAACGGCACTCGGACGGCACCGCCACGCCCTGGCCTTCGGCGAATTCGAGCAATGTGCCGTCGGCGGGTATCCATGCAGCTTCGCGGCCCGTGCGCCGGAATACGACCGGCACGCTCGCCGCCGGCGCGCCGGTCGCACGGGTCGTGTTACGCACGACGCTCGACGGCCCGAACGCCTCGAAACGGATACGCTCGTCCGGCACGTTCAGCGCGCGCAATCCGTCGTACAAGTCGCGCATGAACGCGGACGGCCCGCACACGTAGAAATCGTAGTCGTCGAACGGCAGGATGCGCTTCAGTTGCGCGATGTCGATGCGGCCCGGTCGCGCCGCGCCGTCGCGCTGCGGCCGGCTGTCGAACCAGTGCAGCGATACGCGCGGGTCCGCGTCGGCGATGCGCGTCAGTTCCGCCGCAAACGGCCGGTCGGCCGTGTCGCGCGCGCCGTGCACGAACACGATGCGACTCGACGCCTTGTCGTCGGCCAACGCGCGGCGCAGCATCGCGATCATCGGCGTGATGCCGATGCCGGCCGACACCAGCACGGCCGGGCGCGGGCTCGCGACGTCGAACGTGAAGCGGCCGCGCGGCATCTGCGCGTCGAGCGTCATGCCTGCCCGAGCATGATCGTGCAGCCACGCCGACACGCGTCCTTCGCGCTTCACGGTGATCCGGTAACGCGGTGCGCCCGGCGCATCGGACAACGTGTAGCTGCGGATCGTCGGCGCGTCGCTGCCCGGCAGCGCGACGCGCAGCGTCAGGTGCTGCCCGGCTTCGTACGTCGGCAACGCGTCGCCATCGGCTGCTTCGAAATGAAACGAGCGGATCGCGCACGCTTCGTCGACGATCTTCGCGATGCGCAGCGGGCGCCATGCGGGAGCCGATGCGATTGCTGATGAAGGCGCGGACGTGCGTGCCGTTGCCGATGCGAGTGCGGACGGCACCTGCCCGCCCGCCGCAACCGCGCCCGCCGCCATCGCCGCGAACTGCGGCGCGCGTTCGACCGCCGACCACCTGAACGGCAACACCGCGCGCATGCGCCGCACTTCCCGCACATGAAACCGCACGACCCGCTGCGCGCCATCGAACGACGCGACGAGCGGCCCGTCCCACACGATCTCCGCCCGCGCGGCGACATACAGCAGATCGCCGCTGTCGAAATCGACGAACAGCAGCCCCGCGCGCGGATCGTGCTGCAGGTTGCCGAGCGTGTTGAAGAAGCGGTTGCCGCTGAAATCCGGCGTCGTCAGCGTGTGCGGGTCGTCGACGCGCACGAAGCCCGGCATGCCGCCGCGATGCGACACGTCCGCGCCGCGCGCGGCGCCCGCGTCGGCCGACGTGTTCGCACTCGCGACGAAGAACGTATCGGCCTGCGCGAGCAGCGCGCGATCCGCGTCGCTCAGCCGGTCCGACACGTCGGACGCAATGGACGCCCCGGCTTCACGCGCCACGAAGGTGGGTTTGCGGCCCTGGATGTACTTCGCACAGTTGCCGAAGCTCTGCTCGACCGCGATCGTCAGCGCGCCGCCGTCGGTCGCGCGCACGACGCCGTTCACGCGATTGCGCCTGCGCGTATCGAACTCGATCCCGAGCCCGCCGAGCGGCGCACCCGGCTGCCACGCGCCGGCCAGCGGATCGCCGGGCAGCGCATCGCCGTCGATGCGCAGCGTGCGCGCGTCCGGCGCCGTCACGAAGCCGGGCGTCCCGACCCGCAGCGTGGCCCACGGCTGGCCGTGCGCATCGACGCCGCCGAGCACGAAGAACGGCAACTGCGCAAAGAACGTCCGGTGCTGGTCCGGCATGAAGCGGCGAATCCCGCGCCGGCCGGCCGTGCCCGCGGCCTCCGTCACGCCCGCGCGCTGCTGCACGGCAAGCTCGCCCGCGTGAAACGGCGCGACGTCGAGTTCCCAGCCCGGTACGGCGGCGGTCGGCGTGGTCATCGCGTTCTCCCGGTCAAGGCGCGGCTTCGCGTCAGGCGGCAAGCAGGCCGGCGCGGGTCGGCGGCATCGCGACGAAGCCCGGCAGCGCCTCGACGCGCGCGAGCCACGCGCGCACGTGCGGATACGGTTCGAGCGACACGCCGCCTTCCGGCGCGTGCGCGATGTACGTGTAGGCGGCGACGTCGGCGATCGTCGGCTGCGCACCTGCCGCGAACGGCTTGCCGGCGAGTTCCCGGTCGATCACGGCCAGCACCTTCGCGGCCGTGCGCTTGGCCGCGTCGTGATCGAGCGGCGCGCTGAACACGGTGACGAGCCGCGCGGCCGCCGGCCCCGAAGCGATCGGCCCGGCCGCGTATGACAACCAGCGCTGCACGGTCGCCGCGCCGGCGGCATCGTCGGGCAGCCAGTGCGCGTCGCCGTAGCGCTTCGCGAGATAGACGAGGATCGCGTTCGAATCGGCGAGCACAGTGCCGTCGTCGTCGATCACCGGCACCTGGCCGAGCGGATTGAGCGCGAGGAATGCGAGTTCGCGCTGCGCGCCGGCCGCGAGATCGACGTCGACGGTGTCGAACGGCAGCCCCAGCAGCGACAGGAACAGCCGCACGCGATGCGCATGCCCCGACAGCGGGAACGAATAGACACGAACCGGACGGGCGGGCTTGCTGGCGGCTGGCATGGAGAGGCTCCTGGATCTCGCGCCGCCGGGAATCGGCGACGAACGGCCCCAGCGTAGCGCTCGCCGTTCGTGTCCAGAAGACGGATAATCGCTGAAACATTATCCTTTTCCATAGGACAATCGACGATGGCCGATCTTCGCGACGTGAACCTGAACCGGCTGGCGATCTTCGTCGCGGTGGTCGATGCCGGCTCGCTGACGGCCGCGGCCGAGCGGCTCGGCCTCGCGAAGACGGTCGTCAGCACGCACATGCAGCGGCTCGAGTCCGAGGTCGGCGCGAACCTGCTGGTGCGCACCACGCGGCGGCTGAGCGTGACCGATGCGGGGCGCGCGTTCTACGACGCGTGCCGCGACATCGTGCGCGCGACCGAAAGCGCGCTCGACGCGGTGTCGTCCGACGCGGGGCCGCTGCGCGGCACGCTGCGCGTGAGCGTGCCGATCGACTACGGCGCGCTCGTCGTCGCACCGGCCGTCGTCGCGCTGCGCGACGCGCATCCGGGGCTCGACGTCGAATTGATCGCGAACGATCGCGTCGTCGATCTCGTCGCGGACAATCTCGACGTCGCTATCCGCATCGGCCGCCTCGCGGATTCGAACTATCGCGCGGTGCAACTCGGCGAGTACGAGAAATGGCTGGTCGCGAGCCCGGCGTTCGTCGCGCGGCACGGGCTGCCGCGCGCCCCGGATGCGCTCGCCGCGCTGCCATTCGTGATGCTGTCGACGCTGTCGCGCCCGCATACGCTCGAACTTCTCGACGCGAGCGGCGGCCATGCGTCGGTGCGCTGCGTCGCGCCCGTCGTGTCGAACACGGCGACGGCCTGCCGTGCGATCGCGCTCGCGGGCGGCGGCTTCGGGCTCCTGACGGATTTCTCGATCGCGGAGGACGTCGCGGCCGGCCGGCTCGTCCGGCTGCTACCCGCATGGCGCTCGGCGCGGGCCGGGATTCACGCGGTGTATCCGTCGACGCGGCTGCCTTCGCCGAAGGTGCGTGCGTTCATCGATGCGATGAAGGCGAGGATCGGAGAAGCGCGGTCGGTGACGCCGGCACGATCGAAACGCTCGAGGGGCTGAAGCGTCGGACGGCTCCGCAACGCAACCGGATGCGAATCGCGCAGGTCCGATCGTCGCCGCCTCCTAGCCCGCTTCGCGCAACGTCCCCAGCAGCACCTTCCTGCAACTCGCGACCATCTGCGCCTCCGGGTCGCGATACCCGGTGAGCAGCCACGCCGCGCCGACGTTCGTCATCGCGCCGACCAGCGCGAGCCCGACGAGCCGCTGCTCGGTGCGCTCGGCAGGCGTCACGGCCTCGCGCGCCGTGCCGATCGCCATGATCAGCTTGCCGAAGTCGATCAGTATCCGCTGGTACGTCATGTCGGTATCCGCGCTTACGCCCATCACTTCGAGCAGCAGCACGCGCGCCGCGCACGGATCGCGCAGGAATCCGAAGAACGCGGCGAGCCCCGCGTCGATGCGCTCGCGCAGATCGCCGCCGCGCTCCGCCACCGCCCGCGCGACCGCGTCGTGCAACTGCTGCGCGTGATGCAGGTAGGTGCAGCGCAGCAGATCCTCGGTACTGTCGAACGCCGCATAGAAATAGCGATCGTTGAGCTTTGCTTCCTGGCAGATCGACCGCACGGTCGCCTTGCGGAAGCCGACCGTGCCGAACACGCGCGTCGCCGCGCGGATCAGCGCATCGCGCCGCTCGGCGGCCCGCACCTCGGGTGCCACGCCGCCGTATGCCCGGCCCCGTTTTTCCGTTTCGAGTGCTTTCTCCATTTCGCTATTTGACATCAGGACACCCGAAAACTAAAGTGGTGACGAATAACACCACAATAGGCGCGCCGCCGACGCAGCGCAAGCGGAACGGGAGGAACGACGAATGAAGGGTTTTTCCGGCAAGGTCGCCGCGATCACGGGCGCCGGCTCGGGCATGGGCCGCAGCCTCGCGGTCGAGCTCGCGCGACGCGGCTGCGAGGTCGCGCTCGCCGACGTCGACGAAGTCGGGCTCGCCGGCACGGCGGCCGCGTGCGCGAAGCACGGCGTGCGCACGAGCACGCGGCGGCTCGACGTCGCCGACCGCGATGCGGTGTTCGCGTGGGCCGATGACGTGCGCGCCGAACACGGCAAGGTCAACCTGGTCTTCAACAACGCGGGCGTGTCGCTGGCCGCGAGCGCCGAGACCGCGCGCATCGCCGATCTCGAATGGATCGTCGGCATCAACTTCTGGGGTGTCGTGCACGGCACGCAGGCGTTCCTGCCGCATCTGCGCGCGTCGGGCGACGGGCACGTGATCAACACGTCGAGCCTGTTCGGGCTCGTCGCGATGCCGACGCAGAGCGCGTACAACGCGACCAAATTCGCCGTGCGCGGCTTCACCGAGGCGCTGCGGATGGAGCTCGAACTCGACGGCGCGCCCGTCAGCGCGACCTGCGTGCATCCGGGCGGCGTCGCGACCAACATCGTCGACGCGAGCCGCGTCGACACCAGCATCCACGCGCTCACGGGCCAGGACGAAGCGACCCACCGCCGTCAGGCGAACCGCCTGATCAACGCGACGACGGCCGACGATGCCGCGCGGCAGATCCTCGCCGGCGTCGAGCGCAACGCGCGCCGCGTGCTGGTCGGCGCCGATGCCCGCCGCCTCGACAAGCTCGCGCGCCTGCTCGGCGCCGGCTACCAGCGGCTGGTGCTGCGCCACGTGCGCCGCGCCCGCGCGCGCAATCTCGAGCGCATCCATGCGCCGGCCGCGCTCCCGACCACCCCGACCAAGGATCCCGCATGACCTCGACGACGACCGAGCGGCGCGACGTGCCGTCCGCCCGCGGCGACAGCCGCGACCTCGACGTGCTGATCGTCGGCGCCGGCCTGTCCGGCATCGGCGCCGCCTATCACCTGAAGCGGCGCTGCCCGTATGCGAGCGTGGCGATCGTCGAGGCGCGCGACGCAATCGGCGGCACCTGGGACCTGTTCCGCTATCCCGGCGTCCGTTCGGATTCCGACATGTTCACGCTCGGCTACAGCTTCCGCCCGTGGCACAGCGACAAGGCGATCTCGGACGGCCAGACGATCCTGGACTACATCCGCGACACCGCGCGCGCGTACGGCATCGACCAGACGATCCGCTACGGCCAGAAAGTGGTCGCGGCAGACTGGGATTCGAACCGCGCGCGCTGGACAGTGCACATCGAGCGCACGCGGGACGGCGCGGTCGACACGCTGGTCTACACGTGCCGCTTCCTCTACATGTGCAGCGGCTATTACGACTACGACGGCGGCTACCTGCCCGACTGGGCCGGCATGGAATCGTTCGAAGGCCGAATCGTTCATCCTCAGCAATGGCCGAAGGACCTGCCGTACGCGGACCGGCGCGTCGTCGTGATCGGCAGCGGCGCGACGGCCGTCACGCTGGTGCCGTCGATGGCGGCCGATGCGAAACACGTGACGATGCTGCAGCGCTCGCCGACCTACATCGTGTCGCTGCCCGCACGCGACAAGATCGCGAACGCGTTGCGCCGCGTGCTGCCGTCGAGCCTCGCGCACCGGATCGTGCGCATGAAGAACGTACTGCTGACGATGTACCTGTACAACGTGTCGCGCCGCAAGCCCGAGCAGACGAAACGGTTCATCATCCGCGCGGCCGGCAAGCAGCTCGGCCCCGACTTCGACGTCGCGAAGCATCTGACGCCGCGCTATATGCCGTGGGACCAGCGCGTGTGTCTCGTGCCGAACGGCGACCTGTTCAAGTCGATCCGCGCGGGCCGCGCCTCGATCGTCACCGACGAGATCGAGCGCTTCACGCCGACCGGCCTGAAGCTGAAGAGCGGCCAGCAGCTCGACGCGGACGTGATCGTCACCGCGACGGGACTGAAGGTGAAGATGCTCGGCGGCGCGCGCGTCACGGTCGACGGCCGCGCGGTCGATCTGCCGCAGACCGTGTCTTACAAGGGAATGATGTACAGCGACGTGCCGAACCTCGCATCGTCGTTCGGTTACACGAACGCGTCGTGGACGCTGAAGGCCGAGTTGATCGCACGCTACGTGTGCCGGCTGCTCAACCACATGCGCGCGAACGGCTACGACACCTGCGTGCCGCGGCTCGGCGCGGGTGATCTCGGCGACGTGCCGGCGGTGAACCTGAGCTCGGGCTACATCCAGCGCGCGGCCGGCATCCTGCCGAAGCAGGGGCACCGCAAGCCCTGGAAATTCCATCAGAACTACGTGCTCGATCTCGCGTCGCTGAAGTTCAGCGGGCTCGCCGATTCGGCGATGCAGTTCGAACGCCGCGCGAAAGCCGGCCCGGCCGCCGCGCCGGTCGCCGACCCCATACTCGAAACCCGTTGAGGCCGACATGAGCCATACGCTCCACCTGATCCAGAACGTGCTGCTCGGCGTCGTCGCGGTGCTCGCCGCGCTTGCGCTGTTTTCCGGCTACGTCGCGCGCCGCGTGACGCGCGCGTTTCCGCCCGAAGGCCGCTTCGTCGACATCGACGGCGACCACATCCATTACGTCGAATACGGCAGCGGCCCGCCGCTCGTGTTCGTGCACGGGCTCGCCGGGCAATGGCGCAACTTCGCGTACCTGCCGCTCACGCGGCTCGCGCAGCATCATCGCGTGATCCTCGTCGACCGGCCCGGCGCCGGCCGCTCGCTGCGCGGCGCCGGTTCGCAGGCGAACGTGTTCGCGCAGGCCCGCACGATCGCCGCGTTCATCGATGCGCTGAAGCTCGATCGGCCCGTGCTCGTCGGCCACTCGCTCGGCGGCGCGATCGCGCTCGCGGTTGGCCTCAACCATCCGGAGCGCGTGAGCCGGCTTGCGCTGATCGCGCCGCTGTCGCACGAGCAGACCGAGCCGCCGGCGCCGTTCAAGCCGCTGATGCTGCCGTCGCCGCTGGTGCGCCGCTTCGTGTCGTGGACCTTCGCGATCCCGCTGACGATCCTGACCGGCCGCAAGGCCGTTAGCCAGGTGTTCGCGCCGGAAGCCGTGCCGCGCGACTTCCCGGTGAAGGGCGGCGGGCTGCTCGGGATGCGGCCGCACGTGTTCTACGCAACGGCGACGGACCTGCTGTCGGCACCCGTCGACCTCCCCGCGATGGAGCGCCGCTACGCGGACCTCGCGTTGCCGGTCGACGTGCTGTACGGTCGCGCCGATCCGATCCTGAACTGGCGTACGCACGGCGAGGCGCTCGCGCAGAAGTCGGCGCGCGTGCGGCTGAAAGTCGTCGAAGGCGGGCACATGCTGCCGGTCACGATTCCGGACGCAACGGCGGACTGGCTGCTCGAAGTCGCCGCCGCGCCGGTCGAGACGCCAACGCAGAGCGCGCACGTCGCGCATTGATCCGCCGCGGGCCTGCCGGCACGCGACGCGCCGCGTGCCGGTCAGCCTTCGTCGTCGGGCAGCGACAGCCCGAGTTCCGTCATGACCTCGCGCGCGCTGCGGAACGCCTCGACCGCCGCCGGCGCGCCCGCGTACAACGCGCTGTGCAGCAGCACCTCGCGGATTTCGACGAGGCTCGCGCCGTTGTTGAGGGCGCCCCGCACGTGGCCCTTCAGTTCCGTGCCGCGGCCGAGCGCGGCCAGCATCGCGCAGGTACAGAGGCTGCGCGTCTTCAGGTCGATCCCGCCGCGCTGCCACGTGCTGCCCCACGCGTGCTCGTTCAGCCAGTTCTGCAACGGACGCGAAAAACCGTCGAGGTCGCGCATCGCACGCTCGACGAACGCCTCGCCCATCACCTCGGTACGGCGCGCCTTGCCCTGTTCCCTGTCCTGTTCGCTCATGTCGTGTCCTGTCTGAAGTCGTGGCCGCTTCGGCGTTGCCCGCGGCCGGGTGGGTCCGCGTCATGTTCGCGGCGCGCGGGCGTTTCGTCAAAGACCGTGTCCTCGGGTCGTGGCCGGCCGCGTCACGCGCGGAACGTCGGGTCGAACGCTACGTAACATCCGGCCCGGCGTTACGGTTCCTTACGGGAACATCACGGCGAGTGCGCCGGCACGTCCGGCGTCTCCGTCTCGCGAAAGCGCCATTCCTCCGTTTAATTCGCGTCGATATTCCCGATTCCCGCAACAAAGCGCTGGCGCGTTTCGCGAAAGGTGTCATGGCGCGGAATTTGCAGTAATGGCCCGGACACAACTTCCAATGTCGAGGCCACCATGCACCATTACTTAAAGAAGTCGGCGGTATCGCTGGCCGTCCTGTCGCTGCTCTCGCTGTACGGCTGCGGCTCGGTCGACGGACCGGTCACTCCGCCGATCAAACCGAGCACGTCGGGGACGTCCGGGACTTCGGGTACCTCTGGCACTTCGGGTACCTCTGGCACTTCGGGTACCTCTGGCACTTCGGGTACTTCCGGTACGTCGGGTACTTCCGGTACCTCGGGTACCTCCGGCACCTCGGGCACCTCCGGTACGTCGGGCACTTCCGGCACGTCGGGCACTTCCGGCACGTCGGGCACTTCCGGCACGTCGGGCACTTCCGGTACCTCGGGTACCTCCGGTACGTCAGGCACCTCCGGTACGTCGGGCACCTCCGGTACGTCGGGCACTTCCGGCACGTCAGGCACTTCCGGCACCTCGGGCACTTCCGGCACTTCCGGCACTTCCGGTACCTCGGGCACTTCCGGCACGTCGGGCACTTCCGGCACCTCGGGCACTTCCGGCACGTCGGGCACTTCCGGCACCTCGGGCACCTCCGGTACGTCGGGCACTTCCGGCACCTCGGGCACCTCCGGTACGTCGGGCACTTCCGGCACGTCGGGCACTTCCGGTACCTCGGGTACCTCCGGTACGTCGGGCACCTCCGGTACGTCAGGCACCTCCGGTACCTCGGGCACTTCCGGCACCTCGGGCACCTCCGGCACCAACGTCACCCCGCTCGGCAACGTCCTCCAGCAAACCGGCACGCTCGTCACGGCACTCGGCACGACGGTCGCGAACGGCGGTTCGCAGATCGGCGGCGTGCAAGTTCCGGGCACGAACCCGACGACGGCCGCCAGCATCGGCAACGCGGTCACGAGCCTCGGCAACGGCGTGCAGTCGCTCGGCAACGGCGTCGCGGCCGGCCTCGGCTCGATCGGCGTGTCGCCGAACCCGCTCGGCCCGACGCTCACGTCGACCACCGGCCTGCTGACCGGCGCCGGCAGCGCGGTCAACAACCTCGGCAACGCGGTGACGAGCCTCGGCACCGGTCCGCTGTCGCCGCTCGCGCCGGCGACGACCCTGGTCGGCAGTCTGGTCAACACGGTCGGCACCGCGGTCAACTCGACCGCATCGGCGCTGAACACCGCGCTGAACAGCGCGCCGGTCCAGCAACTCGAAACGCAGCTCGGCAGCGTGATCAACCCGATCACGAACACGCTGACCGGCGGCGTCACGACACCTGGCGCCACGCAGATGCTCGGCGGCGCGACCCTGCTCGGCGCCCCGCTCAGCGGCCTGCTGAACACGCTCGGCAGCGGCCTCGGCCTCGCCGGTACGCAGGTCGGCAACGCGACCGGCAACCCGGTCGGCACGAGCGCAGGCAGCAGCGTGTCCCAGCTCGGCAACACGGTGTCGTCGGCCGGCGGCCTGCTGTCCGGCGGCAGCTCCAGCAGCGGCACCAACCCGCTCGCGCCGATCACCGGCCTGCTCGGGACGCTGACGGGCGGGCTCGGCGGCGGCAGCAGCTCGAGCGGCTCCGGCGGCACCAGCGGGACGAGCGGCACCAGCGGCGGCCCGCTCGCGCCGATCACGGGCCTTCTCGGCACGGTGACGGGCGCGCTCGGCGGCCTCGGTTCGAGCGGTACGGGCGGCACCAGCGGCACGAGCGGTACCAGCGGCTCGGGCATCGGCGGCCTGCTTGCACCGGTCACCGGCCTCGTCAACTCGCTGACGCCGCTTGGCGCAAGCCTCACCGGCACGGTCACGACACCGGGCGGCAACCTGACCGGCAACCTCGGCGGTGCGCTGACGAGCGGCCCGGTCGGCACGCTGACGGGCTCGCTGACCTCGCCGGCCGGCGCGCTCGGTGCGCTCGGCACGGCCAGCCCGGGCGGCGCGGCCGGCACGGTGACGACGCCGTCCGGCAGCGGCGCCGTCACGGCCGGCCTCACCGGCAGTTCGAACGGCACCACCACGGCTGGCGCGACCAACCTGCTGGCACCGGTGACGAACCTGCTCGGCGGTCTGCTCGGCGCCGTCCCGAAGAAGTAACGCTGCACCTATCAGAACCACAGGCCAGTGGCCGGGCACATACCAATCCAAAGCCCGGCCGACGGCCGGCGTCACCCGCCAGACGGGGGCGCCGGCCATCATCCCGACGAGGATCCGATCATGAACTCCACGCTCGACGGCATCGCCGCGGTCCAGGACCGCCCGCCCCGTTCCGCCACGCCATTCCGCGCGGGCCTGCTCGGCATCGCGGCCGGCCTCTTCGCGCTGTGGATCACGCGCGACCAGCCGAACCTCGACGCGGCCACGCGCGCGGTCATCGCGAGCCTCGCGATCATCGGCACGATCGCGCTGCACGAAATCTTCATCTCGCGCGTCTACCTGCGTCCGAGCGCGGGACTGTCGCGGCAGGCCGTGCGCCCGCTCGGGCTCGCTCGCGTCGCGACGCGGCTCGGCGCGCTGACGTCGATCTACGCCGGCATCGGCATGATCTACTGGCTGCTGCCCGAATATCACGGCGCGTTCTACCTGCCGTTCTGGTCGCTGCTGCGCTCGCTCGCGCCGTACGTGATCGTCGCCGCGCCGTTCTACTTCGCGTGGATGGATCGCCACCAGCGCGAAACCGACGACGCGTACCTGCTGTGGGGCCGCTACCTGTTTCGCCGCGAGAAGCCCGCGAGCTGGCAGCCCGTGCGCGAGATGCTCGCCGGCTGGGGCGTGAAGGCGTTCTTCCTGCCGCTGATGACCGTCTACCTGTCGAAGGACGCCGATCACCTGAGTGCGTCGCTTGCGAACGCGCTGCACGCGCCGATGACGCTCGCGACGTTCGTATTCCTGTACGACCTGTCGTTCACGATGGACCTGATGTTCGGCACCGTCGGCTATCTGTGCACGTTCCGCATCCTCGACAGCCACGTGCGCACCGTCGAGCCGACCACGCTCGGCTGGGTCGCCGCGCTGATGTGCTACCAGCCGTTCTGGTCGCTGATCTCGAACAACTACATCCGCTACGAAGGCTCGCTGTTCTGGGACAACTGGCTGCTGTCCGCGCCGACGCTGCGCGTGATCTGGGGTGCGGCGATCATCCTGCTGCTGATGACCTACGCGCTGTCGACGATCTCGTTCGGGCTGCGTTTCTCGAACCTCACGAACCGCGGCATCATCACGTCGGGCCCGTATCGTTTCACGAAGCATCCGGCGTACATCACGAAGAATCTGTCGTACTGGATGGTGTCGGTGCCGTTCGTCGAACCGCTCGGCTGGCAGGTCGCGCTCATGCACTGCGCGGGGCTCGTCGCGGTCAATCTGATTTACTACACGCGGGCGAAGACGGAGGAGCGTCATTTGATGCGTGATCCTGACTATCGCGCGTATGCCGAGTGGATCGCGCAGCATGGGTTGTTCGCGCGAATCAGGCAGGCGTTCGGGGTGCGGCAGGCGGTGTGAGGCGGCGACGGGCAGCCGGGCAGTATGTGATTTCGAGACAACCGCCGGCAAACGGCATCGACACGCGCGCCCCCTTGCGACCAATTGTCGCGAAACACCGCGATTCGCCGCGTTTCGTCGCTTTTCTCCCGCAGTCCGATTGCCCGCCCCGTGCCCGTCGCGTATGGTGCTGACCGTCCGCGCGCCTGCCGCCCGGACCTCCGACCGTCGTCCCGCACGACGGCCGCGCGGGCCGTGCCCGCCATCACCGTCTCCGCGGCGCCGCCTTCGGCGCCGCGCGTTCATGAGGAGAGAGGCGTGATCCACAAAGTCCTGATCCTGTTCGCACTCTGCATCGCGGGCCTCGCCGCGATCGCCGCCGGTTTCCAGCACATCCCCAGCTGATTCGCGGCCCCGGCTCGCTCGCCGAGCCCGGGGGCCGCTGCCATTTCCTTTTTCCCGTTTGCGATGAACCCCTTTCTCGATGCGCCCGGGACGGGCGCCTTTTGCCATGCGTATCGACGTACAGCATTCCCAGCACGACATCGACGATGAACTCGACACGCTCTACGCGCGTCTGCACCAGCCAGGCCATCGCCTGCACGGCCTGCCGGCCGTCGCGCTCGGCGACTCGGGCCTGATCGTCCGCCACCGCGAGGCCGACGGCGAATACTTCCTTTACGTCGAGGATCCGTCGGCCCGGCAGCTCGCCGGCTACACGATCTTCAACCGGCTCCCCGAACTGCCGCGCCGCGCGGACCGCTATCTGCGCGCGCCGCACACGCGGCTGCGCGGGTCCGCGCAACGCAAGGGGCTCGCGACGACGCTGTATCGATGGGGCCTCGACGCGGGCCTGTGCCTGATCAGCGGCGCGCGTCAGTCGATCGGCGCGGCGCAGCTCTGGACCGCGCTCGCGCACGACTACCGGCACGGCTTCGTCGACGTCGAAGGCCGCGCGCTGCGCTATCTCGGCGAGGCCGTCGCGGACGACGTGTACGGTGCGCTGCATACGCGCCGGCTGTTGCTCGGCAACGGATGGACACTCGGCGACCTGACGCGCGTAACCGGGATGATCGATACGCTCGCCGCGGAGCGTCAGGACGTGAAGTTTCCGCGGGAAGGACGCGACTGGCATCGCCTGCACCGCATCGCGAACGCGCGCCACGTCGCTCACGCACCGATGCGATAATCCGTCGGATTCGCGCGGCGTCGCCGCGCAAGCCACCCTCCCCGACGCTCCCCGATGGCTACCGAACTCCGAACCGATTCCGAACGCCGCATCGACATCGTCGCGCTATGCGGCAGCCTTCGCGCGCAGTCGTACAACGCGGCGCTGCTGGACGCCGCCGCACGCGTCGCGCCGCGCGGGATGCGCATCACGCG
The DNA here is from genome assembly GCF_053427615.1 of Burkholderia sp. AW33-5. Lineage (NCBI taxonomy): Bacteria > Pseudomonadati > Pseudomonadota > Betaproteobacteria > Burkholderiales > Burkholderiaceae > Burkholderia > Burkholderia sp. AW33-5. Next base: position 435,820 of record NZ_JBSAXA010000001.1, on the reverse strand, counting down.
TTTCGATCGTCTCGGCGAGTTTCCGCTGTTCAATCCCGATACCGAATATCCGTCGCCGGCCGCGGTGCGCGACCTGATCGAGCGGCTGAACGCGGCGGACGGCGTGCTGATCGCGAGCCCGGAATACGCGCACGGCGTGACGGGCGTGATGAAGAACGCGCTGGACTGGGTCGTGGGATGCGAGGCCGTGGTGTACAAGCCGGTCGCGGTATTGAACGCGTCGCCGCGCGCGACGCATGCGGACGCGGCGCTGCGCGAAACGCTGTCGGTGATGTCGACGTGCATCGTCGAGCGCGCGTCGATCACGTTGCCGATCCTCGGCAGCCGGCTCGACGCGGCGGGCATCGCCGCGCATCCGCCGTTCGCGTCGGCGCTGATCGACGCGTTGCATGCACTGCGCGCGGCGATCGACGCGCAGGCGCCGGGTCGCTAGACGACAACCCGCGCGGCGGCGCGGCCGAAGACGTGCGTTATCGCGCCTTGGCGCGCGTGGTCTTCCTCGCGGGTTTCGTCGGCTTCGCGACCTTCGCGCGCGGCGCTTCCTTCTCGGGCTGAGCGCCGCCGCCGGCAAGATCCTCGAGCCACGCCAGCGCATCGATGTACGACATGAATTGCTGCAGGTATTCCGGCGACAATTCGCGCATCGTCGCGAGCGATCGATGCACGAGACTGTTCGAATTGAGCGGCCCCGCGTTGCGCGGCACCTGGTCGAGCGACTGGCGATACTGCTGTTCGGTGCGGACCTTCGACCACGTCGTGCGGAAGTAGTCGATCAGTTCGGGATCGATCCCGCTTCGATCGGCCTGTGCATCGCGCGCGAGCTGCTCGACGAGCCCGCCGAGCAGGCCGCGCGCGGGCGCCCGGGCGGCGGCTTGCGCCGTCTCGCTCGCGGCTGCCGTCTCACCGGCTCGCGAGACGATCTCCGCAAACCCTTCCAGCAGCGTCGCGAGCCGCGCATCGAGCAACGCGCGCGCGTCGCCGTCGAGCGCGGCCGCGCGCTTTTCGAGCGCGTCGAGCCGATGGAAGCGCACCGGATCCAGCCGGTCGGCGCCCTGCTCGCGCCACGCGTCGAGCGTCGCGCGCACATGCGTCGCGTCGCCCGTCACTTTGCCTTCCCTCCGCTCGATGCGGTCTTGCGCGGCACCGGCGCGATCTCCACGCGGCGGTTCTTCGCTCGGCCTTCATCGTCCGCATTCGAGCTGACCGGCTGCTCGGAGCCGAACGCGGCCGCGAACACCGACGGCGCCGGCACGCCGGCGTCGATCAGCGCACGCGTGACCGTCAGCGCGCGCTTGGCCGACAGTTCCCAGTTGTCCGCGAACTGGCGGTTGCCGGCACGCACCTGCTGGTCGTCGGCGAAGCCGCTGATCATCAGGATCTCGTCGCGCGTCTTCAGGTAGGCGGCCAGCGGCGCGGCGAGCGTCTTCAGCAGATCGCGGCCCTCGGGCTGCAGCTGGTCGGAGTTCAGCGCGAACAGCACGTTGCCGCTGATGCCGATGCGTCCGTTCACGAGCGTCACGCGGCCGGCCGCGAGCGGCCCGGCGAGCGCCTCTTCGAGCGACTTGCGCTGCTGCGCCTCCTGCTGGCGCGCGCGCACGGCTTCCTCGAGCTTCGACGTGAGCTGCAGCTGCATGCCGATCACGCCGACGAGGATCAGCACGAATGCACCGAGCAGCACCGACATCAGGTCGGCGAACGCGGGCCATACCGGCGCGGAAGGTGCGCCGTCGTCGATTTCGTCGTGCATGCGTTACGCTCCGACCGATGCCCGCCGACCGGCGATCTGCTGCAGGTCCTCGACGATCTGCTTCTGCGACATCATGCTCAGATCGATCACCTCGCGCGCCTGCGCGACGTAGTACTCGAGCTGCTCGTCGCTGCGCGCGAGCGATTTCTCGAGCGCCGCCTCGATACGCTGCAGGTGGTTCAGCAGCTTGTCGTTCGATTCGCCGAACACTTGCACGGCCGCACCGAACGCATCGCCGAGGCTCGCGACCTCGACCGCCCCCGCCGTGACCTGCGCGGCCACCGAATCGAGCTTGCGCGTTTCGGCATCGACGGTGTCGTTGAAGCGCGCGCCGACGCGGTCGAGCAGGTCGGCCGACGTGCTGACGAGCGCGTCGATCGCGGTGCGCTGCTCGGTCGACGCGTGGTTGACCGCGCCGAGCAGCGTCTCGAGCGTCGCGAGCAGGCGGCTGCGCTCCTCGAGCATCGCGGTGTCGCGCACCATGCTGTCGGACAGACGCTGGCGCAGTTCGGCGACGACGTCGGCCGCGGCCTTCGGCGCTTCGGATGCGGCCTGCACGAGGCGCGAGATTTCGTTGATCGTGTCGCTCGCGTGCACCTGCGCCTGGGCGGTGATGTCGTTCGCGGTGCGGGTCAGCGTGTCGCAGATGTCCTGCTGGTGCGTCGCGGCCTGCGCGCTCGTCCGCGCCCATTCGTCGCGCAGCGCGGCGGCCATGGCAGCGAGCGAGTCGTTCCATGCGGACAGGCGTGCTTCGTCGCGTGCGGCCAGTTGCGTTTGCAGGCTCGCGTGCGATTCGCGAATCGTCGACAGCAGGTCGTTCGAACGTTGTTCGAACGTGGACGCCTGTGCCGTGAGATCGCGTGTCGTTTGCGCGAGCGCGTCGCAGATTTCCTGCTGACGGCCCGCGCTATGCACGCCCGCGCGCTGCCATTCGTCGCCGAGCTTCGCAGCCATCGCGGCCAGCGAATCGTTCCATGCCGCCAGACGTTCTTCGTCACGCGCGGCCAGTTGCGTTTGCAGGCCCGTGTGCGATTCGCGAATCGTCGACAACAGGTCGTTCGAGCGTTGTTCGAACGTGGACGCTTGCGCGGTCAGATCGCGCGTCGTTTGCGCGAGCGCATCGCAGATTTCCTGCTGACGGCCCGCGCTGTGCACGCCCGCACGCTGCCATTCGTCGCCGAGCTTCGCGGCCATCGCGGCCAGCGAATCGTTCCAAGCCGCCAGACGTTCTTCGTCACGCGCAGCCAGTTGCGTTTGCAGGCCCGTGTGCGATTCGCGAATCGTCGCAAGCAGATCGTTCGAACGTTGTTCGAACGTGGACGCTTGCGCGGTCAGATCGCGCGTCGTTTGCGCGAGCGCATCGCAGATTTCCTGCTGACGGCCCGCGCTGTGCACGCCCGCGCGCTGCCATTCGTCGCCGAGCTTCGCGGCCATCGCGGTCAGCGACGCATTCCACGCCGCCAGGCGTTCCTCGTCGCGCGCGGCCAGTTGCGTTTGCAGGCCCGTGTGCGAATCGCGAATCGTCGACAACAGGTCGTTCGAGCGTTGTTCGAACGTGGACGCTTGCGCGGTCAGATCGCGCGTCGTCTGCGCCAGCGCATCGCAGATTTCCTGCTGACGGCCCGCGCTGTGCGCGCCCGCGCGCTGCCATTCGTCGCCGAGCTTCGCGGCCATCGCGGTCAGCGACGCATTCCACGCCGTCAGGCGTTCCTCGTCGCGCGCGGCCAATTGCGTTTGCAGCGCCGCATGCGACTCGCGCATCGCGGCAAGCGCCGCGCCCGAATGCCGCTCGAACGTCGCGGCGGCTTCGCCGAGCGCCTGCGCATGCTGACCAGCCAGCGTCTCGCCGACCTGCTCCTGGCGCGCGAGCGCATCGCGCCACGCGTCGGACAGCCGGCTTTCGGTCGATTCGAGGCGCGTCGCGACGCCGTCGAGCAGATCCGTCGAACGCTGCGCGAAGGTGTCGGTGAACTGGCCGAGCGTCGTTTGCAGCTGCTGCGCGACCGCATCGCCCGCGCGGCGCTGCTCGTCGAGCGCGCGGTTCCAGACGGCCGTCACGTTCCCGGTGGTCTTCTCGAAACCGTCGGTCAGCCCGTCGAGCTGACGCTGCACGGCGCCCGTCACGGTGTCGCGCAGCGCGGCCATCTCCTGCGCGAGCCCCGCCATCGTCGCCGCGACGACCGGCTGCAACGCGGCACCGGCCACGCGCGCGCTCTCGGCGGCGCTTTCCTTCAGCGCGTCGCCGACGTTCGATGCCAGGCCCGCATACGCGCGCTCGGTCCGATCGAAGAACGCCTGCTGGCTTTCGATCTGGCGATCGTGCAGCGCGACGCTGCGCGCCTCGAGCGTCGTCATCATCGTCTGCAGCCGGTCGACCAGCGCCGGCATCACGTCGGCCTGGCGCTGCAGCAGCCGGAACGATTCGTCGCGCTGGTGCGCGGACGAATGCACGCGCAGCGTCGTCGCGATCTTCGCGTCGAGCTGCTGGCCCGCGTCGAGCCGTTCGCGGCGCACGAGCGCGGACAGAAGGCCAAGCATCGCGGACGTCGCGACACCCGCGATCGACGTGCCGAACGCGAAACCGAGCCCCTTCACCGGCGCGATCAGCGACGCGCGGATCGCGTCGAGATCGGTCGCGCTTTCGAGCGCGGCGCCCGTGCCCTTCAGCGTCACGACCATCCCGAGCAGCGTGCCGAGCATGCCGAGCAGCACGAGCAGACCGACCAGATACGGCGTGAGCGACGGCCCCGGCAGCGCGACGCGCGCGCCTTCGACGCGTGCCCGCACGGCACCGCGCAGGCCCGGCGGCAGCGTATCGAGCCACGCGTCGAGCTTCGCCGGCGGTTCGGTCAGGCCGGCCACCGCGTGCGACAGCGCGGCGGTGGCCTGCCGGTAGCGCCGCAGCTCCCACGCACCGGCGACGTAGCACGCGCCGATCAGCAGCGTGACGGCCGTCGCGAGCGGGTTCGACGCGATATAGCCGACGCCGATCCAGCACACTGCGAGCAGACCGGCGATGAAGACAACGAGATCAAGACGAATTCTGGACATAGCGTAGGGATTAGCAGGTACGAAGGGCCGCGAGCAGCCCGTCTACCGTTTGAAACCGGACTTCGAGTTCGGCGAGCAGGATGCTTTGCATCTCGTTGCGGAACGTGTCGAGCCACGTGCCGGGCACGATCGCCGCGACGGACGGTGCGTCGCCGTCGGCATCGGCATCGGCCGCCGCTTGCGCGTCGGCGAGCGCCTGCCGTTCCGCGTCGCGCAGCCGCTCGAAGCGCATGCCGAGCAGCGCGGGCACGGCGGACAGCAGGCTGCGCTCGCGCGCGCCGAGCACGCGCTCCATGATCGCGTCGAGCGTCGCGAGCCGCGCCATCCCGGACGAGCGCGCGGCGACCGCGACCCGCAGGCGGCCGCGCAACTGGCCGATCGCGGTCTCCATTTCCTGCTGGAGCGACAGACAGCTCTGGCGGAAATCGGCGAAGTCGGCCGTGTCGGCGGGCGGCGGCGGCAACTCGCCGGGACGCCGCCGCGTGCGCGGGCGGTGAGCGGCCGTGATCGCCTGCGCGAGGTCGTGACGCACGCGCGCGCAGTCACGCTCCGCGTCGTAACCACGCACGCCGGCCGCGACGCCGGGCGGGCTCGCATTCAGCGCGGACGACAGCGTGATCGCGTCGGTCCAGCCGAGCCACTGGCTCAGGCGGTCCGACAGCGTCTGCCGGGATTCCGCGACGTCGGCATCGGTCAGGCGCGCGAGCAGCCGGACGAGCGTCGGGCCGCTCAGTGCCGGGCGCGAGGGTGCTTGCACCATGCTGCAAACCGTCAAAAAAGGCAGCAGTTTACACGTCGTCGGGAGGTCGACCGCCAGAATCGGGGAAGCGGCCTGGCCCGGCATGCCACGCAACCGGCCCGAACGCCCGCAGCACAAGGCTCGCGGGCCGATCGCCGGGGATTCCCGGTGCGCCGGCCACGCATCCGGGCGGCCTTCGAAGCCGCCCCGGCGGGCGCCGGTTCACGCCGGACCATAATGTTCGCGCGCATGCGTTTCCATCACTGACGTGCGGTACCATCGCGACACCCGCCGCGCGATTCGCGCCCGATGCGGGCCCGCGTCGATTTGCAGCCGGCGCGCGGGCCGCCGGACGCACATGGATATCCGGCCGATATCCGCGGGACGCAGGCGGCGCCCCGGGAGACGGGCGCCGCCGCCCATGACAACGACTGATAACAGACGGGCCTGCCCGACCGCTCACGATGCTTTCCGACTTCGTCGCGCGCCTGCGCGAGCGCTTCAGCAAACCGCCAACCCGGCAGGACTTCGCCGCCCGCCTGATCGCCGCGCTGCGCGCGACCGGCGACACGCGCGAGTGGCTTCACGAGGACGACAAGGGCCGTCTCGTGCAAGCGGATGTCCCGTCGAACATCATCAACCTGCACAACCTGTTCCGCGACTACGCGGACGCGAAGCCGGCCGAGCGCGAAGCGACGCTGCAGCGCCAGGCGAGCGCGATGATGCAGCACGAGATTCCGGCGAACTTCGCGGACGTCCGCGCGCGGCTGCGCCCCGTGATCCGCAGCGCGACCGAGCGCGGCACGGTCGCGCTGCAGCTCGCCGGGCAGCCGGCCGCGTCGGAAGTCGCGTTCCGGACGCTGTGCGAGAACCTCGAGATCGGCATCGCGTACGACGGCGAATTCAGCGTCGCGCGGCTGACGAGCGCACGGCTCGCCGAATGGGGCGTCAGCTTCGACGACGCATGCGACATCGCGATCGACAACCTGCGCGGTGCGTCGTCGACGCCGTGGGCCGCGTTGCGAGACGGCGTGTTCCTGTCGCAGTTCGGCGACTACTACGACGCGGCGCGGCTATTGCTGACCGACCTGCTGCACCGTCAGCCGATCTCCGGCGCGCCGGTGGTGATGGCGCCGAACCGGGCCGTGCTGCTGCTCACCGGCGACCGCAATGCGGCCGGGCTCGTGACGATGGTCGAACTCGCGGAACAGGCGCGCGCGCAGCCGCGTCCGCTGCCGCCGCTGATGCTGCGCTGGGACGGCGCCGCGTGGCGGAATTTCGTCCCGGCAGGGCTGGAAGCGAAGCTGCACGCCTTGCGCGTGGACGAGCTCGCGGGCGACTACCAGGATCAGCGGACGCTGCTGGACGACCTCCACAAGCGGGACGGCATCGACGTCTTCGTGGCGTCGTACACCGTGTACCGGCGGCAGAACGGCGAGCTGTTCAGCGTCGGCGTGTGGAGCGACGGCGTGCCGACGCTGCTGCCCGAGACGGACATCGTCGTGCTCTATCGGGAATCGACGCGGCAGTCGGCGCACGTGCCGATGGCCGCGCTGCGGGACGCCTGCGGCGACCTGATGACGGCCACCGCGCACCGGCCGGTGCGGTATGAAGTGACGGCGTTTCCGGATGACGCGCGGTTCGCGGCCCTGCTCGAACGGTTTCCGGCGGCGTGACGCGCGCATGCGCGTCCGGGGGGCGGTGATTCGAAGCCGTGGCTCCGCCCGCGACGCCATGTGCCGGAATGACCGGCCGTGGCGGCATGCCGGTCGGGAATGCAACGGCGAGACCGCCTGACGTCAGATCCCCGCCTTCGGCGCGTTCAGGATCAGCCGCAGGCCGAGCAGCGTGATCGCGCCGGCCGCGACGCGGTCGACCCACTTCTTCGCGCGCAGGTAGAGTTCGCGCGGCCGGCGGGTCGAGAAGCACAGCGCGACGAGCGTGTACCAGCCGAATTCGACGCCGAACACGAGCGGCGGCAGCGCCAGGTAGCACCAGAGCGGCGGATGCTGCGGCAACAGCGCGGCGAAGATGCTGCCGTACCAGATCGCCGTCTTCGGGTTGCTGAGCTGGGTCGTGAGGCCGGTCCAGAACGACTTGCGCGCGCTGCCGGCGACGACGGCCTGCGAATCGTCCATCGCGATCGGCCGGTCGGCGCCGCGCCAGATCTTCGACGCCATGTAGATCAGGTATGCGCCGCCCGCGAGCTTGAGGCCCACGTACAGCCATTCGACCGCCTGCAGCAGCGTGTAGAGCCCGGCCAGCGCGACGCCACCGAACGCGATCCCGCCGACGCCCATGCCGAGCGCGGTCGCGAGCCCGTCGCGGCGCGACAGCCCGATCGAATTGCGGGCGACCAGCACGAAACTCGGGCCCGGAATCATCGCGCCAAGCCACAGCGCGGCCAGAATGGCGAGTACGGCAGCCGATGCAGTCATCGAAGTCTCCTTGATCAGCGACGCCGAAGCGCCGGCGCCGGCGTGTCGATTCCCGTGAAGTCGACGATTCTGGCACGCTTCGCGGGCCGCCGGAAGCACCCGCGCGCTGCTATGCTGGGTGCCGTTTCCGCCATCGCGCCACGCCCCCCATGATCGAGATCCGCGCCGCCCGCTATCCCGACGATGCCGCCGTCGTCGACGCGATTTTCCGCGAGTACATCGCGAGCCCCACGGTCAGCCTCGCGTTCCAGGACTATGAGCCCGAGCTCGCCGCGCTGCCGGGAAAATACGCGGCGCCGCGCGGGCAATTGCTGCTCGCGTGGCGCGGCGAGCGCGCGGTCGGCTGCGCGGCGTTTCGCGAAATCGACGCGACGACGTGCGAGATGAAGCGCGTATACGTGCGCCCCGAAGCGCGCGGGCTGAACGTCGGCCGCCAGCTCGTCGAACGGCTGCTGCGCGACGCGAAGGCGGCCGGTTATGCGCGGATGTGTCTCGACGTGCTGCCCGAATTCGTCGCCGCAAGGCAACTGTATGATTCGCTCGGCTTCACGCCCGCGCCGCCCGTGGCGTTCAATCCGGTGCCCGGCACCGCGTTTCTCGGGCGGGATCTGTGATGGGCACGACCGCGCGCCGCACCCTCCTCGCGCTGCTCGCCGCGCTGTCGTCCGGCGCAGGGGCCGACGGCCTGCCGCAATCCATCGCGACGCAACTGCCGTCCGGCTACCAGCCGCTCGTCGCGCAAGCAGGACCGGACCTCGGCGACGGTCGGCGCAGCTTTCTCGTCGTCGTGCATCGCGCGGCCGATACGCGCGGGCAGCCGTCGCCCCGCCCGCTGCTGATCTTCGAGGAGCGGCCCGATCGCGCGTACCGGCTCGCCGCGCGCAACGACCACGTGGTCCTGCGCGCGAACGAAGGCGGCCAGTGCGATCCGTTCGATCCCGAAGACGCCGCCGACAGCGGCCTCTCGGTGAAAGGCCGCTATTTCACCGTGCAGAACTTCGTCGCGTGCGGCCAGCACTGGAGCGACTACGTGACGTTCCGCTACGACCCGCGCACGCACGGCTGGCTGTTCGCCAGCGAGATCTACACCGAGTCGTTTCCGCTCGACGACAAGCCCGACGAAGTCACCGTCACGCGCGCCGATGCGCACCGGCCGGTGACGTTCGGCCAATGGCGGCGCAAGGACTGAAAAACCGTCGGCGGACCATGTTCCGCCGCTTGCATCGGCGTAACTCGCCTCCCCCCGCCAACCGGTCTACCATAGGCGCTCGTCGCCGTTCGGGCGCGCGCCGACGCGGCATGCGTCTTGCGCGCTACCCTTCCCACGTTGAACCAGCGCAGGAGGACGTCATGACGCAACACTTCGACGCGATCGTCATCGGCACGGGCCAGGCCGGTCCGCCGCTCGCCGCGCGGCTCGCGGGCGCCGGCATGAAAGTGGCGATCGTCGAGCGCGGCCGCTTCGGTGGCACCTGCGTGAACACCGGCTGCATTCCGACCAAGACGCTGATCGCGAGCGCGTACGCGGCGCAGCTTGCGCGTCGCGCGGCCGAATATGGCGTGTCGGTCGGCCCCGTCAGCGTCGACATGAAGGCCGTGAAGGCGCGCAAGGACCGGATTTCCGGCCGCTCGAACCACGGCGTCGAACAATGGGTGCGCGGGCTCGAGAACACGACCGTGTTTCAGGGTCATGCCCGATTCGAGCGGGCGAACGCGGTACGCGTCGGCGACGACGTGCTCGAAGCCGACCGCATCTTCATCAACGTCGGCGGGCGCGCGCAAATTCCGCCGATGCCGGGCCTCGACTCGGTGCCGTACCTGACCAACTCGACGATGATGGACGTCGACTTCCTGCCCGAGCATCTCGTGATCGTCGGCGGCAGCTACGTGGGGCTCGAATTCGGTCAGATGTACCGCCGCTTCGGCTCGCAGGTGACGATCGTCGAGAAAGGATCGCGTCTGATCCGGCGCGAGGACGAGGACGTCTCGCAGGCCGTGCACGAGATTCTCGCGAACGAAGGCATCGACGTGCAGCTCGATGCGAACTGCCTGACCGCGCGACGCGACGGCGACGGCGTCGCGGTCGGCCTCGACTGCACCGGCGGCCGCCGCGAGGTCGCGGGCTCGCACCTGCTGCTCGCGGTCGGCCGCGTGCCGAACACCGACGATCTGGGGCTCGAGCAGGCCGGCGTCGCGGTCGACGCGCGCGGCTACATCACCGTCGACGATCAACTGCGCACCAACGTGCCCGGCATCTGGGCGCTCGGCGACTGCAACGGGCGCGGCGCATTCACGCACACCGCGTACAACGACTACGAGATCGTCGCGGCCAACCTGCTCGACGACGATCCGCGCAAGGTGACCGACCGCATCGCCGCGTACGCGATGTACATCGATCCGCCGCTCGGCCGCGTCGGCATGACGCTCGCGGAAGCGAGGCAGACCGGCCGCCGGTTGCTGGTCGGCACGCGGCCGATGACGCGGGTCGGCCGCGCGGTCGAAAAAGGCGAGAGCCAGGGTTTCATGAAGGTGATCGTCGACGCGGACAACCATGCGATCCTCGGCGCGTCGATCCTCGGCGTGACGGGCGACGAGGTCGTGCACGGGTTGCTCGACGTGATGGCCGCCGGCGCGCCGTACACGACGATCAGCCGCGCGATGCACATCCACCCGACCGTGTCGGAGCTCGTGCCGACGCTGCTGCAGGACCTGCATCCGGTCGAATGACGCGCGACGGGCGTGCCGGCCGACAACGACGGCACGCCCCGCGCATTCGCGCATCAGGTCTCGAAGTACCGCGGCCGGTCGATGTCGGCCAGCAACCCCGGCTGCACCGGCGCCCAGTCGAGCAGCGCACGCGTGCGCTCGCTCGTTGCGGGCGCATCCATTCCCGCGAACATCGCGAACCAGCCGAAATGCTCGCCCGCTTGCGCGGCCGATTTCGACACGACCGGCACGTTCAGCCGGCGACCGATCACGTCCGCGATCGCGCGAAACGGCACGCCCGTATCGTCGACCGCGTGATAGCGTGCGCCGGACGCGCCGCGTTCGACTGCGAGCCGGTACACGCGCGCCGCATCGAGCCGGTGCACGGCCGGCCAGCGGTTGCCGCCGTCGCCGAGATACGCCGACGCGCCCTTCTCCCTCGCGAGCGCGATCAGGCGCGGCACGAAGGCGTGATCGCCGTCGCCGTGCACGGACGGCGGCAGGCGCACGACCGACGCGCACACGCCGCGCGCGGCCAGCGCGGCCGCCGTCGCTTCCGACGCGCGCGGATAAGTCGCCGACACCGGCACGTGCGGATCGTCCTCCGTCGCCGCGCGGCCGGGCGCGACGAGCGCGAGGCCCGACGTGACGATCAGCGGCCGCGCCGACCCCGCGAGCGCCGCACCGATCGTCTCGATCGCGCGGCGGTCGAGCTCGCAGTTTTCCGCGAAGCGTGAGAAGTCGTGATTGAACCCCGTGTGGATCACCGCGTCGACGGCCTCGGCGCCGCGCGTCAGGCTGTCGAGATCCTCCAGCGACCCGCGATGGACCTCGGCACCCGCTGCCGCGACCGCCTCGGCGGCCGCGTCGGAACGCGCGAGACCGAGCACCGCATGCCCGGCGGCCACGAGTTCCGCAACGACCGCGGAGCCGACGAAACCCGACGCTCCCGTTACAAAGACACGCATTTCGACACCTCCGAATGAATGAGAGGCTTACTATCTGTCGACCGTCGCGCGCAGTGAAGACGTGACGGTTTACCGGTAAACGAACTAACAGGCTATGGCTGACGCATCCGACAACCTGCTCGGCGCGTACCTTCGGGACCGCCGCGAGAAACTCGATCCGGCCGCGCTCGGGCTGCCCGTCGCGCGCCGCCGCACGCCGGGCCTGCGGCGCGAGGAAGTGGCGCAGCGCGCGCACGTGAGCGCCGCGTGGTACACGTGGCTCGAACAGGGGCGCGGCGGTGCGCCGTCCGCCGACGTGCTCGACCGGCTCGCCCGCGCGCTGCTGCTCAACGACGCCGAACGCGAGCATCTGTTCCTGATCGGCCTCGGCCATCCGCCCGAGGTGCGCTATCACGCGAGCAGCGACGTCACGCCGCGCCTGCAGCACGTGCTCGATTCGCTCGACGCCAGCCCCGCGATCGTGCGCACGGCGACGTGGGACGTCGTCGCGTGGAACGACGCGGCCGCCGCGACGCTGACCGACTATGCAACGCTGCCGCCGCCCGCGCGCAACATCCTGCGGCTGATCTTCGTCGATGCCGGGGTGCGCTACGCGCAGCAGAACTGGGAACGCGTCGCGCGGTTCGCGGTGGGCGCGTTTCGCGCCGACATCGCGCGCGGCGGGGCCACGCAGGCCGTGCAGACGTTCGTCGACGAGATGCGCGCGACGAGCGCCGAGTTCGACGCGATGTGGCGCGACCACGACATCCATTCGCATGACGAAGGAACGAAGGAGATTCGTCATCCGCAGGCCGGCCGGATCGCGCTCGAATACTCGGCGTTCTCGGTGACCGGCCGCCCGGACCTGAGCCTCGTGATCTTCACGCCGGCGACGCCGGCCGATCGTGCGCGCATCCGGACGCTCGTCGCCGCGCGTGAAAAGGCCCGCGAACGGGCCGGCGAACCGCACGTGCCGGCCGCATAGCGCGTCGAAGTTGCGCCCGGCGCCGCGCCATCGCAATCCGCACTGACACCCAGTCGAATATTTAATTTTCACCTGGGCAAGCGCGCCTTTACCCTTTCGGCATCGCATCACATGGCCACCGGCCACCCTGGAGCATTCCGATGACCGACCCCGGCACCGCGCAAGCCGTCTCCCGCCCGCACGCGGCTTCCGTATCCTGCGGCGCACTCGCGTTGCTGGTGCTCGCCGGCCTCAACCTGCGTCCGTTCCTGACCGCGTTCGGCCCCGTGCTCGACATCGTGCGTGCCGACACAGGCCTCGGCTTCCGCGCGGCCGCGCTGCTGACCACGCTGCCGTTCGTGTTGATGGGCGTCGTCGCCGGCGTCGGCGTCGGGCTCGCGCGACGCGTCGGCGAGCAGCGCGCGCTCGCCACCGCGCTGGCGCTGATCGCCGCGGGCTGCGCCGCGCGGCTGTGGACCGGCAGCAGCATCGGGCTGGTCGTCACGGCGATCGTCGCGGGCGCGGGCGTCGCGGTGGTCCAGTCGCTCGCGCCGGGCCTCGCCAAGCGCTGGTTCGTCGACCGGCTGCCGCTCGCGATGGGCCTCTATTCGGCCGCGCTGGTCGGCGGCGGCGCATTCGGCGCGGTCGCGAGCCCGTGGCTCGCCGCGCACGGCGGCTGGCATCTGTCGCTCGCCGTCTGGGCCGTGCCCGCGCTCGTCACGCTCGCGCTGTGGCGCGCGAAGGCGCCGCGCGACGCGGTGCATGCCGCGACGGTTTCGGCGCCCGTCGCCGCTTTCGTCCGGATTCCGCGCGCATGGCAACTCGCGCTGTTCTTCGGCCTCAGCAACAGCGGCTACGCGAGCGTCGTCGCGTGGCTGCCCGCGTTCTATCGCGGCGTCGGCCTGAGCGCGCAAGCGAGCGGCAACCTGCTTGCGTGGATGGCGCTGTTCCAGGCAGCCGGCGCGCTCGCGATGCCGCTGCTCGCGAAACGCTCGCATGATCGCCGCCCCGTGCTGTGGCTCACGCTCGCGTTGCAGACGATCGGCTTCGCCGGCTTCGCGACGATGCCCGCGCTCGCGCCGGGGCTGTGGGTCGCGAGCGTCGGCGTCGGGCTCGGCGGCTTCTTCTCGATGAGTCTGATCGTCACGCTCGACCACGTGCCCGATGCGCGGCTCGCGGGCGCGCTCGCCGCGTTCGTGCAGGGCATCGGCTTCCTCATCGTCGCCGCGAGCCCCTGGCTGATCGGCTGGCTGCGCGACGCGGGCGGCAGCTTCGCGATCGCGTGGTGGCTGCATGTCGGCGTGATCGCGTCGATGGCCGCGTTGAATGCCGCGTTCTCGCCCGCCGGCTACCGCCGCAACATGGCGCGCATCGCCGGCGCCGCGCGCTGACACCGAACCACCGGATTCCCCGATCCGGACGAACGCCGGCATCTTCCGGTGCTCGTCCAGCCGCCCGCGCATGGCCGGGCGCGGGCCGTCACGCCCACCGGCCGCATTCGCTTCACCGCACACGACATCAATCGATCTTGGAGACAATCATGAAAAAACTCGTCATCGCCGTCGCGCTTGCGCTGACGACAGGCGCCGCCGCCGCGAAAGACCCGGCCGTCCTGCGCCTCGGCGTCGATCCCAGCTACGCGCCGTTCGAATCGCTCGCGCCGGACGGCAAGCTCGTCGGCTTCGACATCGATCTCGGCAACGCGATCTGCGAACGCATGAAGGTGCGCTGCGTGTGGGTCGAGAACGCCTTCGACGGGATGATCCCCGCGCTGAAGGCGCGCAAGTTCGACGGCGTGCTGTCGTCGATGAGCGTGACCGAGAAGCGCCTCGCGCAGATCGCGTTCACCGACAAGATCAACAACGTGCCGCCGCGCCTCGTCGCGCGACGCGGCTCGAACCTGCAGCCGACGGCCGGGTCGCTCGCGGGCAAGAGCGTCGGCGTCGAGCAGGGGTCGACGCAGGAAACCTATGCGCGCACGTACTGGGAACCGAAGGGCGTGATCGTGCGCACGTACCAGACGCAGGATCTCGTCTATCAGGATTTGATTGCGGGGCGCCTCGACGCGTCGCTGCAATCGTCGGTGCAGGCCGATCTCGGCTTCCTGAAGACGGCGAAGGGCGCGAACTTCGAATTCGCGGGGCCGCCGCTGCACGATCCGAAGACGCTCGGCGTCGGCTCCGCGATCGGCGTGCGCAAGGATGACGACGCGCTGCGCACGCAGATCAACCAGGCGCTCGCGAGCCTGATTCAGGACGGCACGTATCAGCGGATCGCGAAGAAGTATTTCTCGTTCGATATCTACAACTGACGGATGCGAGCGGCCTCGGCCGCCAACCGATGCGAAGGGGGGTCGCGCGCGAGCGCGATGCCCCTTTCCTGCTTTCGGCATCCGGTTCGCCGAGTTCCTTTTGACCAACGGCCTGTGCAATTGCGCCGCGCAATCGTCTGACGACAACCGCGGGATCGACAGGTGACCGAACGATGCGCCGCGATGAACATCTCGGTCGACGGCGAACGCGCGACGGCCGTGCGCAGCGCGTGGCGGCCGCGCACGCACGAAGCGGGCGACCCGACAGCGCGCACGACACGCCGAGCCTTCCGCAACGGGCATGAAGCTTGCGCCTTGCGCCCGCTCGCGATCTCCAACGGCGAGTGCGCGTCGCTTCGCGGCGGCGATGCGTGACCGGCCGGTCAACGCCGCATCCCATCAAGAAGGAGACGTCGTCATGGACGAGACGAATGCATATCGGCGCTACAATCGCCGGCGCTTTCTCGCCGGTGTCGCAGCAATGGCCGGCAGCGTTGCGCTGCCGGGTTGCGGCGGAGACGGCAATGGACCCAGTTCGGACGGCAACGCGCCCGCGCCTTCGATCGGCGACACGCCGTCGCCGAACGGACGCGATCGCTACAACCTTCCACGGCCGGCGTTGCCCGATCCCGCGAGTTCCGGCATCGATCACATCGTGCTGGTCACGATGGAAAATCGTTCATTCGACCACTACCTGAGCTGGGTGCCCGGCGCCGAGGGCATGCCCGCCAATCAGCAATTCAAGGACGCGTTCGGCGGGATCGACGCGCCGTTCCCGCTGTCGGCCAATCCCGCTTACGGCTATCAGGCATGCGCATACCACGACCCGAATCACAGCTACGAGGGCGCACGCACGCAACTGGCCTCGGGGGCGATGAACGGCTGGCTCCTGACACCGGGAACGAGCCTGACGCGCGGCGACCTGCTGCCGATCGGCTTTTACACGTCGGCCGACCTGCCGTTCTTCAGCGCCGTGGCGAGCAGCTACACGATCGGCGACTTCTACTTCACCGGCATCCTGACCAACACGTTTCCGAATCGCCTCTACCTGCACAGCGGCGCCACCGACCGCCTCACCGACACCCCCGACAACTCGTCGCTGCGCACGATCTGGGACAACCTGAGCGATGCCAACGTGGGTTGCAGCTACTACTATCACGACGTGCCGTTCACCGCGCTGTACGGCACGCGCTATATCGGCATCTCGCATACGTTTTCGGATTTCCTGTCGAATGCGGCGGCGGGAACGCTGCCGCCGTTCTGCATGGTCGACCCGGCTTTCACGGGCGAGCAGCAAGGCGCTTCCGCGGACGATCATCCGCATGCGGATATTCGCGACGGGCAGGCGTTTCTCAACCAGGTTTATGACGCGTTGCGTACGAGCCCCAGCTGGAGCCGCACGCTGATGATCGTGGTGTACGACGAGTGGGGCGGTTTTCTCGAGCACGTGGTGCCGCCGATCCGGCCGATCAGCAACAGCGAGCACGCAATCGGCAACGACGGCAAGCTCGGCTTTCGCGTGCCGCTTGCGCTGCTCGGTCCGCGCGTTCGCGCGGGCACGGTGACGCGCTATCCGTTCGACCCGAGCTCGATTCATGCGCTGCTGCAGTGGCGTTTCGGATTGAAGCCGCTCGGCGTACGCGGCAGCGACCCGGCGACGTTCAATCTCGCTTACGCGCTCGATTTCGCCGACGCGCCGCGCACGGATGCACCGGCGTTCACGGTCGCGCAAGGGCCGTTCGGCGGAACGTGTCCCGGGGAAACCGCACCTGCGCCGTCCGGCTCGGTGTCCGGCATCGATCCGTCGCAAATGGCGGCCAGTCCGTCATCCAGTCCGGCGGTCGATCGTTTCGCCGAATTGCGCGCGAAGGCAGCGACGCTCGGGTTCCGGACGGGCGCCTGACGATGGCGCGGAGGCGGCGGCACCGATCGAAATCGGCGCCGCCGCCCCTTTGCGCGCACACCGCGCCCGGAGGACAATGCGCGGTGAATCCCTCCCGAGGATGCTCGACATGGCCCGATTCCAGCCCGACGGATGGCATACCGTCACGCCTCGCATCGTCGTTCCCGATCCCGAGCACCTGATCGCGTTCATCAAGGCGGTCTTTCACGCGCGGGGCGAATTCCGTTCAGGGCTGCCAGCCGAAATCAGGATCGGCGATTCCGTCGTGATGGTGAGCGGCGGGGACGGCCTGCGCGATCCGACGCCGGCGTTTCTCTACGTCTACGTCGAGAACACCGACTCGACCTATCGCCGGGCGATGGCCGCAAACGCGACTTCGCTCGAAATGCCGGCCGACATGCCGTACGGCGACCGGCGCGCGATGGTCAGGGACCCATGGGGAAACACCTGGCAGATCGCCACGCATCAGCGCGATCCGTCGGTTGAAGAGATCCGGTCTCGGCTGGCGGACGGCGAATAATCGACAGCCGGGACCGTCGGCGATCCGGGCGCATCGCACCCCGTGCATGCGAAGCGCGCCTCGGCCGTCGGCACGCCGTTCACCTCGGCAACGTATCCGCCTTCCACCACCGCCTTTCTGTCGCACTCATTCAGATTCGCGTCGCGTGCGGATAAAACCGCCGCGCCACACCTGCCGTTAACCCGTTCGCAATCCCGGCGCCCCGCATTTCGACGCGGCGCCCCGTCGTCGTTCGTGATCCGGAATCCACATCCGCCGTTGGCCGCTCGTCGGGCCGCCGGCAAGGGAACGTCATGCGAAAACTCACCATCCGCGGCGGACTCGTCGCGACCATCGCCGGCTATACGGCGCTGCTCGTGCTGGTCGTCGGCGCGTGCATCGCCGCCCTCTACGCGGGCAACGGCTCGCTCGAAGCGATGTACCGCGACGACACCGCGTCGCTGCTGCACCTGAAAACCAGCTCGGAGCGCATGCTCGTGCTACGCGAACGCGTGAGCGACGTCGCGCAGATCATCAGCGCCGGCCAGCCCGCGAAGGCGGAAATCGCGCAACTCCACACGCTCCTCAAGCAGAGCGACGACGAACTGGACGCGTACACGCGCCTGCACGCGCGCGACGCCGACGAGCAAACGCTGTTCGACACGCTGCGCAATCGCCGTCGTGCGCTGCTCGACCAGGTGTTCCTGAAGGCGATGTCGCAACTCGATCACGACAACGCATTCGACTTCCTCGACACGCACCGCACCGCGCCGCCGGCACTCTTCACCGCCTATCAGGAAGCGATCGACGCGCTCGAATCGTTCCAGGTCGCACGCCAGAAGGCGCGCTACGACGCGGCCGGCGAGCGCTTCCACCGGATCGTATGGGCCATGGTGGCGGTCGCGCTGTTCGCGCTGATCGTCGGCTTCCTGGCGCAGCGCGTGCTCGCGAAGGCGATCATCGCGCCGATTCATCTCGCCGTCGCGCATTTCGACAGGATTTCGAAAGGCGACCTGACCGGCACGGTCGTCATTCCCGGCGAAAACGAAATGGCGTATCTGCTGAATGCGTTGAAGCGGATGCAGGACGGCCTCGTCGAAACCGTGAACCAGGTGCGCTCGAGCACGGAGACGATCGTCGGCGACGTCCGCACGATCGCGAGCGGCAACGTCGACCTGTCCGCGCGCACGGAGCAGCAGGCCGTGTCGCTGCAGCAGGCGGCGGCGAGCGTGGAGCAGCTGACGGCGACCGTGCGCCAGAACGCGGACAACGCGCGCAATGCGCGCACTTACGCGGAAGGCGCGGCCGGGATCGCGTCCAAAGGCGGCGACGCGATGCAGCGCGTCATCGAAACGATGTCGGCGATCTCGCACAGCTCCACGCGGATCTCCGGCATCGTCGGCGTGATCGAAAGCATCGCATTCCAGACGAACATCCTTGCGTTGAATGCCGCGGTCGAAGCGGCGCGCGCGGGCGAACAGGGGCGTGGCTTCGCCGTGGTGGCGACCGAGGTGCGCGGGCTCGCGCAGCGCTGCGCGTCGGCGGCGAAGGAGATTCGCGAACTCATCGGCCACTCGGCGCAGCGCGTCGAAGACGGCAGCGGCCTCGTCGCGCTCGCCGGCTCGGCGATGACCGAACTCGTCGCCGCGGTCGGGCGCGTGAACGCGATCATGGGCGAGACGAGCATCGCATTCGACGAGCAGTCGGCCGGCATCGAGCAGGTGAATGCCGCGGTCATCCAGATGGAGCAGACGATGCAGCGCAATGCGGCGCTGGTGGAAGAGGCGGCCGCCGCGGCGCTGTCGCTCGAGGATCAGAGCACGCGGCTGAGCGATGCCGTCGCGCAGTTCCGTCTTCGAGAGGCGGCGGTGGCGTGACGTGACCGGCCCGACCGGCGTCGGGCCGCCCGGCACGGTACGACACCCGAGCGGCGGCCCGGTGTCGTTGCCGGTAAAAATGTGGATCGTGTCGCGGGCCGCTCGCGCCTAGGCCGCCCGTGCCAGCAGGTCCATCGCGAAGGACCTCGCGTGCGCGACGGCCTCCTGCGCGTCGGGGAATACGCCGAGCTGCTCCCAGCGCTCTTCGGCCGCGTAGGTTCCTTTCACGGCGAGCGCCCGCTGCACGCGCAGCTGCGCGGCGAACCCGCCGTCCTCCAATGCGCGCGCCGTCGCGACGACCTTGTGCGGGGGGCTGGCTCGCTCCGGCTGATTCAACTCGACCGGACCGCCCGGCACGCCGGCGCTCGTCAACTCGTTCCTGGCCTTGCAGTCCGGGCAGTAGAAACACCACCCCGCATCCTCGTGCTCGGGCTTGACCTGACCACGAGCCAGCACGGCGCGGCATTCAACGTTTTCGCAGATGAACGGCATAGCAGTCTCCGGAGTTGTTTGACGGAAATCCTAGCATGTCCGTCGGCGGCGAAACCAGAAAAAAACCCGGCCCGAACCGACCCCGCCTCGCCGTCCTTGCACCGCGCAAACCGCTGCGGCAATTGCGTCGTTCAGTAGCGACTGCGCCCCCACAGCGTCGTCGGCTCGTCGAGCAGGTGCCGCAACCCACTGCGCGCGATCATCGTCTCCGCCACCGTCGTCACGCGCTCGAGAATCTCGTGCTCGTCGACCGACAACACGCGGCGATCCTCCATCAGCACGCGGCCGCCGACCATCGTCATGCACACGTCGGCCGCATTCGCGAAACACGTCACGCGATACACGGGCATGTTCATCGGCATCATGTGCGGGCGGAACAGGTCGACGAGGATGACATCGGCGAGCTTGCCGGCTTCGAGCGAACCGATCTCGCGATCGAGCGACAGCGCCTTCGCCGCGTCGATCGTCACCATCTCCAGCACCTTGCCGTGCGGCAGCACATCCGGGTCGCGGAAGTGGCGGCGATGGTAGTGCATGCACTGCCACATGTGACGGAACATGTCGTAGCCGCGATCGGGCGCCGCGCCGTCCGACGCGATCGCGACGGTCACGCCCGCATCGATCAGCTCGGGCACCGGGCAGCGGCCGACGATCGACATGATCGCGCTCGGGTTGTGGACGATCGCGGTGCCGGTTTCCACGCACGCCGCGATATCGTCGTCGGTCAGGTCGATGCTGTGCGACATGAACGACGTCGGGCCGAGCAGCCCGAGTTCGCGATGCGCGAACGCGAGCGTGCCGGCGCGATGCCCGTCCTGCGTGAACGTCAGGCCGCGTTCGCGCGCCAATGCGCCGTAGCGCGCCGCCTGGTCGCGGAAGTCGCGCTCGTACCGCGCGAGTTCCGGGTCGTGCTCGGGACCGTACACCGGCAGCGTCAGCGCGATCCGGATCCGGCCGTCGGCATCGCCGTGGCATGCGTCGACGATGCGCTCGCACACGTCGTACATCGTGTCGAAATCGACGTCGCGCGTCTCGCTGCCGTCCGGCGTATGGCGCGTGTATGCGCGCGGCGCGGGCGGGCGCGACGGGCCGACGGCCACGACCGAGCGCGTGCCGGTGCGCACGACCGCATCGCAGTGGCGCCGCGCGTAGACGGGATCGTCGACGCGCATGATCGAGTTGCCGCCGCCGAGCAGCGACACGCCCGTCGTCACGCCGGCCTTCAGCCGCTCGAGCGCCGCGAGGTGCGACTCGGTTTCCCAGAACGCCTCGTCCGACGCGCGCGTGTAGATCGTCTCGGCCGCGGCCGACCACGCATCGCCGTCCGCACCGCCGATCGTGCGCAGCATCGCGTGGCCGGCGTGCGCATGCGAATCGATCAGGCCCGGCAGCACGGCCTTGCGGCGTGCGTCGATCGTGCGCGCGGCACGGAACCGCGCCTGCAACTCGGCGGTGTCACCGACGGCGACGATGCGATCGCCCTTCACGGCAACCGCGCCGTTCTCGATCACGCGCCGCTGCGGGTCCATCGTGATCACGCAGCCGTTCGCGATCAGCGTATCGATTGCTTCGCGCCGGTCGTCGGCCTTTTCCTCGGTCTTCATCGCCTGGTGTCCTGTTGGAATGCGAAATAGTCAAAGGGCCGCCGGGCGGAACAACCGCCGGGCGGCTGCCCGGCGGCTCGACGGCGGCATGTCGGTCGTGACGTCACGCGGAGCGGACCGGCGCCGTCACGCGCGCCTTCAGCTTGCGCTGCGCCGCGCTGATCGCGATGAACACGACGGCGTTCGCGGCGAGCGCGACCAGCCCGG
The DNA here is from genome assembly GCF_053427615.1 of Burkholderia sp. AW33-5. Lineage (NCBI taxonomy): Bacteria > Pseudomonadati > Pseudomonadota > Betaproteobacteria > Burkholderiales > Burkholderiaceae > Burkholderia > Burkholderia sp. AW33-5. Next base: position 414,335 of record NZ_JBSAXA010000001.1, on the reverse strand, counting down.
GGTTGATCGACGTCAGCGTGCTCGATGCGCCGGGGAACAGCGACGCGAGCGTCACGCCGTAGTAATTCGTCATCGCGATCACGATCGCGCCGGCGACGATGCCCGCGAACGCGCCTTCCCGCGTGCCGAACGGCCGCTTCAGGAAGCTCGACGCAAGCATCGGCACGAGCTGGGTGAGCAGGCTCGACGAGAAGATCGCGAGCGTGACGAAGGTGGCGCCGCCGCGCAACACGAAGTAGACGACGACCAGCGTGAAGATCGGCAACGCGATCCGCGCGACGCGCGTCACCTCGCGATCGGTCGCATTCGGCGCGAAGCCTTCGCGATAGATGTTGCGCGCGATCGTCGTCGATGCGTTCAGCATGATCAGCGAGCCCGGCACCAACGCGGTCAGCAGGCCCGTGCCGCCGACGATGCCGACGAACCACGCGGGGAACGTCTGCTTCACGAGGCGCAGCAGCGCGAGGTCGGCTTGCGCGCCTTCGAGCCCGTGCACGGTCATCACGGCCGCGAAGCCGACGAGGAACAGGAACGCGATCAGCACCTGGTACAGCGGCATCAGGATCACGTTGCGGCGCAGCGCGCGTTCGTCCTTCGCGACGTAGATCGCGGTGAAGCCATGCGGATACAGGTAATAGCCGAGGGACGTGAGCAGGATCGTCGAGTTGTACCAGCTCAGGTTGAAGCCGTGCTCGGGCATGCGCAGCAGTTCGGGATGCGCGGCATCGATCTTCGCGAACATCTCGCCGAGGCCGCCGTAATAGTGCATCGGCAGGTACAGGCCGAGGAAGATCGCGATCGCGAGGATCAGCACGTCCTTGAAGATCGCGATGCTCGCGGAGCCGTGAATGCCCGACACGACCATGTAGACCGCCATCAGCGACGCGGCGATCCAGATCGCGGCCGATTGCGGAATCAGTCCGTACGACATCTCCGACACGATCACGCCGAGGCCGCGCAGCTGGATCATCAGCAGCGACACCATCGCGAACACGGCCACCACCGACACCAGCACACCGATCGCGCGGCTGTCGTACTTCGCCGCGAAGTAATCGGCGAACGACACGAGCCCGCGTTCCTTCGCGTAGCGCCACACCGCGGGCAGCATCCAGTAGCCGATCACGAACGCGAGGCAGCCGTACGACAGGATGTAGAACGCGGGCACGCCCTTGCTGTAGGTCCAGCCGCTCGCGCCGAGAAACGAGAACGTCGAGAACGCCTCGCCCGCCATCAGCAGGAACGTGAGCAGCGAGCCGAAGCCGCGCCCGCCGACCGCCCACTGTTCGAGCGTGAGCTTGCGGCCGCGCCGTGCCATCACGCCGATCGCGAGCGCGAACACGGCGAACGCCGCGATGATGAGGATCGATGCGTTCATCGCGCGTCTCCCGTGCGGCCGTCGCGGGCCGAGTCGCGCTCGTCGAGGTGGAACAGGATCGCGAGGATCGCGGCGGTCGCGGCCATCCAGATCAGGTTCCATACGAGCAGGAACGGCAGGCCGAACAGCAGCGGCCGTACCTCGGCGATCGCGCCGCCGGTGTACATTCCGACGAACGGCAACGCCGCCAGCAACAGTTTGAATTTCATTGATGTCTCCTCCGGAAGACGCGCGAACGCGTCAGGACGTCAGAACTTCTGGCGAATGCCGACCACCGCCGCCACCTGCGACGTCGTCGACGACGGGCCGTCGGTGCCGTCGATCCACGCGTGTCCGACACCCGACGACGCCTTCTGGTAGAAGCCGTTCACGTATACGTCGGTGCGCTTCGACAGCAGGTACTGAACGCCGGCCGACACCTGCTGGTAGTGACCGCCGTCGCCGCCGCGCGCGACCTTCGTATACGTGTAGCCGGCCGCGGCCATCAACGCGGGCGTGATCAGGTAGCGCACGCTGCCTTCGTAATTGCTGAAACGCAGCGCGCCGCCCGTTGCCTGGCCGAAGTTCGAGCCCGTGTACAGCAGCCCCAGCGTCGCCTGCCCGATCGCATAGCTGCCGCCCGCGCCCCAGATCTGCTGGCGCACCGCGTTCCCGAGGCTCGCACCGAACACGGATGCCGACGACGAATAGTAGTTATCCGAAGCAACTGCGCCGCTCGTGCTGACCGCCGGATGGTTCACACGCGCATACGCGGCGCCCGCGTTGAGCGGCCCGTTCGCATACGTGACGCCCGCGCTCCACGTGTTGTCGTTCGAGAAGCCGGTCGAGTTCGAGAAGCCGTACACGAGGTTCGCCTGCAGGCCCGCGATCGTCGGCGACACGTACTTGACCGCGTTGTTGGTGCGGAACGTGTTGTTGATGTCGTCGTTGTCGAACGGATGTGTCGAGTACTGCGCGAGGAAACTGCTCATCTGCAGCGAGCCGAGGATGTCCTGCGTCGAGTTGTACTGGCGGCCGAGCGTCACCGCACCCCAGCTCGCGCCGCTCAGGCCGACCCATGCCGAGCGGCCGAACATCCGGCCGCCCTGCCCGAGCGCGCCGTTCGCGACGTTGAAGCCGTTCTCGAGCCGGAAGTTCGCCTTCAGGCCGCCGCCGAGATCCTCGGTGCCGATCAAGCCCCAGCGCGGGCCCGATTCGTTGCCGCCCGTGAGCTGCCACAGCGCATGGCCTTTCGCGTTGTTCGTATAGGTCACGCCCGCGTCGACGATCCCGTACAGCGTCACCGTCGACTGCGCGTGCGCGGCGCCGGCGAACATCATCGCAATGGCCGCGCTCATGCACGCGACGCCCCTGTTACTGTCCATCGTTCGCACCATCTCCGTCATCTCCTCTCCAAACCGTCTTGTCGATGTTGTGTTGTGTTTTCTCGATGCTGGCCATACGCGCCGGTCGGCTTGTATAGACAGTGGCTGGATGGTATCCAGCCGCAATCGCATCAAGAAATGAAATGTTCAACTGGCCGGCAGTTGAAAATCGAATGGAGACGAGTGAAGCGGGGACGGGCGGGGAAAGCGGCCATCCGCAAGCAAACGGAAAGCCTCGAGGCCCGCGTGACGCGGCGCACTTTGCTCAGACGTGAATGGCGCGTGTAAGCAAGCTGACGAAACGGCGACGCGTGATGCGGCTATGCGGTTTTCCCGGATAGCCCGTGCATCGGCCGCCGCAGTGCGGCGTCGAACGGGTTCGTGCGCGGGCCGATCGCGTCGGCCTGGCGCCTGAGCAGTTCGACGACCATCGGCATCCGGTCGTCGCCGAGACGCGACGCCAGCGTGCCGACGCTCAGCGCGCCGACCGGATAACCGGTGCGGTCGAGGATCGGCACCGCGACGCCGGCCATCCCGTCGAGCACGCCGCTGTTGCGCCCTGCGTAGCCGAGTTGGCGCACGCGTTCGATCTCGGTGCGCAGATACACCTCGTCGAGCACGCCGTAGCCGCGAATGCGCGGCACGTTGAAGCGGATCACCTCCTCGCGCTCGGCTTCCGGCAGGAACGCGAGGATCGCGAGGCTGCCCTGCCCGACGCCGAGCGCGATGCGCCCGCCGATGTCGCCGGTAAACGAGCGGATCGGGAACGGCCCTTCGCACAGATCGAGGCACACCGCGTCGAAGCCGCTCTTCACGAGCAGGAAGATCGTCTCGCCGAGACTCGCGCACAGCCGCAGCAGCGCGGGCCGGCACAGCGTACGCATGCTGCTCGGGTTGCCGGCCAGCGCCGCGAGCGCGAAGAAGTCGACGCTCAACCGGTACAGCTTCGACTGCTCGTCCTGCTCGACCATCCCTTCGGCGATCAGCGATTGCAGGATCCGGTGCGCGGTGCCCTGCGTCAGGCCGACGGCCTTCGCAAGATGCGTGACGCGCACGCCGTCCTGCTGCATGCCGGCCAGTGCGCGCAGGATCGCGAACGCGCGCTGCAGCATGCCGGTGCCCGGCGCGCCGGCGGCATCGGTCGCATCGGCGGCGGCGTCCTCGTCCGGGGCCGGCACGCTTGCGGCACGCGACGTTCCGCGCGAATGAGGTTCCTGCATGCGAGTTCTCCTCGATGATTTCAGTGAACGGAATACGCCAGCCGCCATTGTCGTGCCGCCGAAATGCGTCGGGCATCCGGGTGTGCACGGGATTGACGCGCGCTTTTCATCGCCTCGGCCGCCTTCACTCAACGGAACGATTTTCCGGGGATGCCCCAAACCATTCCGATCAATGGAATTTTTCAGAAATTCATCCCGCTGAGCAGAATTCGAAATTGACGCTCCCAAATATGGCTGGCTAGAGTCCGCGTCAATGACGCACCGGCCATCCGGTGTGCGAACCCGGAGTTCCCCATGTCGTTTCTCACGCTTACGGATCTGACGAAATCGTTCGGCGAGCTCACGGCCGTCGCCGACGTCAACCTGTCGGTCGAACAAGGCGAATTCGTGTCGCTGCTCGGGCCGTCGGGCTGCGGCAAGACCACGACGCTGCAGATGATCGCCGGCTTCGTCGACGTCACGCGCGGCCGCATCGCGCTCGACGGTCAGGACATCACGCACATGAAGCCGAACCGCCGCGGGCTCGGCATCGTGTTCCAGAGCTATGCGCTGTTTCCGCACATGAGCGTCGCGGAGAACGTCGGCTTCGGCCTCGACATGCGCGGCGTCGACAAGGCGGAGCGCGCCGAGCGCATCCGCGCGGCGCTCGCGCTCGTGCGTCTCGATGCGCTCGCGCACCGCTTTCCGCGCGAGCTGTCCGGCGGCCAGCGCCAGCGTGTCGCGATCGCGCGTGCGGTCGTGATCGAACCGCCGGTGCTGCTGCTCGACGAGCCGATGTCGAACCTCGACGCGAAGCTGCGCGAGGAGATGCAGTTCGAACTGCGAGCGATCCAGCGCAAGATCGGCACGACGACGATCATGGTCACGCACGATCAATCGGAAGCGCTGTCGATCAGCGATCGCGTGGTCGTGATGGAAGCCGGCCGCATCACGCAGACCGACACGCCGTACCGCGCGTACGAACGCCCGGAGAACCACTTCGTGTCGCAGTTCATCGGCAAGGCGAACCTGCTGCCCGGCACCATCGTCGCGCACGACGGCGACGCGATCCGCATCGACCTCGGCCACGATCTCGCGGAGACGGGCCGCACCGCGCACCTGCCGGCGCGCGAGCGCGACGTGCGCATCGGCGACGCCGTATCCGTGTGCATCCGTCCTGAAAAACTGCGCCTGTGCGCGCCGGGCGCGGGCCGCTTCGCCGCGACCGTCACGAGCCGCTTCTTCCTCGGCAGCCAGTGGCTGTACCGCGTCGACAGCGCGCTCGGCGAAGTGCTCGTCTGCTGTCAGAACGAAGGGGCGGAGCCGCTCGCGGAAGGTGCGCCGGTCGGCGTCGACTGGCACAGCGACGCGGTGCGCGTGATGCGACGGGAGGCCTGAATGGGACAGCCTGCCCGACCGCTCCCGACCGACGGCGCGCCGGCCGCGCGCGCGCAATCGGCGGTGCCCGCATCCGCCGCCGATGCCATGTCGCAACGCGCCGCCGGCGGCCGCACGTTGCGCGCGTCGTGGCGCGCCCATGCGCCGCTGTGGCTGATGTGCGCGCCCGCGTTCCTGCTCTTCGCCGCGCTCGTGCTCGTGCCGCTCGCGATGACCTTCGCGCTCACGTTCTACCGCTACGATCCGGCCACGGGCCCGATCGCCGCGTTCCAGCTCGGCAACTACGCGGAGGTGCTCGGCTCGTCGTACTTCCACACGATCTTCGCGCGCACGTTCGGCATCGCCGCGCTGACCACCGCGATCTGCGTCGCGATCGGCACGCCGGAAGCGTACGTGCTGTCGAAAATGCGCGACCCGTGGCGCTCGCTGTTCCTGCTCGTCATCCTTGCGCCGCTGCTCGTGTCGGTCGTCGTGCGCGCGTTCGGCTGGAGCATGCTGCTCAACACGAGCGGGCTCGTGAACCAGGCGCTCGGGCTCGTCGGTCTCGGGCCGTACAAGCTCGAATACACGACGTTCGCGATCGTGATCGCGCTGGTGCACGTGATGCTGCCGTTCATGGTGATCCCCGTGTGGACCGCGCTGCAGCGGCTCGATCCGCAGACCGAGCACGCGGCGCTGTCGCTCGGCGCGTCGCCGTTCACGACGCTGCGCCGCATCGTGGTGCCGCAGCTGATGCCGGGCGTGCTGTCCGGCAGCCTGATGGTGTTCGGGCTGTCGGCGAGCGCGTTCGCGATTCCGGGCCTGCTCGGCGGACGCCGGTTGAAGGTCGCGGCGACCGCCGTCTACGACGAATTCCTCGGCTCGCTGAACTGGCCGCTCGGCGCGACGATCGCGGTGCTGCTGCTGGTCGCGAACCTCGTCGTGATGCTCACCTACTACCGCGTGCTCGAACGCCGCTATGCGCGCAGCCTCGGAGGCGCTTCCCGATGAGAAAGAACGGCCCCTTCGCCCTGGCGTTCCACACGCTCGTGATCCTGTTCGTGCTCGCACCGCTCGTGATCGTCGTGCTCGTCGCGTTCACGCCCGACGAAACGCTGACGCTGCCGACGCATAGCCTGTCGCTGCGCTGGTTCCGCGCGATCCTCGACTATCCGGACTTCGTCACCGCATTCGCCAACAGCGTGAAGCTCGCATTCGCGTCGGCGACGCTGTCGCTCGCGATCGCATTGCCCGCCGGGCTTGCGATCGGCCGCGCGGCGTTTCCCGGCCGTGCGTTCCTGAACGGCCTGCTGCTGTCTCCGCTCGTGATCCCCGGCCTCGTGCTCGGCATCGCGCTGCTGCGGTTCTTCGCGCTGATCGGCGCGACCGGCTCGTTCGCGTGGCTGGTGCTCGCGCACATGATCGTCATCACGCCGTTCGTGATGCGGCTCGTGCTCGCATCCGTCGCCGGTCTCGACCGCAGCATCGAACAGGCCGCATGCTCGCTCGGCGCCGATCCGTGGACGACGTTCCGCCGCATCACCCTGCCGATGATCGTGCCCGGCATCACCGGCGGCTGGCTGCTCGCGTTCATCAACAGCTTCGACGAACTGACGATGTCGATCTTCGTCACGTCGCCGCAGACGGTCACGCTGCCGGTGCGCATGTACATGTACGCGACCGAATCGATCGATCCGATGATGGCGTCGGTATCGGCGCTCGTCATCTTCATCACCGCCGGCGCGATGCTGCTGCTCGATCGCGTATACGGCCTGAACCGCATCCTGATCGGCCAACACTGATGACGACTTCCGTTTCCCGTTCCACCGGCATCGCGGACGACGGCGCGCAGTTCGTGCGCGTCGCCGAACGCGAGCGCGCCGCCGTCGCGTTCACGCTCGACGGTCGCCCCGCGCACGCGCTCGCCGGCGACACCGTGCTCACCGCGATCCTCGTCGCGCAGCGCCGCGTGCGCGTGAGCGAATTCAGCGGCAAGCCGCGCGCGGGCTTCTGCCTGATCGGCGCGTGCCAGGACTGCTGGGTGCGCACCGAGGCCGGCGCACGCGTGCGCGCATGCTCGACGCCGATCGTCGACGGCATGCGGATTCTCACCGGCGCGCAGCCCGCCGCAGCCGGAGAGGCATCATGAACGACGCGTTGCGACCGGTGATCGTCGGCGCGGGGCCGGCCGGCGTACGCGCGGCCGAGGCGCTGGTCGACGCGGGGCTGCGCCCCGTCGTGATCGACGAGAACGCGCGCTGGGGCGGGCAGATCTATCGTCAGCCGCCGGCCGACGGCGCGTTCGCGCGCGGCAAGCGCGTGCTGTACGGCTTCGAGGCCGCGAAGGCCGATGCCGTGCACCGGACCATGGCCGCGCTGCTGCCGCACGTCGATTACCGGCCGAACACGCTCGCGTGGGCGTGCGGCGCGGGCCGCGTCGACACGCTGCAGGACGGCCGCGAGACGACCGTGCCGTTCTCGCACCTGATCGTCGCGAGCGGTGCGACCGATCACATGCTGCCGGTGCCGGGGTGGACGCTCGCCGGCGTCTACACGCTCGGCGGCGCGCAGGTCGCGCTGAAGGCGCAGGGCTGCGCGATCGGCAGCCGCATCGTGTTCGCGGGCACGGGACCCTTGCTGTATCTCGTCGCCTATCAATACGCGAAAGCCGGCGCGCAGGTCGCGGCGGTGCTCGACACGAGTCCGCTGCGTCAGCAGGCCGCCGCGACATCGGCCCTGCTGCGCATGCCGTCCACCTTCGCGAAGGGGCTGTACTACATCGGCTGGCTGCGCGCGCACGGTGTCGCGATCGAAACGGGCGTCACGCTCGAGCGCGTGCTCGGCGAGCAACACGTGACGGGAATCGCATGGCGCGCGGCCGGCGGCGACGCGCCGCCGCGGCGGCTCGACTGCGACGCGCTCGGCCTCGGCTTCGGGCTGCGTTCGGAAACGCAGCTTGCGGATCTCGCCGGCTGCCGGTTCCGTTTCGATCCGCTCAACCGCGCATGGCTGCCCGAACGCGACGCGGCCGGCCGCACGTCGGTGCGCGGCATCTACGTCGCGGGCGACGGTGCCGGCATCGCAGGCGCCGACGCGGCCGAGGCGTCCGGGCGACGCGCGGCGCTGGCGCTACTCGACGATGCGGGCATCGAAACGCCGTCGCGTGCGCGTTCCGGCAAACCCGATGCGGCGATGCTGGAACGCAGGCTCGTCCGGCTCGGCGCGTTCCGCGCGGGCCTCGAAGCCGCATTCGCGCCGCCCGCCGCACTCGTCGCGCGCTGCCCGGACGACACGATCGTATGCCGCTGCGAGGAAGTCGACGCGGGTACGCTGCGACGCTGCATTCGCGGCGGCGAAGCGACCGAGATGAACCGGTTGAAGGCGCTGACACGCGCCGGGATGGGCCGCTGCCAGGGCCGCATGTGCGGCGACGCGACCGCGCTCGTGCTCGCCGCCGAAACCGGCCGCTCGCTCGCGGATGTCGGTCGGTTGCGCGCGCAACCACCCGTGAAGCCGTTTCCGATTTCCGCCGCGCTCGCGGGCGACGAAGTCGCGGCGATTCCCGACGAGGCGCGCGATGAGTGAACTTCGCCACTACGACGTCGCGATCGTCGGCGGCGGGCTCGTCGGGGCATCGGCCGCGCTGGCGCTGACGCGGCGCGGCTTGCGCGTCGCGCTGTTCGAACGCCGCGACTGCGGCGCACAGGCGAGCGGGGTGAACTACGGCGGCGTGCGCTGCCAGGGCCGCCCGGCCGAACAGTTGCCGCTCGCGCTGCGCGCGCGGCGCATCTGGGACCGCCTGCCCGAGCTGATCGGCATCGACGGCGAATTCGTCGTGTCGGGCCACTTGCGGCTCGCGCGCAGCAACGCCGATCTCGATGCACTCGATGCCTACGCGGCGCTCGCCGGCGAGCACGGCCTGCCGCTGCAGGTGATGCGCGGCGACGCGTTCCGTCGCCGCTATCCGTGGCTCGGCCGCGCGGCGGTCGGCGGCTCGCTGTGCGCGACCGACGGGCATGCGAACCCGCGCGTCGTGTCGCCCGCGTTCGCGCGCGCAGCCCGCGCGGCAGGCGCCGACGTTTTCGAGCACACGCCGGTCGACGCGGTCCGGCACGACGGCACGCGCTTTCACCTTCATGCCGGCGACCGCGCATGCGCCGCGACGTGGCTGATCAACTCGGCCGGCGCATGGGCGAACACGATCGCCGAACGCTTCGGCGAAGCCGTGCCGATGGAGCCGATCTACCCGAACATGTGGGTGACCGAACCGCTGCCGCCGTTCATCACGCACAACCTCGGCGTGTACGGCGGCGGCGTGTACGCGCGGCAGGTCGCGCGCGGCAACTGCGTGATCGGCGGCGGGCGCGGCCGCGGCGACGGCGAATTCGGCCAGCCGTCGGTCGATACGACACGCGCGGTGATGCGCGATGCGTGCGCGCTGCTGCCCGCATTGCGCGACGCGCTGCTGATCCGCACGTGGAGCGGCGTCGAAGGCTGCACGCCCGACCACAACCCGATCATCGGCGCGAGCCGCACCACGCCGAACCTGCTGCATGCGTTCGGTTTTTCCGGCGGCGGTTTCCTGCTCGCGCCGGGCGTCGGCGAGGTGCTCGCCGATCTCGTCACGACGGGCGAAACCGCCACGCCACTCGATGCATTCTCGATCGGCCGCTTCTTCCGCCAAGCCGCGCCGACCGCCCCTTTCCGTCAAGAGGAGACCCAACGATGAAACTGCTCGGAACGATCGCGGCGGCTGCCGCCCTCTGCATCGCCGGCGCCGGCGCGCCCGCGTTCGCGCAAACGAAGACGATCTACGTCGGCATGAACGGCGGCCCGATGGAAAAGGCCTATACGAGCCAGGTGCTGCCCGACTTCGAGAAGGCGAACAACGTGAAGGTCGTCGTCGTGCCCGGCACGTCGTCGGACGTGCTCGCGAAGCTGCTCGCGAACCGCAACAAGCCGCAGATCCACGTCGCGTTTCTCGACGACGGCGTGATGGCGCGCGCGGTGAGTCTCGGCGTATGCCAGAAGCTCGACGATTCTCCGGTGCTGAAGGAGCTGTATCCGTTCGCGCGGATGAAGGACGACGTCGGCGCGGGCGTGCAGCTCGGGATGACCGGCATCGCATACAACAAGAAACTGTTCGCGGAAAAAGGCTGGGCGCCGCCGACGTCGTGGATGGATTTCGCCGATCCGAAATACAAGGGCAAGGTCGTGTTCCAGTCCGCGTCGAGCAGCACGTTCGGGCTGCACGGATTTCTCGCGATCAACCGGCTGCTCGGCGGCAGCGAACAGAACGTCGAGCCCGGCTTCAGCAAGTGGGCGAGCACGGTCGGGCCGAACGTCGTCGAGTACATCCCGAACTCGGCGAAGATCTCCGAGATGGTGCAGACCGGCGAAGCCGGCCTGTTCCCGCTGACGCCGACCGGCGTCGGCGACCTGCAGGACAAGGGCATTCCGGTCGCGTATGCGAACCCGAAGGAAGGCCCGGTGCTGCTGCTCGTCGACCTGTGCGTGGTCGCGAACAACCCGGATCCGCAACTGGCCCAGAAGCTCGCGCAGTTCCTGCTGTCCGCGCCCGCGCAGACGAAGGCGGCCGAGGCCGGCAAGCAGATCCCGACCAACCGCCTCGCGAAGATGCCGGCCACGATGCAGCAAAGCCTCGGCAGCGTCGACGACCTGGTGCGCAAGGTGACGGTGGTCGACTGGACGGCGATCAACGCGCGCCGCGCGCAGTGGGACACGCGCTGGAACCGGCAGATCGAGCGGTAACGGGCGCCGGCGCGCGCCTCGACCATCATGTGCGGGAGTGACGACACTCCCCTTTCTCTGCGGATTCGACCGGGGCGGCGGTGCGCGTTACGTAGCCCCCCGCAACGCGCGCTGCCCGGCCGCGAGCGCCGCGCCCGCGAACAGCGTCAGCGCCGAATACACGAGCCCGCGCGCGAGCCCGGCGCTGTCGGATACCCAGCCGATCGCGACAGGCCCGGCGATCTGCCCGAACGCGAAGATCGTCGTGAACGCGCTGATGCCCTTCGCCCAGCCTTCCGGCGGCAGGTTGTGGCGCACGAACGCGGTCGTCGACGCGACCGCCGACAGGAACGTCGCGCCGAACAGCACGCCCGACGCGAACGCGGCCGCCGGATGCACGAACAGCGCCGGCATCAGCGTCGCGACGCCGAGCAACGCATTGAGCGCGGCCAGCGCCTGGCCGCCGCGCATCCGGTCGAGCAGCCCCGACCACAACCGCGCCGACACGACGGTCGCGACGCCGAGCATCACGTAGAACGCGGACACGACCGCGCCGCTCATCCCCGCGCCGCGCAGCAGCGCGACGATGAACGTCATGTAGCCGATGTAGCCGACGCCGAACAGTCCGTAGCCCGCGAGCGCGAGCGCGAAGCGCGCGGGGCTCGCGGTGGCCGCCGGCGCGGCGCCGTCGCGCCGCACGGCCGGTGCCGCGTGCGCCTGCTCGATGCGACGCGCCGCCGCCACGGCGACAGCCGAGAACAGCACGCACGCGACCGCGAGCGCGAACCACGCCGGTTGCCAGCCGTGCGCGCGATGCACGAGCGTCGCGGGCACGAGCAGCGACGACGCGACGATGCCCCACCCCGTGCCGCCGTAATAGAGCCCGAGCAGCAGCCCCGCATCGCGCGGCGACGCGGACGCGAGCCGCGCCGCCAGCACGCCGCCGCTGATGAAGATCAGCGCGCTGCCGACGCCCGTTGCGAGCCGCTCGACGAGCAGCGCGTTCATGCCGGACGTGAACCCGCATGCGGCCATCAGCACCGCGGTCAGCCCGCAGCCGGCCGCCAGCAGCGTACCGGCGCGCCAGCGCCGCGACAGCAACGGGAAGATGAGCGCGCCGATCAGGTAGCCGGCCGCGTTCGCCGTGTTCAACGCGCCGGCCTGCGCGAAGCTCCAGCCGAGATCGGATTTCATCGGCGGAAGCAGCAAAGCATACGAGAAGCGCGCGAGGCCAAGCGCGATCGCGCTGCCGAGCGACAGGCAGATCGCGAGCCGCCAGGCGGCCATCCGGTCCGGTTCGGTGGCGCGTGCATCCGGCCGTGCTCGGCCGGCGTGCTCCGGTTGCGGCGCTGCGCGCATCGCGGTGTCTCCATCGTGGTTCGAATCGTGCCGCCGGGATGGCGGTGCGCGCGCGGCGGCGGCCCGCACGCGAAGTCGTCAGATGGTGCCAGAAAATCGGTGCAACCGCCGGAGCCGGCTCGTCGGCGGCTGGCGGACAGCTCGCATGGACGTTGGCCGTGCGCGCATCGTTCGTGAATGGTGAAAATCGAAACGATCGACGCGATTGCGCTTCAAATTTAAATAAAGCACAAAAGTCAATTCATCATTAACGGACGCGATATTAAAAAAATAATGGATGGCCTTCACGATCCGATTCATTCGTCTTGATCGCAAGATATGCAGAAAACCCGCTTGTTTAGCACGCCACAGCTAAAAACAGCGCAACGCATTGCATTCGCGAAATCGTCAGACTAATATCGACGCCACTCGTCCGGTATTCAAAAAATTCCGGACGAGTGGCGGTGATCCATTTACCGCGCTTTCATGTTGAATCGCTCATGTTCATCACAGGAGAATTGACATGCAGGAAACCCGGCAGATCGAATTGCTTGACTGGATGCAGGAAGACACGCACCCCGAGGCCGTCGACATGATGGTCGAGGATGCCGTGGTGCCGTTCGGCACCGCGCTCTGGCCGGTCTGAGCGGCCAGCCCGTTCTCGCGGAAGGGCCACGGCCCTTCCGCCGCTTCCGGAGACACGCATGCTGAACCTGCACCGCGCGCTCGGCTGTCACCCGGCGCTGCGCGACAAGCTCGCACGCGGCGAAACGGGCAAACTGCTGGTCGGCTACGACACCCGCAATCGCGATATCGCGCTGCGCGCGTTTTCCGCCCTGCCCGACTCGCTCGACGCGACGACCCTCTGCCTCGAAACCACCCCGCCCGCCGACATCGCCAGCGCGCTCGCGCACGCGGATCTGTTCGTACTGCTGTACGACTCGTCATGCCTGCCGACACCGTCGCCGAGCGGCCCGCCGTTCCTGGCCGCGATCCGTCCCGCGATCGTCGAGCACTGGAGCAAGTCGGTACTGTTCAAGGATTACGGCCCGCATCTCGACGAAGCGTTCGCCGAATCGCTCGACGACATCGCCGCGCGCAACGGCCGGCTGATCGAAGCGGCCGCGCGCGCATCGCGGATCCACTTCATCGACGAAGCCGGCAACACGCTGACCGGCTCGCTTTCGCCGGACCAAAAATGGACGAGCGTGGACGGGATGGGCAATCTCGACGTCGTGCCCGGCGAGATCGCAACGCACGTCACCGACCTGCGCGGCTCGATCGTATTCAGCGGCACGTTCCTCGGCACCGTGCCGTTCGCGATCAAGTACCGCGTGACGGAGCGGCTCGCGACGCTGCACGTCGAAGACAGCCTGATCGTCGATTTCGACAGCGACGACGCGGGCTTCCGGCGCGACTTCGCGTCGTACCTCGACCGGCATGACAATCACCGGCGCATCGAGGAATTCGGCATCGGCACGAACCTGGGCATCCGCGCGCTGTACGGCCGCAACGCCGGGTTCGAGGAACGCCATCCGGGGCTGCATCTCGGCCTCGGCGGCGGCGCGAACGGCAGCCACCACCTCGACCTGATCTTCGCGCGCGGCACGCTCGCATTCGACGAGCGGATCGTGTTCGACGGCGCGTTCGCCGTCTGACCGTCGAGAATCAGGCTTCGGCGGCGGCCGTGTCGCCGAGCCACTTGAACATCACCAGGCAGTCGACGAAGCCGAGCCGCGCGTGGCGATACGCGCGCGGCAAGCGGCCGACGATCTCGAAGCCGAGCTTCTGCCACAGCGCGACCGCCACCTCGTTCGTCGCGACCACCGAATTGAACTGCATCGCGAGAAAGCCGCGTTCGCGCGCCACCTGCTGCGAGTGCTCGCCCATCAGGCGCGCGACGCCCTTGCCGCGCGCGGCCTCGCTGACCATATACCCGCAGTTGCACACGTGATTGCCGGGCCCGGCCGCATTCGCCTTCAGGTAGTACGAGCCGAGCAGCACGCCATCCTCCTCGGCGACCCACGTGCAAAGCGGCGCGTCGAGCCACAGCGCGCGAGCGGCCTCCTGCGTCGCCGCCGGATCGAATGCATAGGTCTCCTGCGCGGCGACGATCGCGTGGTACGTGGGCCAGAAGCGGGGGAAATCGTCTTCGGTCATCGGGCGAAGCGTGATCATGCGGGTTCTCTCGTGAAGGGATTTTGGAGTGCGCACGTGCGGATCGGCGCGCGTGGCGCGACACGGCGTCAGTGCGGGCCGCCGTCGCGCAGCAGGCCGCTGCGACAAGTGCCCGACGGCACACCATACCATCGCTCGAACGCCTGCGAGAAACTCGACAGGTCGCTGAAGCCGAGCCGCTCGGCTTCTCCCCGCGCGGCGCGTTTCCCGTACGCGCCGGTGAAATCGGCCGTTCGGCCGAATCGTCATCGCACGCCCCGAATGAAAGAATGATCCTCGTTCGGGCGACCGGTCTCACCGCCTGAAACCCCGAGCACGAAGGCACCGCAGGCAATCCCGCGCACCGCCTTCACGTCGTGCTTCGTCTCGATTCGGCAATCGACCCGTGCGCGTTTCACTTCATCCGCCTCACCGGACAAACAGCGCAATCACCTCGATATCCACCCCCCTCATGTAGCTTATAAGTTACAATGCTCTCCAAGTTCGAACTGCTTCGCTATCAGCGCGACGACGGTCGCGAGCCTTTCACCGAATGGCTGAACGCCGTGCGCGACAAGGTCGTCCAGGCGCGGATTCGCGAGCGCCTGCGCCGCATACAGACCGGAAATTTCGGCGATTGCGAGCCCGTCGGCGAAGGCGTGATCGAACTGCGCATCCACGTCGGTGCCGGCTATCGCGTGTACTTCGGCCGGTACGGCGGCGCGCTGGTGCTGCTGTTGTGCGGCGGCGACAAGCACAGCCAACCCGACGACATCAGGCATGCGAAGGAACACTGGTTGAACTGGAAACGGAGGCAAGCATGAACAAGCTCAAAGGCTCGGTATCGCACCACGACGCGGAAGTCGCCGAACTCGGCGCCGATCGCGAGCTCGCGGTGGCCTATCTGCGCGTCGCGATGGAATCGCTCGACGATCCCGACAATCGCGCGGCCGCGCTGCTCGCGCTGCGCACCGTCGCGGAAGCCTACGGCGGGCTCGGCGCGGTCGCGGCCGAAGCCGGCATCAGCCGCGAATCGCTGTATCGCACGCTGTCGCCCAACGGCAACCCGACGCTGAAAACCCTGCTCGCGGTACTCAAGACCGTCGGCCTGCGCCTGTCCGTCGTCCCCGCGCAACCGGCGCACGCCTGACGCGCCGCACGCATTTCAAGGCTGCACCATCCACACGAGCAGCACCTCGGCCGGCGCCGTGCTCGTC
The DNA here is from genome assembly GCF_053427615.1 of Burkholderia sp. AW33-5. Taxonomy (NCBI): domain Bacteria; kingdom Pseudomonadati; phylum Pseudomonadota; class Betaproteobacteria; order Burkholderiales; family Burkholderiaceae; genus Burkholderia; species Burkholderia sp. AW33-5. Next base: position 398,557 of record NZ_JBSAXA010000001.1, on the reverse strand, counting down.
CCGGCCGGCGGCCGCTCGACCGTCGGCTCGACCTGCAGCGCCTGCGCGATCGTCGCCGTATCGTCGACGGTCGTCGTGCGCACGATCGTCATCAGTCGCGCGGGCCGATGCAGCGTCTCGCGATACAGCGCGCCGTACCACAGCGGCCGCGTGCCGAGCGCATCCTGCAGCACGTACGGATAACGCCACATCCGCAATACGAGGCGGCTGTCCGGACGGGCCGGATCGACACGCACGAACACCCGGCGCGTACTTTCGCCATGCGTGTAGCGCGGCAGCACGGGCAGCGCATCGGCCGGCGCCTGCGGCAGCAGCCAGCGCAGTGCCGTGGCGGGTGACCACGGCGTCGCGCGCTGCCAGCCGGCCAGCGAAAGATGGCGATCGAGCGTGTCCGACGTCGCGCACCATTGCAGCGGCAGATATTCCTCGCGATCGCCGCCGATCTCGGTGCGCCGCGTCGGCACGCGCTGCCACCCGCCGTGCATCCACTGATCGACGGTCATCGCGACGACGTCGCCCACGTGCGGACGCGCCGCGCGATCAAGCTGCCATTGCGCGGGCACGGTCCAGACGCCGGTCGTCGCGAGCACGACGAGCACCGCGACCAGCGCGCCCCGCGGCTGCACATGCTCGCGCACGCGCCAGTACGCATAGGCGCCCGCCAGCATCGCGAACCACGCGAGCCCGAGGCTCCAGCCGCCGAGCAGACCCGACAGCCACGTATCGCCGACGTACAGCCGCGCGAAACCACCGAGCACGATCCACAGCACGACCGCCGTCACGACCGGGATGCGCCACAGCGCGGGCCGGTCGCGCGTCAGCACCCAGCCGATGCCGCTGCTCGCGAGCATCGCGAACGCCGCATCGGCGTCGGGCAGCGGCACGTGCAGCGCGCCGGGCGGCAGGCTCGCGGGCATCGTGCCGGGCGAGCCGGCGCCGAACGCCGGCACGAGCACGACCGCGATGCCAACCGTCGCGAGCCACCATGCGGACGTCACCCAGCAGCGATGGATCATCAGCCAGACGAGAAACGCGGCCGCGACGATCAACCCGGTATCGTGTCCGTGCAGCACCGCGAGCGCGCGCATCGCGGCGTCCACCGGCGGCGTGCGCAGGTTCTGCAGGAACGCATACAGCGCGATGTCGGCGTGCATCAGCGGATCGTTCGCGACGACGTCCTGCACGATGCCGGCAAACAGCCACACGCAGCCGACGAACAGCAGCGCGAACACGGGCACCGCGCCCGGCAGGCGGCGCACGTGCACGAACGTGTCGTGCACCCGCGCGCCGAACCGCGGCCAGCGGCGGATGCACGCGTACATGACCGCGACGAGCGCGCGGTGCAGCAGCGGCCAGCCGCGCCGCAGCGCGACGCGCACGCCGATCCACACGAGCGCGACCAGCGCGGCGATCACCAGCAGAATCGCGGCGACCCGCACGCTGATCGCGGCGGCCAGCACCGCCGACGCGCCGAACAGGATGCCCGGCGCGACGTGCACCGGCGCCCAGATCAGCGCCGACACGACGTTGACCGGATAGAACGACCGGCGCGGCAGCGTCGCGCACCCCACCACCACCGGCACGACCGCGCGCACCGGCGCGAGGAAGCGCGCGAGCACGATGCTCTTCATGCCGTGGCGCAGCACGAACTGCTCGCCGCGCGCGTAGGCATCCGCGTAGCCCAGCCGGACCCATCCATTTCGGATCGCGCCGCGGTAGTGGCGTCCGAGTTCGTAGCTGATCCCGTCGCCGACGATCGCGCCGGCGGCCGCGACGCCGATGGCCGTCCAGCCGTCGAGCGCACCCGCGCCGATCAGCGTGCCGGCCGCGAACATCACGGCGCCGGCCGGCACGACCGTGCCGATCAACGCGATCGCCTCGGCACAGGCGGTGGCGAACACGATCGCCAGCACCAGCGCCGGGTGTGCGCCGATCGCACCGAGCCACGTGTGGATCGTGCCGCTCATCGCGGGCCGCGCAGCGTGGCGGCGCGACAGGTCCGCACCGGGCCGGCGATGGCGTGAGGAAGGTTCATCGGAGTGTGTGCGCGTTCGCGTCGGCCGGCGGCGTCAGTCGAATTCGTGCTGCCGCGCGTCGGCCTCGAGCGGCGCGTCGTGGTAGCCGACGGTCGCGATCTCGTGCAGATAGCGCGCGAGAAACGCGCCGATCGACCCGGCTTCCTCGTACTGATGCACATGGCGGAATTCGTGCGTGAGCAGGCGTCGCGTGTCGTGGCCGCGCAGCACGAACACCGCATGGCCGAGCGTGAGGCCGATCGTCCCCGGCGCCAGCAGGCCGGTGTCGCGCGCGATGGCGCCCAGCGCCGGCGTGTCGGGGAACGGCAGCCGGTCGGCGACCACGACGCGGATCCGCTCCGGTTGCGCGACGCCCACGACACGCGCGTCGTCGGCCTGCGCGGGCGTCAGCGGCACGCCCCGCGCGAGCCCGTGGGCGGCCTGCGCGTCGGCCCACGCGACGGCGTCGGGCAACGCGGACGGCAGGATGTCGGCAAGATCGATCATCGCGGCGGCTCCTCGGGTCTGGACGGTGCAATCAGGCACCAGTTTATCTCCGAATCAGGGTGGTCCGCGAGACACGCCGTCCGCCGGACCGCGACGATTCCTCGGGAATACCCTCCCCGCCTGCCCCTACCGCCCGTCCCATTTCACGACGATTATTTCGCTTCAAGACACATTCGATACCCAGGTGTCTCAAAAATGTTCCGGAGGTGCACCATTTCCCGTTTCGGCGGCATATATTGGTCAGAAGAACCGCCGCGGCGACAACCGGCACAGCAGCCCGCGGCGTCATCCCGAAGAGGACCGCTAGATGATCAGGGTAATTCTGGCTGACGATCACGCAGTCATGCGAGACGGACTGCGTCACATCCTGGAAACGGCCGGCGGTTTCGAGATCGTCGGCGAGGCGAGCGACGGCGCGGCCACGCTCGCGCTGGCCGAGCGTCGCGCCGCCGACGTGCTGCTGCTCGACCTGTCGATGCCCGCGCCGACCGGTATCGAGTTGATCCGGCTGGTCAAGGCACAGGCGCCATCGCTGCGCATGCTGGTGCTGACGATGCACGCGGAAACGCAGTACGCGGCGCGCACGTTCAAGGCCGGCGCGACCGGCTACCTGACGAAGGACAGCGCGACCGCCGAGCTCGTCCAGGCCGTCACCAAGGTCGCGGCCGGCGGCGTGTACGTGAGCGCGTCGGCGGCCGAAAGCCTCGCGCGCACGATGCGCGCGCCGTCCGAAATGCTGCCGCACGAGCGGTTGTCCGAGCGCGAACTCGACGTGATGCGCCGCATCGTCGCGGGCCAGACGGTCACGCGGATCGCGGCGGACCTCACGCTGAGCGCGAAAACGGTCAGCACCTACAAGACGCGCATCCTCGAGAAGATGGAGCTGCCGCACGAAGCCGCGCTGGTGCGCTACGCGATGCGCCACGATCTCGACCTCGGCGTCGACGACGCATGATGCCCGCATTCCGCTTCCGCCCGGCCGCGGCCGATGACGACGACGACACGTCGGAGCCGTCGCGCCTGTTCATGTCGTCGCTGCCGCCCGAGCGGCGCGAGCGGCGGCTCGCGATCGCGACGGTCGTCGTGTCGGCCCTGATCTTCGTCGCCCTCGCGCCGTTCGCGGGCATGCCGCTTGCCCGCGTGTGGGGCTTCATCCCCGTGTACCAGTCGGCGATCGTCGTCAACGACATGGTGACGGCCGGCCTGCTGCTCGGCCAGTACGCGATCCTGCGCGAGAAATCGCTGCTCGCGCTCGCCGTCGGCTACCTGTTCACGGGCTTCATGGCCGGCACGCACATGCTGACCTTTCCGGGGCTGTTCACGCCGACGGGCCTGCTCGGCGCGGGCGAACAGACCACCGCATGGCTTTATCTGTTCTGGCACGGCGGCTTTCCGCTGGCGGTCGTCGCTTACGCGCTGCTGCGCGCGGCGCCGCGCGCGCATCCGCCGTCGCTCGAGCAGCGTCGCGCCACGATTCCGCTCCTGCTCTGCATCGTCCTGACGGCCGGCGCGACCGCCGCGCTCGCGCTGCTCGCGACCGCGGGCCACGACCTGCTGCCGCGCATCATGCACGGCAACCGGATGGCCTCGACGATGACGAACGCGATCGCGGTCGTCTGGGCGCTGAACCTCGCCGCGCTCGTGCTGATGTGGCGGCAGCGGCGCCGTCATTCCGTGCTGGACCTGTGGGTGATGATCGTGCTCGTCGCGTGGCTGTTCGATATCGCGCTGTCCTCGATGCTGAACCACGGACGCTTCGACCTGGGCTTCTACGCGGGGCGGACCTACGGCCTCGTCGCGTCGGGCGTCGTGCTGTTCGCGCTGCTGTTCGAGAACGGCCGGCTGCATGCGCAGACGGTGCGCGCGCTGGCCGGCGCGCGCTATCAGCACCTGCTCGTCGTGCAGAAGAGCGCGCAGCTCAACGAGGCGAACGAACGGCTCGAGCAGCGCGTCGCGGCGCGCACCGCGCAGTTGAGCGCGTCGAACCGCGACCTGCGGCGCGAAGTCGAGGAGCGCGTGCGTGCGGAGCGCGCGCTGCAGGCATCGCGCGAAGAGCTGCGCGAGATCGCGGCGATCAGCGCGAGCGCACGCGAGGCCGAACAGCGCCGCATCGCGCGCGAACTGCACGACGAACTCGCGCAAACGCTCGCGACGCTGAAGAACGATCTCGAATGGCTGCTCGATCACGTGCCGCAGGACGATGCGCCGCTGGCGCGCAAGATCGCGGCAATGCATGCGCTCGCGCGCGGCGCGGTGACGGCCACGCGGCGCATCGCGTCGGACCTGCGCCCGCTGATGCTCGACGACCTCGGGTTCGCGGCCGCGATGCAATGGCTCGTGGAGGATTTCCGGCACCGTCACGGCATGGCGTGCGCGCTGCACGTCGAGCCGGGCGAATTGCAGCTCGACGAACCGTATGCGACGGCCGTGTTCCGCATCGCGCAGGAAGCGCTCGCGAACGTCGCGCGGCACGCGGCCGCGTCGAGCGCGACCGTGGCGCTCGTTTATCGTGACGAAACGATCGCGCTGACGATTCGCGACGACGGTGCGGGATTCGATCCCGGCGCGCCGCGCAAGTCGGGATCGTTCGGGCTGGTCGGTTTGCGCGAGCGTGCGTATCTCGTCGGCGGCACGCTGCGAATCGATACGACGCTCGGTGAAGGGACCACGGTGGAGGTCGACATTCCGGTCGCGGCTGCGCATGTGGCGATCGCGCATGACGAACGGGGGGCGTCGCCCACGGAGGGATAAGGGTGAAGCAGCAACGGCGGAATACCGCTGCGGGAATCGGAACGGAAGCCGGGACCGCGCGGAACCGCGGCCCCGATGCGTCCCGCGCCGCTCACGCCCGCACCGCCACCATCCCCCGCTCCGAACGCGTCCACGCAACCAGCGCGCCGATCCCGAGCAGCGCGAGGCATACGATCGGCACGATCATCGGACCGAACGCAGTGCCCGTCACCTTGCCCGCGAACGGCATCAGGTTCTGGCTGAAGAAGCCGCCGAGGTTGCCGATCGAATTGATCGCCGCGACGCTCGCCGCCGCACGCGCGCCGGTGAAGTAGCGCGGCGGCATCGACCAGAAGCACGGATACAGCAGCGGAATGCACGCGCCGCCGAGCACGAGCGCGACGAAGCGCAGCGGCGTCGACGGCAGCACGAGGCTCAGCAGGAAGCCGAGCGCACCGAGCGCCGCGACGATCGCGATCGTGCGCAGGATGCTCTTCGCGCGGCGCAGCTTCGACGGCAGCCACAGCAGCAGCACGACCGCGAGCGCCCACGGCAGCATGCTCAGCAAACCGTTCGTACTGCTCGATACGCCGAACGATTTCACGAGCGTCGGCAACCAGTACGTGACGCCGTACAACGACGTCGACATCAGCATGTAGGTCGCCGCGAACAGCATCACGCGCGGATCGAGCAGCGCCTTCCACGGCTGCGCGTGCTCGGCCTTCGCCGGCTTCTCGCGCTCCAGCGCGGCCGCGACGATCTGCTTCTCGCGTTCGTCGAGGAACGGCGCATCGCGGAACGACGCCGGCAGCACGCGGAACACGATGATCGCGACGATCACGGCCGGGATGCCCGTCGCCACGAACACCCACTGCCAGCCCGCGAGGCCCCACACGCCGTTCAGGCTCAGCAGCACGCCGCCGACCAGCGAGCCGAGCATGTTCGCGAGCGCGCTGCCGAGCGTGAAGATGCCGAGCACCTTCGCGCGGTAGCTTTGCGGAAACCACAGCGTCAGGTAATAGATCACGCCCGGATAGAAGCCGGCCTCCGCGATCCCGAGCAGGAAGCGCAGCGAACAGAACGCGGGCATCGACGTCGTGAAGCCCATCAGCACGGTGATGAGGCCCCACGTCAGCATGATCCGCGCGAGCCACACGCGTGCGCCGTAGCGATGCAGCGCGAGCGTGCTCGGCACCTCGAACAGCAGGTAGCCGATGAAGAACAGCGACGACGCGAGACCGAACGCGGCCTCCGTCATCCCGAGGCTGTGCACCATCTGCAGTTTCGCGAAGCCGACGTTCTGCCGGTCGATGAACGCGATCAGGAACATCACGACGAGGATGGGCATCAGGCGCCGCGCCATCTTCGACATGACGCGCTGCTCTTCGGCGGACGCGGGGTCCAGGGTTTCGGTGGTATTCACTGCGGGCTCCTCCGTGAATCGGTTGCTTGTCGGTTGAATCGGCGCCGCGCGCGATGCACGCGCGGGCGCAGGGGTGTTCGATGAAATCGGGGTTCGGCGGCGGACGGCGACGGTCAGCCGGTTCGGTAGTCGTCGAGCATCGGCGCGAACATCTCGTGCCACGCGCGCGGCTTCGCCTTGATCGTGCCGGCGAGATACAGGAATTCGACGTAGTCCATCAGCTGGTTCGGCCGCACCGAGAAACGCGTGTCGGGCGCGGCGAGCATCTGCATCACGTCGTCGTGCGACACGCCGACGCCCGACGAGGCCGCATACAGCGCGGCCGCCGCGCGCGGGTCCTGCGCGATCAGGCGGTTCGCTTCGTCGAGTGCGCCGAGAAATGCCGAGGCCAGCGCGGGCTCCGTGTCGACGAGCCGCTTCGGCGCGAACACGACGTCGAGCGTCAGCGGGCCGAGCACGTCGACCGAATTCACGACGCGATGAATGCCCGGCTGGCGCAGCTCGAGCGTCGAGAACGGCGGTGACGTGAAGTGCGCGGTGACGCCGTTCTCTCGGCGGATCAGCGCCTGCATCGCCTGCGGATGCGGCAGGTTCACGGTGATCGAATCGAGCTGCGCGAAATGCTTCGCGCCGAGCTGCCGGCTCGCGACCATCTGCAGCACGACCGCCGACAGCGACGTGCGGATGCCCGGTACGGCGATCCGGTCCGACGGCGTGAAGTCGCGCAGCGACGCGAGGCCCGGCCGATTCGCATTGAGCGACAGCGACGTCGTGGACATGCCGCTGATGCCGATCACCTCGACGTTCGGGATCCCGCGCGCCCGCGCCCACAGCTCGATGAAGCCCGGCGCGCCGGCGCCCGCGAAATCGAGCGTGCCGGCCATCATCGCGTCGTTGACGGAATTGCCGCCGTCGAGCAGCACCCAGTCGACCGCGACCTCGCGCAGGCCGTGCCGCGCCGCGTGACGCTCGAACAGGCGCTGCTTCTCCATCACGAGCAGCGGCAGGTACAGCACGCCATAGCCTTTCGAGATCCGCACCGTGCGCGGCTTCGCGCGCACCAGCGACGGTGCGGCAAGCATGCCGAGGCCGGCGGCAAGCAACGCGCGACGGCGTGGCGACGCGATCATGCGCATGCCTGCGGACGGTGAGCGGCAAGCGACGACGCGGCAGCCCGCGTCAGGCTTCGCCGTGCATTCGGCCGCGCCTTCGTCGTGCCCGTGACATGCTGCATGTTGCCGTCTCCTCTGGTATTAATGCCGTCATCGCTCGTTCCGGCTGAACACAGGTTATCGAGCGAGTCTGAGAAAATGCTGACATCCCGGCCCCGGGAAAACCCCTAACTCATCTACCTGCAAACGGCACCATGCGCATTCTCGTCGTGGAGGACGATGCCGAAATCGGCGCGGCGATCCGCAGCCGCCTCACGCGGCTCGGCCATGCCGTCGATCTCGAAACCGACGGCTCGACCGCGAACGGCTTGCTGCGCGTCGAGCGCTTCGACCTCGTCGTACTCGATGCGAACCTGCCCGGCCTCGACGGCTTCGCGGTGCTGCGCAACCTGCGCGCGTCGGGCAGCACGACGCCGGTGCTGCTCGTTACCGCGCGCTCCGCGATCGACGACCGCGTGAGCGGCCTCGGCCTCGGCGCCGACGACTATCTCGTGAAACCGTTCGACTACCGCGAGCTCGATGCGCGCGTGCAGGCGCTGCTGCGCCGCAACAGCGGCCATGCGAACGACGTGCTGACGCTCGGCGGCCTCGTGATCGACCGCAGCAGCCGGCTTGCCGAACTCGACGGCCAGCCGCTGTCGCTGTCGCGCCAGGAGTTCGCGCTGCTCGAGATTCTCGCGAGCCGCCCGCAGCGGATCTTCTCCAAGGACGAACTGCTGAACCAGCTGTTCAGCTTCGGCAACGAGCCGACCGCGAACGCGGTCGAGCAGTACGTGACACGCGTGCGCAGGAAGCTGCAGGGCAGCTCGGTCGAGATTCGCACCGCGCGCGGGATGGGGTATCAGATTGCCGCGCATTGACTGGTTCCCGAAGACGCTGTTCGGGCGCACGCTGCTGTTCATCGCGCTCGTCGTCGCGACCGGCGCGCTCGCGCTTGCCGCGATCGCGCGCTACTACGCGGGCGTCGCGGCCGAACGCGCGTACGACCAGTTGCTCGCCGGCGCGTCGATCCAGGTCGCGGAGAACCTGTACGTGCAGGGCGGCGTGCTCGCGCTAAACCCGCCCGTCGCCGCGCTGTCGACGCTGTCGCGCTACGACCTCGTCTACTACAAGGTCGTCGATTCGCGCGGGGTCGTCGTGGCCGGCTACAACGACCTCGCGAGCCCCGCGACGCTCGCCGCCGCGAAGCAGGGCCCGGCGTTCGCGAACGCCGTCTACCAGGGGCACCGGATCCGCACCGCGACCATCGCGCGCTACATGCCCGAGGAAAGCACGCCGGGCTGGGCGCTCGTCACCGTTGCGCAGACAACCAACGCGCGGCAGCAGCTGACGAACGACATGAGCATCAAGGTGTGGACGCTGATCCTGCTGATGAGCGTGCTCGCGATCGGCGCGAGCGGCCTCGCGATCCGGCGCGGGCTGCGCCCGCTCGCGCAGATCGGCACGATCATCGCCGCGCGCGATCCGGCCGATCTGCGGCCGGTGGCCGTCGATACGCCGAGCGAGATCGACGCGATCATCGGGTCGATCAACGGACTGATGCACCGCCTCGCCGAGCGGATCAACGCGATGCAGCGCTTCATCGCCGACGCCGCGCACCAGATGCGCACGCCGCTCGCGCGCCTCGACGCACAGATCGAATTGCTCGACGGGGAAGTCGATCCCGCGCGCCATGCGGCGCGGCTCGATGCGCTGCGCGCGACCTGCTCGGACGTCGGCCGCCTGACGGGGCAGTTGCTCAATCATGCGATGGTGATTCATCGCACCGAGGTCGTGCCGCTGCAACCCGTCGACCTCGTCGCGCTCGCGAAGGACGTGCTCGGCCGCACGATTCCGCTCGCGGACGCGCGCGACGTGGCCGTCGCGTTCGCGAGCGACACGCCGCATGCGTGGATCGACGGCGATGCGATCAGTCTGCAGGAAGCGTTGTCGAACGTGCTGCACAACGCGCTGCTGCATGGGCATGCGGACGACATCGTCGTGTCGGTCGCCAGCGAGGGCAATGCGGATCGAGCGGTGACGCTGACCGTCACCGACAACGGGCGGGGGATTCCGCGCGAACATTGGGACGCGGCGTTGCAGCCGTTCGTCCGGATCGCGCCGGACGGCAGCGAGCGTCGAACCGGGTCGGGGCTCGGGCTCGCGATCGTGCAGGAAGTGATGAAGGCGCACGGCGGGCGTGTCGGGTTCGCGTTTCCCGATGCGGGCGGGTTCGCGGTGGTGCTGACGTTTCCGCGGGCGGCAGAGACGGCCCCCAGTAACAATCGACCAAAACGCAGCAAAAAATGCTGAACGTATACGTCATTAAGCAGAACGGCTCTCGGCACGAACATTTTCACGTCAGCACTGCAATTGCACCTTGCTCAATGCGGGCTGGCACACCCGTCCTTGCGTAAAATCCACGGGTCCATCGGGGCGCGTCTGCGGCACAAACCGCAGCCCCCGCCGCGTTGTACCGATAGCTCTGCCGACGGCCGTCGAAACCGGTCTGCTCGATCAGCCGATTTCGGCTGTCGTAACGAAACGTCGTCGCTTCGCCATTCGTCCAGGATTTAATTAATAACAGCGACACTCGTAACTATCATAGATAACTCGTCCATATTGAGGACGAGGCGGCTCCAATTTTCCAAACAATCCTCTCTTTGTACAGCTTTGCACACAGCGATCCCATCTCTCTTGGTAAGTGGGTCGCCCAAACATCGCAACAAAAAAAATAGAGACAACCGCCAAAATGACAACCCACGAACAAATACTATTCAGATTTTTTTCACAATCCCCCTCGCGATGTACATGTAAACTTACGAGAGTCATCTCCAAAAACCGAATATGATTGATCGTAGTGCTTTGGGCGTGCCCTGCAACTAAGCCCGGAATCATCCGTCCCTCGGAGATTCGGCAGAGGATCATCGCCGTAATAGCCGGCGGCACAATAGAAACGCGGAACGTCGACTGGTACATTCACCCCGGGACGAACGCCGGGCAGTACGTCCGTAGGAATTGAATTGTTAGAAATATCGTTCAGCAAACGTCCGACACGAGCATCCTGTACAAGCGCAGGCCGCGGCGGCACGGCACCGGCTCTGTATAGATGTCCCATCCCGACGAGAACAGGCCCTGTCGCCTGAAGCCCAAGTGGATCAACGCGTATTGCAGGATTACCTTGCACGTAAGCGTAGACATTGATCCCGCCGCGCAGCCCGATGGGATCTTGAGATATGTACCGCCCGACCTCCGAGTCGTAGTACCGAAATCGGTTGTAATGCAGCCCCGACTCTTCATCGTAGTACTGTCCAGGAAACCGTATCGGATTGCCAGTGGCATGCACTCGCCTCTAGGATCCGCACGTCCATACACACTCAGATCCGATTCTCCACAAATCTGATAACCGTATTCAAATCATTATGGCTATATAATTTTGCATTTAATACCACATCCCCACACCCAGAAACAAATATCAACCTAAACATCGGCTTAAATCTATCCACACATTTTTTCACCCCAACCTCCAATCTGACACCAGTCAACTCGCAAATCGATATCCTCCTGACGGAAAACATAGTTCTTACCACAATCGCATTATTCCCCAACGCAATTGAATTTCTCCTAATATAAACAAATAACACAAACTCAATTGCAATCGATAGCATCATGAATTTGTATGCCTGCCATCCGCCAACAAATATTACACAGAGAGTGGCAATTAAAAACAGCCACCCTCCCACGAAAATCATTAATGAAATATATGCCGATCTATCTGGCACAATTTCGACAGAACAGTCATCAGCAGCACTTCTTTGGACATGCAGTTGCATCATCACTCCCGATTCCAAGCTTAGAAGCCCCCAAGCCCGCAACGGCCCCGGCGCCTACACCTGGGAGCATCGCGGTATCAACAGCGCGCCCTGCAAACATCTTCATCGCTGTGGCACCCGAGATACTGGATGCAGTTTCATTTCTGGCCTTGGTGACCATTTGCCTAAATACCGAATTAAAACCACCTCTCCCAGCAGTAATCCCCGGCATTCTTACACCTGGGATAAAACCCGTTAGCGCACCAATGCTCGCATCAGAGGCCGTGGAAATGAAATCAAAACACCATTGCTTTCCAGTTAGATATTTCAGGCCCTGTTTTGATGTATCGTTACCAAACCACCAACAGCGCCAGCCGCCAAGGGCCCCGTATAAAGCAAAGCCTCCCCTCCCGCAGCCCCCCGATAGCAGAACCCGCATAATCCTCCCAACCACTTAGCTGCCAGCCAAGAAGATCACTAACACCCTGCCCCACTCCCCCAACGACCGCTCCGCCGACAGAAAAGACCAAATCATCCACTCGTAGTACTGCCCCGGAACCCGTATCGTATAGTCAATAGCATGCTCCGACCATAAGCGCGCAAATCCACCCACACAGCAATCTCGCGTTGTTCGTCGCGTAACCTCTCTGAGGTTCCCTGGCGATCCGTTACGCAGTGCTATGCACCTATCTGCCGGCCGCTTCGGTGGATCTTCATGATCCCCTCAATAACATTTGCACTTGTAGTTTGCAGCGGTATTTCTAGTCGAATTTGGAAAAGGCGCCTCTAAAACCCCAAACATGCCGCGATCGCCGCAAGCCTTGAGGCATTGATCCTCTAGCTCGTTTATATTTAGCTCACTACATTTTGCCAACACAAACAACACCACCAAAACAGAAAGAAAAATATATACAATAACCTTCACCACCCGCTTCATCTCAGAGCCTTTTTCGTACAAATGAATTTCCTCTTATCCGCCCCCTTCACTGAGAATGTCTGCGTCAAATTTCCCCTCCTCACCTTACAAGTCAAATTTGAATCATCGGTCGGCTTGTTATTCCAAAATTCGTCGCCTTCGTAATATCCCGAAGCACAATACGTCTGCGGCTCCTGCCAAGGAAAATTCACGCCCACCCATTGTCCAGGAGGAAGCACCTCTGATGGAAAAGGAAGATTCGTTATGTTGTTAAGCGCACCCGCCAGATTGGAATTTTGCGTTATCGTTACTGACGGAAGAATTACATCTGATCGATATAGGTTTCCCATTCCCAATAACACGGGTCCCGTTGCCTGCAATCCAAGCGGATCAATCCAGATAAGCGGATTCTTGACGTAAGCGTAGACATTGATCCCGCCGCGCAGTCCGATGGGATCTTGAGATATGTACCGCCCGACCTCCGAGTCGAAGTACCTGAACCGGTTGTAATGCAGCCCCGACTCCACATCAAAGTACTGCCCCGGAAACCGTATCGGATTGTCAACTGCATGCGCCAGTCTCCGGGCCGTGCGTCCATACGCACTCAAATCCGCCGCCCACACCACCTCCCGCTGTTCGTCATACAACTCCTGCGGCGTCCCCAGGTGATCCGTCACGTAGTGCCATGCCTGCCCGTCCGTTAGCCGCGTCAACGGCCCCTCATGATCCGGATGCGGCACATACGTCACCGCCTGGTCCTCATGCGACGTGCACCCGCTCCGCACCTCCTGCATCATCCAGTCGCCGTCCCACAGAAACAGCGTCGTCTGCCGTGCGCCGGTCGCCTGCGTGTGATGCTTCGCCACCCGCCGCCCAAGCGCGTCGTATTCGTACTCGCTCCTCGCACCATCCGCGTGTTCGATCGCGATCAGCTGATGGCTGCCGTCGTACCGATACTGCGTCACGTCCGGTGCTTCTGTCGGCTCCTCGTACTTCGGCGTCCCCGTCAGCACTTCCATCACGCGCAGCAGGTTGTCCGCCCCGCGCTGGCTGCGCTGCTCCGCTGCCGTCAGTTCCGGCTTCGGCGGCAACGGCACCGTCCGTGCGATGCGGTTGCCGTGCCCGTCGTATATAAGGTCCACCGGTCGATCCGGACGCGTCTGCGGCGCAAACCGCAGCAAGCGATCGCCGCTCGCCTTCCACGCCTGCATCCCGTCCAAACTCGGGGCAGCGCCCAGCAGGTTCCCGGCCGGATCGTAATGGAATGCTTCCGTTCCGCTTGCCGCCGTGACGTGCGTCAGCCGGGATAGTGCGTCGTACCGATACGCCTTCTTGTCCCGCCACGCATCGTCCAGTGCCGTCAGTTGACCGGCCGCGTCATACGCCCACGCCCGCCACGGCCGCGGACGCTCCAGCGAGCGCCCTCGTTCATCGAGGTTCTGCCAGCGATGCGCCGCCAGCAGACCATTCGCGCCGTAACCAAAGTGATGCGACGCCGGCCCCTGCGTTCGCTGAATCTCACGATGCAGCGCATCGCGCTCGAAGCTCGCCAGCGGATGTTCGTCCAGCAGAATGCCGTGCACATGCCCCGAGCCGTAGCGCTGCCACACCAGCGAGCCGACCTCCGGCACATGGGTCCATGACCGGTTGCCAATCTCGTCCAGCCCGTGCGTCAACCGCCACACCCGGCCGTGATGCGCCTGCACTTCCGCCGTGCGGCGCCCGGCCGCGTCATATTCGTAAGTGACCTGCACCGGCGCATGCCCCGGCGAAACCGCCTGCGCCTGCGTCAGCAGTCCTCGCGCGTCGTACCGATAACTCGCCTGACTGCCGTCGCTCGATCTGCGCTCCACCGGGCGGCCGAGCACATCGTAGGTCACCTGCGTGGTGATCTGCCCATCCTGGCCGTGATCGATGCGCTCGACCAGTTCCCCCGCCGCGTTGTACCGATAGCTCTGCCGACGGCCGTCGAAACCGGTCTGCTCGATCAACCGGTTTCGGCTGTCGTAACGGAACGTCGTCGCTTCCTGGTTCGCATTGGTCAGCTTCGTCAGACGGCCAATCGCGTCATACCGGAACCGTTGCGTGCCGTCCGCCGGATCGACGACTTGCGTTCGCTGCCCGTATCCATCCCAGTCCACGCGCGTCACGCGTTTGAGCGGATCCGTATGTGCGACCGCCCGGCCCGCTTCATCGTATTCGACCTTCCACCAGCCCATGCCGGCCGGCTGCACCGCCGTCACGCGCGCGGACAGGCTGCCGCTGTGGCGGCTGACCTGACCCAACGCATCCGTGGTCTCGATCAACTGGCCGAATTGATCGTACTGGTAGGTCGTCGTGTGCCCCGAGCAATCGATACGCGCCACAAGCTGGCCAGCGTCGTCCCATTGCATCTTCGTCACGTTGCCCAGTGCGTCCGTGCGAGCGACCGGCAAGCCGTTTTCGTATGCGTAACGCGTCACGTTGCCGAGCGGATCGGTTTCGCTCGTCAGGTGGCCTTGCGCGTCGTAGCCGCGCTGCCAGATTTGGCCTGCCGGATCGGTGATCTGTTCCGGCAGGTTCCGGTCGTTGTAGCTGATGCGCGTGACCTGGCCGGCCGGGTCGATGATCGACGTCGGATTGCCCCGCGCATCGTTCACCATCCGCGTCGTGCGGCCGAGCGCGTCCGTATGGCCCGCGATGCTCCCCGTCTCGTCGAAATGCGTCTGCTCGATGCTGCCGTCCGGATGCACGATCTTCTCGACCGCCCACAGACCGTTGTAGTGGTATTCGGTCGTGTGCCCCAATCCATCCGTTACCCGTGTCGCACGCAGCGACGGCAGGTAATCGAAACGCGTCTCGCGCGTGACGACCCGTTGCCCGTCCGCGTTTTCGGTATAGGCGAAGGTACGCAGGCAATACGCATTCGGCGTGTCGTCGCTCCACTCCGATACGTGCGTCGCGCCTGCCGGCGTGCGGTAGGTCGTCAGCAGATGGGTGTCGTAGCCGTAGCGCCACGTCAGGTTCTCCCGATCGGTGGCCTCGATCAGATCGCCGTGCTCGTCGTAGACGTAGCTCGTCAGGTGCAGCGGCTGATTCCCGAAACCCTGGTCGAGCAACACGCTCGTGATCCGGCCGGCTTCGTCCAGTTCGCAGCGTACGGCATGCCGATTGTTGCGAACGGTTTCCAGCCAGCCCTGTGCCGTATAGCCGAGCGTCAGACTCTGCCCGTCGCGTGTCGTGATGCGCTGCAACTGCCAGCGCGTCTCGTCGACCGGGTGACGGCCATAATGCTCTTCGACGCCGTTGCCGAAGCACAGCACATAGGTACGGCCCGAGGCATCGTCCTCACCGCGCGCCAGCGTGATCTTCTCGATCGGATGGAAGTGTTCTTCACCGGGGTTCAGCGCCGGAAACTGCAACTGCCGCCCGTCCGCATCGAAGTAGACCAATCCCGCCGAACTCGTGCGCACCTCGGTCGCATACGGCAACTTCCACGCCACGCCCAGACTGCCCTGGCGCTGGTCCGCACTTCGGTAGCTTCGGCTCCAGTGAATCGATACGCGGCCCGGCAACGTAAAGTCCGTATGCGACAGCACCTTCTGTCCCGTCGCCAGGTCGACCGGGTTCGCGCTGACGGTCTTCTTCGCACATTCCGCGCAATCGGCTTCGGTCACCGGCGCAAGGCCGCCGGCATCGCCGTTCGTCATGCTGATCGTCGGCGCTTTCAGGTAAATCGCCGTGCCTTTCAGATGAATGCCGGACTCGTCGATCGTCACCGTCCCGCCCGGGCCCGTCAGTTGTACCTGTTTCGCTCCCGACAGGCTGCTTTCGCCCGTGTCCGCGATGCGCAGCTGGTTGGCGTTCGAGCTCGACACCGGCGCCGGCAGCTGCGGCACGAAGTCGGGCGACGGCTCGATCGGGTTCGCCTGATCGGCGCTCACCGCGTCGCCCACTGCCTTGCCGCGCACGGTCACCGTGTAGGTGTGTCCGACATCGGCCGTCCAGTCCTGCACGACGCGGTCGGTCCGGCTCCGGCCCACGGTGCTTGCCATGTGCAGCCCGACGTTACGCAGGTACAGCCCGCCCACGTTGACGTTGTATGCCATCCCGACGTTGAGCATGGCCCCCATGCCCACGCTCTTCACCGACGCGAGCGTCACCGTCTCGAACTTGTAGCCGCCGGTCGACAGCTTCCAGTGACGTCCGATCTGGTCGGTTTCGTCATGGCCGACCCGCTTCGTGCGGTCATGTCCCACGGTGTGCGTCTCGTCGGCCTCGATCACCGCATCCAGATTGCGCTCGGCCTGGATCCAGACCTGCTCCGCGCCTTTCTTGTCCTCGAAACGGATCGCATTGGCGTTGCCGTATCCGCCGCCCTTGGTCGAGCGCGTCAGGATCCCGCTTTGCGTCGCGTGCGCCGGCAACGACCACGGGGGCATCGTCATCGCGTTATAGACGCGCCCTGTCACGATCGGTCGATCCGGATCGCCGTTTTCGAAATCGACGATGACCTCGGTGCCCACGCGTGGAATATGGATGCCGCCGAAATTGCTGCCGGCCCACGGATACGACACCCGCACCCAGCAGGATGAATTCTGGTCCCTCACGTCGGACCGGTCCCAATGGAACTTGAGCGTCACCTCGCCGTTCTTGTTGGTCCAGATCTCCGCGCCAGCCGGACCGGTTACGATCGCCGTCTGCGGGCCGCGCGTGCGGGGTTTCGCGATGGTGCGCGGCGGGCGGAACACGGTGTTTGATGGCTGCACGGTGAACGTGCTGCGAATCGCGTAGGCGGAGAATCCCGTCGTCTCCCCGGTCTCCTTCACGTCCAGTTCCGACGCGATCACCAGATATTCACGGTTGGCGCTCGCCATCGGATGGCCAGCCAGTACAAACGTCGTGCCGCACACCACGTTGCGCAGCTTGCCCTCGCCCGTCGCGCGCTCGCCCTGCGCGTGAATCTCCTCCATGCGCACCCGTGCGAATGCGTGGCCGTCCTCCGTTTCCGTATAGTCGCCCGGCCACTCGTATCGTTCGAACTGGTTGTGCGCCGTGTCACGCGGCAAGCTGTTCCGCGCGGTCAGCGTCGCACCCGGCTTCTCGAAATCGAAATCGTCGGTGGTCCAGACACCCGACCGCAGGCGCTCCGTCGCTTCGAAGCGATCCACGTGCTCCCGGTCGATCTTCTGGCCAGGCGGGTAGTAAGCGAGCGTCTGGTACGCGACGCTTTCCACGGTCCGATAGGCGCCTGGACCGTCGACCAGCACCAAGCGATGCACGCCTTGCGAATGTTCGAAGAACCACGTGATGCCGTGTTCCTCCATCAATCGCTGGGCAAACGCGAAATCCGACTCGCCGTACTGGACCTGATAGCGCAGCGGCTTGTAGGTGCGGCCAACGCGCGTCTCGAACGAGTACAAGTACGGACTGAACACCTCGCGCAGAATGTCCAGCACGCTCTTGCGCTGGAAGATGCGATAGTCGGTTCGCTCACGCGCCAGTGCGAACCAGGGCTCCAGCACGACCCGGTAACGTGACTGTCGATTCAGTTGATCCACGTAGCTGGCTGTCGTCACGACGCCGCTGATTTCTCGCGTGCCGGCCCCCAGATTGGCCGCCCCCGTCTGCCCTGCCATCCCGGCAACGAAACTGCCCATGCCGTCGAGCTGGATCGTGACGGTCAGTTCCTTGCCGAGCATCGCCTTGAGATCGAGGTTCGCCAGCAAGTCGCCCGGCAGCAGCGGATCGACTGGAGTCGTCAGCCACAGTTCGTACGCGTACAGCGTGGAGAGCTGTTCGGTGCCCCGGATCGCGCTCAGGTGCAGCACCGATGCAATGCCTTCCAGCTCCGGCAATGCCGGGCCGCTGACCGAGAACGTCCGGTTTGTCTTGAAATTCAACATGCAGCCCATTTCCTCGATGACATATTATTTCTTCTGCAATCCGAATCTAATAAAACGGGGAAATCCGTGGTTTTTCTACCTTACTCGGACCAGTCGCCTCGATGACAAACCAGGAAATGCTTTACATCGCGTGCTACGCGAAGCGCATCAATTCCCGCACATTCGGGCCAAAATGGCTGCCAACCGATGAGCTCCCCGCCTGATGGCTCATCGGATACTAGCCGCAAATACCATCTCAAAAAACTCTCTTTAACGAATACGAGGCCAAATTCTCGTATCGCACCCGACGGACGCATTTCCCGGCAACTCGTGCCGGTCACATCAGGCACTGACGGAATTCGGATGCAATCCAATCACCTTTGCCGATAGTCAAAAATTCGTCGCAGCTTTTGCGTAACGACCAATCTTGCGCACAAGTCCATGTCCTGTTGGCAAGCCGGGAATGTCGTGTGGCGTACGGATCGGGACGCAATCGTGTACGACACCGCAACCATGGATGGTAAAGGCGTTATCACATTACGCCGATCGTTAATTGAGTTCCGCGAGCCGCACCGCCTGCACCGCCTGCGGCTGCGGCTGCGGCGCAATGCCCGTAATAGCCGAGCAGCCGCGCGTGAGGCCGTCCCTGTTCAGTCGCGCGCGGAACGCGAGCTGGCGAGCACTGCCGTGTCACGCGTGAACGGCTGCGTATATTGCGCATCGGTGCATGCGCAGCGCTTCACGCAACTTGCGAAGCGCACGGATGCGATCGACCAGGTGTTCGACGATCCGTCGACAGCCGGCACGACCGCGCGCGAACGCGCGATCATCCGCTACGCGATCGCGCTGACAGAACGGCCCGACACGCTGGATGAAAACGACATCGCCGCGCTCGAGGCGGAAGGGCTTACGCACGAGGAAATTCTCGACCTGTCGCACGCGATCGCGATCTTTGCGTGGGCGAACCGGTTGATGCTGACGCTGGGCGAGCCGGTGTTTCCGGAGCCGGCAACTGGCAGTTGATACGCTGGCGCAGGCAAGCACACGGGCTGACGCGCCGCCGCGCGTCACGCCTTGTGCGTCGACAACAAAATGCTCGTCTCCGTATTCGCGATCCCGTCGATCAACCGGATCGCGCCGAGCACGCGATCGAAATGCTCAAGCGAATCGGCGTGCAGCTCGGCGACCAGATCCCAGCGCCCGTTGGTGCTGTGGATCGACGCGACGTTCGGATGCCCGCGCAGCACCTTCACCACTTCCGCGCCGCGATTGCCCTGCACCGCGATCGACATCAGCGCGCGGATCCGGTGCCGCTCGGCCGCCGGCTTGAGCCGCACCGTGTAGCCGACGATCACGCCGTTCTTCTCCAGCCGCGTCAGCCGGTTCTGCACGGTCGCGCGCGCGACGCGCAACGCCTTCGCGAGGGCGACGACGGGCATCCGCGCGTTGTCGCGCAGCAGCGCGATGAGCTGTCGGTCGACGTCGTCGAGCGTGATCATGAGCGGACCTTCCTGTTGAACGTGAGACGGCCGCCAGCGTGCCGGACGGCGCGCATTTCGACCCTCGTGGATTGCACAAACTGCCGGATATGGCCAGCAATCTGCCAAGTCTATCGATAAATCTGCCACTTTTGCCGTCTTTTTGTTGGCTCGACTCACGGAAATAATGACTCCATCGCCCGGCCGCACACGCCGCGACACCGCTTTTGATGAAGCCGGGGCCCGGGCCGACGCGCCTGCCCCGCTCGACCAGGACGCCTGGACACCCGTACCGGCAAAAATTGGAGACAGACCGATGACCCGCTTCCTCGACGTTCCCGCCACCGCCCGACTGATCGCCAGGACGGGCGTCACGCCGTTCCTGCGCGAACTCGTCGACACGCTGCGCGCCGATTACCTGCACTGGGCCGATTTCGACAAGTCGCCGCGCGTCGCGTGCCACTCGCGCGACGGCGTGATCGAGCTGATGCCCGTCGCGAACGCATCGCTGTTCGCGTTCAAGTACGTGAACGGCCACCCCGTCAACGCCGCGCGCGGCATGCACACGGTGATGGCGTTCGGCGCGCTCGCCGAAGTCGACACCGGCTATCCGCTGCTGCTCGCCGAACTCACGCTGACCACCGCGCTGCGCACGGCCGCGACGTCGGTGCTCGCCGCGCAGGCGCTCGCGCGCTCCGACTCGCGCACGATGGCGCTGATCGGCAACGGCGCGCAGAGCGAATTCCAGGCGATCGCGTTCCATACGCTGCTCGGCATCGAGGAAATCCGCGTGTTCGACGTCGACCCGCTCGCGACCGACAAGCTCGTGAAGAACCTCGCCGCCTACCCCGACTTGCGCGTCGTGCGCGCCGCGTCGACCGCCGACGCCGTGCACGGCGCCGACATCGTGACGACCGTCACCGCCGACAAGGCATATGCGACGATCGTCACCGCCGACATGATCGAGCCCGGCATGCACCTGAACGCGGTCGGCGGCGATTGCCCGGGCAAGACCGAGCTCGAGGCGGGCGTGCTGCAAGCGGGCCGCGTGTTCGTCGAATTCGAGCCGCAGTCGCGCATCGAGGGCGAAATCCAGCAGATGCCGGCCGACTTTCCGGTGACCGAGCTGTGGCGCGTGCTGCAGGGCGAGACGGCCGGCCGCGAACGCGCGGACGAAGTCACGGTGTTCGACTCGGTCGGCTTCGCGCTCGAGGACTACTCGGCGCTGCGCTACCTGTACGCGCTCGCGCAACAGCACAACGCGGGCGTCGAGATCGCGCTGATTCCGCCGGCCGTCGATCCGAAGAACCTGTTCGCGCTGATCGACGATCCGGCCGCGATCGCGCAGGGTCACGCGGCCTTCGTGACCGAAGCCGTCGCCGCGTTCGCGCGCTGATCGTCATCCCGGGCGGCGTGCGCGCCGCTCGGCTTCCCGCTTCTTGCCCTCACCGTTCATGAATCTCGTATCGATCCAGGCGCCGGCCGCCGTCGTGATGATCCGGCCGCACCGCTTCCTGCCGAACCCGCAGACCGCGGCCGACAACGCCTTCCAGCGCACGGCCGCCGCCGGGGCGAACGACGCGCCGTCGGTGTCGGCCGCCGCGCGCGACGAAGTCACGGCCGCGGCGCGGACGCTCGCCGACGCAGGCGTGCGCGTGCACGTGTTCGACGACCACGGCGAGCGCGACACGCCCGACTCCGTGTTCCCGAACAACTGGTTCTCGACGCATCCGGGCGGGCATGTCGCGCTGTTTCCGATGTATAGCCCGAACCGCCGCCGCGAGCGACGCGCGGACATCGTCGAGATGCTGAAGGCGCAATACCGCGTGCAGGACGTGATCGACTACTCGGGGCTCGAATACGACGACGTGTTCCTCGAAGGCACCGGCGCGATGGTGCTCGACCACGTCGCGCGGATCGCGTACACCGCGCGTTCGCGCCGCGCCGATCCGGTCGCGCTCGAACGCTTCTGCACGCACTTCAACTTCGAGCCGATCTGCTTCGACACGGCCGACGCGAACGGGAACCCGATCTATCACACCAACGTGATGATGAGCGTCGCAACGGCGTTCGCGATGGTCGGCCTCGACCTGATCGCCGACCGCCGGCGCCGCGACGAAATCGCGCAACGCCTGACCGAAACGGGCCGCACGGTGATCGCGCTCGATCACGCGCAGATTGCGAATTTCGCGGGCAATACGCTGGAATTGTCGGGCAAGGACGGGCGCGTGCTCGCGCTGTCGCGGCGCGCGTTCGACTGCCTCACGGGCGACCAGCGCGCGACGATCGAGCGCTCCGCGCGGCTGCTGCCGCTCGACGTGCCGACGATCGAACTGGCCGGCGGCTCGGTGCGCTGCATGCTCGCGGGCATACACCTCGCGCGGCGGGTAACCGCGCCGGATGCGATCGCCATGGAATCGGCCGCGTCGCCACGCGAGACGACGCCGCAAATCTGACCGGCAGACTCACGAAGCACGAACGGCTGCCGATGCGATGCAACGGCAGCCGTTTCTTGTTCGAAGGGTATTGAATCGAATCGGCGGGCGTCGGCCCGCATCGACAACGCCGCAGAATGCTCCGGCATCCGAACGATACCGGAGCCCGCCGCGCCGCTCACCCCGCCAGCAGCTTCAACCCGGCCGGCAGCGTTTCGCCGAACACGCGTGCCGTGTCGGCTTCGTCGAACGCGATCGCCTCGCGCACCATGTCGATCCACGCGGCCGACGCATTCGCGGCCGACAGACGCCGGATCACGGCCTCACGTGTCTCGTCCGGCAAATCGCGTTCGCGGTCACCCGTCATCCCTGCGATTTGCGCGACCGCGAATGCCGCGGGTTCGACCTGCTTCCAGTCCAGCGCGAACAGCGCGTCGAGCCAGCGGTTCGCGACGTCGGCCGGCACGACACTGTGCGCGCTGCCGTAGAACGGCCGCCGCGCACCGATCCGCCCGAGCGCCCACGCGCACAGCGTGCGCTCGGCCGGCTTCTGCAATTGCACGATCAAACGCTCGGCCAGTTCCACCTTGCGCTCGACCGGCAATCGTTCGAGCGACGCGGACAAACGCGTCATGTCGGCCGGACCGACCTTGGCCGGGTCGAACGGCAGCTTGCGGCGCTTGTCGTCGGACGGTTCGAGGAACGCAATGGCGTCGCGCACCTGCGTCTGCGCGTCGTCGTCGAGGCCGCCGGCCACGCGCCGCCACAGCGTCCACCACTCGGACCACACCTGCGCGTCGTTCACGTACTGAATCCCGTCGTCGAACAGCGGCCACAGCTGTTCGATGCGCCACGCATCGAGCGGATGGCCGAAACCGGGGCGCAGGCAATAGCCTGCGAGGTTCAGCCACGCGCGTTCGTGATCGGCCGAGCGCCGGCGGCGACGCGCCCGCGCGAGCAACGCGTCGAACAGTTCGCGCGCGAGTGCGACGTCCCACTCGTCGCGCGGGCCGAGCACCTGTTCAAGTTGCGCACGCAACCGTCGCGTGTCCTTCGGCGTGACGTTCGCGGCCTTGCTGCCGAACGAGCGGTCGATCAGCTCGATCGCATGATCGACGCGCGGATGGCGTTCGAGCGCGGCGTCGTCGCCCTGCGCGGGCGCGTCGCCGCGCAACTGGAATTCGAGTCGCCAACGCCGCGACGCGTCGTCGGTCGCGATGCAGTGCATTTCGAGCGTGCCGACTTCGGTCAGCGATGCCGTGAGTTTCACCGGCGTTTCGCGTGCGTCGCTGCCGGCTTGCCGGTCGACGACCGTCGCGATCGGCGGCAGCCGCACGAAATCGCTGCCGTCCAGTTCGACGAGATCGCCGGGCCGGTATGCCGTCTCGGCCACCGTCGACACGAGATGGAAACGCACCGGCTGCCCGAGCTGGAGCGCGAACGTGCGCTCCTCGAGCCGGATCTCGCGGCCCTCTTCCGACCCGCGCGGCAGCAGGCAGACGCCACGCGGGGCCGCGTCGCCGTCACCATCGTCGAGCACGAGGAAATAGCTGCGCGCGGAGCCGCCGCCGATGCGCGGCGCATGCCCCGCCCGCGCAAGGCCGTAGGCCACCGCGCCGCGCGCGACCGCCACGTCCGGATGCGCGTTGTGCAGCACGTCGAGCGGCGCGCCGCGCCACGCGCCGAGCGTCTGCGCGAGACGGCCGGCGAGCGCGCCCGCGCGAAACACGCCGCCGTTGAGCAGCAGCGTGTCGGGCAGCGGGCCGTCCGCATGACGATTCAGGAACGCGGCGACGTGGCGCGTGACGGCCGGGTCGCTCGCATACGGCAAGCCGAATTCGACGATCGCGGCCCGCGCGCGGCGCGGCAGCTCGCCGGCGTCGACCTGCGGAAAGAAGCCGTCGACGACGATCTGCTCGACTTCCTGCCGCGTCAACTCGGCCGAACGCGCGCCGCCGACGAGCTTGCTGCCCGCGCCGAGCAGCGTCACGGTGACGGACGCCGGCGCGTCGTCGCCGAGCAGCCGCTCCTTCGCCGCGCGGCAGCGTTCGACGAGCTGCGACAGGCTCGCGGCGGACAGCCGCGTGCCGGGCTCGGTCAGCCGCGTCTCGACCAGGCGCGCGAGCGCGAGGTCCATGTTGTCGCCGCCGAGCATCAGGTGATTGCCGACGCCGACGCGCGTGAAGGCCGGTTCGCCGTCGTCGCCCGGCGCGACGTCGACGAGCGTGAGATCGGTCGTGCCGCCGCCGACGTCGCAGATCAGCACGCGGCGCGCGGCGGCAAACGTGTCGCGCAACGTCTCGCGCTGGCCGTACAACCAGTCGTAGAACGCGGCCTGCGGCTCTTCCAGCAACCGCAACGCCGGCAGTTTCGCGCGTTTGGCGGCCTCGACCGTCAACGCGCGCGCGCCGTCGTCGAACGACGCCGGCACCGTCAGGATGACGTCCTGCTTCGCGAGCGGCGCGTCGGGAAAGCGTGCATCCCACGCGGCACGCACGTGCGCGAGATAGCTCGCGCTCGCGTCGACCGGCGACACCTTGTCGACGCCTTCGGCCGCGCCCCACGGCAGGATCGCCGCGAGCCGGTCGACCGATGCGTGCGACAGCCAGCTTTTCGCGCTGGTGACGAGCCGCCCCGGCACCTGCGCGCCGAGCGTGCGCGCATAGCGGCCGATCACGGCCGGCGGCGCACCGGCCGCGGCTGCACCGGCCGTCGAATCGGACGCCCAGGGCAAGCGCAGCGCGTCCGGCGGCAGTTCGCCCGCCGCCGGGTGATAGCGCACCGACGGCAGCAGCGGCTGCGCGGCCACCGCGCCGGGGCCGACCAGCTGCTCGACGTCGAACACGCGGATCGCATCGGAGCCGGCCTCGACGTATGCGACGACCGTGTTGCTCGTGCCGAGGTCGATGCCGACCGTATAGCGCTTCATCGCGCTCAGGCGGCGCCGCGCACGTCGAACTCGACCTTCCAGCGCTCGTTCGTGCCGCTCGGGATCGCCTCGAGTTCGAGCGTGCCGGCTTCGGTCACGCGCGCGTGCAGCTTCACCGGCACGACCTCGCCGACCGTGCGCCCTTCGGCAGGCAGCGTCGCCTGGATTTCCTCGAGCTCCTGCAGCTCGTCGGGCGACCAGTAGTCGAGCAGCGTGCCGACCTGGTCCTGGCGGCGCACCGACGATCCGAAGAAGCGGAACTGCACCGGTTCGCCGACGACGAGGCCGAACTCCTGCGGCGGCAGCGCCGCATCCGAGCCTTCCTCCATCCCGAACGGCGCGACGCACAGCGCCTGCACCGGCGGCTCCAGCCCCGGCACGGCAGGCATCGCCGATTCGATCGCGACGTAGTACGCACGCGCCGTGCCGCCGCGAATACGCACGCCGCGGCCGCGCTTCACGTAACCGTAATAAGCCGCGCCGCGCGCGACCGCCAGATCGAGATCCGCGCCTTCGAGCAGGCGCGCGGACGGCGCGCCTTCGGCGGCCAGCCAGCCGTTGAGCGTGTCGAGCACGCGCTGCGTGAGCAGCGTCGACTTGAACACGCCGCCGTTGAACAACACCGCGGTCGGATGCAGGAAGGTCGCGCCTTGCGGCAGCGTGCGCTGCACGCCGTCGAGCGCGTCGAGCGCCGCGACCTGGCGGCCGAGGAACGCCGCGAGATGGCGCGTGATGCCCGCGTCCTGCGCATACGGCAGGCCGAGTTGCGTCAGGCCGACGCGCGCGCGGCTCACCGGACGCGCCGCCGCATCGACTTGCGGGAAGAAGCCTTCGAGGATCGTCTGCGTGAGTTCCGCGCGCGTCAGCTCCGTGCGGATCGAACCGCCGATCAGCTTCGAGCCGCGGCTCGGCACGACGAGCGGCACCGCGTCGGTCGTCGGGTCGGACAGCAGGGTTTCCTTCGCGGCGCGGCACGCGTAGGTCAGCGCGCGCAGTTGCCACGGATCGGCCTGCGTGCCCTGTTGCGCGAGCTTGCGCGCGACCACGTGCGCGAGCGCGAGGTCCATGTTGTCGCCGCCGAGCAGGATGTGCTCGCCGACCGCCACGCGATGCAGTTCCAGGTTGCCTTCGCGCTCGACCACCGCGATCAGCGACAGGTCGGTGGTGCCGCCGCCGACGTCCACGCACAGGATCAGGTCGCCGACCCGCACCTGCTTGCGCCAGCCGCCTTCGCTCTTCTGGATCCAGCTGTAGAGCGCCGCCTGCGGCTCCTCGAGCAGCGTCATCCGCGAATAGCCGGCGGCACGCGCGGCTTCCGCCGTCAGTTCGCGCGCGGCCGGGTCGAACGACGCGGGGATCGTGACCGTTACGTCCTGGTCGGCGAACGGCGCGTCGGGATGCGCGTGGTCCCACGCTTCGCGCAGGTGGGTCAGGTAGCGGATCGAGCTTTCCAGCGGCGACACGCGCGACACCTCGGGCGGCGCATCGCTCGGCAGGATCGCCGCGCGGCGATCGACGCCCGGGTGGCACAGCCAGCTCTTCGCGCTCGACACGAGGCGGATCGGCGTGCCCGCGCCGCGGGTGCGCGCCATTTCGCCGACCGCGAAGGCGCGCGAGGCCGTCCACGGCAGCGTCAGGTCGCCCTGCGTCAGCTCGCTTTCATGCGGAAGATAGAGGAACGACGGCAGCAGGTCGCGCGACTCCAGCGCGCCCGGCGCGGTCAGCTGCGCGATCGGCAGCACCTGCTGCGTGATCTTTTCGCCGTCGCTCGCGGCGCTGTCGACGTACGACAGCGCGCAATGGGTCGTCCCGAGGTCGATACCGATCGAATAGCGCGGATCGCTCACAGTTCCACCTCCGCCGGTGCGACCACCGATGCGTCGTGACTGCCCGTCAGCTTCGGCAGGCGCACGTCGGCCACGCGCCAGCCGCGATGGCTGACCGTACCCGTGAACGGCGCCGAGCCGACGACGTTGCCCGTCACGCGCACGGCCGTCGCGTCGAAGCCGGCCGGCAGCGTCACGCGGCTGCCTTCGGCTTCGTCGCGCACCGGCACGATCGTGAAATGCTCGCGCAGCGCGGCGCGGCAGCCGTCGTGCACGAGGCGTGCGGCGGCGCCGATGTCGGCGTCCGCATAGCCGGCGATGTCTTCCTCGACGAAGTCGATGAAGCGTGCATCGCGCTGCAGCAGGCCCAACAGTTGCAGCGCGGCTTGCGGGCTCGCTTCGCGCAGCTCGGGGGCCGGGGCCTTCGCGGGCGCCGGAGCCGCGGCGGGGGCCGGCGCAACCGGCGCCGGGGCGACCGGTGCCGGCGCGCCGTCGCGCACGCGCAGCACGCCGGCCGCGAACTCGCGGTTGCCGATCACGGAAAAGAACGTGCCGACGGCCAGCGACAGCCGGCCGAAGAAGGACAGGTTGGATTCGGGCATGGGGTCTGGACTCCTGTGGGCTCGCGACACGGCGAGCATCTTGCCTGGGCGCCGGGCGGCGGCGTGCGATGGCGCACTGCCGCCGCCCGGCGCGTGATTCGGGCGCGCCCTCTCGGGTGCGGAAAACCCGTATTTTGCCCTGTGGCGGGCGAACCGGGCAGAAGTTGGGGGACAGAACACGGCGGCGTGCGGGTTTCGCGCGGCGCCGGATTGCATCGGACTGCCGGTTATCGGGTGATGGTTGCGATGTTGCGGCGCGTCAGCGCGGTTTGCGGCGGCGCGCCGCCTTCGCCTCGAAATCGCGCGACAACATGCCGGGCGTGACCTCCCCGAAGCGCGCAAGCAGCACCGCTTCGGCCTCCTTCAGCGTGGCCGACAGATTCAAGCGACACGCCCGATCCGCCGCGCGCTGAAATCGGCGACTTGCTTGCCGGCACCGTGTTCGTTGATCGATCGCCGGGCGAGATCGCCGTGTTCGACATGACGGGACTCGCGCTGCAGGACCTGACCGGACGTTCGATCCCGTGGCCGTGTTGAACGGCACCGGCGTGGTATCTTCCATCGTCATGCGTCTATCCAGAATCTCCGCCATCTCGTTCGATCTCGACGACACGCTGTGGCCGTTCGGCCCCGCCGTCGAACGGGCCGAGGCGTCGCTGCATGCGTGGCTGATCGCGCACGCGCCCGATACCGCGAGCGTCGTGCCCACGTCGCAGGCACTGGGCCAGTTGCGCAACGAATACGAACGCTCGCGGCCGGACCTCGTCAGCGACTTCCGTGCGTTGCGCATCGGCTCGATCCGGCTTGCGCTCGAACGCGCGAACGAAGACGTCACGCTGACCGACCGCGCATACGACGTGTTCTATTCCGCGCGAAACCGGGTCGAGTTCTTCGACGATGCGTTGCCGGCGCTCGCGTGGTTGAGCGCGCGATTTCCGCTGATCGCGGTGACGAACGGCAATGCGGACCTTCAACTGACCGGCGGCGGCGAGTTCTTCCGCGACACGCTCAGCGCGCGTGCGTTCGGATTCGCGAAACCCGAGCCGGAAATCTTCCATGCGGCCGCCGCGAAGCTCGGCGTGCCTGCGGCGGAGCTGCTCCACGTCGGCGACGACTTTCACCTAGATGTCGTCGGCGCGTTGAATGCGGGGCTTCAAGCGGCCTGGGTGGTGCGTCACGAAGGGCCGGAAGCGGAGCACGCCGCGCATCGTGCCCCGTCCCCGCATCTGACCGTTCGCGACTTGTCGGCGCTGTGCCGCACGCTCGGCGGCCCCGTCGAAGCGTCGTAACCGCGAGCCCGCAAGGTCGCGCGATCGCGCGGTCGAGGTCGATCGCCGCCATCGGCACGACCGACCGCCGCTTCACGCCGCCTTGCGCGCGTCCGCGATCCGTTGCGGCGCCTTCGGTCGCGCATAAAGCCGCTCGAGATACGCGCGCAATTGCGGAAACGGTTCGATCAGGTGGCATTCGCTCGCCCAGTCGATCAGGTAGACCGTCACGCAATCGGCCACCGTCAACGAGTCGCCGACGATGAATTCGCGCCCTTCGAGATGCTTTTCGAGGATCGCGGCCATCGTCGCGAAATCCTCGCGAGCCAGCTCGATATCGGCCGGCGAGCGCTTTTCCGGCGGATAGATGAACGAATGGCGCGTAATCCGCCACAGCGGCTGTTCAAGCTCCGTCACCGCGAACATCACCCACCGATACGCCTGCGCGCGCAGCGCCAGATCGACGGGCAGCAGCGCCTTCTCCGGATACTTGTCCGCGAGATACAGCACGATCGCGGCCGACTCGGGAATCACGAGGTCGCCGTCCACGAGCACGGGCACCTTGCCGGCCGGATTGAGGCGCAGGAATTCGGGCCGCTTGTGCTCGCCCTCGAGCAGGTTGACCGACACGAACTCGAAATCCGCGTCCAGTTCCTTGAGCCCCCAGAGCGCGCGTTGCGAGCGCGTGCCGGCGAATCCGTAAAGCTTCATCGCAATGTCTCCATCGATAATGTCGGGGAAAAATCGCCGCGCACGGGCGACGGCCCATCGGCCGCGACGACCGCGCACGCAGCGCCTGTCGCCGCTCACATGCCCGGCACCGCGAGCACGGGCATCACGTCGATCGCGTCGCCCGGGAACAGCGTGAAATGCGGATGGCCTTCGAACAGCGCGGCGGCCGCGTCGTGCGATGCGGCGCGCACGACCGTGAAGCCGCTCATCGCATTGGCGGTGTCCGTCACGCCGCCCTTGCCGATGGTCTTGGTCTTGCCGAGCGGCCCGCCGAGCTCGACGATCGCATCGCGATGCCGGTCGACCCACGCGTGCCATGCGGCGATCCCCTCGCGCTCCCGCGCACGCCGCTCGTCCTCGGGCAGCGCCATCCACGCCTTCATGGCCGGGCTGTCCTTGCTGCCGAGGAATACCGCGAGATACAACTGCTGTTGCGCACCCATGCTTCCTCCGTCCGATGGCGGGAACGACGGGCTGCCGCTCCTCGTCCTTGACACAATAGGTTGATATCAACACAATTGCAACATGGCACGCAAAGAAGAGCTCCCTTTCGAAACGACGTTGATGGTGCGCGATTGCTGTCTGTGCCTGCACATGCAGCGCGCGGCGCGCAATCTCGCGCGCATCTTCGACGATGTGCTGCGTCCGCTGGATCTCACCAACGGCCAGTTTTCGCTGTTGATGTCGCTGAACCGGCCGCAGCCGGCCGCGATGAAATCGGTCGCGTCATTGCTCGCGATGGACCGCACCACGCTGACCGCCGCGCTCAAGCCGCTCGAGCGGCGCGGGCTGCTCACGATCACGCAGGATCCGGACGACAAGCGCAGCCGCCTGCTCCAACTCACGCCGGCCGGCCATCGGTTGCTGGCCGAAGCGTTCCCGCTGTGGCAGCAAACGCACGCCGAGATCGAACGGCCGTTCGCGGCGGGTGAAGTCGATGTGCTGCGCGGGCAGTTGCGCGCGCTGTCGGAGGATCCGGCTACGCGCGGCTGACGCGGCGCGCCATGCGCGTCACTTCCGCGCCTTCTTCGGCATCAGCAGTTGCGCGAACTCCTGCAGGAAGCGCACGGGCCCGTGCGCGTGCAGCGCCTGCCCGCTGCTGAGCGCGCCGTCGATGACGGTCGCGAGCCGCAGCGCGTAGGTTTCCGGTTCGTCGATCCGCATCGCGCTGGCCAGCTCCGTCAGCCGGCGCCGCAATTCCTGCTTGTGCGCGACGGCGACCTTGCGGGCCGGATGATTGCCGTCCGCGTACTCGGCGGCGATGTTGATCTGCGGACAGCCGCGATAACCGGGGCGCTCGATGCGCTCGCCGATCCACTGCAGCTGCGCATCCAGTTCCTCGCGCGGCGTGCGCCGGTACTGCGCGGCCACCGCGTCCCAGTGCGCCCAGAAGTCCGCATCCTCGCGCAGCAGGAACGCCTCGATCAGGTCGTCCTTCGTCGCGAAGTGCCGATACAGGCTCGTCTTCGCGACGCCCGCCCGCGCGACGATCAGGTCCACGCCGACCGCCCGCGTCCCTTCCTGGTAGAACAGCGCGCTCGCCGTTTGCAGAATGCGTTCGCGCGTATCGGGCGCGCTCCCGTTCGTGTCCGTTCCCTTTTTCATCCAAGCCCGGCCGCCTAGGCCGCCTGTCCCGCGAAAGTGCGTCCGATGATAGCACCCGGAAGTTGACGACGCTACAGGTCTGTACTATAAAACAGACCGATCTGTATCGGAGCTGATCATGGACGATCGAATGACGGTTGCGGTGTATGGCGCCACGGGTCACACGGGGCGGTTCGTCGTGGCCGAGCTGGAACGGCGCGGCCTCGGCGCGATCCGCATCGGGCGCGATGCCGCGCGCCTCGCGCAAGGCGGCCCCGACGCGCCGCCGTGGCGCGTCGCCTCGGTCGATGATCCAGCCGCGCTCGACGCCGCGTTGCGCGGCGCGCACGCGGTGATCAATTGCGCGGGCCCGTACCTCGATACCGCGCTGCCGCTCGCCGATGCGGCGTTGCGGGCAGGCGTCCCGTATCTCGACCTGACGGCCGAGCAACCGTCGGTCCAGGCGCTGACCGACCAGCGCGACACCCGGGCACGCGCCGCCGGCGTGACGCTCGTGCCGGCCGCCGCGTTCTACGGCGGCCTGGCCGATCTGCTCGTCACGGCGATCGTCGAACCACGCGAGCCGATCGAGCGCGTCGACGTCGCGACCGGCCTCGACAGCTGGCATCCGACGCGCGGCACGCGCGTGACCGGCGAGCGCAATCATGCGATCCGGTTGATCCGGAAGGACGGCAAGCCGACCGCGGTGCCGTCGACGCCACGTGAACGCAGGTGGCCGTTCCCGTCGCCGCTCGGCGACGTCGACGTCACGCTGCTGCCGTTTTCGGAAGTGATGACACTCGCGCGTCATCTGCGCATCGATACGATCGAGTCCTGGCTCGCGACGCGCGCGCTGCGCGACGTGCGCGATGCCGGCGCGCCGCCGCCGCGGCCGGTCGACACGCTCGGCCGCTCCGCGCAGCAATTCGCGATGGACGTGGTCGTCGTGCAGAACGGCAGCACGCATCGCGCGACCGCGTCGGGACGCGACATCTATGCGGTCAGCGCACCGATCATCGTCGAGGCGACGGTCCGCTTGCTGAGCGGCAACGCGTTGACGTCGGGCGGCGTGCGCAGCCTCGGCGAACTGTTCGACGCACGCGATTTCCTCGCGGCGCTCGACACGGTCGCCGTATCGTTCGATAAGAACACCGATCGGAATTTCAACCGGAGGAACGAGCATGAGCCGCAATAGCAAGGAGAAAGCCGCGTATTTCCGTTCGCTTCACCGCGCGGGCCAGCCGCTCGCGTTGTTCAACGTGTGGGACGCCGGCAGCGCGCGCGCGGTGGCCGACGCGGGCGGCGTCGCGCTGGCGACCGGCAGCTGGTCGGTCGCGGCGGCCAACGGTTTCGTCGACGGCGAGCAGATGCCGAAAGCGCTCGTGATGGAAGTGCTCGCGCGGATCGCGCAGGCGACCGACCTGCCCGTCACCGTCGATCTCGAAAGCGGGTATGGCGAGCGGCTGGAGGATGTCGCGGACACGATCGCGCGCAGCATCGAGGCCGGCGCGATCGGCTGCAATCTCGAGGATAGTTTTCCGGCGACGGGCGAGCTGCGCACCGTCGACGCTGCGGCGGCGCGTCTCGCGGCGGCGCGGCAGGCGGCCGACCGCGCGGAGATCGGCTACTTCATCAACGCGCGCACCGACGTGTTCTTCAAGGCCGCAGCCGATACGCACGACGAGCGTTTGCTCGACGATGTGCTGACGCGCGCGCATGCGTACGCGGCGGCCGGCGCCGACGGCCTGTTCGTGCCGGGCCTGCAGTCGCCGGCGCTGATTCGCGCGCTGACGGCCGCGTCGCCGCTGCCCGTGAACATCATGCGCGTCGCGCAAACGCCGACGCTGGCCGAACTCGCGTCATACGGCGTCGCGCGCATCAGCCACGGGCCGTACCCTTACCTGCAGGCGATGAAGGCACTTGCGGCGGTGGTCAGGCAAGGCGGCTGATCGGCCGCAGAACGTCGCATGAAGCAAACCGCGGGCGCGCCGCAACAAGCAGCGTGCCCGCGCGGGTCACTTCATCCGGACACGCCGGTTTCTCGACGATCCGAACGGCAGGCTGATCCACGCTCGCGTCGATCGGCCCGCATGCACCTCACTCGGCCAGCGCCGGCGCCACGCCCACCCGCTTCGGCACGCCGGTCACGATCGTCGCGACCGCCACGGCCAGCACCGCGGCCGCGCCCAGGAACACGCCGCCCGCACCGTTCGCGTCGAACACGACGCCGCCTGCCGCCGCGCCCGTCGCGATCGCGAGCTGAATCGCCGCGACGATCAGCCCGCCCGCGCTTTCGGCCTCGTCGGGCACGGTGCGCGTGACCCACGTCGACCATGCGACCGGCACGCCGCCGAACGCCATCCCCCACAACGCGACGAGCACCGCGTCGATCATCGGTGCACGGCCGAGCGCGACGAGCGCGACGCCGAGCACGACCATCAGCGCGGGCATCCCGATCAGCATCGGCCGCAGTCGATGCTCGAGCACGCGGCCCGCGAGCGACGTGCCGACGAAGTTCGCGATCCCGTAGCCGAGCAGGATCGCCGACAGCCCGTTCACGCCGACGCCCGCGACCTGTTCGAGGAACGGCCGCAGATACGTGAAGAACGCGAAATGCCCGGTGAACACGAGGATCGTCGCGAACATCCCGAGGCCGACGGTCGGCCGGCGCAGCACGTCGACGAGCGTGCGCAGCCGCGTCGTGCCGCTCGGCGGCATCGACGGCAGCGTCATCACCTGCGACGCGAACGCGAGACCGCCGAGTCCGGCCGCGACCAGGAACACGTTGCGCCAGCCGATCAGGTGCCCGAAATAACTGCCCATCGGCGCGGACGCGATCGTCGCGACCGCCACGCCGCTGAAGATGATCGACAGCGCGCGCGGCACCATCGCGGTCGGCACGAGCCGCATCGCGGTGGCGGTCGCCATCGTCCAGAAGCCGCCGAGCGCGACGCCGAGCACGACGCGGCCGATCAGCAGCGTCGTCAGGTTGGGCGCGAACGCGACCGCGAGATTGGACGCGACGAGCAGCACCGAAAACGCAAGCAGCACGCGTCGGCGGTCGATCGTGCGCGTCAGCGCCGAGATCAGCAGGCTCGTGACGAGCGCCACCGTCGCGGTGGCCGTGACGGCTTGGCCGGCCACGCCTTCGGTCACGCCGAGGCTGTCGGCCATCGGCGTGAGCAGGCTCGCGGGCAGGAATTCGGCGGTGACGAGACCGAACACGCCCAGCGTCATCGCGAAGACGGCGCCCCAGGCCGGCTCGCGGGGGGCCGCCGTGGTGGCGGCAGAGGAGATTCCTGGATTCATGCGTCGTTCCGGGTCGTATAGGGAAAATACTGATGACGACGTATCGTAAGGAGCAACGGCAGGACGGTCTATGACATACAATCCGTTCTTGTTGATCGATCGTCCGAATTTCGCGATGTCCGAGCCCCTGCTTCCTCCCGTCCCCGACGTGCACGACCTCGTCAGCGAGCTGCTGCTGGGGATGCGCCTGAGCGGCGTGCAGTATCGCCGCATCCAGGTGCCGCGGCCGTTCGGGCTGAGTTTCGGCCATGCGCCGGGCCGCGCGCAGTTCCATTTCGTCGGGCGCGGGCCCGTGCTGCTGCGCGACGCGGACGGCACGACGATGCGCCTCGAAGCGGGCGACGCGATCCTGCTGCCGCACGGCCGCACGCACGCGCTGGTGTCCGATCCGGATGCGCCGTGCCGCGAGATCGGCGGGTTCGAGGTCGCGAAGATCTGCGACACGGTCGCGTCGGTGGGCGCGACGTCGTGCGCCGCGACGGAGCCGGCCGCCGGCGACGCGCTGATCTTCAGCGCGTGCATGGAGCTCGATCTCGGCGGCATGCAGCCGCTTGTCGGGACGATGCCGGAATTCATGCACGTCGGCACGCTGCTCGCGCGCTACCCGGAAATACGTCCGATGCTCGACGCGATGGAACGCGAATCGTGCTCCGAACGCGCGGGCTTCGCGGGCATCCTCGCGCGGCTCGCGGACGTGGTCGCCGCGTTCATCGTGCGCGGCTGGGTCGAATGCGGATGCGGCGACGCGACGGGCTGGGTGCAGGCGCTGCGCGAGCCGAAGCTCGGTCGCGCGATCGTCGCGCTGCATCGCGATCCGGGGCGCAACTGGAGCGTCGCGGAACTCGCCGCCGAAGCGGGCGTGTCGCGCTCGGTATTCGCCGAGCGCTTTCTCGCGGCCACCGGGATGACGCCGGTGCGTTACCTGACCGAGCTGCGGATGCGGCTCGCCGCGCAGTGGATCGCACGCGAGGGCGAGACGATCGAAGCGGTGGCATACCGGCTCGGCTACGGATCGCTCGCGGCGTTCAGCCGCGCGTTCAAGCGCGTGGTCGGCAAGCCACCGGGTGCGGTGCGTGCCGAAGGCGACACGCACGCCGACGTGTGACGTGTAACGCTTCGCGTGCAGCGCGTGGCCAAGCGAACGCCTGCCGAGTCATGCCGGCATCGCTCGATCCGCCGTCGCCCGTGACGCTCGAGCTCAACCGCTGTGCGCGTCGAGCTTGTCCACCAGCGCCGTCGCGCACTCCACGGCCAGTGCCGCGCACTGTTGCGCATCCACCGGCTCGCCGTGCGTCATCGCGCCCTGCACGATCCGGCCCAGCAATTCCTTCGCCAGGTCCGCGATCTCGTGTTCCCGTTCCGTCATGATGTTCCTCCCGTGCGTCGGCCGATGGCGGCGACGCGCTCAATCCCCCTCCCCGCTCAATGCCCTTTCGCCCGCACGACGATCTGCGCCTGCGTGTCGCGTTCGATGCGTTCGAGCGACGCACGCAGCGCCGTGAACTCGTCGGGCGTGCAGACCTGGCGGCCGAATTCGGCCTTCATCCGCCGCGTGACCTGCACGACCCGCGTGGCCGCATCGAATACGTAATGCGACGCGAAGTCGACGAAGCGGTCGTGCACGGCCGCATCGGCGGGCAGGTCGGTCACCGCGACGTCGGCCGGCAGCGTGATCTGGCCGGTCTCCTCGAAACTGCCGCCGATGCACGTCCACGGCTGCGTGCGCGCGGGTTCGGCCAGCCAGCCTTCGACCTGTGTCGCGATGCCGCCCGTGACGCTCGACAGCACGGGCACGGCGGTCGTGCCGTCCGGCCACACGACGTGATCGAGCGTGCCGGCATACGTCACGTCGAACGGGCCGCCGGTCGCGCGGCGATCGCTCGTCGTGATCCGCGCGTGGCCGCGCAGTCCGCTTTGCCGCAGGCGTTCGTTCGCGAGCTGCCGGATGCGGTCGGGCGCCGCGCGGCGAAACAGCGTGCGTTCGAGCTCGGCGGTCCAGCCGTCGTCCTCGACGAGCGCGTGAAACCCCGAGGCGCCCGGTTGCGCGGCATCGATCGCCACGCGCGCGGTGCGACGCTTCGGCTGCATGGCGGGCGTGCGCGACAGCACGCCGGTGTCGACGAGCAAAGCCGGCCGATCCATCACGATCGGCGGCAGGTAGCCGAACGCAATGCCGGCCGTCGTGGTATCGGCGTAGAGGCCGAGATCGGGCAGCCACGTGATCGCGTGATTGATCGCGCCGCCGCCGTAACCGGGCACCGACGGCAGCGTGTACACGGAGCCGAGATTGATCAGCACCGGTTCGCTGCGGATGCCGATCGCCGCGAGCAACGCGCCGAACAGCGCGACGTGGTCCTTGCAGTCGCCGTAGCGGTTGCGCAGGATGTCGGTCACGCGATGCGGCGCGGCGGCCGTCTCGCCGAGAAAGAGCGCGACGTAGCGCACGTTCGCCTGCACCCAGTCGTACAGGATGCGCGCCTTGTCGTGCGGATCGGTGGCGTCGGCGGTGAGCGCGCGTGCGAGCTGCACGACGGCCGGATCGTTCGCGCCCGGGTCGACGGCCGCGTTGCGGTAGCGCGCGGCGAACGCCGCATAGTCGGGCAGCGTGGACACCACGAGCCGGTCGCCGTAGGTCGGATAACCGACCGCACCGCTCTCGATGCGCTCGTACGGGCCGTGCCGGTAGTCGAATTCGTAGCGCGTGCGGCCGTTCGCGGTCACCGGCGGCAGCGCGACGTAGCCGCGCGCGTCCGCGTGCAGCGTCATGTCGGCCGGCACGTCGAAGATCAGCCGCTGGTGCTCCACCGGCTCGCGCGACGGCTCGACGTAGTAGCCGAAGTAACCCGCGTTGACCGGCCTCGTGCGCGACTTGCGGAACGCGATGCGCGTGCCCGAGCCGGCCTCGACGCCCGGAAACACGACGGTGCGCAGCAACCCGTCCTGAAACGTCGGCGCACCGGCCGAGCGCGGCTCCTGGACGTCGCGGATGCCGTCGGGGCCGACCGGATGCGCGACGCCGTCGCGATCGATCGTCTCGGCCGCGAGCAGGTCGACCTTCTCCAGATTCTTGTCGAACCACACGTAACGCTGCGCGACCTCGTCGATACCGTTCGCGTTGTTCGCGCGCAATGTCGAATCGTCGTGCTCGTCGAGCGAACCGTCGTGCTGGATCACGAATTCGTGGACATCGCTGACGAGCGTGACGGGCGCTTCGTCGGCCACGTCGTTCGCTCCGTCCACGGTTGGCCCCGCGCCCGGCGTCGCACCGCCGGCGTTCGATGCGCCGAACGCGGCGGCACATGCCAGCATCCAGCCGGCCAGGCCGGCAGAAAAGCGCACCACATCGCACCTCGTCGCGGTTCACGGACAGCACGGTCGCGCAGCGCGTACGCGCGACCACGCCACGCTCGTGTCGAGCCAGTGTGGGCGTCGCATCCGCACGCGTCAAGCCGGTGCGCACCGACCTACAATGAGACATGGAAGCGTCATCGCGTGCGGCCGCCGGCACCCGCCCGATCGCCGAACGACGGCGATGGATCGCCCGCTCGCGACGAGGAGGCACCATGGAAACCGGGATCGTGGAAGTCGTCGTGCTGCTGGCGTTCGTCGCGCTCGCCGTGCTGTTCTTCATCAAGCGTCCGGGGCGCGACCGGCTGAGGGCCAAATTCCATCATCCGCCGCTGCGGCGGCCCAACCGACCGCATCGACATCATCAACCCTGACGGCTGCCGCCGGCAGTCGCGCACGCGCTTTCCGCGCCGCCGCTACCCGACGTTCATCGGCAGCAGCACCATCTGCTTGCCCTCGACATGCAGGCGCGCCTGCAACTCGACCGGCGTCTGGTTGTGCAACCACGCGGTCAGGAAATTCACGCGTCGGAAAATCAGCTTGCTCGCGAAGCACACGGCGTTCGGATAGTCATCGAGCGTCGACGACGCGAGGTTCATGAATTCCACGACGGGATTCGTGCCGAACGCGATCCGATAGTCGGCGGCGATGCCGTTGCGGCGACAGTGTGCGACGTAGTATTCGAGCGCTTCGGTGATCGAGTGACGCAGCCGTTCGAGATGTTCGTGCCCGTCGTACGCCTTCGCATCGACCTCACCGACCGCGAGGAAGATCACGTTGCGGAAATGCCCGGGAAACAGCCGGTTGACCCACAGCAGCGCGTGCATGCTCGCGCCGCGATGCTTGCCGACCAGCAGCACGGCCGTCGGTTGCGATGGATCGGGCTTGCCGGGCGCGGTAGCTTCGTCGACTTCCGGCGGCGCCCCCGAGAACAGCGCGTCCTCCTTCGCGAGCTGCGCGCGCGTATACGCGTAGTGGCGGTTGATCATGAAGCACAGCGCGATCACCGCGCTCGTCACGAGCACCGTGAGCCAGCCGCCGGCCGTGAACTTCTCGACCAGCGTAATGACGAGCACGGTCGCCGTCACGGTCAACCCGAGCGCGGACAGGAAGAAATGCTTGATCCAGCCGCGCTCGCTGCGATGGCGCCACCAATACGTGCATAGCCCGAGCAGCGACATGCTGAACGTGAGGAACACGTTGATGCTGTACAGCACGACGAGCACGTCGACGCTGCCGTGCGTCCACAGCAGGATCAGCAGACTCGACAGGCCGACCACGATGATGCCGTTCTGCCGCACGAGGCGCGTCGACAGGTCGCGGAAATGGCGCGGCACCCAGGAATCCGACGCCATGTTCGACAGCACGGCCGGGCCGTCGAGAAAGCCCGTCTGCGCGCCGACCATCAGCAGCCCGGCCTCGAACGCGAGCACGGCCGCGAGCAGCGCATGCCGCGCGAACGCCGAGCCGAGCCCGAGGTGGTCGATCACGCTGCCGAACACGACCGCGTTGAGCGTCTCGCCTTCGACGGGCCGCGCGTGCCACAGCATGTACAGCAGGATGATGCCGCCGGCCGTGAACGCGAGCGACGTCGACATGTACCACATCGTCACCTTGCCGTTCGGCACGCGCGGATCGGCGAGCATGTTCACGTTGTTCGACACGGCCTCGAGGCCCGTATAGGTGCCGCCGCCGAGCGAGAACGCGCGCATCAGCAACGCGAGCATCACGAACACGCCGAGCGACTGCGACATCCCGTGCGCCTCGTGCACCGCATCGGGCACGATCGTCGCGAGGTTGCTGCCATGCACGGCGACGCCATACACGATCAGCCCGAAATGCAGGACAACGAAGCCGATGAAGATCGGCAGCAGCACCATGATCGATTCGCGCATCCCGCGGAAATTGAGCCCCGTCATCAGCAGGATCAGCACGATCTCGGTCGTGAGCTTGAACACCTGCGCACTCACCGGCAGCAGGCTGAAGAACGCGTCGACGCCGCTCGCGAGCGACGTCGCGACGGTCAGCACGTAGTCGACCAGCAGCGCGGCACCCGAGACGAGCCCCGGCTTCGATCCGAGCAGCGACGTCGCGACGCGATAGCCGCCGCCGCCGGTCGGGAACAGCTCGATCACCTGGTTGTAGCCGAGCGCGATGATGAACACGGTCGCCGCGGTCGCGAGCGCAAGAAACAGCGCGAGCGGCGTGTGGTGCGCGAGCGCGAGGAACGCCTCTTCCGGGCCGTAGCACGACGACGACAACCCGTCGGCGCCGAGCCCGACCCAGGCCAGCAACGGCGTCACGGCGATCGCATGGCGCGTGCGCGGATCGAGAGGGTCCAGCGGCTTTCCGATCACGAGCTGCCACATCTTCTGGAATGCGGTCATGGTCCCCTCCCGGAAGCCCCGGCGCAGCGGCGTCATCCTCTAAAGCTAGCCGACGCCCGGCCGCCGCACCAGTCCGCACATTCCATGAGACGCGACCGACGGCACCGCGCCGCTTTCAACGCGTAAGCGACCGGCATGTCGCGCCGCCCCACGGGCCGCGTACGCACCGACCGCCCTCACCGCCTCCGCACACCCGGACGCGGGCCTCTTCCCGGCCTTCCTCATCGCCGTCCTCCCGCCGAGCGATCACCTCGATCGCGTCATTCGCATCGTTCGCATGGTCAGCCCGATCCGCACCGAACGCGCTGCCCGCTCGCGTCCCGTTCATGCGCTTTTCTGCGCAATTCGGCTTCTGTGCGCGCGCAACAATGGCGGTGCCTCGCGGCCGGCGCCGTCCGGGAGCAGGTTTCCACGACGCCGGCCACGGCGGTTCTTGAAAACCACATCTCACGAGGACATACCATGCAACTCCAATCCCATCCGGCGTGCCGTCCGTTTTACGAAGCAGGCGAACTCACGCAACTGACCGCGTTCTACGAAGAAGGCCGCAACGTCATGTGGATGATGCTGCGATCGGAGCCGCGGCCGTGCTTCAACCAGCAACTCGTCACCGACATCATCCATCTCGCGCGCGTCGCACGCGACTCGGGCCTGCCGTTCGACTTCTGGGTGACGGGCTCGCTCGTCCCCGAGCTGTTCAACGTCGGCGGCGACCTGAGCTTCTTCGTCGACGCGATCCGAAGCGGCCGCCGCGACCAGCTGATGGCCTACGCGCGCTCGTGCATCGACGGCGTGTTCGAGATCTACACCGGCTTCGGCACCGGGGCGATCTCGATCGCGATGGTCGAGGGCAGCGCGCTGGGCGGCGGCTTCGAGGCCGCCCTCGCGCACCACTACATGCTCGCGCAGAAGGGCGTGAAACTCGGCTTTCCCGAGATCGCGTTCAACCTGTTCCCGGGCATGGGCGGCTATTCGCTGGTCGCGCGCAAGGCGGACCGAGGGCTCGCGGAATCGCTGATCTCGTCCGGCGAGCCGCACGCGGCCGAGTGGTACGAGGATCGCGGTCTGGTCGACCAGACGTTCGACGCGGGCGACGCGTATCTCGCGACGCGCACCTTCATCGACGTGATGAAGCCGAAGCTGAACGGCATCCGCGCGATGCTGCGCGCACGCGAACGCGTGTTCCATCTCACGCGCTCCGAGCTGATGGACATCACCGAGCAATGGGTTCACGCGGCGTTCACGATCGAGCCGAAGGATCTCGCGTACATGGAACGTCTGGTGATGCTGCAGAACCGGCGCGTGTCGAAGCTGCGCACGGTGTGATGTGAGCGAAGCGCCGCCGCGAAACCGGCGGCGCCCGTCATGCGGTGGGGCTCAGGCGATCAGCCTGAGCTTTCTCGTTTCCGCGAGCCAGGCCTCGAACGCCTGGGCCGGCATCGGCCGCGCGAAGTAGAACCCTTGCGCGTGATCGACGTTGATCTGCTTCAGGAATTCGGCTTCCGCGTGCGTCTCGACGCCTTCGGCGACCACCGAGAAACTCAGCGCCTTCGCGAGCGACACGACCGAGCGCACCAGCGCCTGCGAGCGCGGGTTGCGGTCGATGCCCGTGATGAAGGTGCGATCGAGCTTGATCGAATCGAGCGGCAGCCGCGACAGTTGCGACAGCGACGAATAGCCGGTGCCGAAATCGTCGAGGTGAATCTCCGCGCCGAGCTGGCGGAACTGCTTCATCAGCTCGTGCGCCGATTCCTCGTCCTCGATGAAGCTGCTTTCGGTGAGCTCGATGTCGACGAGGCTCGGCTTCAGCCCCGCGCCGTCGAGAATCGTCGCGAACTGGTCGACGATGTTCATGTCCTGCAACTGCCGCGCCGACACGTTCACCGCGATCCGCACGCCGAGCCCCTTCGCTTTCCACGCGGCGGCCTGCGCGGCCGCGGTGCGCATCACCCAGCGGCCGAGCGGCGCGATCAGCCCCGACTCCTCCGCGAAACGGATGAACTCGATCGGCGCGACGATTCCGCGATCCGGCGACTGCCAGCGGATCAGCGCCTCGACGCTGTGCACGTCGCCGGTCGCAATGTCGATGACCGGCTGGTAATGCAGCACGAACTGCTCGTCCTCGAGCGCCTTGCGCAGGTTCGTGTCGAGCCACATGTACTTCGCGACCTTCTGGTTCATCTCCAGCGAGAACACGCGGTACGTATGCTTGCCCTCTTCCTTCGCGACGTACATCGCGGTGTCGGCGCTGCGGATCAGCGTTTCGAGCGAATCGCCATGCTGCGGATACATCGCGATGCCGATCGAGCAGCTCGTGTAGACCTCCACCAGCCCGAGGTGGATCGGCGTACGCAGCCGCTCGAGGATGATCTGCGCGGTCGCCTCGAGCAGCGGCCGCGTGCCGTGTTCGAACAGCACCAGGAATTCGTCGCCGCCGAGCCGCGCGAGCGTCGCGCCGGACGGCAG
The DNA here is from genome assembly GCF_053427615.1 of Burkholderia sp. AW33-5. NCBI lineage: Bacteria > Pseudomonadati > Pseudomonadota > Betaproteobacteria > Burkholderiales > Burkholderiaceae > Burkholderia > Burkholderia sp. AW33-5. Next base: position 355,775 of record NZ_JBSAXA010000001.1, on the reverse strand, counting down.
GCAGCCGCCGATGACCGCGGACACGTCCTGCAGCAGACGGTCGCCGGTGATGTGCCCGTAGTGGTCGTTGACGCGCTTGAAGTTGTCGAGATCGAGGAACAGGATGCCGACCTGGCCGCGCACGTCGGTGCGGTCCGCGGCCAGCGCGACACGGATGCGCTCGCTGATGGCGTGACGGTTCGGCAAGCCGGTCAACACGTCGGTATTCGCGAGCTCGGTGAGCCGCTGCTGCGCGTTGCGCTCCTCGGTGACGTCGATGCCCGAGCAGATCAGGAACTGCTCGTCGACGCCGCTGCCGCTCTGCACGAACTTGTTGCGGAACTGGAACAGGCGCGGGCCGTTGACCGTGTTGATGTAGCGCTCGACCGCGAACGAACGGTTGCTCGCGAAAAAGCCGGTGATGTTGGTGCGCGACTGCGCGCCCTGCTCGGGGCTCATGAACAGCTCGAACGCGCTGCGGCCGATCACGTCGACCTCGCGCTTGCCCGTCACTTCCTCGCACAGACGGTTGAAGCGCTGCACCATGCCGTTGCGGTCGAGGATCACGACGAGCGAATTCACTTCGGACACGACCTGCTCGGCGAATGCGAGCCCGTGCGCGAGGTCGCTCGCGACGGAGGCGGTATCGGAATAGGCGGAGGCCGTGCCGGCCCAATTGGCGGTATCGACCTTCCTGCCGACCAGATGGAGGCTGACCGGATCGCCGAACAGCGCGAGTTCGAGCACGAGGTGCGACGTGACGCCGGTGAGCGCGCGGATCCGCGCGGCCTGCTCGCTGGTCAGTGCCACCGCGACATTGGTCAGGCCGCGAACGGCGGCCAGTTCGAGTGCATTGCTGTCGCTGCCGAGACGCCAGCATGGGCTACGCGTACCGAGATGCGCTTCGAGCACGGCGCTATCGTTTTCGTCATCCATGGACACGCCCCGATCCAGAAAAAACGCACAGTGTAGACGGAGCCGAGCCGGCCGCCGCCGATCCCCGGGCGCGCTGCGCGCGTACCCGGCGGGGCAGTCGTGATGACTGTGCCAGCGGCCCTCGTTCCGTACTTGTTTCCAACCAATGCGAACCGGCGTTCGCGCATGTCGCGCGCAGGTTTCCAAGCGAATGATGGAAGCCATCTTATCAAATGACGAAGCGGATTGGCACTCACATTTAGAACGGAGTGTCAAGGAATCGCAACTCGATTGGCACGGAGGATTTTTCGTGATTGGCGGCGCGCACGTGGGCGCGTGCAGCGGCCCTGAGCGGAGCCGGCGGATTCGACGGTGTGCCTTGCCAGGCGGGCGTTTGCGGGAATCGACGATGCCCGGCAGCGATCTGCCCCCGTCGAATTTATGGCGGGGTCGGATCGTATTGAGCAACACACGGAATGGGGAATTTCCATTTCCATTCACGCCGGAATGCACGACTTTATTCCCATACTCGCCGCAATATCGGGCTAATTAGTGCACGCGAATATATCGCTGCGTCGCGCAGGCATTGCGGCGGCATCTGATGGAACCGGTGCGATGATCCGGCCGCGACGCGCAAAAACCGTCCGGCGGGCACGCCGCCGCACCGCTTCCGCGCGTTGCATTGCGTAGCGTCGCGCCGCTCAGCCCGCCGCGCCGTAACCGCCGCCGCCCGGCGTTTCGACGACGAACACGTCGCCCGGCGCCATCTGCGCGCGGCCGACGTGCTCGAGCGTCTCGACCGTGCCGTCCGCCCGCTCGATCGTGTTGCGGCCGAGCGCGCCGGCCTCGCCGCCCGCCGCGCCGAACGGCGCATGGATCCGATTGTTCGACAGGATCGACGCGGTCATCGGCTCGAGGAAGCGGATCCGCCGCACCGCGCCGTCGCCGCCGCGCCAGCGCCCGCCGCCGCCTGAACCCGCGCGCAGCCGATGCGAGTCGAGCCGCACCGGGTAGCGCCATTCGAGCACCTCCGGATCGGTCAGCCGCGAGTTCGTCATGTGCGTCTGCACCGCGCCGACGCCCGCGAAACCGTCGCCCGCGCCGCTGCCGCCGGCGATGGTCTCGTAGTACTGGTAGCGATCGTTGCCGAACGTGAAGTTGTTCATCGTTCCCTGGCTCGATGCGACGCAGCCGAGCGCGCCGTACAGCGCGTTGGTGATCGCCGACGACGTCTCGACGTTGCCCGACACGACCGCCGCCGGATACTCGGGGTTCAGCATCGAGCGCGCCGGCACGATCACCGTCAGCGGCTTCAGGCAGCCGGCGTTCAACGGGATGTCGTCGCCGACCAGCGTACGGAACACGTACAGCACCGCGGCCATGCAGACGGCCTTCGGCGCGTTGAAGTTGTTGTCGAGCTGCGCGGACGTGCCGGTGAAGTCGATCTCCGCACGGCGCGCCGCGCGGTCGACGCGGATCGCGACGCGAATCTCCGCGCCGTTGTCGAGCGGATAGCGGTACGCGCCGTCCTGCAGCGCACCGATCACGCGCCGCACCGCCTCTTCCGCGTTGTCCTGCACGTGTCGCATGAACGCGAGCACGACGTCGCGGCCGAACTGCTCGACCATCCGCCGCAGTTCGTCGACGCCCTTCTGGTTCGCCGCGATCTGCGCGCGCAGGTCGGCCATGTTCTGCTCGACGTTGCGCGCCGGATAGCGGCCCGATGCGAGCAGCGCGCGTGTGTCGGCATCGCGCAACACGCCCGCCGACACGAGCTGCCAGTTGTCGATCAGCACGCCCTCCTCGTCGATGTGCGTCGAATCGGGCGGCATCGAGCCCGGCGTGGTGCCGCCGATGTCCGCGTGGTGACCGCGCGAGCCGACGTAGAACAGCGGCGTGTCCGAGCCGTCCGCGAACACCGGCGTGATGACGGTCACGTCCGGCAGGTGCGTGCCGCCGTGATACGGATCGTTCAGCATGAACACGTCGCCGTCGCGCATGCGGCCGCGGTTGCGCTCGATCACCGTGCGGATGCTCTCGCCCATCGAGCCCAGGTGCACGGGCATGTGCGGCGCGTTCGCGATCAGGTTGCCGTGGCCGTCGAAGATCGCGCACGAGAAGTCGAGCCGCTCCTTGATGTTGACCGAATACGCGGTGTTCTGCAGCCGCAGCCCCATCTGCTCGGCGATCGACATGAACAGGTTGTTGAAGATCTCGAGCCGTACCGGGTCGGCGTCGGTGCCGAGCGAGCGGCGCGTCGGCAACGGCGTGGTGCGCGTCAGCACGAGGTTGCCCTGCGCGGTCATCCGCGCGCGCCAGCCGGGTTCGACGACGGTCGTGCCGTTCTTCTCCGCGACGATCGCGGGGCCGTCGATCGCGTCGCCGGCGAGCAACGTGTCGCGCACGTACAGCGCCGCGTCGTGCCATTCGCCACCCGAATAGAAACGCACGGCGCTGTGCGCGTGCGGCGCCGCGCCCTCGTCGCGCGGCTCGAGCGGTGCGATTTCGACCGGTGCATCGGAGCGGCCGATCGCCTCGACCGATGCGAGTTCGGCGACCAGCGGCGTGCCGGGCATCAGAAACGCGTAGCGTTGCCGGTACGCGGTTTCGAACGCCTGCTGCATCGCCGCGACGCTGCCGGCCGGCACGTCGAGCGCGGAATCCGTGCCCTGATAGCGCAGGTGCACGCGCCGCTCGGTCGCGATGCGCGCCGGCGGCACACCCTGTTCGAGCAGCGCGCCGACCGCCTCGTCGGTCAGCCGGTCGAGCGCGGCATTCAGCGCCGGCAACGATTCGTCGGACAACACGGCCTCCACCGCGCGCTCGCGCATCGCGGTCTGGTCGGCAAGCCCCATCCCGTAGGCGGACAGCACGCCCGCGAGCGGATGCGCGAACACCTGCGTCATCCCGAGCGCGTCGGCCACGCCGCACGCGTGCTGGCCGCCCGCGCCGCCGAACGTCGTCAGCACGTAGCGCGACACGTCGTGGCCGCGCTGCACCGAGATCTTCTTGATCGCGTTCGCCATGCTGCCGATCGCGATTTCCAGGAACCCTTCGGCCAGCGCCTCGGGCGTGTCGCGCCGCCCGGTCGCCGCGTGGATCTCGTCGGCGAGCGCCGCGAACTTCGCGGCCACGCCGTCGCGGTCGAGCGGTTCGTCCGCGTGCGGGCCGAATACGCGCGGGAAGTGATCGGGCTGGATCTTGCCGAGCATCACGTTGCAGTCGGTCACCGTCAGCGGGCCGCCGCGCCGATATGCGGCCGGCCCCGGGTTCGCGCCGGCCGATTCGGGCCCGACGCGCAGCCGCGCGCCGTCGAAGCCGAGCACCGAGCCGCCGCCGGCCGCGACCGTGTGGATGCTCATCATCGGCGCGCGCATCCGCACGCCGGCCACCTGCGTCTCGAACACGCGCTCGAATTCGCCGTTGTAGTGCGATACGTCGGTCGACGTGCCGCCCATGTCGAAGCCGATCACGCGCTCGAAGCCGGCCGCGCGCGCGGCGCGCACCATTCCGACGATGCCGCCGGCCGGGCCGGACAGGATCGCGTCCTTGCCCTGGAACGCATCGGCGCGCGTCAGGCCGCCGCTGCTCTGCATGAACTGCAGGTTCACGCCGGGCATCTCGTGCGCGACCTGCTCGACGTAGCGGCGCAGGATCGGCGACAGGTACGCGTCGACCACGGTCGTGTCGCCGCGCGACACCATCTTCATCAGCGGCGACACCTCGTGCGACACCGACACCTGCGTGAAGCCGATCCGGCGCGCGAGGTCCGCCAGCGCACGTTCGTGCGCAGTGTAGCGATAGCCGTGGATCAGCACGATGGCCAGCGCCTGCACACCCGAGTCGAATACGCGGCGCAACGCTGCTTCCGCGCGTTGCACGTCGAGCGGCACGACGATGTCGCCGTGCGCACCGACCCGCTCGTCGATTTCGACGACGGTCTCGTACAGCGCATCGGGCAGCACGATGTCGAGGTCGAACAGGCGCGGGCGGTTCTGGTATGCGATGCGCAGCACGTCGCGAAAGCCGCGCGTCGTCGCGAGCGCGGTGCGTTCGCCCTTGCGTTCGAGCAGCGCGTTGGTCGCGACCGTCGTGCCCATCTTCACCATGTCGACGCGTTCGGGCGTGATCGGCTCGCCGTCGGCGAGACCGAGCAGATGGCGGATGCCGGCCACGGCCGCATCGCGATACTGCTCGGGATTCTCCGACAGCAGCTTGTGCGTGACGAGCGAGCCGTCGGGCCGGCGCGCGACGATGTCGGTGAAGGTGCCGCCGCGGTCGATCCAGAATTGCCAGCGCGCGGCGTCGGAGGAAACGGGGGAGGTATGTCGGTCAGTCATGGCGATGAACTCGATGCGTCGTTGAAGCGAAGGACGAGCGCCGCCGCACGGCGCGCGTCGCGCGCCGCGTGAGGGCTTCGATGAAAAGGGAGCGGTAAAAAGGCGGCGGGCGGATGCCCGCTCAGGCGGCGTCGAGTTCGCGGCCGCGCGTTTCGGGCAGCGTCAGCGCGGCGACGATCACCACGCCGTACGCGGCGACCGCGAAGATGCCGATGCTCATGCCGAGCCCGTACTGCTTCGACAGCGCGCCGATCAGGAACGGAAACAGTGCGCCGATCGCGCGGCCGACGTTGTAGCAGAAGCCTTGGCCCGAGCCGCGCACGCGGGTCGGGAACAGTTCGGTGAGGAACGCGCCCATCCCGGAGAAGATGCCCGACGCGAAGAAACCGAGCGGGAAGCCGAGCCACAGCATCGACGCGTTGGTCAGGTTCAGCGACGTGTACGAAAACGCGATCACCATCGAGCCGAGCGCGAACAGGATGAAGTTCGGCTTGCGGCCGAGGCGGTCGGTCAGGTATGCGCTCGTCAGGTAGCCAACCCACGAGCCGAAGATGATCATCGCGAGATAGCCGCCGGTGCCCATCACGGTCAGGTGCCGCTCGGTCTTCAGGAACGTCGGCAGCCAGGTCGTGATCGCGTAGTAGCCGCCTTGCGCGCCGGTCGTCAGCAGCGCCGCGCGCAGCGTCGTCGACAGCAGCTTCGGCGCGAAGATTTCGGTGAGACGCGGCGCGTCGGCCACCTTCGCCTGCGAGGCCTTCTCCTTCTCGTAGACGTCGGGCTCCTTCACGTAGCGGCGGATCACGACCACCAGCAGCGCGGGCGCGAGGCCGACGAGGAACAGCGCGCGCCATGCCTGCTCGGCCGGCAGCACCGAGAACAGCAGCGCATACAGCAGCGCCGACAGCCCCCAGCCGATCGCCCAGCCCGACTGCACGAGGCCGACCGCCTTGCCGCGATCGCGCGCGCGGATCACTTCGCCGATCAGCACCGCGCCGGCCGTCCACTCGCCGCCGAAGCCGAAGCCCATCAGCGCGCGCGCCGCGAGCAGCTGGTGATAGTTCTGCGCGAGCCCGCACAGCGCGGTGAACACCGCGAACCACAGCACCGTCAGCTGCAGCGTGCGCACGCGGCCGATCCGGTCGGACAGGATCCCGGCGATCCAGCCGCCGAGCGCCGACGCGAGCAGCGTCATCGTGCCGATGAAGCCGGCATCCGCGAGCGAGATGCCCCACGTCGCGACGAGCGTCGGGATCACGAACGACAGCATCTGCGTGTCCATCCCGTCGAGCATGTAGCCGACCTTGCAGCTCCAGAACGCGCGGCGCTCGCGCGGTTGCGCGTCCGCATACCATCCGAACAGGCCGTTGCGCGCGGGGCCCGCGGGGTCGGCGGCGGGCGCCGCGAGGGTCTTGCTTTCCATGGTGAAGCTCCTGTCGAAATGTGCGGTCGAAACCGTGCGTGTGGTGTGTGGTGCGTCGTGCTCGCAATCGTCGGGCCGCGGCTGCGCGCCGCCCTCCGGGCGGGCGGATCGTCTGCGGCGGCGGCGGGCCGCCGCGTCGGGGCCGGATCAGCGACCGCGCGGGCCGCCGCTCCGACCGGGTCAGAACACGGCCAGCGACGCGTTCGTGATGTCGGTCATCAGCATGTAGCCGGGCGTATGCGCGATCGCGAGCGGCAGCTTCGCTTCCATCAGCGCGGTTTGCGGCGTCACGCCGCACGCCCAGAACACCGGCAGTTCGTCGTCGCGCACCGTCACGGCGTCGCCGAAATCGGGGGCGCCGAGATCGGCGATGCCGAGTTCACGCGGATGGCCGATATGGACCGGCGCGCCATGCACGCCCGGAAACCGGCTCGTGATCTGCACCGCGCGGATCGCGTCGGCGCCGCGCAGCGGGCGCATCGACACGACCAGTTGCCCGCCGAAGATCCCCGCGCGGCGATTCGGAATCGACGTGCGATACATCGGCACGTTACGACCCTCCTCGATGTGGCGCAGCCCGATCCCTTCACGCGCCAGCATGTCCTCGAACGAGAACGAGCAGCCGATCGCGAACACGACGAAATCGTCGCGCCACAGCGCCTCGAGCGATTCGACCCGCTCGGTCAGGCGGCCGTCGCGGTATACGTTGTAGCTCGGCACGTCGGTGCGGATGTCGAGATCCTCGCCGAGCACGTCGAGCCGGAACGCGCCCGGTTCGCCGACGCCCAGCAGCGGGCACGCCTTCGGATTCGCCTGGCAGAAGCGCAGGAAATCGTGCGCGTACGCGTTCGGCAGGATCGCGAGGTTCGCTTGCGCGAACGGGCCGCACTGGCCGGCCGTCGGGCTGCGGAACGCGCCGTTGCGTACGGACCGGCGGAATTCGGAAGGTGTCATGATGGTCGTTGGCGGATCGGGCTGTCGTTGGATGACGGTTGCGTCAGCGGATACGGCGAAGAATAGAAAAGAAAAAATTTTGTCGCCAACGAGTTTTTTTGCGCCGTGTGTATAGAATTCCTTAACGGATCTCGGGGTTTTCCCCGGTCCCGTTCATTTTTTCAGCGGGGCAAGCTGCGCGCCCAACGACTTGCCGACCGCCATGAACACGCGTTTCCTCGAAACCTTCGTCACGCTCGCGAAGCTGCGCAACTTCCGCACGACGGCCGCCGCGCTGCACGCGACGCCGGCCGCGATCTCGCAGCGCCTGAAGGCGCTCGAGGATGAATTGCAGACCGTGCTCGTCGATCGCGACAGCCGCGAGTTCCGGCTCACGCCGAACGGCGAATATCTGCTCGGCTATGCGAAGGCCGTCGTCGAGGCGACGCACGAACTGCAGGCCGCCGCGGCCGGCGAAAGCGCACTGCGCGGCAAGCTGCGGCTCGGCGTGATCGAGACGGTCGTGCACAGCTGGCTGCCGCATTACCTGCGCCGCCTCGCCGCCGACTATCCGCAGCTGGAGATCGACCTGACCGTCGACGTCAGCGTCGTGCTGCAGCGCCGGCTGATGGCCGGCGAGCTCGATCTGATCATTCGCGTGGAGGGCAGCGACGAGGCATCGGTCGTCTGCGACGCGCTCGCGAACTATCCGGTGCGCTGGATCGCGCGTGCCGGGCTGCTCCCGACCGCGCGCACGGGGCTCGCGCGGCAGGTGCTGCGCCAGCCGATCCTGACTTACGGACGCGGCACCGCGCCCCACCGTGCGCTCGAGGACATCGTTCGCACGCTGGCGCACGCGCATGGCGTGCCGCTGTCGGAGACGCGCATCACCGGCTCGCCGTCGATCTCGGTGATCGTGCAGCTCGTGCGCGACGGCTTCGGCGTGGCGGCGATTCCGGTGCTGTTCGTCGATGCGTTGATCGCCAGCGGCGAGGTCGTCGAGCTGCCGCTGCAGCCGTCGCCGCCGTCGATCGTCGTGTCGATGTCGCGGCGGGCGGATGCGCCGAAGTTCGTGCACGGCGCGTCGATCGCAGCGCGGGCTGCGTGTCACGAGTATTGCGAGAAGAGCAACCGGTTGCTGGTCGAGGCGCTTTGAGGTGGTGTGGGGATGCCGGGCGGATCACGCAAGGCGCCTGAAGTGCCCGTTCGGCGATCGGCTTACGCCGGCTGCCCCGCACGCGGCTGCGCGAGCTTGCCGTCGCCATACTCGCGCAACACCTGCGAGATCACCACGCGATAGCCGTCCAGCCAGCGCGCCTGCTTCGCCTTCGCTTCCAGATGCGCGGGATGCCGAATCAACTGCTGCAGCGCCGCCTCCGATTCCCAGTAGTAAACGTTCTGGATCAGCCCCGCCTCGGTGTTCTCCCACGTCTCCTCGCCGAGGTAGCCGGGCGTCGCGCGCGCCATGTCGGCGATCTGGCGGTCGAGCCGGTGAAACTCGTCGTCGTATTTCCCTGCGCGGAAAATGAAGGTCGAGGCGTACATGCGCGCTCCATCGGAGACGGTTGAAAGAGCGGCAAGTGTAAGGCACGCAGCGCGCACCGTTGCAGCAGCGTCCGCACGCGCTGCACGCGAGACGATAGTCGTCTACCACGGCCGTCGCACCGAGTCCTGGTAGCGCGTCAGGATGAAATGCGCGACGTCGTCCGAGTGATACGCGGCGACGAGTTGAGCGACCCACAGCTTCGCGCGGTCGGCGTCGCGCACGGTCAGCACGTTCGCATACGGCGAGCGTGCATCCTCGAGATTGATGCTGTCGCGCGCCGGCTGCAGCCCCGCGCGCGCGGCGTCCTCGCTGTCCATCGCGACGAACGCGGCCGAGTCGAGCGCCGCATGCAGCCGGTCACGGCGCAGGGCCACGAATTTCAGCGCAAGCCGGTTGCCCGTCACGTCGCGCAGCGTCGCATGCAGGCCGGCCTTTTCGCGCAGCGTCACGAGCGTGTCGTTCTGCAGCAGCACGAGCGCACGTGTCATTCCGCGCGGATCGGCCGGGATCGCGACCGTCGCACCGGGTTGCAAATCATTCAGACTCCTTAGCTTGCGCGAATAGAGCGCCATCGGCAACGTGACGGTCGGCGCGACAGCGGTCAGTGCATAGCCTTTCGCCGTACGCGTCGAGGCAAGGCGCTGCGCGTCCTCGAAGCTCGCCGCGTCGATCGTGCCGCGCGCGAGCGCGGCATCGATGCGCGACGCGTCGTCGAATTCGACGACGTCGACACCCAGCCCGCGCGTGGCCGCGACGCGTTTCACCTCGTCTAGGATGTCCGCTTGCACGCCGCGCGTCACGCCGACGCGGATCGTCGACGTGACGGTTTCGGCCGCAACGATCCAGCCCGAATGGGCGACACCGCATGCAACGATCAGCGACACGGCAACGCGATACATCACCCGCTTCATGACGCATCCCTCAGAATCGTGCGGAACCCGATATGCGATGCACCGAGATCCGCTTCCTGCTGTTCGCGCGACGACGCGCGATAGCGCACGCAGTAATCGCGCGAGCACAGGAACGAGCCACCCTTGATCACCATCGGCGTGTCGTGCCGGCGCGTCGGCGGTGCGACAGCCGCCGTGTCGCCGTTCGTATGCGACTGATGCGGGCCCGTGTATGCGTCCTTGGTCCATTCCCATGCGTTGCCGATCATGTCGTACAGCCGGAAGCCGTTCCCCGCGTAGCAGCCGACTGGCGCCAGCCCCGCGTGGCCGTCCTCGGCCGTATCGAGCACCGGGAACGCGCCCTGCCAGTAGTTCGCGGCCGGCTTGCCCCGCGCGTCGCGCGGCGCCGCATCGAGCGATGCGTCGTCGCGACCGGCCTTGCCCGCGTATTCCCATTCGGCTTCGGTCGGCAGGTCGCGCCCGAGCCAGTGCGCATATGCGAGCGCGTCGCGCTGCGTGACGAGCGTGACGGGCAGGTTGCCGAGCCCGTCGACGTTGCTGCCGGGGCCGCGTGGCTGCCGCCACGATGCGCCCTTCACCCACGTCCACCACGCAAGGTCACGCGCGTTCAACTCGTCGCGCGTCGGCACATGAAACACCGCCGCGCCGCCTTGCTGCTCGGCCTCGGTCACGTAGCCGGTCGCCTGCACGAACGCGGCGAACTGCGCGATCGTCACGTCGGTCTGGTCGATCCAGAAGCCGCCGACACGCGTCTTGCCGTCGCCCGCCGGACGCTCGTCCGCATAGCCGCGCGTGCTGCCGAATACGAACGCGCCGCCGCTCAGATGCACCATCCCGGCTTTCGGGTCGTCGCGCCACTTCGCCGGCAACCCCGAGTAGCGCTCGCACTGCCGTTCGGAGCCGAGCGGCGCGAGCGTGCGGCCGCGATTCGCGTCGTCAAAGGCGCCGCCGGGTAACGCCGACGGGCTCGCATAGCCGGCAGCAAACGCGGCGGCGAACAGCGTGGCCGCGAGCGCCGCGGCGAGTGTCCGGAAGCGGAACCGCATCGTGTCGCCCTCAGTAGTAACCGCGCGGACGCAGCGGCTCCACGCCGCCGACGTTGCTCATGTAGGTCTTCCACTGGTCGACCAGCGTGCCGATCACCGACGGGTTTTGCGCGGACACGTCGGTCGTCTCGCCGCGGTCCGCCGCGAGGTCGTACAGCTGCCAGTGACCATCGAGCGGCCCGAGCGGCGGCTCGGTCCACAACGCCTTCCAGCGGCCGTCGGCGCTGCGCAGGTACGCGCGGCCGTACGCTTCGTCGCCGAACGGCGTCGTATGCACTTCGCCCGTCGCCGAGCCGGTGAGCACCGGCAACAGCGACTGCCCCGTCACCGGATAGACGTAGCGGTTGTTGTAGACGACCTTGCCCTTGTTCTGATCGACGCCCGTCAACGTGTTCACGAGCGGCGGCGCCGGCTGCGACGGCGGCGTGACGCCCGCGACCGCGAGGAACGTCGCCGTGTTGTCGGTCACGTGCGTGAACGCACGCAGCGTCGGCAACTGCCGCGTCTGCCCCGGCAGGCGCACGATCGTCGGCGTCGACACGCCGCCTTCGGCCGAATAGCCCTTCGTGAGCCGGAACGGCGTCGCGCTCACTTCGGCCCAGCGCAGCCCGTATTGCAGCCGTTGCGCGTTCTGCTTGCCGTTGTCGGTGCCGAGCGTCGAATAGACCGGGTCCTGCCCGTTCGCGGTGTCGGTCGCCGTCGGGTCCGCGCCGGAGTCGATCGGCCAGCCTTCCGCGCCGTTGTCCGACTGGAACATGATGAATGTGTCGTCGTATTCGCCGATATCCTTCAAGTGCTGGATCAAGAGGCCGATGTTGTAGTCGAGGTTCTCGACCATCCCCGCATAGATCTCCATGTAGCGCGCCTGCGCGCGGCGCTCGGCCGGGCTCAGGCTCGACCAAAGCTTGTCGACCTTGCCGGTGCCGTAGTCGCTGTAGCCGTCGGCTGCCGAATGCACGGCGCTGATGTACTTCGCGTTCGCGGTGCCGTTGTTCGCCGTGGCCGGCGATGCCGACGTCGTTTCCGGAAGGCCGTCAAATGGCTTGAAGTCGGTGGGGATCAGGCCGAGCGCCTTCTGTCGCGCGATCCGCGCGTTGCGGATCGCGTCGTAGCCGGCGTCGTATACGCCCGCATATTTGTGCAGCCACGGGTCCGGTACCTGCAGCGGCCAGTGCGGCGACGTGTAGGCCGCGTACGCGAAGAACGGCTTGCCGTCCCGCTTGTTCGAATCGATGTACGAGATCAGCTTCTGCGTATAGAAGTCGGTTGAATAGAACACGGCCGGACTGCCGCCCGCGCCGCCCGGTTGTCCGGGCTGGCCCGGCTGCACGTAGCTGCCGTCCTCCGTGTAGTTCGACGAGCCGGCCGGTTCGTGCGCGAAGTGGTTCGTCGCCGCGCCGGCGAGCAGCACGTAGCTGCGCTCGAAGCCCCACTGGTCCGGCGTCTGTCCGCTGCCCGTCGCGCTGCCGACGATCCCCGAACCGATGTGCCACTTGCCCGCGATATAAGTGTGATAGCCGGCGTCCTTCAGCAGTTGTGCGAACGATAGCGCGCGATCGTTCAGGTAGCCCTCGTAGCCCGGCAACCCGCGCCGCTCGTCGGTCGGCACGCCCATCGTGCCTTCGCCGACGAGGTGGTGATCGGTACCGGAAATCAGCATCGCGCGCGTGATCGCGCATACGGTGCCCGTGTGGTGGTTCGACAGGATGCGGCCCGACGCGACGAGCGCGTCGAGGTTCGGTGTACTGATCTCGCCGCCGAATGCGTGAATGTCGGAATAGCCGAGATCGTCGGCCATGATGTACAGGATGTTCGGGCGTTTCGCGGCCTGCGGTGGTGTCGCGGCGGACTGCGACGGCGCATCGCTGTCGACGCCCCCGCACGACGCGAGCGACAACGCGCCGGCAATCGCGGCGCAGACGACACGGAAACGGAAGGCATGCAACGGCGACGCGGACTTTTTCATTTTGTCGAACGCTCGATTACGGATCGGCGATCTTAGCGGCGCCCGCGCGGCGCCCAAAGTCGGATTCGTCACATGCTAACGGGAAGGGGGAATATGCACGCCGCCCGTTGATCGACGGCTCGCGCCGTCATACACGCGTTGCGTCAGCCGCGTCCGCCGAGGCTGCCGCCGCCGTCCACCGCGAGCACCTGCCCCGTGACGACCGCCGCATCGTCGGACAGCAGGAACGCGATCGCGGCGGCCACGTCGTGCGGCGTGGCTACGTAGCGTGAACGCTGCGCGGCGGCACGCGCTCGCCGTCGGCGTCGTCCGACGCCAGCATGCGCGGAATCTCGTCGACAAACGCATCGATGACGACGCGCACCTTCATCGGCACGTTGCGCGACGCCGGGCGCACCGCGAACACTTCGGCGCCCGACACGCTGTCGCTGTCCATCACGAGCACGAGACGGCCGTCGCGCACGTACGGCGCCATCAGCCAGCACGGCAGCCACGCGAGGCCCGCACCGGCTGCCGCCGCGTCGGCGATCGCCTGCAGATCGTCGAATCGCAGGCGGCCGGCCGGGCGATGGTCGTGCACCGCGCCGTCCGCGCCGATGATTCGCCACGGCGTCGGCTGCCCGCCGCGCGAATACGCGATGCCGACGTGCGACGCGAGCTCGTCGGATCCCGTCGGCCGGCCATGACGTTCGAGATACGCCGGCGATGCGCAAATGCCCATCCTCTGTACGCCAAGCCGCCGTCCGACGAGCGTGCTCGTATCCGCAAGCTCGCCGATGCGCACCGCGATGTCGAATCCGTCGTTGACCAGGTCGGCCAGGCGATCGCTGAACGACACGTCGATTTCAAGCCGCGGATGACGCTCGACGAGGCGCCGCACGACGGGCGCCACGCATTGCCGGCCGAACAGCACGGGCACGCTGATCCGCACGCGCCCGGTCGGCTCGCGCCGGCCCGCGTCGAGCGCGGCCTCCGTCTCGCCGAGTTCGGCCAGCAACCGCCGGCACTGCTCGTAATAGACGAGCCCTTCGTCGGTCAGGCCGAGCTGGCGCGTCGTGCGCTGCAAGAGCCGCGCGCCGAGCCGCTGTTCGAGCCGCGCGACGATCTTCGCCACGGCCGAGCGCGTCATGCCGAGGCGCAGCGCCGCCGCCGCGAAGCTGCCCGACTCCACGACGTCGACGAATTCGACGATGCCTCTCAATCGCTCGTCCATGCAGTTCCGCTCCGATGGAATGACAGGTTTGTGTCCGTACCGGCGACAATCGTTGGCCGAATTCTCGCCAATGTGTCCCGTTGCGCAACACTATGATAGTCCGGTCCATCCCGAAAAAGGAGCCGACATGCACGCATGGCAAATCAAACCGGGGGACGGCATTGCCGGGCTCCGGCGCATCGACGCGACGCTTCGCCCGGTCGGGCCGACCGACGTCGTCGTGAAAATCCACTCGGCAGGACTGAACTACCGCGACCTGATGTTCGCGCGCGGCGACTATCTCGGCATCGGCACCGACGCGCTGATACCCGTCGCCGACGGCGCCGGCGAAGTCGTCGAAACCGGTCGCGACGTCACGCGCTTCAAGCCGGGCGATCGCGTGATCAACACGTATTTCCCGCACTGGATCGACGGGCCGCCCACGCCGCCGAAGGTCTCGGGGTCGCCCGGCTCGCATTTCGACGGCGTGCTCGCCGAACGCTTCGTCTCCGACGAAACCGCGCTCGTCGGGATTCCTGCGCATCTCGACTACGACGAAGCGGCAACGCTGTCGTGCGCGGGCATCACCGCGTGGAATGCGCTGTTCGTCGACGGCGGGCTGAGACCGGGCGCGACGGTCGTGCTGCTCGGCACGGGCGGTGTATCGATCATCGCGCTGCAGCTTGCGCATGCGGCCGGACTGCGCACGATCGTGACTTCGTCGAGCGATGCCAAGCTCGAACGCGCCCGCGCACTCGGTGCGGACGCAACGATCAACTACCGCACGACGCCCGAATGGCAGCACGAAGTGCTGCGGCTCACCGACGGTGCGGGCGCGGATCTCGTCCTGGAAGTCGGCGGACACGACACGCTGCCGCGCTCGGTCGCCGCGACGAAGCTGGGCGGCATCGTATCGGTCATCGGCGGCCTCAGCAGCTTCGGCGGCCCCGAACTCGGGCTGCTGTCGCTGATCGGCGGCATTCGGAAACTGCATGGCCTCATGGTCGGCAGCCGCGCGATGCTCGACGACGTCGTGCGGCTCGTCGATGCGAAACGGATCAAGCCGGTGGTCGATCGCGTGTTCGGTTTCGACGAGGCGCCGCAAGCGTATGCATACCTGCAGTCGGGCCAGCATTTCGGCAAGGTCGTGATTCGCGTCGCGTCGTAACGGATCAAGGCGGCGCACGCCGCCTTCTCCTCGCTGCCGTCTCTACATCGCACTCTTCCGCGCCGGTACCCGCATCCGCGTACCGCACTCCTCCGCGTCGTCGACGCTCCCATAGCGCATCCACGCAAATGCATTTCGGAATCCGTTATTGGATCGCGCCGTCCCGCGTTTTTATACTCGTCAGCACTCTCCATCAAAGAGTGCCAGCCAATTTCGACGCAACAGAACAGGACGGACAGATGAGCCTACGCCCCTTGCACGACCGGGTCATCGTGAAGCGACTCGACCAGGAAACCACCACCGCCTCGGGCATCGTGATCCCCGACAGCGCCGCGGAAAAGCCCGACCAGGGCGAAGTGATCGCCGTCGGCCCCGGCCGCAAGGACGCGGACGGCCAGCGCATCGTGCCCGACCTTCAGGTCGGCGAACGCGTGCTGTTCGGCAAGTACGCAGGCCAGGCCGTCAAGGTGGACGGCAACGAATTCCTCGTACTGCGCGAGGAAGACATCGTCGCGGTCGTCAGTCAATAACGGAGTGCAATCATGGCAGCGAAGGAAATCATTTTCAGCGACGTCGCCCGTGCGAAGCTGACCGAAGGCGTCAACATTCTCGCCAATGCGGTGAAGGTCACGCTCGGGCCCAAAGGCCGCAACGTCGTGCTCGAACGCAGCTTCGGCGCACCCGTCGTCACCAAGGACGGCGTGTCGGTCGCGAAGGAAATCGAACTCGCGGACAAGCTGCAGAACGTCGGCGCGCAGCTCGTGAAGGAAGTCGCGTCGCGCACCAGCGACGCGGCCGGCGACGGCACGACGACGGCCACCGTGCTCGCGCAGGCGATCGTGCGCGAAGGCCAGAAATACGTCGCGGCCGGGCTCAATCCGCTCGACCTGAAGCGCGGGATCGACAAGGCGGTGGCATCGGCCGTCGACGAGCTGAAGAAGATCAGCAAGCCGACCACCACCAGCAAGGAAATCGCGCAGGTCGCGACGATCTCCGCGAACGGCGAGGAATCGATCGGCCAGCGCATCGCCGAAGCGATCGACCGTGTCGGCAAGGAAGGCGTGATCACCGTGGAGGACGGCAAGTCGCTCGCCGACGAGCTCGACGTCGTCGAAGGATTGCAGTTCGATCGCGGCTATCTGTCGCCGTATTTCATCAACAACGCCGACAAGCAGATCGCCGAAATCGAGAACCCGTACATCCTGCTGCACGACAAGAAGATCTCGAACATCCGCGACCTGCTGCCGGTGCTCGAACAGGTCGCGAAATCGGGCCGGCCGCTGCTGATCATCGCGGAAGACGTCGAAGGCGAAGCGCTCGCGACGCTGGTCGTGAACAACATCCGCGGCATCCTGAAGACGGTCGCGGTCAAGGCGCCGGGCTTCGGCGATCGTCGCAAGGCGCTGCTGGAAGACATCGCGATCCTGACCGGCGGCCAGGTCGTCGCCGAGGAGACGGGCCTCACGCTCGAGAAGGCGACGCTCGCCGAGCTCGGCCAGGCGAAGCGCATCGAGGTCGGCAAGGAAAACACGACCGTGATCGACGGCGCGGGCGATGCGAAGAACATCGAGGCGCGCGTGAGGCAGATCCGCGTGCAGATCGAGGAAGCGACCTCCGACTACGACCGTGAAAAGCTGCAGGAACGCGTGGCCAAGCTCGCGGGCGGCGTCGCGGTGATCAAGGTCGGCGGCGCGACCGAGATCGAGGTGAAGGAGAAGAAGGATCGCGTCGACGATGCGCTGCACGCGACGCGCGCGGCGGTCGAGGAAGGCATCGTGCCGGGCGGCGGCGTCGCGCTGATTCGCGTGCGGCAGGCGATCCGCGCACTCAAGGGCGCGAACGCCGACCAGGACGCGGGCATCAAGATCGTGCTGCGCGCGCTCGAGGAACCGCTGCGCCAGATCGTCACGAACGCGGGCGAGGAAGCGAGCGTGGTCGTCGCGAAAGTCGCGGAGGGCTCGGGCAACTTCGGCTACAACGCGCAGACCGGTGAATACGGCGACCTCGTCGAATCGGGCGTGCTCGATCCGACCAAGGTCACGCGCACCGCGCTGCAGAACGCGGCGTCGGTCGCGGGGCTGCTGCTGACGACCGATGCGACGGTGTTCGAAGCGCCGAAGGATGCGGTGCCGGCTACGGTGCCGGGCGGTCCGGGCGCAGGCGGTCCTGGGTTCGATTTCTGACGCCGGCAAGCGCGCACGCCCGAGCCGGGCGACCGCGCGCTTCGATCCACGACGCGTGGCGGCACCGGTCGCCACGCGTTTTTTCGTAAGCGTCCGCCCCGCGCGCCGTCGTCAGAACATCTGGCGCAGGCCGATCGCGGCCCCGACGTTGTTGGTCCTGCCGATCTGGTCGACCTTGCCGGTGAGCCGGTTGGTGGCGCCCGGGTAGTCGGCCGCGAACGCGCCGTTGCCGCGTGCGAAATCGACCGTGCCGTATACCTCCGTGTGCTTCGACAGCGCATATTCGGCCAGCATGGTCGCCGAGTAATTGATCCCGGAGCCGAGCGTGCCGTCGAGCCGCTCCGCGTTGCGCGCGTGGCCGTAATAGCCGGCCACCGTGATCAGCAGCGGCGCGGTGGCCTGCCAGTTCGCGCCGACGTAGAACGTATCGTCGATGCGATTCGGGCTGCCGCCGGCGAGCGTGGGCGCGCCGGCCTGCTGCATGTTGAAGTCCGTCGTGCCCGTCTTGTCCTGACCGTGCAGCCAGCCGGCCAGCAGGCGCACGGACGGCGTGACCTGATACGCGCCGCTCACGTGCAGGAAGTTCACCTTCGCGCCGTTGACCGCACTGCCGTTCACGGACGACACCGAGGTCTGCTGGTAGCCGGCGTTGATCGACGCGGGCCCTTGCGCATAGGTCAGCTCGACACCGTACGTGCTGTCGAGGCCCATCGCGCCGGCATGATTGCCGAGCCCGTAGATCGCATCGATGCTGAAGCCGTTGTACGAGAACTTGTACTTCACCGAGTTCGGCACGGTCAGGTAATTGCCGATGCCGTTGTACGCCCAGCTGTCCTGCCAGTAGTCGCCGACGGTCATCGGATCGAACACGTCGCCCATCGTGTCGTACAGCGGGGCGTACTGGTTGCCGAAGGTCAGCGAGCCGTACCGGTCGCTCGACAGGCCGACGTATGCCTGCCGGCTGAACAGCGTGTTCGCGACGTGCAGCTTGCCGTCGCCGAGCTCGAAGCCGTTCTCGAGACGAAAGATCGCCGACAGGCCGCCGCCGAGTTCCTCGCTGCCGCGCAAGCCCCAGCGGCTGTGCGTTTCGGGGCCGACGGTCATTCCGATCAGGTCCTTGCCGTCGGGGCCGGCGTTCGTCTGATAACGGATCGCCGTATCGACGAGGCCATACAACGTGACGGAACTCTGCGCAAATGCGGACGACGCCGCTGTCAAGACGAATACCGCGCCGACACCACCGGATACGACGATGCGTTTCATGAAAGGCCTCCCTGAGCGATTGATTTTGTAAGCAGTCCGACAGCATTCGTGTCGGCTTGCCCGTATAGCGCTCGGGAGAATAATCGGTCATATTCGCGGCACCTATTGCTGCTTCCGGATTGGACCTTTCCAATACGCTCAACAATCGCGGAAGCAGCCGTGCGGCGACCGGTGAGTCGCGCCCGGGGTAAGATGAACGCCCCTTCCGTCGCTTTGCCGCCCAAGCCATGTCGACCACCCTCGCCACCCTTTTGCCGCTCGCCGGCGTCCTGTTCCTGAGCGTGGCCAGCCCGGGCCCGAACTTCGTGATCGTCACGTCGACCGCCGTCGCGCAACGCCGCGCCGGCGTGATGACCGGGCTCGGCCTCGCCGCCGCATCGGGCACCTGGGCCGCGATCGCGATCGCCGGCCTCAGCCTGCTCGTGACCCACGTCGCCTGGGTGCACACCGCGCTGCGGCTCGCGGGCGCCACGTACCTGATCTGGCTCGGCCTGAAAATGGTGCTGACCGCGCGCACGCCGCCCGCGGTTTCCGCACCGGCCGCGTCCTCCGACTGGCATGCCGCGAAGAAGGGCTACGTGGTCAGCATGACGAACCCGAAATCCGTCGCGTTCTACGGCAGTATCTTCGCGTTGATGGTGCCGGCCCATGCGCCGGCGTGGCTCGATCTCGCGGTCGTCGTGTTGTCGATCGGAATTTCGGGCGCGTGGTACTGCACCATGGCGCTGCTCGCGTCGCACCCGTCGGTGCGCCGGCTGCTGATCCGGCGCAAGGCCGTGCTCGACACGACGGCCGGGCTGCTGCTGATGGGGCTCGGCGGGCGGATGCTGGCCGGGCGCTGAGCGCCGTCACGCGCCGGCATCGCCACGGAAAAAGGCCGCTTGCGACACCCCGTTGCCGGGAGTCGCAAGCGGCCTTTTCGCATGCCGCGTGTCTCAGCGTCGCGCCGCCAGCCTTCTCACGACGCTCACGAGCGCGTCGACTTCATCGCACGTGTTGTAGAACGCGAGCGACGGCCGTACCGTCGCCTCGAGCCCGAAGCGTCGCAGGATCGGCTGCGCGCAATGATGGCCGGAGCGCACCGCAATGCCCTCTTCGTTCAGCGCCTGCCCGACCTCCTCGGTCTCATAGCCCTTCAGCACGAACGACAGCACGCTCGCCTTGTCGCGCGCGGTGCCCACGAGCCGCACGCCCGGTACCGGCGCGAGCACGCTCGTCGCATACGCGAGCAGGTCGTGCTCGTAGCGCGCGATGTTCTCGATGCCCACGCGGCTCACGTAGTCGAGCGCGGCCCCCAGCCCCACCGCGTCCGCGATGTTGCCGGTGCCGGCTTCGAACCGGTTCGGCGGCGGCTGGAATACCGTGCGCTCGAACGTCACGTCCGCGATCATGTTGCCGCCGCCCTGCCACGGCGGCATGTCGTCGAGGATCGCGCGCTTGCCGTACACGACGCCGATGCCGGTCGGACCGTAGATCTTGTGCCCGGAGAACACGAAGAAATCCGCATCCAGCGCCTGCACGTCGACGCGCATGTGCGAGATCGACTGCGCGCCGTCGACGAGCGCCTTCGCGCCCGCGCGATGCGCGAGCTCGACGATCTCCTTCACCGGCACGACCGTGCCGAGCGCATTCGACACCTGCGTGACGGACACGATCTTCGTGCGGTCGTTGAGCAGCTTCCGGTATTCGTCGAGCAGCACCTGCCCCGAATCGTCGACCGGAATCACGCGCAGCTTCGCGCCCTTGAGCGCCGCGAGCTGCTGCCACGGCACGATGTTCGCGTGATGCTCGAGATGCGACACGACGATCTCGTCGCCTTCGCCGACGTTCTGCACGCCCCATGTCTTCGCGATCAGGTTGATCGCCTCGGTGGTGCCGCGCACGAACACGATCTCGTCCGGCGAAGCGGCGCCGATGAAGCGCCGCACGGTGTCCCGCGCATGCTCGTATGCATCCGTCGCGCGGCCCGCCAGTGCATGCGCGGCGCGGTGGATGTTCGAGTTTTCGTGCGCATAGAAATAGGCAAGACGATCGATCACGGCCTGCGGCTTGTGCGTCGTCGCGGCATTGTCGAACCAGACCAGCTGCTTGCCGTTCACGCGTTCCTGCAGGATCGGGAAATCGCGGCGGATCGCGTTCACGTCGAACGGCGGGTGCGCGCCGCGATGCAGGTTGCCCTGCGGCTCGGCGGCATGCGCATCGTCGATGAAGTAACGCGGCACGTCCGCGCCCGATGCACGCGACACCGGCACGTCGCGCTGCACGGCGAGCAGGTCGCGCAGCGCATCGTCGCCCGGCAGCCCGAACGCTTCCGGCGATGCGAGGCCGTTCGACGGCACGACGATGTCCTGCGGCGTCGCCTGCCAGCCCTGCAGCGAGCCGTCGGTGAAGTAATACGGCGACGCGGCCGGCGCAGCCTTCACCGCGCCCTCCGATACCGCCGCATTCGCCTGCGGCACGCCGAGCGCCGCGCCGCCGACGCGCGGTTCGAACGCGGGCGCGATCGACACCGCGTTGTCGGGCAGCCCGTTCTGCGCGGCCGCATGCGGCGCGAGCGCGGGCACGCGATTGCCGAGCGACAGCACGTGCGTCGGCGCGGACGGCGCGAGGTTCGCGCCGGGCGCCTTGCCTTGCGGCAGCGCGAAGCCCGGCACGCCGGTGCCCGTTCCGCCCGGCCCCGCGAGCGGCGAGCCGCCCGGCGCGGGATTGCTCGCCGACGCGAGGATCGGCGCGGCCGCCGGCAACGCCGACGGCACACCGCCGACCGCCCCGCTGCCCGCCGACAGCCCGGGCGCGGTGGCCTGCCCGGGCGGCGTCGCGAAGAACTCGGACGCGAGCCGCGCGAGCGCCGCCGGGTCGGGCAGGCCGGCCGGCAGCGGCGCGTGCGGCAACGCGAGCGCGTCGCTGCCGGCCGAGCCGGGATTAACGGTAGGTGTCGGGATAGTCATGGTACTTGGCGATTTCGACGTCATCGAGGACAGCCAGCGCATCCGGCGAATGGACCGCGAGCGAGCAGTACAGCGAGATCAGGTACGACGCGATCGCCTGGTTGTTGATCCCCATGAAGCGCACCGACAGGCCCGGCCCCTGCTCGCCTGCGACGCCCGGCTGATAGAGGCCGACGACACCCTGGCGCTTGTCGCCGACGCGCAGCAGCAGGATCTTGGTCTTGCCGTCCGCGACGGGCACCTTGTCCGACGGAATCAGCGGAATGCCGCGCCACGTGAGGAACTGCGAGCCGAACAGGCTGACCGTCGGCGGCGGCACGCCTCGCCGCGTGCATTCGCGGCCGAACGCGGCGATCGCGAGCGGGTGCGTGAGGAAGAACGCGGGTTCCTTCCACACCTTGGTCAGCAGTTCGTCGAGGTCGTCCGGCGTCGGCGCGCCCGTCAGCGGGAAAATCCGCTGTTCGTCGGTCACGTTCGCGAGCAGCCCGTAGTCCGGGTTGTTGATCAGCTGGCTTTCCTGCAGCTCCTTGATCGTCTCGATCGTCAGGCGCAGCTGTTCCTTGATCTGGTCATGAGGACTGCTGTAGAGATCGGAGATCCGCGTATGCACGTCGAGCACCGTGCTCACCGCGTTCAGGAAATACTCGCGCGGCTGTTCCTCGTATGGCACGAATGTCTGCGGCAGCACGCTTTCGTCCTCGAGCTGCGTGCACGCGGCGCGCACGGCTTCCGGATTCTTCACCTGGTTCAGGCGATAGATGCCGGCCTCGACCGGCACCCACTGCAGCAGATGGGTCAGCCAGCGCGGCGTAATCGTGGAAAGCTGCGGGACGGTCTTGGTAGCGTTCGCTAGTTGGCGGGCGGCGTGATCGCTCAGCGCGGCCGTGCCGCTTGCAACGGTCGACATGTGTGGCTCCGGGTTCTTAAGATGAAAAACGGGATTGCTTATGACGCTTGGTGATTATCGGAAGCACGCACCTGCCGGCTCAACATGCTATAGCCGTCACACGGCACAACCGAACGGGAAGGGAAGCGGGATGCGTCAGGTGACGTACACGCCGGGCAGCAGCGTCGAGATCGACACGTCGAACGCGCGCGCGATCTTGTCGGCGGTGACGATCGACGCAATGGCCTCGCCGCGCTCGATCTCGCCGACGTACGAACGGTTCAGCCCCGCGTGTTCGGCGAGCTGCTCCTGCGACCACGTGCGCGCTTCGCGCAGCTTGCGCACGTTGGCCCCGAAGTGCTGGATCAGGTCGCTCATGTCGTCACCTGCGCGTCGGATACCGGCTCGGCCGGCTCGATTCGCGCGTGCGGCGCGGCGTTCGCTTCGCTGCGCAGCACGGCCTGCGTGATGTTCGCGCCCGCCGGCACGTCCTGCGTGAGCCACACGTTGCCGCCTATGACCGCGCCGCGGCCGATCGTCACGCGGCCGAGGATCGTTGCGCCCGCATAGATCACGACGTCGTCCTCGACGATCGGGTGGCGCGCGAGCCCTTTCTCCAGATGGCCGGCCGCATCGCGCGGGAAGCGCTTCGCGCCGAGCGTGACGGCCTGGTACACGCGCACGTGCTCGCCGATGATCGCGGTCTCGCCGATCACGACGCCCGTGCCGTGGTCGATGAAGAAGCCGGCGCCGATCCGGGCGCCCGGATGAATGTCGATGCCGGTTTCCGCATGCGCCTGCTCGGCGATGATGCGCGCGAGCAGCGGCAGCCCGAGCCGGTACAGCTCGTGCGCGAGCCGGTGGTGGATCATCGCGAGGATGCCGGGGTAGCACAGCAGCACTTCGTCGACACTGCCCGCCGCCGGATCGCCATGAAATGCGGCCAGCACGTCGCTGTCGAGCAGCCGGCGGATGTCGGGCAGCCGTGCCGCGAAGGCCTGAACGGCGGTGGCGGCCGCCTCGTCGATCTGCGCGTCGGCGTTGCGTTGCCGCGCCGCGTAGCGCAGCTCGAGCGTCACCTGCGCGAGCAGCGCATTCAGCGCCGCGTCGAGCGCGTGGGCCACATGGAGGTTTTCGCTCTCCTGCCGCAGGTCGGGCGGCCCGAGCCGCATCGGGAACAGCACACCTTTCAGCGCGCCGATGATCTGCGCAAGCGCCTCGCGCGCCGGCAGGTCGCGCCCGCCCGGTTCGAGCGAGCGCCGCTGCTTCTCGCGCCACGCGCGGCGCACGGTCTGGAGCGACTGGACGATGCCGTCGATATCGAATGCGGCCATGCTGACTTCTCCCCGTAACGGCCGTGACTCAGTCCTGCGCCCACGGCAGGCCGCGATGGCGCCAGCCGTTGCGGCCGCCGCGATGGTGCTGTTCGTCGAGGTCGCCCTCGAACCCCTCGAGCACGTTGAATACCTGCGTGAAGCCGCCCTTGGCCGCCGCTTCGGCCGCCTGCGCGGACCGGTTGCCGCTGCGGCAGAGCAACAGCACCACCGCATCCTTGCCGGTCTTCGCTTCGAGTTCGCGCACGAAGCGCGGGTTGCGCGTCAGGCTCGTGCCGGTCGCCCACGGCACGTGCAGCGACTCCGGCACATGGCCGACGAATTTCCGTTCTTCCGCGGTGCGCACGTCGACCAGCAACGCGTCGCCGGCGGAAAACAGCGCCCACGCGGCTTCCGGCGCCACGCCACCGGCGTACGGCGTGCCCGCCGATGCGGCCGCCGCGCGGGCGTCTTCGAGCGCCTGCTGGGCGGCGGTTCGTTCTTCCAATGCAAACGTCATCACGCTTCCTTGTTCTCGCAGATTCGTATGATCAAAAACGCCGGGAATGCGGCCGGTGCAGCTTGCCTGCTGTCTATAGCCGTCAGCCCCACTATGCGAGCGCGGTCGGGGAAGCAGAACCAATAAAAATTCATTTCCTAATCAGCGGCGCGTGAAATGCAATAGCAGACGCGCGCTATCGGCGAGGGTTCGTGCGGCTTCGTGCGGAGGATGTGAAGCGATGGCCGTTCGATGTCGTGCATCGAAGGTTCTTGAAAGGATCGGCGACTGCGAGGTCGGGAACGATGCAGCACGCGACGCGCGCCGCCCGTTGTCGTTGTGACAGAATCCGAAATGGAATCGCGCGCCGGGTCGAATGGCGCGCTTCGATGGAACGATGGATCGCGGCACGACAGCCGACGGGCGTGGCGCATCGTCGATGCACGCCACCCGTCGCCGCATCAACGTACCGGATCGACCGGCACGATCGGCGCGCCGCGCGCCTCGATGTCGCGCCCCGCGAGCAGACACAGATCCTCGCGATGATGCGTGGCGACCACTTGCACGCCCACCGGCACGTCGTTGACGATCCCGGTCGTCACCGCGAGCCCCGGCAACCCCATCGCCGGCAGCGCCCGCAGCGTGAGCTGCGCTTCCCAGACGCGCTCGAACCCTTCCGGCCCTTGCCGATCGAGATCATCGGGAAACGGCAGCTCGGACGACACCGGCAACAACAACACCGCATATTCGTCGAGAAAGAGCCGCCATTGCCGCGTCAGCGTCGTACGCCGCACGAGCGCGCGGCTGATCACGTCGGCCGGCAGATCGCGCACCTTGGCGCGCACGGCGGCGATCACCGCGGCCGCGCCCGGATCGCCGTCGCTCGCCACCGCGTTCGCCAGCGCATCGAATCCGTCGCCGAGCCAGAGCTGCTCCTGCAACAGCGCGGCCTCGCGCATCGGCGGCGTATCGTCGATTTCGTCGACGGTCCAGCCCGCGTCGACGAGCCGTCGCGCGGCATCGCGCAACGCGGCCTCGACCTCGGGCACGACCTCCAGACCGCGCGGACGCACGCATAGCGCCGCGCGCTTCGGCACCGCGCGACCGTCGATCGGCACCGGCACGTACCACGGGTCGCGCGGGTCCGGCGCGGCGAATGCACGCAGCGCCAACGCGAGATCGTCGATCGTGCGTGCGATCGGCCCCGTCGTCGACATCAGTTGCGCGCCGATCGCACGTTCCGGCCCTGACGCATTGAATGCCGGCACGCGCCCGAGCGACGGCCGGATGCCATGCACGCCGCACGCATAGGCCGGATAGCGCACCGAGCCGCCGATGTCGGTGCCGAGCGCGATCGGGCCGATCCCGGCGGCCACGGCAGCCGCCGCGCCGCCGCTCGAACCACCCGGCGTCAGCGAACGGTTGCGCGGATTGTACGTATGGCCGTGCACGAGGTTCGACGTGAACCAGCGCAGCGCGAACGTCGGCGAATTGGTGCGGCCGAGCAGCACGGCGCCGGCCTTTCTCAGGTTCGACACCGACGGGCTGTCGGCGCTCGCGATCAGGTTTTCCTGCAACCGCGTGCCGTTGGTCGTCGCGAACGTCGCGACGTCGACGTTGATCTTCACCGTCACGGGCACGCCGGCAAGCGGGCCCGGATCGTCGCCGCGGGCGATCGCGCGATCGACGTCGTCGGCCTGCCGCCGCACCTCCTCGGGACGATGCTCGACCACCGCATTGATCGCCGGGTTCACCGCTTCGAGGCGCGCCAGTGTGGCATCCGCCACTTCCCGCGCGGACACTTCACGTTGCCGCACACGCTTCGCAATTTCAGTCGCCGACAGTTGCCAGAGTTGCTGCGTCATGACTTCTCCTCGTGAAAGGACATCACAATCACCGACGGCGCCACGTCATCCGCCACGCGGCGCCGCATTCACTCACTGCGCATCCTGCTTCGCGCGTTCCGCGGCCGCGATGATCGCGTCGGCCACGGCCTTCGGCTGGCTCAGCATCGCAACGTGGCTGCCGTTCACGCGCGTGACCGTCGCGCCGATCCGCTTCGCCATCGCCTCCTGCAGCTTCGGATCGATCATCCGGTCCTGCGTCGCGACCACGAACGACGACGGCTTCGCATGCCACGCGGCCTGCGCGACCTTCTCCGAAATGCAGCCACCGTACCACGGCCCTTGCGTCGCCGCGACGACGCGTTGCTGCGCGGGCGGCAGATCCGGCGCGAAATCCTGCGCGATCGCCTTGTCCGACAGCCTCGCGAAGCCGCCGCCGTCCTTGCGCAGCTCGCCGGCCCACGACGGCGCCGGCAACCCCTGCGTGACGTCGGCGATCGACTGGCCGTTGTCCGGCGCGAATGCGGCGACGTAGACGAGCGACTTCACCTTGTCGTCGTTGCCGGCGTCGCTGATCACGACACCCGCCCACGAATGGCCGACCAGCACGACGGGGCCCTTCTGTTCGTCGATCGCGCGCTTCGTCGCGGCCGCGTCGTCGGCGAGCGAGCTCAGCGGGTTCTGCACCGACACCACGTGCAGGCCGCGCGCTTCGAGCAGCGGAATCACGCGGTTCCAGCTCGACCCGTCGGCGAATGCGCCGTGCACCAGCACGACGTTCGTGCCTTTCAGGTCTTCCTTCGGCGCGGCCTGCGCCGCGACCGCACCGAACAGCCCGCCGAGCACCGCCGCGGACACCAGAACCCGTTTCGTCAAACCGATCATCTTCATGCTCCTTTCCATCGTGTCGTTCATCTGAAGTGTTGCCGATGCGGCCGCGCCCGCGTGCGGCAGGCGCGGCAATGCATCACGAATGTGCGTACAGGTCGTCGGCGTCCGTCCGCGCGTTCCGCGCGGCGCGCTGGTCGGCCGCGGCGTAGCGCGCAGCGGCAGGCGCGGACGCGGCAGCCACGTTGTCGTCCTGCGACTTCGACGGGCCGTTCTGGTCGGAGCGCGCGACGCGCTGCGCGGCGGCGACGGCGTTCTGCGCGGCGGCGATATCGTCCGGGTAACGCGCGTCACTGCCGGCCGGGTTGTAGCCGGCCTTCTCGAGCCGGATGAGGTCGGCGCGCACGTCGGCACGCGTGAGGCCGTGGCCGGTATCGGCGAACGACAATGCGGGGATCGAAGCGAGCACGGCGACTGCGAGGATTCGAGCGGCTTTCATGAGATTTCTCCTTGGCGGAAGTTGGGGGTATCGATCACTCGGCGTCCGTTGCGACCGTCTCGCACCGAACGTTTGCTGCATGTCGACAGTAGAACCCGCTCACGTATCCGGCATGTTTCCGAAACAGGGGCATTCTGCAATCCGATGTTTCCGCAGCGGCTCCCGATACAGTGCGATACAAATCCGGTACCCCGCACACCGCGCGCCTGCGCCCGCGCCCGCGCCCGCGTCCCAACATGAAAAAAGGCGTGCCTCATACGGCACGCCTTTCCGTCGAACCGGTCCCGTCAGCTCACATCAGGGCGCAAGCCGCGTGAACACGAAATCGTGATTCTTCACGCGCGCCTGATGACACGCGAAGCAGGTCTGGTGCTGACCGATATCGGCCGGCACGCCGTTGATGAAGCGCCCGAAGCCCCAGCCGCCCGTCGACGGATAACGGCGCGAATCCTTGACCATCACCTGCACGGTCGTCGCCTGGCCGGGCACCGTCGCCGGCGCGAATTCGTCGGACTGCTTGCGTTTGTACGCGAGCTTCACGAGGATCGTGCCGTCCGGAAACGGCAGCGTCGACTGTTCGAGCGCGCGGATCGCGACGGGATTGCCGAGGACCACGCGCAATTCGTCGAGCGGCGCAGCCTCCTCGGCCGGCGCGACCATTTCCCACTTCCGGTAGCCGGGCGGGATCGTCACGCCGTAGATCGGCGACGCCGCCGGCTTCGGCTGCTCCGCGAACGCGGCCGGACCGCTCGCCGACCACGCGCCCGCCAGCAGCGCGCCCGCGACGAGCGCACGGCGCGCGCCGCGGCGCGACACGATCGTGCCGGCCCGCATCACAGGTGCTCCACTTGCAGGATCGCATCGGCGAATGCCTGCGGCGCTTCCTGCGGCAGGTTGTGGCCGATGCCGCCCGTGATGGTCCGGTGCTGATACTTGCCCGTGAACTTCTTCGCATACGCGGCAGGCTCCGGATGCGGCGCGCCGTTCGCGTCGCCCTCCATCGTGATCGTCGGCACGGTGATGGCCGGGCCGGCGGCGAGCCGCCGCTCGATGTCGTCGTATTGGGCTTCGCCCTGCGCGAGCCCGAGGCGCCAGCGATAGTTGTGGATCACGACGGCCACGTGGTCGGGGTTCTGGAACGATGCGGCGCTACGCGCGTAGGTCTCGTCGGAGAACTGCCACTTCGGCGACGCGAGCCGCCAGATCAGCTTGTTGAACGCGTCGCGATTCGCCGCGTAGCCGAGCGCGCCGCGCTCGGTCGTGAAGTAGAACTGATACCACCACTGGAATTCCGCCTGCGGCGGCAGCGGCTTGCGGTTCGCCTCCTGGCTGCCGATCAGGTAGCCGCTCACCGACACCAGCGCCTTCACGCGCTGCGGCCACAGTGCCGCGATGATGTCGGCCGTGCGCGCGCCCCAGTCGTAGCCGCCGAACACCGCGCGATCGATCTTCAGCGCATCCATCAGCGCGACGATGTCGACGGCCGTCACCGCCTGCTGGCCGTTCCGCACGGTATCGGCCGAGCGGAACGTCGTCGATCCGTAGCCGCGCAGGTACGGCACGATCACGCGATAGCCGGCCGCCGTGAGCAGCGGCGCGACTTCCGCGTAGCTGTAGATGTCGTACGGCCAGCCGTGCAGCAGGAACACGACGGGGCCGTTCTTCGGTCCGAGATCCGCATACCCGACGTTCAGCACACCGGCGTCGATCTGGTGGATCTTGCCGAGCGAGGCCGCGCCGGCCGTGCGCTTCGGCGTCGACGCATCGGGCGCCGACTGCGCGCGTGCCAGCGAACCGAACCCGAGGTCGGCGAGGCTCAGGCTTGCGAGTGTCGTGCCCAGAATCAGGCGGCGGCGGGTGTTCACGGTATCAGGCATGACGCGTTCTCCATTCTCGATCGCTAAGGAAGTGGCCCGCGGCACGTGCGGGCGCTCTGGAATCGCCGTTCACGGCGGCGGCGCCTGACATCGCGCCGCCCGTGTGAATCGCTTCACCGGTTTTATATCCGAACCATCCGAAGGCTTTGTATCCCAACGTATCCAGATTCGGGCACGACATACAGCGATTCAAAATTGGCGGCGGAAACGGGGGTTCGCGGTCGGCCATGCGCAACGCGTCACGCGGGCCGGCATCGCGACCGGCCCGCGTTCTCCCGTCAAGTCCCGCTTACGCGCGACGCAACGGCCGGAACCCGGCACGCACTTCGCGAGCGAACAGTTCCGGCTCCTCCCATGCCGCGAAATGCCCGCCCTTGTCGACTTCGTTGAAGTAGATCAGGTTGTGATAGCTGCGCTCGGCCCAGCTGCGCGGCGCCTGGTAGATCTCGCCGGGGAACACCGTGATCGCCGCCGGCAGCGAGATGTCCACCGCGTTGAAGTTGTTCGAGTGATCCTCCCAGTAGATCTGCGCGGCGGACGTCGCCGTATCGGTCAGCCAGTACAACGAAATGTCGTCGAGAATCTCGTCGCGCGGGATCGAGCGTTCGGGCACGCCGCCGCTGTAGGTCCATTGCGAGATCTTGTCGTACATCCACGCTGCCTGACCCGACGGCGAATCGGCGAGCGCATAGCCAACCGTCTGCGGGCGCGTGACCATCATCGCCGAGTAGCCGCAGTTGTCGCGATAGAACGTCGCGAGCTTCTCGTACGCGGCCTTCTCCTTCGGCGACAGCGACGCCGGTGCCGGCGCGTCGGTCTGGAGCAGCGTCGCGATGTCCGGCGGCACCGTCGCCGGCATGTTCACGTGAATCCCGGCCAGGCCCTGCACCCGCTGCATCGCCATCCGGTGCGAGATCACCGAGCCGCAGTCGCCGCCCTGCGACACGAAGCGCGTATAGCCGAGGCGCGCCATCAGCTCGCCCCATGCGCGCGCGATGTGGTCGGAGCCCCAGCCCGTCTTCGTCGGACGGCCCGAAAAACCGAAACCCGGCAGCGACGGCACGACGACGTGGAACGCATCGTCGGCACTCGCACCGTGTGCGGTCGGATCGGTCAGCGGGCCGATCGCCTTCAGCAGCTCGAAGATCGAACCCGGCCAGCCGTGCGTCATGATCATCGGCATCGCGTTCGCGTGCCGCGAGCGCACGTGGATGAAGTGAATGTCGAGCCCGTCGATTTCGGTGATGAACATCGGGAAACCGTTCAGGCGCGCCTCGCCCTTGCGCCAGTCGTAGTCGGTGCCCCAGTAGCGCAGCAGCGCCTGCATGCGCGCAAGCCGCACGCCCTGCGATTCGTCGGCGACGGTCTCGCGGCCCGGCCAGCGCGTCGCGGCAATGCGGCGGCGCAGGTCGGCCAGCGCTTCATCGGGGATATGGGCGGTGAACGGACGTATGCCGTCGCCGCCGGTTGCCGCATGCAGCGCGGTGGGCAGCATCGCGGATACGCCGGCAGCCACGGAAGTGGCCAGCAGGTGGCGACGCATCGGGGAAAACTGTGTGGAAGACATCGTTCGGCATCTCCTTTCGTGAAATGGAAAGTGAACATGCCGCGCGGCGGAGCGCGCTTTCGCTTTCATCCGGGCGTGCGCCGGTCGCGCGGCGTTGCCCATTTGAAAGGTCTGACGTATCCCGGATGTGTCTGGTTTGTACGCGTTTGTAGCGGGGGCGCGACCGACGCCGTCAGGGTGCGATCCAGCGCCCTTCGTAGCCGTCGTCGTTCACGTCGAACACCGCGCGACGATGGCCGTCGCGGGCGAGGTCGAGCCAGTCGATGCGCGTCACCGAGACGTGGAGCAGGCAGAAGTTCCGGTAACCGTCGTCGGTGGTCGCCGTGCCCGTGTCCGTATCCGGGCTTACGGTGACATGCGCGTCTTTCGGCGATTCGATCGGCGTGCCGGGGCGCAGCGGTGCGCGATATAGCAGCAGCGTATGCGGACGGTTCGATTGCCAGACCGCGCGACGTTGCGCTTCGTCTTCGCAAATCGTCGCAACGCCTTCCGCGCGAATCTGCACGAGCGAATCGAGATCGCTCGCGACGATCGCGATACGCGGATCGCGGCGCAACTCCACGACTTTCTCCGAGCGCGCATCGGTGTGGAACGACAGCCGACGATCGGCGCGGCTCGCCTGCCGCAGCACGATCGTACGCACCTTGGGCGCGCCGTCGAGGCCGAGCGTCGCGGCCTGCACCATGGTGAACGGCGAGCGCTGTGCGCCGACGCCGGATTCCAGGCACGACCAGAGGCGGTCGTACGTTTGCGTGAGCGATGCGATGTCGGACATGATGCCCCGGCGATCCTGCGTGGTTCGATCGCGCCAGCTTAACCGTTTCGGCGGCGGGATCCCGTTGCGGGCCCCCGCCGCGCGCTTCAGTTGTAGCCGAGGACGACCGGTGCGGCGTCGCGCGTGTCGGTCGAATCCGCGCCGAAGCGGCCGAGCACGTCGGCGACGTATTGCGGCCCCGCGCTGATCTGCGACGACTTGTGTTCGACGGGACGGATACCGGCCATGCGCGGCGCTTCGTCCATCCATGCGGTGTCGTTGACGACGATGCTCATGTGTCTCTCCTCCTCACGCGGCCAGCGCCGCACCATACGCGCGCACGAGGCGCGCCACGCCTTCCCGGATCGCGTCGACGTCGGGCGCGGCGAACGACAGCCGCAGCGACGCGGCGTCGACGTTGTCCGCGAAGAACGCCTTGCCCGGCACGAAGACGACCTTGTTCGCGATCGCCTGTTGCAGCAGCACGTCCGACGACACCGCGCCGATCCGCGCCCACACGAACATCCCGCCTTCGGGACGATGGAACGCGATCGCATCGCCGAAGCCGTCGCGCAGCGCGTCGCACATCGCATCGCACTTGCGCTGGTAGGCCGCCGTGATGCGCGGCAGATGACGCTCGAGCGCGCCGTCGGCGAGATACTCGGCGGCGGTGGCTTGCGTCCACGGCGCGCTGCACAGGTCGACCGTCTGCTTCGCGATCACGCAGCGCCGCGCGATTTCGGCCGGCGCGATCGTCCAGCCCACGCGCAGCCCCGGTGCGACGATTTTCGACAGGCTCGCGAAGTGCACGATCCAGTCGCGTGCGCCTTCGACTTCGTTCGCGAGCGCGAGCATCGACGGCACCGGTTCGCCCGCGAAACGCAGATCGCCGTAGGGATCGTCCTCGACGATCAGGAAACGGTATTGCACCGCGAGACGCAGCAGCTTCAGGCGGCGTTCGCGCGCGAGCGTCGCACCGGTCGGATTCGCGAAGGTCGGCACCGTATAGAGCAGCTTCGGCTGCACGATCGCGCCGGATGCAAGTTGCGAGGCGAGGCGGTCGACGTCGAGGCCATTGCCGTCGACGGGAATCGTCACGATGCGCGCCTGTTGCAGACGCATCGCCGACAGCGTCGCCGGATACGCCGGTTGTTCGGTCAGCACGACGTCGCCCGGGGCGACCATCACGCGCAGCAGCAGATCGAGGCCCTGTTGCGAGCCGGTCGTGACGAGCAGTTCGGCCGGCGTGCACGTCACGTTGCGGCGCGCCATCAACGCGATCAGTTGCTGCTTCAGTTCGGCCAGGCCGTCGGTCGGGCCATATTGCAGGCAGCGGACCGGCTGCGCGTACGCGCGTTCGGCAGCCGTGTTCAGGCCGTCGACGTCGAACAGGTCGCTGGCCGGGTAGCCGCCGGCGAACGAAATCATCCCCGGTTCGGAGAGGTACTTGAACAGCTCGCGGATCGGCGAACCGGCGGGATTCTGGAATGAGGGCGTGAACGCGTACATGTCGTCGTGAGCTGGGTGGCGGCGACGGCCGGGATAGCCGACAGGGCCGCCCGCCAAGGCGCTTCTGGCGCAACGGCGGGAATTCGAGCCACGATTGTCGATAGTCATTAACGCCGCGGCAAACGATATCTATGCACTAGGTCTTGCGGTTTGGTCATCAATTGGGACGGGCAGATGCCGGCTGTCCCGGGCGATGCATGCGGCCGCATCGAATGCGCGGGAGATACCTGGACTGTTCTCGATCCGTTCCGGAGGACGCGTCGGGCACGTGACGCCGACCGCAACCCTGATGGCGCCCGGCGAGTTGCCGCGACGTTTCAGATCTGCAACCTGATGTGCGTTCCGGATGCCCGGGTCGCACCCGATGCGCACACGGTTCGACTAGACCGCCGATTCCCGCCACGGGCGTCGCCGGCGCCGCGCGGCGAGCTGTCCGGCACGCATGCGCCCCTTGCGCAGCAACGGTCCCGCCATCCACTCGCCTGCCGCTGCTTCACGGCTGAAACCGATCATCCCGTCTTCGCGGCCGGTGATCAGTCGCGCCGCGATGGACGATCGACCCGATCCGACGGTTCCCGACCGTTTCAAGACCGACACATTTCCCGCGACGACCGGTATCCCGGCCTGCATCGACGTCGCCTCATCGGTCCGAACGCGCGCGCCGGCGGGCGTGGCACGCTCCGTGCGTTCACGCCGAAGGCGCCGGACAGCCGTCCCGGCGCGCAATCAAATATTTCGAAAAGTCCGCGTCCGGCACACCGGTAAGACGCTTTTTCGGTGCAGGACGCATCGGGGGACACAATGAAAACAAGCACCACGATCTCGATCGCGGCGTCGCCGGGGATGAACAGCGGCGCGGCAACGATCGCACCGCGGCCGATCCGCTGCGCAAGCCGGGCATTCCCGCAAGCATCCGCGCCCGCTCGGAACCGGCGGACGCCTGCACACGCACGACCGCCCCATACCGCCTCTCTCTTCACCGGCACGCGCGTCTGCGTACCGCCGACGATGGGCGGCATGGCGAAACGCGCGCCCTGAGCGGCCCGCCTGCATCTCGCCTGAAGGCTCTCGTGCCGTCAGGGTGCACCGCGCCGCCGCCCGCGAAGCCGGGACCTCATGGTCCGTTTCGTCGCATACGAAGCGCCGGCTCACGAAATGTCGTCGATAAAAGTCTTCCACTCGATCATGAATCGGACTGAGAAAAGCCCTTGGTCGGTCATCGCACTTGCGCTTTCGTTGGCCGTTCTGTTCCTGATAACGCATCCTTATACAGGCATTCGGCACGACGCGATCCTGTACACCGCGCAGGCGCTGTATAACGCGCATCCCGAGCATTTCTCGCACGATCTGTTCTTTGAATTCGGTTCTCAGGATCACTGGACGATTTACGGTCGGATCTTCGCGAAGCTGATCTCGGCATTCGGGCTCCGCGCCAGCAATCTCGCGTGCCTGATCGCGATCCAGGCGCTCTGGTGGAGCGGCATGTGGCGCCTGGCGAAGAAACTGCTGCCCGCCCCGTGGCACTGGCTCGCGATGTTCCTCGTCGCCTGCATGCCGTCCGATTACGGCGCCGGCCTGGTCTTTTCGTATGACGAAGGATTTCTCACCGCCCGGCTTCCCGCCGAAGCACTCGGCCTGTGGGCGATTGCGTCGATGCTCGAAGGCCGTCATCGCATTGCCATCGTGCTGACGATCGTCGCAACCGCCGTTCACCCGCTGATCGGCGGCGCGTCGCTCGTCTTCGTCGTCCTCGGCCGGACGCCACGCGTGAAGTGGTGGCGGCTATTGCCGCTCGCGCTCATGATTTTCGCCGTCGTCGAGATGCCGCCGCTCAAGGTGTTCCACCTCTATCCGTTCGATCCGGAATGGCGGTCGATCGCGCGATACAACGTGCCATTCCTGTTCCCGACGTTGTGGTCGCTCACTGAATGGAACAAGGTGTGCTGGGCTATCGCACTTCCCGCGGCACTCTGTGCGAACCAGGCGCAGGATCACCGTGCGCTGTGGTCGAATCTCACGCTGATCGGCATTGCCGGCATCGCGCTCACCACGATCGCGGACCTGGCCGGACAGGACGCGATCTGGATACAGATGCAGCCGTGGCGCACGCTGTGGCTGCTGACGTTGATGCAATGGCCCGCGGCCATTTTGCTCGTGCGACGCGAACGCCACACACGGCCGACCCTGATCTGGCTGCTTGCGATCTGCTGGCTCCTGCTCGACGTCGGCGGAGGTTTCATCGCACTGGCGGTTGCCGCGACGCTCCACGCGGCAGCCCGTCGACGGGCGCCCGCCGCTCCCGGCGCGCGGCTTGCCGACCTCACCCCTCCGCTTCGCCGGATGTGGATCGGGACGACCGTCGCTGCCGCGACGATCTGGGTCATATACCAGTGCGCGTATCAGGTCGGTCGCGTCGCGTATCCGACCGGCAGCGTGATGTTCGACATTCCGTGGCTCGAAACGCTGATTCACACACACCTGGTCATCACGCTGGCCGCGGTGCTCGCCGTGCTCAATCTGTCGCGCAAACGAATCGCGGCCATCGGCTTGCCGATGATATTGGCCGCATTCGCCGCATACGGACTCGTCAATATCGACCAGCGGTCGGAAGCAGCAAGGATCCTGGAAGCCGGCGCCGACCGCGCCGACTTCACGCCGTTCGAAGGTACGGTCGCGCGCGGCGCCATCGTCTATTGGGACGGACCGGCGGACGAAGTCGTCTATCCGTGGCTGATGATGAAGACCTCGAGCTACTACTCGTCGACGCAGGCCGCGGGTCTGATCTTCCATCGCCGGACTACCTTCGAGGCGGTGCGACGGGTCGAACTGATCAAGCAGGACCCGCGCGCCGCACGACCGCGCGACGGGCACGACACCGACAGAAAGTCGACCGTGTTCGTGTCCAGGTACGAATACGTACCGCTCAACCGAGCGGGCATCCGGCACATCTGTGCAGACCCCGTGCTGGATTTCATCGTGTCGCATCGGCACTACCCGGAGTTGGCAACAGGCTACGCGTGGTCGCCCGAACCCGAAAACACGGTCTGGCTGTACGACTGCCGCAGCATCAGGACGACTGCCGAAGCTCAGGATGCATCGTCCGTGCGCATTCAACCGCTCGACCAGACGAACGCGATACCCGCACGACCGACCGCCCGAGGCGGCGCTTCCCCGCCTCGCCACGCGCAAGTGCGCGACGTCTGAACGGGACATCCGGATCATCGATTCGACATGGCAGTTTGCCGCCCGGCTGGAGCGGCCGATACGACAGTCAATGGACCAGCGACTTGAAACTCGGGGTGACAACATGGATCAATCAGTCGACGTACTCGTCATCGGCGCCGGACCCGGCGGCCTCACCGCCGCCTATCTGCTGACCAGGCAGACCGACCTGTCGGTCGCGGTCATCGAGAAAGATCCTCGGTATGTCGGCGGCATCAGTCGCACCGAACAGTTCGACGGCCACTGCTTCGACATCGGAGGACACCGTTTCTTCTCCAAGTCGGCGGACGTAGTCGCACTGTGGCACGAACTGCTCCCGGACGACTTCATCGAGCGACCGCGCAGCTCGCGCATCTTCTACCGGAACAAATTCTATCGATACCCGCTCGACGGCATCGAGGCCTTGCTGAATCTCGGCATCATCGAAAGCACGCGCTGCGTGCTTTCGTACCTCGCAGCCCGCGTCAAGCCCTGTCCAAACCCGAAGTCCTTTCATCAATGGGTCGCCAATCAATTCGGAGAACGACTGTTTTCCATCTTCTTCAAGACGTACACCGAAAAGGTCTGGGGCATGTCGTGCGACGAGATATCGGCCGACTGGGCCGCGCAGCGCATCAAGGGCCTGAGCCTGTCCACCGCCATCGTGAGCGCGGTAAAGCGCTCGCTCGGCATCCGCTCGGGCAAGTCCAACGTCAAGACACTGATCGAATCCTTCCATTACCCGCGCCGCGGCCCCGGCATGTTGTGGGAAGCCGCCGCCCGCAAGTTCCAGGATCAGGGCGGACAGCTGATGATGGGGCAGGCGGCCGGCGCAATGCAGTACGACGGCCTCACGCGGCGCTGGCTCGTCGAAACCGTCGGCCAGGACGGACAGACGAATCGCATCAGCGCTCGCGATGTGGTGTGCACCGCGCCGCTGCGCGAAACGCTTCGCGCGATTTCGCCCCGTCCGTCATCCGCGGCTGCCGCGTCGAGACTGCAGTATCGGGACTTCATCACGGTCGCGCTGATACTCGACCGGCCCGCCACCTTCACGGACAACTGGATCTACATCCACGACCCGTCCGTCAAGGTCGGGCGAATCCAGAATTTCGCATCGTGGTCGCCCGAGATGGTGCCCGACGCGGCGACGGGTGGCTGCCTGGGGCTCGAATACTTCTGCTTCGACGGCGATTCGATGTGGGAAAGCAGCGATGCCGACATGACCGAACTCGCGATCGGTGAACTCGAGAAAATCGGCCTGGCGACGCGCGACCAGATTCGCGGTTCGCGCGTCGTTCGTCAACCGAAGGCGTACCCCGTGTACGACGACGATTACCGCGACATCGTCGACGAGATCCGTTCGGATCTGGCCGAGCACTATCCGAACCTGCATCTCGTCGGTCGCAACGGCATGCACAAGTACAACAATCAGGACCATGCAATGATGACCGCCATGCTGACCGTCGAGAACATCGTCGCCGGGCACAAGCTTCGCGACGTCTGGGCCGTCAACGAGGACGCGGAGTATCACGAGAGCGGCACCGAACCGCAAGCCGGCGCATCGGGGTTGCGCGCGGTCCCCACCCGCACCGTTCAGTGGGGGCGGACATGATGTTTTCCGGCTACTTCGTCGTGAGCGCCGTGTCGCTCGTCGTCGACTGGGCACTGTTCCTCACGCTGGCCTCGGCGATGCAGATCGATGCCGGGATATCGGCGTCGGTCGCGTACCTGGTCGGGGGTGGCGTGAATTACGTGCTTTCGCGCCGCTTCGTGTTCCGCTCGACCACGATCGGCCGCCGGCAGGTCCGCGAAGCGCTGCTGTTCGCGGCGAGTTGCGGGTTCGGCTCGCTGCTGACCGCGGGCATCGTGCATCTGGCGGCGGGACTGGTCGGCAATATTGCCGCGAAATGGCTCGCGGTGATGGTCAGCTTCGTCACGCTGTACCGGGTCCGCAGGGTCGCCGTATTCAGGGTGCCAGGGGCGCGCGCGCCGGCCGCGATTCCGGCGACCGCGCGCCGGGAAGCCGGCGGGGACGCTTGTGTCGAGGCGACGGTTCGTTGAATGAGAGGGGATGGTACAGAAGCCAGTTCCGGGGCGGACCGATTGTCCGGCTGGCGTCAGGTCGATCGCGCTCGTGTGCCTGAACGACGGCGTCACCGCTTCCTCGGCGGCTCCGAATCGCGCTCTATTCATTCGGAGGCGATACGCCCTTCCCGACATAACCCGCGATCGCCTCCAGCACGCCGAGGTCCAGGTCTTGCACGCGCTCGGCGCCGAAATGGGACAGCCACTTGCGCCAAAGCGCAGTCTCGGCCGCCGTATATCCGGTCGCCGCACGAGGGTTCGTATCTTCCAGTGCTGAACGCTGGTCCATATCTTCTCCTTGATTGACGCGAGCCGGGGCGGTTGCCGCCGCCCCGGCATCAGAACGCCGTTAGACGGATTCCAGGGCGAGGGCGATACCCTGGCCGCCACCGATGCACAACGTCACCATCCCGCGTTTCACGCCATCGCGGCGCATCGAGTGCGCAAGGCGGGTCGTCAAAACGGCACCGGTGGCGCCGATTGCATGACCGTGCGCAATCGCGCCGCCTTCGACATTCACCAGCTCCTCGTCGATGCCGAGTTCCCGCATGACCGCGATCGGCACGGCGGCAAACGCCTCATTGATCTCGAAACGCTCGACGTCCTTCAACGACCAGCCGGCGCGGGCGAGCGCCATCTTGACGGCCGGCACCGGCCCGAGTCCGAACATGCCCGGCTCCACCGCCCCCACCCCATAGGAAACGAGCGTTGCGAGCGGCTCGATTCCACGCGCGTCGGCATACTGCCGATCCGCCACGATCATTGCCGCCGCACCGCTGTTCAATCCGGGCGCGTTGCCCGCGGTGATGGTGCCGTCGGAGCGAAACGCGGGCTTCAGTCTGGAGAGCGAATCGACCGTCGTGTCAGGCCGCGGCTGCTCGTCGCGCTCGAATTTGACAGTCTGTTTCCGCCCCTCGATTTCGACCGCGACAAGCTCCGGGTCAAATGCGCCGCGTCCTTGCGCCTGCGCGAAGCGCTGCTGCGAACGCTCCGCCCACCGGTCCTGCTGCGCGCGCGTGATCCCCATCGCTGCAACGAGGTCCTCCGTGTGCCATCCGGAATGCTGGTTGGAAAACGCGTCGACGAGGCCGTCCCCGAGCATGCTGTCGACGATCCCGGCATTCCCCATCCGGTGGCCCCATCGCCCGCTTTCCAGCAGATACGGGGCGCGGTCCATGTTTTCCATGCCGCCCGCCACCGCGACCGAGCCGAATCCAAGCCAGATCTCCTGCGCCGCATTCACGATGGCCTGGGCGCCCGACCCACACACGCGATTCACCGTAAGCGCAGGCACGGCCACCGGCACGCCGCCCCCGATGGCCGCTTGACGCGCGGGGTTCATCCTGTTTCCTGCCTGAATGACGTTGCCCATCACGACCGCCGCCAATTCCGCCGGATCGACGTTGCTGCGACGTACCGCCTCGCGGACCGCGACTGCGCCGAGCGCCGTCGCAGCAACGTCCTTCAACGTGCCGCCGAACGCGCCGATGGGCGTTCTGACGGGACTGCAGATCACTACCTGTCGTGCAACCATTTCCACACTCCATTCAAAGGTGGGTTCCGGCGGAACGGATGGCACCGCCGCCGCACGAGTCGCCTGCCGGGAAGGGATGCCGCTTCGCCTGCCCGGCACGCGTAACCACTGCGATTGTGCCGTCGGACACGAGGAAAGGCGGCGCGCGCCTCTCCATCACGTCAGATCGACACCATTTCGAAATCTTCCTTGCCGACGCCGCACTCCGGACATTTCCATTTGGCCGGAATGTCTTCCCAGCGCGTTCCCGGCGCGATGCCGTCCTCCGGCGCGCCCCGTTCTTCCGAATAGATCCAGCCGCACACCAGACACATCAACGTGCGCATCTCCACCGCAGTCGTGCTCATCTCGCCAACTCTCCCAAATTCGACGTCTGTCGCATCACAAACTCGCGCACCTGCTCGCGGACCCTCGCGTCCGACAGGATTCGCCCATGCCCCGCGCCCGGGGCCGGCCACAGCGTCGCATCCTGCAGGCCGGCCACTACCCGCTGCGCCTCGCAGTACGGCACCACCGAATCGGCCGGATCGTGCACGACCAGCACCGGAACGTCGAGCGACGCGCCGCGCGCGAGAATGTCCCAGTGGCTGACCGGTACGCCGTTGCGTCGATGCAGCTCCGCAAAAATGCGCTCGACCACCGGGCGCTGGAACGCCATGTCGCGGCTCGCCCAGCGCTCCAGCACCTCGGTCAACCCGCACGTCGGGGCGATCAGCACGATGCAGCGCAACGATGCGCGGCGCGAGCGTTCCGCCAGTGCGGAAACCGCCGCGATCGAACCGAGCGAATGCGCGATCACCACGTGCGCGCCTTCGATCGCGTCGAACACCGCGCCGGTCGCGCGGGTGAACTGCGTCATCGTCGTATGCTTGCCCGGCGAACGACCGTGAGCAGGCGCGTCGAATGACGCCACCGAAAAGCCCAGGTTCTGCATCGGCTTCACGAAGCTCAGCATGCTGCTGCTGTCGGTGCCCCAGCCGTGCACGAGCAGCACGCGCGACGCCCCGCCCTCCCAGTAATAGGCCCGGTCGATATCCGCATTGCCCTCGATCGGCGTCTCCGTGG
This sequence comes from Burkholderia sp. AW33-5, assembly GCF_053427615.1. Taxonomy (NCBI): domain Bacteria; kingdom Pseudomonadati; phylum Pseudomonadota; class Betaproteobacteria; order Burkholderiales; family Burkholderiaceae; genus Burkholderia; species Burkholderia sp. AW33-5. The sequence continues at coordinate 314,501 of NZ_JBSAXA010000001.1, read as the reverse complement.
CGCCGAGTGGCACCCGATCGCTGACAGGGAGCCCGTAGCCGCGCGTGAAGCCGAACGCGTCGGCCGCCCGGCTTCCGGCGATGCGCGGCGCGACGGCATTCAGCATCCCGAACGCGCGACGGCGGAGCCGCACGCGCAACGATGGCGCATTCGCCTTGCGCCGGGCGATCGGCGAGACTTCCGTATGGTTCACGGACACCATCACCGGCCCTCCGCCGCCGTGCGCGCGCCGACGGGCACGGCTTCCCGGGACAGGCTCCGGTAGTAGCCCGACTCGGTGTCGTAGAAATGGCAATGACGAATGACGTGCCAAAGATCGCCGAACGTGAAATCCTTTTCGCGGATCATGCCGGGGAACGCCTCCTTGAGCGCCGCCTGGGCCTTCGGCAGGTTGTAGAACGGTACGATCGGCGCGACGTGGTGCGCCGTATGCACCGAAATGTTGTGCGTCATGAAATGCAGCCACTTCGGATACCGGTAGTCGGTCGTCACGAGCAGGCGACTGGCGTTCGGCGTCCAGTGCTGCGACGGCAGGAACGGGATGTCGTCCGACGTGTGGTGCATCAGCGTCGTCGCGCTGAACCACGCGTGAATCATGAGCCACGGCACGACGAAGTACAGGAACAGGCCCGTGACGCCCGTGAAGTAGATCAGCGCCGGGAAGTAAAGCGCCGACGCGATCAGCACGAACGCAATCGAGCGTTTCACGTCGCGCCGCATCTCGCGCTTCGGATAGAAGCCCGGACGGAATCCCGACTCCTTCCAGTAGCTGACCGTGCCCGCCCAGAACAGCCACTTGCGCGTACCGGCGTACTCGAGACGCTTCAGGAACGACATGCGATCGTAAAGCGGCGCGGGAATGGGTCGCCAGTCCGTGTCGAGTTCGAGGTTGTTGGTGTTCGCGTGATGCAGGTTGTGCGTATGGCGCCACGCGTGGAACGGATACAGCAACGGCAGAAGCGACAAATGACCGATCGCCAGGTTGAACCATCGAGAGCGGGAGAACGAGTTGTGCCCGCAATCGTGCGCGATGCAGTGCAGCCCCCAGCCGCCCAGACCTGCGAGCAGCCACAGCGGAACGTAGAACAGCCAATGCGGTGCGTACGCGATGCCGACCAGCGCGCCGATGTACGCGGCATAGCTCACCACGAAACCGAGAACGCCGCGCCACGCACGCGGCTCGTACAACGACTTTGGAATCGCGTCGGTGAGCCGCACGCCCTCGAGCGCCTTCGACTTCTGCAGGAATTCGTCGAAACGCGCGGGCGGCGCGCTCGGGAAGGTGAATTTGCTTGTCATGTCGATCTCCCGCTTATGCAGCCTGCAAGCCGAGCTCGGTCGACAGGTGGCGCGCCAGTTCGTCGATGCTGTTGTGTTCGAACAGCAGCGCCGGCGACAGCCGCTGCTCGACGACCTTCTCCAGATCGCCCGACACCTGCACCGCGACGATCGAATCGAGGCCGTATTCGTCGAAGCGCTTCGCGGGGTCGATGGCAGCCCGGTCCACCTTCAACTGCCTGGCGAGCCGGTCGATCAGCCAGCTACGAATCGACGCTTCGGTGAGGGGGCCGATATCGGCGGCCACCGCCTTCTTGCGGCCGAACAGACCACCCAGAATTCCAGCTTGAGACATGATGAAAAATCCTTCTATACGAGGGAAATGAACGAAATGACGACGGCAAACCTTCTTCAATACGGCTGCTTGGCGAGCTTGCGGATTGCCGCAGGCCCGGGTTGGCGCAGGTCCCACACGACGCCCAGCTTGCCGAGCGTCCACAACACCCACGCGCTGAGATCCGGCTCGTACCACTTCACCGAGTGGCGATACGACGCGGGGAACGCGTGGTGGTTGTTCTGCAGGCCTTCGCCGAACGTGAACACGGCGACCGTCCAGTTGTTCGCGCTGTTGTCGTCGGTCTTGAACGGCCGTCCACCGAACATGTGGCACACCGAACCCACGCACCAGGCAGCCTGGTTGGCCAGAAAAATCCGCGCGAACCCGCCGAACAGCAGGCCGTTCCACGCGCCGTGCCAGGAGCCGGCAATGGCGCCGCCGATCCCGGCCGGCAGCACGAGACCGAGCACGATCCACCAGACGTAGGTACGGTGATAGAAAAACAGACGGCGATCGCGCAACACATCGGGGGCGAAGAACGTCCAGCCCGATACGTCCGCGGCCAGCATCCACGGCATGTGCGCATACCAGAGGCCGCGCAGCTTGGCGAACAGCCCCTGCCCGACCAGGTTCGGCGAATGCGGATCGCCTTGCTGGTCGCTGTACAGATGATGACGACGATGCGTCGTCACCCAGAACATGATCGGGCCTTGGGCGGCCATCGACCCGCAGATCAGCAGCAGTCCCTCGAACCATTTCGAAGTCCGGAACGTCTTGTGAGCGAGGTACCGATGGAAGCCCATCGTGATCCCGCCCATGTGCAGAAAATAGAACACCCCGAACAGCACCAGATCGGTGATGGTGAAGTCTCCCAGCACGAGTTGGCGTGCCGCCAGCGCAAAGCCGGCGAACGGCACCAGCATCACGGCCAGGGCGGTATAGCGCTTGATGCGCGCCCCACTGCCCTTTAGCGGCGAAACACCGGGGATCTGACCGTCGGCGGCCGACAGCCCGCCGGCGGCAGTCACGCCGGGTGCAACCTGAATCGACGAATTCATAGGATTCTCCAAACGCTAACAGGATTACGGCGAAGTTGAGGGAGCCGCCGCGCGGCGCTTCGGGGCGTAGCGCACCTCCGTGACGAGCCCCAGCGCGTCGAGCAGGCGGATGATCCAGGCGGAGGGATCGAGTTGCCAGAACGCGTGATCGTTGTTGGCGAAGGCCGGCTGCGCGTGATGGTTGTTGTGCCACGCGCCGCCCACCGAAACGATGGCGAGCAGGCCCAGATTGCGACTGTGGTCGCGCGTCGCGTGCGGACGGGTGCCGATGGTGTGGCACAGGGAATTGACCGCCCACGTCGACTGATCGAGCAGGAAGATCCGCGCGAGCCCGCCCCAAAGGAAGCCGCCGACGGCCCCGGACAAGGCCTGCCCGGCCGGCGCGAGCAGCGCACCCGCGAGCGCGGGGATGGCGAGGCCGAGCATCACCCACCACGCATATCGAAGATTGAGATTGACGATCAGGCGGTCGCGCAGCAGGTCCGCGGCATACGCACTCCAGTTCTCGCGCCGCACGGTGAACAGCCAGCCCACGTGACCGTGCCAAAGGCCCGCGAGCCGGCTCGGCTTGCCGTGCCGGTTCGCGCGCGGGCGCGGCGAATGCGGATCGCCGTCCTGATCGGTGAACGCGTGATGCATCCGGTGCGTGGCGGCCCAGAACAGGATCGGCCCCTGGGCGGCCATGCTGCCGAGTATGCCGAGCATCACGGTGACGATCGGTCGCCCCTTGAACGAGCGGTGCGAAAAATATCGATGCATGCCGGTTTCGACGCCGATCGCGGTCGAGAAATACATCACCGCCAGCAGCACGAAGTCTGTCGCGCGCATGCCGTATATCCACGTGTAGGCGATCGCCAGCGCGAAACCGAGCGCGGGAATGCCCACGGTCAGATAAGCAAGCCGGCGTGCGCGCACGTCGGTGTCGGCTTCCGCGACAGCGGCGGTTGCCGATGTTCGCGAAGCCAGGGAATCCGCTTCAGCCATGACTGGCTCCGAAGAAATGGAATGTGAAAATGAAGTGTTGGCGGACGGCTTACGTGCGTGCCTCGAGCACGCTCAAGCGACCTTGCTGGAACGCCTGCTTGCACGCTTGCCGACGCACCTTGCCGCTGGTCGTGAGCGGAATCGAGCCGGTCGGTCCCAGGTGCACCACCGCCGGTGACACCCCGTGGTCTCGCGTGACCGCCAACGTGATCGCCGCGCGCACCTCGCGCATTTGCTCGGTATTCAGCCGGCGCGAGCGCTTGAGTTCTGCAACGATGACGAGCGACTCGGAAGGACCGCCGTCGATCGAGAACGCCACCACGCCGTTCGTGCGAATCGCGTCGTGCGCCGATTGCACCGATCCCTCGATGTCGTTCGGATAGAGATTGCGCCCGGCGACAATCACGATGTCCTTGATCCGCCCGGTCACGAACAGCTCGCCGTCGTTCAGAAAGCCGAGATCGCCCGTGCGGAGGTAGCGCACGGATCCGCCCTCGCCATCTCCGTCAGCTGGCGTGGCCGCGAAAACGTCAGCGCTGTCGCCGCGGTTCAGATAGCCCGCGGCGACGTTCGGGCCACTGAACCAGATTTCACCGATGGTCCGGTCCGGCTGTACGCGCTTCGTCTCAGGGTCGACGATCAGCAGCCGATGCCCGACTGCCACCGGTCCACATCCGACCAGCGTGGTACGCCCGCGCACATCGGATTCCGGCGCGTGCAGCTCGCACCTGCCGTGAGCAAGTGCCTCCTTGTCGACGTCGATCAGGGTGATCGGCGAACGCCCCACCTTGCCGGATACATAGAGCGTCGCCTCGGCCATGCCATAGCAGGGCACCACGGCGCGGCGCTCGAAGCCATACCGGCCGAAGCGCGCGAAAAAACGTTCGAGCGTCGCGTGGCTCACCGGCTCCGCACCGCAGAATACGTGCTGCAGCGAGCCGAGATCGAGCGTGTCCGCCTCTTCCTCGCTGATGTTGTCGACGCACAGGTCGAACGCGAAATTCGGCGCGACGCTGGTGGTCACGCGATAGTCGCTGATTGCCTTGAGCCAGCGATACGGCCGCTGGACGAAATGCTGCGGCGACAGGATCACGAGCGGAAAACCGCTGAACACCGCGAGCAGCAGCGCGCCCATCAGTCCCATGTCGTGATACGGCGGCAGCCACGTGCATCCGACACGGTCGCGATCGGGCCCGATCCGTTCGGCGATCACCGCGCAATTGCTGACGAGATTCTCGTGCGTGACGACTACGCCCTTGGGCTCGCCCGTCGATCCGGACGTGTACTGAAGCAGCGCCGGCCGGTCCAGGTCGACACGCCACTCCAGCGGGCCCCCAACGCCATATGCCGATGCTTCGATTTCGTGGAACGCGCTTTCGTCGAGCGTCAGCAACGCGGGCGCGGCACGCTGACCGCCGTAGAGCTCGTCGAGCTGTGGCTGCAGTGAGCGATGTAGCTTGCCGGCGATGACCACGTCCGGGTGAGCGTCGCGACAGATCGATGCGAAGCGGGCCACCGCGCGCGCGCCGGCCGGTGGAAACGAGGGTACCGCGGTGGCCCCCGCCAGCAGAATCCCGAACAGCGCCGCGACGTAACCCAGACCGGGTTCGAGCAGAAGCAATACGCGCCGGTCGTGCAACGGGTGCTGCAGAACCATGTCCCGCACATGGACGGCAGCGGCAGCGAACTGCCCGTACGACCAGCTCACGACATCGTCCTCGCCGTCGCGAAGAAAATGAAATGCGATCCGCTCCGGCGTTTGCTCGGCACGCTCTCGAAGAATGTCGAGCAGGGACGAGCGCTCCGCTGTCGCAGCGGAGGGGAAAATACTACCGGTCATCATGAGGCCCTCGGATAATCGATGTTGTTTTTGTGAAAGCTTTGTACACGAACCGTTGCCGGACGATCCGCGCCCCTCAGCGTGCCACCGCGGATGCAAGCGCTCGAGGTCGCGTATCCACCGGCGCGCACAGGATCGCGGTAGCCAGGCCAAGCGCAATCTGCAGATAACAGAGCGTGTGGAATTCGGCGAGGCGCGTTATCGCGTTACCGGTGATCGCGACAGTCAACGCCACGCCGAACACGGATCCCACCTGGCGTATCGCCTGGTTGACGGCCGAGCCGACACCGAATCGCGCCGGCGGCAGATGCGCGACGGCCGCCGCGGACAGCGAAGGCATGACCATGCCGACCCCCAGCCCGGTGAGGAGCGCGCCCGGCAGCCACGCATGCACATAATCCGGATTCACCCCAGGCACCAGCGCGAACCATATGCTCGCTGCCGTCGAGATCAGGCTGCCCGTCACCAGCAGAACCCGGTGCCCCGCGCGCGCCGCGAACCGTCCGCACACGATCGCCGTCGGAACGACCAGCAGCGGCCCGGGGCTGCCGGCCAGTCCCGCACGCGTCAGCGAATACGACCAGACTCCCGTGGTGAACAGGAACGTCTGAAAGAACATCATCGCAAAGCCGATCGCGAAACACAGCGAAGCCAGATTGATGTAGCAGTAAGTCCGATCCCGAAACAGCGAGAGATCGATTGCCGGCGACCGTACCGTGCGAGCCCATGCAACGAATGCCGCCAGCATGCCCATCCCGCCTGCGATCGCGAATGCCACTTCCGGCGAAGTCCAGCCGACCGCCTCGGATCGCACCAGACCGACCGCGATGGAACCGACGCCGAGGATCAGCAGGACGACACCAACCAGATCGAGCGGTGCACCGCGCTCGGGATCGCGCGACTCGTCGAGCATGCGCCACCCCCGCCATAGCGCGATTGCGCCAAACGGCAGGTTGAGAAAGAACGCCCAGGGCCAGCCGAAGCGATCCACCATGAACGAGCCGACGCTTGGACCCAATGCCCCGGCCACCCCGCTGACCGCGCCCCACAAGCTCACGGCCACGGACCGCTTGCCGACCGGAAACGCCGCGAGCAGGATCGACAGCGATGCGGGCAACAACAGCGCCGCCCCCGCGCCTTGCACCGCACGCATTGCCCAGAGCATCTCGACATGCGTGGCGATCCCGCAGCCGAAAGATCCTCCCAGGAACATGGCGAGTCCAAGCAGGAACGTGCGCTTGCGTCCGCGCAGGTCGGCGAGGCGGCCCGCCGGCACGAGCAACGCGGCGAAGACGAGCGTGTACGCGTTCAGAACCCACGACAGGCCGGCAGAGTCGGTATCGGGAAACGCCTGTCGCAAAGCGGGAAATGCCGCATACAGCACGGTCACGTCGATCGAGACGAGAAACACCGCAACACTGGCGATCCAGAACACCGGCCACGGCGAAATCGAGCTCGGCTGCGCCTGCGCGGCGGACACGCTGGGTCCGTTCATGGACTTAACCCTCGCGAAGCTGAACGGGCGTCACGTCGTCATTCGATTCGGATTCCGATTCGAAATACGACCGATCGAGAAACGGGAGCGTTCGCGCCCGCATCCGCGCCTGAAACAGCGCGACGACCGGCCACGGGCGCATCGCCATTGCCATGCCCTTGACCGTGCGCTCGTCTTCCCAGTAGATGACGTTCGCCACTTCCAGCGGCAGCCCGCCGACCTCGCCTGTCCAGAGGCTCAGCGTCGTGGCGTTTGCCGACAGACGCGGCCCGCTCGCACGTCCGCCGTACACCGCCATCGAATGGCCGCACACGCGCTCGACGTCGTCACGGCCGCGAATCGGTTTGCAGGCCACCGGACTGGTCAGAAACATCTCGTCGACGATGGGGAACGGCAACTTGGCGTCCAGCACTTCGTCGGCAGGTATCGGCGGCAACGCCGTTTCGATTCCCGGCGGCAGCACCCACGCGTCTGCGTCGACGAGATCCCGGCTCGCGTCATACAGCGCGCGGCGCACCGGTGCGGGAAACGAGCCGAGGAAGATGTCGACCTGGATGCGTGTACCGGACCGGCGCGCCACCGTCACGCCGCGAATCTGGCGGCCCTGGAAGAGGCCGTGCCATTCGCGCCCGCCGATGTCCGCACCGCTCCACGCGTTTTTCGACTCGACTTCGGAAAAGATGCCGGCGGCGGCCATCGCAAGACGCTCGACGCGGTCGCGACCGACGATCTCTCCGAACGTCATGGGATGCAGCAAGCCGACTTCGTCCTGCGCCGACATTCCGAGTTCGCCGAGCAACTCGCCGACATAAAGGCTGGACTGTCCTTGGTGACGCATCGTCGCTTCCTTCTCGATCATCGTCGTTTCCTCTTCCGCGTGCGGCACGCGCTCCGTCCCGACGTGCGTCATACGGCCGCTCGAATGGATGCGTTCGCACCCATTCGCTCCAATATCCGCCGCGCGGCGAACGCCGGGCGATCGAGCTGGATGTCGATCATCGGCGCCGTGGGGCTCCAGTTCGCCTGCAGGCTCTCCGCGACATCCTTGTCCTCCATCACGGTGGCGAACACTTCCTTCGCGGTGAACTCGGTAAACCGCTCGTTGTCGACGTCGAAATCGCGATGCATGCCGACGAAGACATGCGTCGTTGTATCCGTCGCGGGCGTGAAGATCGTCGTCGTATAGACATGGAAGACCTGGCCGCTCGAATCGTCGCAGGCGTGAGCCCTCGTTTCGACCCGCGTGTTGCCGATGGGCCAGTAGAGCACCTCCTGGAAGCGGTCGATGTAGTCGAGCTTCAGGATATGGGTGTAGAGCGGCGGCGTCTTCTCGCGGCGCAGGTAGCGGCGCACGCGGACTTCATCGTCGTTGATCACGATTTCGGGCGGCGTCTCGACGATGTCGAGCGAGCCGAGCGTCTTCGCATGCACGAAGGCGGCGTGCGAGATGTCGAGGATGTTGTCGATGCCGAACAGGTAGCTGCACGCGATCGTGCAATAGCTCATCTTCCCGGCAAGCTCGGGCGCCGAACAGACCCAATGGTTGGGGATCGCCGCCTCGTCGGCCTTGTCGGGCTCGCCGGTCCACAGCCAGATGAAGCCGTATTTCTCGACGGCGGGGAACGACCGCACGCGTGCGCCCTTCGGGATCACGGTCTGGCTCGGAATGCTGACGCACGCGCCGGAGCAGTCGTACCGGAGCCCGTGATACCAGCACTGGAGTTCGTCGCCGACCACGCGCCCCCGCGATAGCGGAACCTGCCGGTGCGGGCACCGATCCTCGAGCGCGACGATCTGATTCGCCTGCGTACGGTACATGACGATCTTCTGGTTCAGAATCGTCCGGGCAAAGGGCTCCCTCTGGACTTCCGATGAAAGTGCTGCTGCGTACCACGCATTCTGGATAAACATTGATTCCTCACTTTGCTACATGGGCGGCGGTGGCACACCGACGCGAGCTCGAGTCGCCGTGTGCGTTCGTGATCGGTTCTATCTGCGCGCGACGGCGACCATCCGGTCGTCGTCCCGGGCGTCGGCTCCGGCCGCTTCGCGATCGAGACGGCCGTCCGCCATCTGCTCGAGAAATTCGTCCGACGCGGACTGCAAATTCACGCAGGGATACTGAAAGCGGCCGGTCGTATAACGAAGCGCGCCCAGGAAGGACAGCTCGACCGGCGCGCCTTCCGCCTCGAACAGCCCGTGCGACGCCAGGTACGTGTGAAGCGCGGGCAACCGGTAGCACGGGACGGCCGGATACTGGTGGTGTTCAAGGTGGAAGTTGCTGCCGAAGAACAGCGCCGTATAGATCGGCGACGTGTAGCTGCGACTGTCGCGATATCGCCCCGGCACGGTATCCGTGTGTTCGATGTATGCGCGGATGGTGCTGAATACGTACACCCCGATATACGGAATCAGCATGACCGTGAAACCGAGCCACAGCGAGCGATGCCAGATGAATCCGTAGGCCGTTATCGCGCACAGGCTCAGCGCGATGTTGATCCGCGAGATCCAGCGCATTTCGCGCTGGCTGAACGGCAACCGCGTGTTCTCCGGCCACGGCAAACCTGCCGCCATGCGCGCGGCGTTCCGCGTGTAGATCCGCACGCCCTTGGAACGCGCGAGAAAGAAGCGCGACCAGAAGGTTCTGTACTGCGAATAGATCTGCACATCCGGATCGATGTCCTGACCGGTGAAGCGATGGTGCTTCCAGTGCGTCATGCTGAAGCCCACGATCAGGAAACCCGGCACCAGCGACGAGCAGATGAGCGCCAGCGCGGCGCTCACGTACTTGTTGCGATGCAGGTTCGTGTGCATCCCCTCGTGCCCGACGAAGGTCAGCAAATGCATGCCATGTCCGCCGATCACACCCAGGACGATGGCCAACGCAATTCGGACCGGCGTCGACATCGGGATATCGACGACGGCGAACGCCACTGCGGCCGGAATCAGGAAGAACGCGAGCGCGTGCGCGAGATAAAGGATCGTGGCAACGGTGCTGATCCGGTGGAAGTGCCGTGGCAGCTTGAGCCGCGACAATGCGACGTCACTGTCCAACGTGGCTGCGATGGTCATGGCCTCTCTCCTCGATTGATGCGATGCAGGGCCGGCGATTGGCGAACGTGCCGCGCCGTGGCTTGAAATCGCGTGGCCGCAACGACCACGCACCGCTGTTGCGCGCGTTCAAATGGATTCCCCGACTGATACGTCGCGCTCGACGCCGACGGCAAACGATTCCAGCTCGTCCGACTCGCGCACGCGGGACCGCCGGGCGCGCGCCTCCTCCGCGAGCTGCACGCGCCGCGCCATCTCGGCGCGAATCGCCTCGCCTCGCCGGGACATGTCGATCAACGGCTGGATCACGCCCGTTTCGCCGCCGGCCATTGCCTCGTCCGCCCACTTCTTGATATCGCTCGGATCGAATACGGCAAACGGCGAGCACTCGCGATTCTGCGAAGCGAGCAAACGCGCCTGCAGTTCCGGATCGTTCGCAAGCTTGCGGTAAAGGATCCGGCTGAGCGGATTGTTGTGGCCGAGTGCGCCGCGGCCGCGCGAGTATTCGAACAGGTCGATCGAGGTCGCGTCGCGCTGGCGCCAGTAGCACTCCAGCGCATGCTCGTCGCCCTCGACGATGGCCTGGGCGAGCGAGCGCGCATCGCGAAGTGCGTCGGTAATCCCGAATCCCGGCGACGGGTCCATGAAGAGGCCCGCATCGCCCACGAGGGCCCAGCCGGGCCCTGCGGCCTGACGGAAGAAAAAGCGCAGCTTCAATGCGCCGAGCACCTTGCTGGCGGGCGCGTCGGCAACCAGCGGCGCAGTGTGACGGTTGCCCTTCAGCGTCTCCGTGAGCTTCTCGAGCACACGGCCCTTCCATTCCGGCAACTCCATTTTCGGGAACGCCACCCCGATCAGCAGCAGATCACGGTTGGTCGGAAAAACGAAGACGATGTCGTCGCCGAAGGTGCAGTTCATCGCCCCGCCGCGATAGCGCGGATCGGTGTCGAACCAGTCCGGCCGCGGCCAGTACGCCCAATACATTGCACGCGGGCCGTCGTAGCCGTGGTACTCCTCGGCACCGACGAGGTCCGCCATCGTCGAGTGCTGGCCATCCGCGCCCACCACGACCCGCGCCCGGATCTCTTCACGCACGCCGTCATGTTCCACCACGGCGCCCGTCACCCGTTCGCCGTCGCGCAACAGACCGACCAGCCGGGTCCGCGTGCGGACCTGAGCCCCCGCCGCCCGCGCCTCCTCCAGCAACAGCGCATCGAGATCCATCCGACGCGGACAGGAGCAGCCTCCGCCGACGGGATACTCGATGCAGCCGAGCACGTCGTCGCCCCCATACATCATGCTGGGCACCGGCGGCGCGAAACGGCGAACCTTGTCGCCAAGCGCCAGTTCGTCGAGGAGCGCCATGCCGTAAGGCGAAATCCAGTGCGTGGACAATGGCTGGTCGCTCGGGAGATTGCTCGCATCGATTGCCAGAACGCGCTTGCCCGCGCGCGCCAGATGAATCGCGAGCGTGGCGCCCGCGCAGCGAGCGCCAACGATGAGGGTGTCTAACACGGAGAATGTCCTTCGGATAACGATCGGAACCGGAATGGCACGTGACGCGACTTTGCCGTCGCCGTCACCATCGAGTCGATGAAGAAGCGGCGAACCATGGCACAGCGTCGGACACGGACGACACGACGTACTTGCGAAATCGGACGCGCACGCGAAGCCGGTGCGCGTTGCTCAATGCGCGCCCGCGGCGCGATCCGACGGATATCGCTTGAACAGCACCGACGCGTTCACGCCACCAAACCCGAAACCGTTGGACAGCGCGATTTCGACGGGAACGTGCCGGGCCGAGGGGCCGATCAGATCGAGTCCGGCGGCAGCCTCGTCGGGGTGCTCGAGATTCAGCGTTCCGGGCAGCACGCCATCCCGCAGCGCGAGAATGGAGAACGCCGCCTCGATCGCGCCGGCCGCCCCGAGCAAATGCCCGGTCGCCGACTTGGTCGATGAAATCGCCGGGCCGGCGCCCACGCCGAAGACCGTCTTCAGCGCCTCGATTTCTCCGGAGTCGCCGACCGGCGTCGATGTCGCATGCGCGTTGACGTAGTCGACCTGCTCCGGGGCGATGTCGCCCATCGCGAGGGCCAGTTTCATCGCGCGCATGGCGCCGGATCCGTCGTCGGGCCCGGCGGTCATGTGGTAAGCGTCCGCCGTGGTTCCGTACCCAATGATCTCCGCGATCGGGCGGGCGCCACGCGCGAGGGCGTGGTCGAGAGACTCGACCACCAGCATGGCGGCCCCCTCGCCCATGACGAATCCGTCCCGCTCGCGGTCGAACGGCCGCGACGCGCGAATCGGCTGATCGCCGAAGCCGGTCGACAGCGCTCGCGCCGCAGCGAATCCGCCCAGGCTCACCTTGTCGAATGCCGCTTCCGCGCCGCCGGCCAGCACGACATCGGCCTCGCCGTTCCGGATCAGGCGCAGCGCATCGCCGATTGCCTGCACGCTCGCCGCGCAGGCAGTCACGGGACAGCCGATCGGCCCGCGAAACTGATGCTTGATCGAAATCTGGCCGGCTGCCAGATTCGACAGAAAGAACGGAATGGTGAACGGCGACAGCCGGCGCACGCCGCGCGTCTCGCCGATTCTCACCGCCTCGGCCAGGCCCGGAAATCCGCCGATGCCCGACGCGACGACGGTGGCCGTCCGCTCGCGCTGACTTTCCGCCTGCGGCGCCCATCCCGCTTCCGCGAGCGCCTCGTCCGCGGCAACCATCGCCATCTGGATGAAGCGGTCCATCTTTCTCAGCTCCTTGTTCGGCACCGAGCTCTCCGGATCGAAACCGCCGTCGGGATCGTCGGCCTTCGACGGTACGGTCCCGCCGACCTTGGCGGGCAGATCGCCGACGATCTCGTCACCGAGCCGGCGAAGCCCCGACGATCCGCCGATCAGGCGCTGCCACACCAGTTCCTTGCCGCAACCCAGCGGAGACACAATGCCGATACCGGTTACCACCACTCGAAGCGTCATTTCACATTCCTCTCGCGGACCGGGACTTGCCGAGCCACATCGTTAAAGCTGTTCATCTTCATGCGCACCTTTTGAAACACTGCATGCACGCCCAATCACACGGCTTGCTCGAACGCATGCGACGCACGCAGACCGCGCGGCATGTCGAGCGGCAGGCCGTACTCCGATCCGTCGAGGTCCAGCGCGGAACGCGTCTGTTCATCGATCTCGATCCAGAACGGCAGAGTCGGCTTGCCTTCGATCATTTGGGGCGGCGCGGCGCGATGCACATTGACACCCATGCGCTTCAGCAGCCGTTCGTTACCGATCACGGAAAATGCAATGAGACGGTTCGCGCCATGTGCGTGCGCGACGCGGACGATTTCGGACATGAGCGCGCGCGTGTTTTGCCACGATGCTTCGGCAGTCAACGACTCGCCGCGCGGCATGCTCATCGCGAAGCGGGACAACTCCCAAACATCGCGCGCACGTGGGAGAGAAGCGTCGCCCATCAAATCCGAAAAAACATTACCGAGAAGATAGGGCTCGTCGGTCGGCAGCAATCGACCGCAACCGACAATTTCACTATTGCGATCGCAAGCGACAACGTAAAGGGTGTCCGCGTGATCGAAATCGTCAAATTCGATGCCATTGTCAGTCGGCAATGACCATCCGAGTTCCTGTATGAAGACCTTATGCCGAAACTTCGCGAGTCGATACATCATCTCGCGACTCAAATCAGCGCTTCGCCCCGACAATAAAGTCAACATCTGAAAGCCCTCTCTCTCATCTCAGAATTGTTAGCGCGATTGAACCCGAAATTGCCGTGGCAACATAGCTGCCCGAATGGGCAGGTCATGCGCTTTGGACGAGACTCATCGCGCCGAGTGGGCTGAAGCACGCCGGCGGGAAAACAGATTCCGGATTTAACTGGCGACGGGAAGCGGGGTGTTCGCGAACGAACTTCGCGAGCACGCCTGTCATGAACGGCTCGCGTGGTGCCGCGTCACGGCATGGATAATCGTGCCGCCATCGAAACTTCGCCGAGGCCGATGAGGACGATCGGCAGAAACTGGCGGTTGCGCGGCACGAGACATTAATGGCGAATCATTATTTACTCGCCGAGAAATAATGAGGCACCTTGAACACGAAATCAGTGATCGGCAACAATGGCCGACTCAAGTTCGCGTTGACGCATTCCCGAGCACAGCCAGTTCTGGATCAACGCCCGGCTGTATCGCGCGCCATAATCGCCGCCGTCCGTGTCGAGGAGCATGACGTTGCTGCTGACGTCGTCCGTCCCGACTTTCACTTCGGACCGCCCCGCTGCCACGTACCATACGCAGCCGACGCTCGCGGCGGGTTGCGTCTCGGTGCAGACCAGCTCGTAGTAGCCGGCATTGACGGCGCTGATCCCCTCACCCCATAAGTCATGTAGCAAATCCGGGGCTTGCTGACACATATGTTGGCGGAAACGCAGCGCGTAGAACGCGGGCAGGGTCAATCGCACATATCCGTCATTCAGCTTTTTTGGCATGTTCGTTCTCACAACGTGGCACCTGTTAAAATTCGCACGGCATAGTCTGACAAGATTAGCAGCGGAAGCCGGCCACAAGGTCTTTCAACGCTCGTAGCGCTCCTGTTACGCCTTGAATATCCGCTGCGATCACGTACGGGTTATTTACAATTATTACAGACCATCCGGGGAATGCCATTGCATCACGCACGGTCACCGCGAGCGGAAATTGCCCGATGACGCATCGATCATGAAGCAATTCCAGGATTTTCGAATTTGCGACTCCCGAAATTGAAACACTCTGTGCGATCCAGATATATATCTACCCACATGCAAGATCCCGAAATTCGATCAACGGAAAGTCCCTACGCCATCTCGAAATCGATTCGATAAGAATTTGCATTCGACGTCATGTTTGCCGCTCGATACGTCGAAGCGTGAGACCAACCCCCGAACGACTTTTGAAGGACCGGCCAACGCCCCCGGCGACACGATTCCTTGGGGCACGATTGACCGCAAAGGTAACGATATGCATGCATGGAAAGAAAAGTATCTGAATGGATACGCCGCGGCAAAATCCGAGGCCGACGTGTTTTTGGAGTTTTCGGCGGACGTGCGCGCCCTTGGATTCGAGTACTGTTCGTTCGGTCTGCGCATTCCGTTCCCGGTGACCAATCCGCAGTTCATGCTGCAGTCCAATTATCCGGAGACGTGGGTCACGCGCTATGTGAGTCAAAACTACTTTGCCGTCGACCCGACCGTCCGACACGGGCTCAGCCAGTTGATGCCATTGATTTGGCGTGCCGACACCCAGACTCAAAGCATCGAATTCTGGAAGGAGGCGGATCATTTCGGCTTGCGCCACGGCTGGTGCATGCCGTCCGTCAGCCGAACCGGCGCGATTGGACTCGTGACCATGGTGCGGTCGAGCGAGCCGATCGACGAGTGTGAGCTCGAGCAAAAGGGATACCAGATGTCATGGCTCGCGAACACGGCCAACTGTGCGATGAGCATGCATCTGCTCGCGCAGCGCGCGCCCGAATACGCCGTCGAGTTGACCGCTCGCGAGCGGGAGTCGCTGCAATGGTCTGCCGCCGGGAAAACCTACGTCGAGATCGGCAAGATCATGCATGTCGACGAGCGCACCGTGAAGTTTCACCTCGTCAATGCGATGCGCAAGCTGAACGCGACCAACAAGACCGAGGCCGCGGTCAAGGCGACGATTCTGGGACTCCTGTTCTGACGCCATTCTCTTCATCGGCCGCGCGGCGCCATGCCCGCGGGGCGGAAACACCGTCAAAACGGCCACGCCGGTTGCCCGTTCCAATGCCCGGCGGCCCCGCCCCCCGCCCCCGATTACCTAGGTAATTGACACGTATGGACCTAGGTAATTGGCGTCCCTACCATGGTTTTCGGCGCGAATCCAAGCGCCCACATGAAGAGGACACGACCATGACCACCCAGGACGTCGATACCCGCACGTTACGACGCGTGATCGCCGCAGCGTCGATCGGCAATTTCGTCGAATGGTTCGATTTCGCCGCATACGGCTTTCTCGCCACCATTCTGACGCGCGAATTCTTCCCCAGCGGCGACCCTACGATCGGGCTCCTGAAGACGTTCGCGGTGTTCGCGGTGGCCTTCGCGTTCCGCCCGCTGGGCGGCCTCGTCTTCGGCGTGATCGGCGACCGGATCGGACGCAAGCGCACCCTTGCGCTGACGATCCTGATGATGGCCGGCTCGACGACGTTGATCGGCCTGCTCCCGACCTACGCGAGCATCGGCTACTGGGCGCCGTTGCTGCTCACGATCATTCGCTGCGTCCAGGGGTTCTCGGCAGGCGGCGAATACGCCGGCGCATGCGCGTACGTGATGGAACACGCCCCGCGCCGCCGTCGCGCTTTCTTCGGCAGCTTCGTGCCGGTATCGACCTTCTCGTCGTTCGCTTGCGCGGCAGTGGTGGCCTATCTGCTCGAATCGTCGCTGTCGTCGCAGGCAATGGTCGAATGGGGCTGGCGCGTGCCGTTCCTGATCGCGGCGCCGGTCGGCCTCATCGGCGTCTACCTGCGTGTCAGCCTGAATGAAACGCCCGCGTTCCAGGCGCTCGAAGGCAAGCACGACATCGCGCATGCGCCGCTGATGGAAACGCTGCATTCGCAGTCGAGGAATATCCTGAAGCTCGGCGCGTTCGTGTCCGTGACGGCGCTGTCGTTCTACACGTTCACGACGTATTTCGCGACCTACCTTCAAGTGGCCGGGCACCTGTCTCGCGGCACGTCGCTTCTCGTGACGGTGCTCGCGCTCTTCTTCGCCGCGGCCCTGTGCCCGGTCGCCGGCTTCTTCTCCGACCTCGTCGGCCGCCGCGCGACGATCGCCACGACCGGCATCTTCATCATCGTGTCGGTTTATCCGGCGTTCTCGCTCGGCGGCTCGGGCGTGCTGTCGCAATCGTTGCTCGGCGTCGCGCTGCTTGCGATCGGCGCGGTGTTCTCGGGCGTGGTGACGGCGCCGCTGATGTCGGAAGTGTTCGCGACGAAAACGCGCTACACGGCATCGGCGATCACGTACAACCTCGCCTACACGATCTTCGGCGGTACCGCGCCGCTCGTCGCCACGTGGCTGATCGCCGCGACGGGGACCAACCTGTCGCCCGCGTACTACCTGATCGCCGTGTCGATCTTCGCGATGATCGGCGGCCTGGCGCTGCCGGAAACGTCGAAGACGGCACTCGAGGAAGCCGGTCCGGCGACCGCGGGCGCCGCGCGGGCCGCGAAGCGCGGCGTCGAAGGCGTCGTTTGAGCACGGGCCACGGATGAGTTGCCCGCAGGCACTACCGCTACAATCCGGCAGGAGCAAACCCGCCCGATAGCCTTGGTCCGAACACGGTTCGGACCCGTCGACACGATGCCGACCATGACCGACACGATGCCAAGCCTCGACTACGAAGATCTCTTCAGGCATCTGCCCGTCGCGGCCATCGTCGCCAGAGAACGCATCATGGTCGACTGCAACGAGAAGGCGCTGCAACTGTTCCGGGCCACCCGCGACGACATCGTCGACCAGTCGTTCGCGAAGCTGTATCCGCAGCGGAAGGACTTCGCGACGACGGGCCGCCGCCTCGCGCCGCTGCTCGCGAAACATGCGGGGTTCAGCGACGACCGCATCATGCGTCGCGTCGACGGCAGTCATTTCTGGGTCACCGTATGCGGCTTCGGCTACAACTCGAAGCGGCCCTTCGAGCTGGCCATCTGGACCTTCACCGACCTGTCGGAGAACGCGAAGCATCCCGACGTCGCCGGCACGTTGACCGATCGCGAGCGCGACGTCGCGGCATTCCTGGTTCACGGCCTGACCAGCAAGGAAATCGGCAAGGAACTGAGCATCAGCCCGCGCACGGTCGATATTCATCGTGCGAGCTTGTTGAGGAAGTACGAGGTACGCACGACCCACGAACTGATCACGTGCCTGCTCGCGTGAGTTGCGCGCGCAGGAACGGCGCATCCGGCATCCCCGCTCCGAAAAAAAGCCCGGCGAAGCCGGGCCAATCAGATCGAGACACAAGGAGAATCCCGCCCACCCCGCACCGGGCGGTCACGCCGCGCTACACGACGTTCTTTTCGACGATCGGCCGGTTTTCGAGCACACGCTCCCAGCCGAGCGACGACAGGTCGAGCGATTCATACCGCCCGCCCAGGATCAGTTCGCTCACGCCACGCCCCGTCGCGGGCCCTTGCTGCAGCCCGTGTCCGCTATACCCGTTCGCGAACACGACGTTGTCGAGTTCGGGGTGATATCCGATGATCGCGTTGTGATCGAACACGTTGTACTCGTAGTACCCGGACCAGCAGTTCTCCACGCGCAGCGCTTCGAACTCCGGCACACGATTCGCGAGCGTCGGCCAGATCACCTCGTCGAACAGGTCGTGATCGACCTCGTCGAGCGGCAGGTCGTCGGGATCGCGATCCGGGCTCGGCGACGTCCCGCAGATGTACGTGCGCCCTTCCGGCCGGAAATACACGCCCGTCGGATCGATCAGCAGCGGGCAATCGGTCAGCTTCGCCGGCGACGACACGTTGAAGATGCTGCGACGTCGCGCATACACGGGAATGTCGATGCCCATCATCGACGACAGCGTGCGCGTCCATGCGCCGGCCGCATTGACGAGCGTGTCGCATGCGTGGCGCTCGCCGTCGTTCGTCACCACGTGCGTGACCTTGCGACCGTCGCGAACGACGCCGGTCACATCGGCCGGCACATACCGCGCGCCCAGTGCCTGCGCCTTCTTGCGCAGCGCCTGCACGAGCCCGTAACCGTCGAACCACCCTTCGCCGCTCACGCCATAAGCGCCCGACACGAGATCGTCGACGTTCAGCCAGGGAAACTTCGCGCGCAGCGCATCGCGATCCATCAGCCGGATATCGGCGCCGAGCTTCGTCTGCAGCGCGTGGTTCTCGCGCAGCGTCGCATCGCCCGCCGGCGTCGCGAGAAACAGGTAGCCGCCTTCGTGCAGATCGATCGACGGCCGCGTGCCGTCGACCTCGAGCCGTTCGCCGATCGTGCGCAGGAAGTCGATCCCGAACAGCGACATCTCGATCGACAGCGGCGTCGAGAACTGCTGGCGAATCGACGCGGCCGACAGCGCCGACGACGACTTCGCATAGGTGGGATCGCGTTCGATGACGGTCACGGACACCGTCGGATCGGTAGCGCGCAGGAAATAGGCGATCGAGCTGCCGATCACACCACCGCCGACGATGACGACTTGAGAACTCACGACTGACTCCAGTTACACGTATGAGGCGCGGCCGGCCGCGCCCGAAGGTTGTTCGTGCCGCGTCGCGCGCGGCGCCGTGCGAGCGGATCACCCGGCGAATCGCCCCGACGTGCGCCGCGACCGCATCCGATCGCTTCGGCTATTTCAGCACGTCCTGCATCGCCGCGAAAGTCCGCGCGCGTTCGGGTATTCAGTCCGCCGTTTGCGTGGTGACGGGCTGCCACGCGGCGTTCTTCACTTCATACAGCGTCGAGCTCGGATTCTTCAGGTCGCCCGTGCTCGTGAACGCGATCGTGCCGGTGATGCCGTCGTAGCGCGTGCCCTTCAGCGCGCCGTTGAAATCGGCCGGCTTCGTCGAGTTCGCCTTCTGCATCGCGTTGATCGCGATCCACGTCGCGTCGTACGCGAACGGCGCATATGCGAGCATGTCGACGCCGTACTTCTGCTTGAATTTCGTTTCGAACTGCTTGCCTTTCGCGAGACGCGCGAGCGGCTGCCCGTATTCCCATACGGCCGCGCCTTCGGCCGCGTTGCCGGCGAGCTTGATGAAGTTCGCATTCATCACGCCGCCGCCAGCCAGGAACTGCGCGCGGATGCCGAGCTGACGCATGCGCTTGACCAGCATCGCGGACTGCGCGTCGAGGCCGCCGAAGAACACCAGGTCGGCGTTCGTGCTCTTGATCTTGGTGAGCTGCGCGCTGAAGTCGACGGCCTTGTCGTTCGTGAATTCGCGCGCGACGATCGTGCCGCCGTTCGCCTTCGCGGCCTTTTCGAATTCGTCGGCTTCGCCCTGGCCGAACGCTGTGCGGTCGTCGATGATCGCGATGCGCTTCGCCTTGGTCACGCTCGCCGCATACGCACCGGCATTGCCGGCGTTCTGCGCGTCGGTCGCGATCACGCGATAGACGGTGCCGAGGCCGGCGCGCGTGATGTCGGGATTGGTCGCCGACGGCGTGATCATCGGAATGCCGGCCTTCGCGTAGAGCTTCGACGCGGGCAGCGTCGTGCCGGAATTGAAGTGGCCGATCACGACGGCCACCTGCGCGTCGGTCAGTTGCTGCGCGGCCTGCACGCCGATGCGCGGATCGCTCTGGTCGTCCTGCGACGCGACGACGAACTTCACCGGCTTGCCGCCGATCGTCGTGTGCGCGGCGTTCGCCTCGTCGACGGCCATGCGCACGCCGTTCTCGATGTCCTTGCCGTATGCGGCGCCGCCGCCGGTCAGCGGCACGGCCACGCCGACCTTGACGACCGTCTCCTGCGCGTGGGCCGCGCCGGTCTGGAACGCGAGGATCGCGGCGGTCAGTGCAACGCCGGAAAGCGAACGAATGCGGAACGTCATCGGCCAATCCTTCTTCTGTGGGTCGGGATGCGACGCGCGATCGTCGCGCGCCGGCGACCTCCCGCGTGCCGGTGATTTTTCCGTCGCCGGCGTGCCGCCGATGGCGCGTCACGTGCCGGTCGATCACCGCGGTTCCGTCTCCGGGAAACCTGTCGGCGCGAAAGAGGTGAACCGATTGTGGGTAGCCAATACGCGTGCAGCAAACGAAATATCGGAACTATGTTGTGAGGAATTGTCATCAAGTGACGACGCTACCGACGGCACGCGGCCCGCGCGACGGCGGGCCGGGAAGAGGAAATGTCAGCGGGATGCGCGCATGCCGCGTTGCGTCGGGCCTGCGCCGGGTAATGCAGATGGAGCATCACCGCCGTATCGGGCCGCGGCAACGCACCGCACATTGCGCGATTCGGTCGACGGCGCCGGCCTGCTCAATGCCTGTCGGTGCCCGTCTGCTTGCGCACCGCATCGGCCGCCTCGCCGGCCTTCTCCTGAATCTTGCCTGCCTGCTGCTCCGCCACGCCTTCCGCTTCCGTCTTGCGGTCGCCCGTCACCTTGCCGAGCGCTTCCTTGACCGAACCCTTCACCTGTTTGAGTTTGCCTTCGATGCGATTCCTGTCCATGGTCGTCTCCTGCGATGAGTTGGGGAGAGAGCCGACGGCGCGGCAGCCTGCGCCGCACCGCCGAGTGGACAGGATCGCAGCCGCGCGCCGTGCGCGGCAGATGCGGATGCACCAGCCTGCATGGTGCATTCGCACCGATGGCCCGACGCCCGGCGTCAGTCCTTGTCGTTCGCGCCGCCCTTGTCGGCGCCCTTTTCGCCTCGCGCGCCGTTCGCGTCGGATGCGCCGACGATCCCGCGCTCGCGCGCCCACACGATCGCCTCGCCGCGGCTATGCACGTCGAGCTTCGCGTAGATCGTCGCGACGTGATTGCGGACCGTGTTCGGCGCGAGCCCGAGGCGCGCGGCGATCTCCTTGTCGGCGAGGCCGTGACACAGCAGGTCGAACACGTCGCGCTCGCGCGCGGTGAGGTCCGACAGCTGCGCGCCCGCGTCCGGCGCATTCGCGCGGCGCACGTTCGCCAGTTTTTCGATCAACGTGCGGCTGAACCACGACGCGTCCTGCATCGCGGTCTCGATCGCATAGACGAGTTCCATCTCGGTGCGCTTGCGATCGCTGATGTCGAGCAGCGCGATCAGCAGGCAATCCTGCCCGTGAATCGCGACCGGTTCGGCCGACACGACGCAATCGCGCACGTCGCCGTCGCGCGTGCGGATCTGCACGTCCGCGTTGCGCACGTTGCCGTCGCGCGCGAGCTGGCCGTCGATGCACTGCCGGGCGCCGCGTTCGGCCCACAGCCCGATCTCGTCCGCGGACTTACCGAGCAGATCGTCGCGCGCATGGCCGGCCATCGCGACGAAGGCATCGTTCACGTCGAGCAGCTCGAAGCGGTCGGCCGTGACGATCGCGGTCGCGACCGGCGCCATCCGGAACGCCTTCGCGAAACGCTCTTCGCTCTGCCGCAGCGCAAGCTCGGCCTGCTTGCGCGGCTCGAGATCCATGAACGTGAACAGCATGCACGCTTCGCCGTTCATGTCGATCGGCTGCCCGGCAACCACCACCGCTTTCGTGCCGCCGTCCGCACGCTTGAGCACGGCTTCCATCTGCGGGATCGTCGCGCCCTCGCCCAGCCGCTCGATCGCGAGTTCGCGCCGCTCGGCGTGTTCGAGCACGTCGAGTTCGTAGACGGAGCGGCCGAGCACGTCGTCGCGCGCATGGCCCGTCATCTCGAGGAAGCCTTGATTGACCTTCACGTAGCGCAGGTCGTCGAGCCGGCAGATCACGGCCGGCGCCGGGTTCGCGTTGAACGTGCGCTCGAAGCGGTCCTCGGCGCTCGCCCATTCGGTCGCATCGTGCAGCACGAGCGCAAGGCAGTCGGGCTCGCCGGCCGCGTTCGTCAGCACGAGGCTGCGGATGCGGTGAACCCAGCTCACGTTCTCGTCGGCGGCCGATTCGACTTCGACGGTCACGTCGCTGAATTCCTCGCCCGCGATCACGCGATCCATCGGATAGTGGCCGTCGCGCACCGGATGGTTGTTCCGGTAGCGCAGCCGGAAGCGCTCGCGATACTCGGTGACGTCCGCGCCGAGCGCGTCGAGCTCGGTGACGCCGTGCATCGCGAGCGCGGCCTCGTTCGCCCACACGATGCGCTGGTCGGGTTCGATGAGGATCACGCCCTCGGTGAGCCCCGCGATGATCTGGTGCAGCTGGCGCCGGTCGGTATGCGACTTGAGCGCCTGTTCGTTGACTCGTTCGTCCATGGGTCGGTGGTCCACGTGGTCGACAGGGTTGCCGGGTCGGTCGCGTCCGCGCCGGCGCGTGCACGCGATGATCGCGTGCGCGCCGATGCCAGCGACAGGCGCGGATGCACCCTGCGCAATAGTACATTCGCATGCCGCGCCGCCTGCGTGCGCCATCCCGCCGAGCCGCGCGCGGCGCGGGTGGCGCGCCGGCCTCCCGCATCGCGCGCATCACGACGCACTTGCACGACGCACTTCCCGTTCCCGCTCCTTCGTTCCGTCCCCGTGCAAACGCACTAGCCGATCCGGTGAATTTGCGCGATGTCCGCGTGCATTCGCGCCGGTACGCTGGTACTGCATCGGCGCCCACGCGCCGCCCTTTCATACCGCAGAGGAGGATCACCTGATGAAGCTCCATCAGACACCCGATCCGACGCGCCCCGAGCCGGCCCCGGACAATCCGCCCGAACCGTCGCCCGGCACCGATCCGCCGGTGCCGCTGCCGCCCGACGTGCCGCGCCCCGACATGCCGCCGCGCGAGCCCGGCTACGACACGCCGATCGCGCGGTAACGCGCGGCGCGCCTGCGCAGATTCCCCATCCACCACGCCAATCGAAGGAGCACATCCATGAACAAGACCTCGAACCTGTCGGCGCTGCTCGCCGTCAGCGCGGCGTTCCTGCTTTGCGCCGCTCCGCTCACGAACGCACAGGCGGCGTCGTCGACCGACGACGGCATGAAGAGCGAATCGAACCAGCCCGTCACCGATACATGGATCACGACCAAGGTGAAGAGCGAACTCGCGACCACGGATGGCGTGAAAAGCGTCCACGTCGGCGTGAAGACGGTCGACGGCGTCGTCACGCTGACGGGCGTGCTGCCGTCGAGGGTCGCGGTGAAGAAGGCCGTCGCCGTGACGCGCTCGATCAAGGGCGTGAAGCACGTCGACGCATCCGGCCTGAAGGCGAAGGCCTGAGCTGTCGCGCGGCCGAGCGTCGCGCTTTTCTCCCCTTACTCCAGGAGCACACCATGAACGAAGACAAGATCAAGGGTCAATGGAAGCAGCTGACCGGCAAGCTGAAGGCCAAGTGGGGCAAGCTGACCGACGACGATCTCGCGGTCGCCGAAGGCAATCGCGAGTATCTGACCGGCCGGATCCAGGAACGTTACGGGATCGCGCGCGACGAGGCCGAGAAGCAGTTGAAGGAATTCGATCGCGAGCTTTGACGCGCCGGTCGTCTCACCCCGCCGCGATGCGTCCTGCGTCGCGGCCACGCGGAGGACCACGACATGGGCAAATATCTGATCGCATGGCTGCTCGGCGTACCGCTCGGCGTGCTGGTGCTGTTCTATCTGGTCACGCACCTGTTCTGACGATCGCGGCGCCCATCCAATGCAAACGGGCCGGCGGCTGTCATCAGCCGCCGGCCCGTTCGTCTGCATGCGTCGTCGCGCTTACTTCGCCGCGTTCGCCGTCATCTTGAAGATGCCTTGCGCGTTGCCCGCGTCGAAACGCAGGTCCGTCACCCAGCGGCGCGCCGCCTGGTCGAACGTGCGGCGGCGCGTGATGAATTCGTAGAACGAGCCCGGCACGTTGCGCTTCACGGTCCCGCCGTCGCGCGTGCGGAATTCGCGCTCGACGATGTCCGCGCGATACGCAGTCTGGAACACGCGGCCCGAACGCGAGCGCTCGACTTCCGGCTTCATCGGCCGGCCCTTCGCCTTCTCGTCGTCGGACAGCTTGAACACGTCGGTCACGCGATCGGTCGCGTGGTTGAACGCGTTGCCCTCGGTCGCGATCCACGCCATCTCGGCCGATTCGAGCAGCAGCGTCTCGTAATCGAGTTCGCTCGGCAGGTCGTGCTGGCGCGCGAACGCGCCGACGATCTCCGGCAGCAGCGCATGCGCGGCGTCGAGCGGCAGCCAGCCTTCGCGCTCGATCTCCCACAGCAACGCGACGGCCGCCGGCGACAGCGGATCGCGCGACGAGCTCACGACGTTCGTCACGGCCTGCTGGAATTCCCGGGAGAAGCGCTCCGGATGCAGTTCGCTGACGAAGAACTGCGCGATCTCGTCCGGCGCGTCCTCATGCGCATATGCGCGGCCGGTCATGCCGAGCTTGTCGAGCGGATAACGGCCGTTCAGGCGGAAGCCGAGCGGACGCAGGATGCGCGTGAACGCGGCTTCGCCCGGCGGCAGCGCGCCCGTGTGCGGCCAGCGCACCGTGCGCAGCGCGCCGTGGTCGAAGTAGACCGAGCCGCCGTTTTCGATCGCGTCGGCCGTGTATGCGCGGCCGTTCGCCGAACGTTCGAGCAGCCCTTCGAACAGCGCCATGTTCATCGCCTGCGCGATTTCCGCGCGCGTGACGACGTCGGTTTCCCATTCGTCGAGGATGGCCGGCATGTTCAGGGTCGCGAACAGGGCGTCGGTCTTCGCCTGTCCCAGCAGCTTCGTCAGCAGGCTCTCGATATTCGGATTGCGCATCAGGATTCTCGTGTTCGGGGGACCGCCGGCAAGCGTGCCGGCAACTCGAATGGCCGGCCGCCCAGCGGGCGCCTGGCCTTGCGTGGGATGCATTATTCAAAGGGTTGCAGCGGGGCGTAAAGCGAGATTAAATTGACACGTGATGAGTTTTTGGAATTATCGGCCGTCTCCGCATTCGTCCTCCGGCCCGCCGCGGGCGGGTCCGTTCGTCAGACAAAACGAGCATCATGCGCAAATTCAAGATCCCCAACATGGGTGCGCTCGTGGCTTTCGAAGCCGCGGCGCGCCACGAGAGCTTCACGCACGCGGCCAAGGAGCTGTTCCTGACCGAAAGCGCGGTATCGCGGCAGATCGCGACACTCGAGGCGAGCCTCGGCGTGCGGCTGTTCGCGCGCGTGAAGCAGCGCGTCGTGCTGACGCGCGCCGGCAAGCTGTACGGCACGCAGGTGCGGCGCGCGCTGGAGGCGCTCGATCGCGACACGCTGTCGATCATCGCGCACGGCAGCGGCGGCGGCTATCTGGAGCTCGCAGTGCTGCCGACCTTCGCGTCGCACTGGCTGATCCCGCGCATCAAGAGTTTCTACGACCGCACGCCGGACGTGCGCGTGAACATGGGCAGCCGCACCGACCTGTTCTCGTTCGAGGACACGCACTTCGAGGCCGCGATCCACTACGGCAAGCCGACCTGGCCCGGCACGTCGTCCGACTACCTGTTCGGCGAGGAAGTCGTGCCGATCTGCTCGCCGGCGCTGCTCGACGGGCCGGTCGAGCGCGTGGAGGATCTGCTCGCGTATCCGCTGCTGCACTCGACGACGCGTCCCGGCGCTTGGGCGCAGTGGTTCGAGACGCATGGCGTCGAGGACATCCGCACGATGCAGGGCGTGCGCTACGAGTTGCACACGATGCTGATCAGCGCGGCCGCGGCCGGCCTCGGGATCGCGCTGGTGCCGAAGTTCTTCGTCGAGGAGCAGTTGCAGCAGCTCGGCCTCGTCGTGCCGTGCGACGCGGCGACGGTCGGCGATTCGGCGTACTACCTCGTGTATCCGACGGAGTTCAGTCACAGCAAGCCGCTGGAATCGTTCCGTGCGTGGTTGCTGGAGCAGGCGAGCGCGTATGCGGCGCCGGGGCGGGAGGGGGAGGATGACGGCGACGCGGAGGATGACGAGGACGTCGAATAACGGCGCTTCCGGCTATTTACGGTACGGCGCGGCGGCATTGCATGCGTGCCGCACCGGCACACCGGCCGCGACGACCCTCGCCAGCCGCGCACCGTCAGGCGTTTCCAGCCCCGGGCACGCCGTGTTCAGATCGCGGATCACGAGCGTCGCGCCCCCGTCGAAGACGGCATATCCCGTCTGGCCGGGGGGCGGGCCATCACGACGATGACCCGCATTGTCGCGCATCACATGCGTGACGTGCGTCACATGTGCCACTTCACCGTGGCGGTCAGCGTACGCGGATCGCCGGGCATGTTGTACAGGTCCGCGTTGCCGTGCGCGGCGATGAAGTAGCGGCGATTGAACAGATTGTCGAGCGTGAGCGTCACGTCGACCTTCTTGCTGCGATAGCCGGCCCCCAGGTTGAATACGGTAAACGACGGCAGCGTGACCAGATCGCTCGCCGACGTATAGCGCGCCGACTGGAACTGCATGCCGGCCGCCGCATAGAAGCCGTACGGCAGCTCGCGCTTGAGCCACAGGTTCGCGCTGTGGCGGGGCATCAGCCCCGGCGTGTTGCTCGACACCGTGAGGCCGGCCGCCGTCGATTGCGGGGAGCCGTCGACCGTGCCGTTCATATACGCGTAACCCGCATACACCGACCACTTCGGCGCGATCTCGCCGGTGAAGCCGAGCTCCATCCCGCGCACGTGCTGCGTGCCGATCGGCAGCGCATAGCCCGGGTTCGCCGGGTCGCCGATCTGCTGATTGGTCTGGCGCATGTCGAACAGCGCAACGCTGGCCGTCGCCTTGCCGCCAAGGTCGAAGCGCGAGCCGACTTCATACGCGGTGGTCTTCTGCGGTGCGAGCGCGGCGCCGTTCGCGAACGCGCCGGAACTGATCAGCGTATCGGCCAGCGGCGAGAACGACTGGCTGAACGAGCCGTACAACGTCAGCCATTCGAGCGGTTCATAGATCAGGCCGACGCGCGGGCTCCACGCGTGATCGGTCCGGTCGAGATTGACGTTCGACGACGTGTAGTCATGCCGGATCTGGCTCAGGTAGTCGAAGCGCAGCCCCGCGAGCACCTTCCAGTGTTCGGTCAGCGAGATCAGGTCCTGCGCGTAGACGCCCGTGAGCCCGACCACGGTCGACGCGTTCGTCTTCGCCCGCGCGCCGGTCGGCACGCCGGGCAGGACCACCTGCTGCGGATTGAAGAGATCGTAGGTCGCGACCTTCGTCACGCTGTAGACCGTGTCGAATTTCTGCTGCTGCGAGAGTTCGAGCCCGTACAGCAGCTCGTGGCGCATGCCGAACAGCGATGTCTTCTGCGTGAGCTCGAACAGCCCGTCGATGCCGTGGTCGGTGCGCTGGCGCGTCGACTGGTCGAGCGTGACGACCGGATGCGCGGACGTCCTGATCGGCTCGAACGTCACGTAGTTCTTGCGTTCGAGCGAGAAGTCGTACGCACGGATCGCGCCGTGAAACGACAACGAATCGCTGATGCGACGATCGAGCGACACCGTCGCGCTCTTCGCGGAGATGTCGTTGTATGAGCTGTTCCCCCCATCGGCCGAACCGAAATACGTGTTGATCGGCACATCGACGGGCCGGCCGCGATACGCTGGCAGCCCCTGGTCCGACGTACGGCGATCGTGCAGATAGTCGAATTCGACGTTCAGCACCGTGTCGCTGTCGAGCTTGAACTGCGCGGACGGCGCGATCGCCTGCCGGTTGAGCTGAAACTGGTCGCGGAAGCTGTTCGAGTTTTCGGCCGCGCCGGTAAGGCGAAAGCGTGCGGCGTCGTTCGCATTCCAGCCGAGGTCGAACTCGCCGCGCCGCTCGCCGCGCGTGCCGAGCGTCACGCCCACGTCGTTCACCGGGTTCGCCTGCGGCCGCTTCAGCACGCGGTTCACGATACCGCCCGCCGAGCCGCGCCCGTACAGCACGGCGGCCGGCCCCTTCAGCACCTCGACGCGATCGACGTTCGA
The DNA here is from genome assembly GCF_053427615.1 of Burkholderia sp. AW33-5. NCBI lineage: Bacteria > Pseudomonadati > Pseudomonadota > Betaproteobacteria > Burkholderiales > Burkholderiaceae > Burkholderia > Burkholderia sp. AW33-5. The sequence goes on along the minus strand of NZ_JBSAXA010000001.1, from coordinate 285,937 downwards.
CAGGTCGCGGTAGTACAGCGCATCGTCGCGAATGCCGTCGACGTACTGGTCCGTAATGCTGTTGAAGCCGCGGATCGTGATCTGGTCGCGCTGGCCGTCGCCCACCGAGAAGCCGACGCCCGGCACGTTGCGCAGCGCATCCTGCATCGACGTGGCGTTCTGGTCCTCGATCACCGCGTGCGGGACGACGTTCACCGTCTGCGGCACGTCCATCAGCGACATGTCGGTCTTGGTCGCGGCGCGCGAGCGGCCACCGTCGTACGACGCGTGCTCGGCGGCCGCGTTGACGGAGATCGCGGGCAGGGTCGCGGCGGCATCGCTCGCCTGGGCAAACGAAGTGCGGGCGCCAGCCAGCGCCGTGGCGATCAGAAGCGCATGACGGGCGCTCTTGTTGAGTTTCATCGTGAACGTAGAGGTGTGGAATAAAAACGGCAAACGGAACGTGTCCGGCCAGCGCGCGACTCGCGTGGCGCATCGACCGACGAAGCCCTTTCCGTCAGGAAGACGACGCGCGCGGAGGACCGCCCCGTCGTGCCTGCCGGGCGGCACGACCGGCACGAAAAAAGCCGTAACGTGTCATCACGGCTCGTAATGGGGCGAAATAATAAACGAGAATGATTCGTGTTTTTAGTTAATTTTCGGCGTGTCGCCTGCCCGCAACGCGAGCGCGCATTCGCGCCGCGCATTCCTGACGAATGCCTTTCGGTTTTGCGCTATCGAGCCGCCTGGCTCGCGTAAAAGAAAGGATCCAATCGGCCGCCGTATGCGGCTGCCGCAATGGAAAAGGCGGATGCGGGGGAAACTGCGACGGGGAACGCTGAAGAGGATTGCGAAGGATTTGGGTAAGGCAGGCGGGACGCATTCAAAGTCCGGTGCGCGCCGAGCCGGGCAACCCCGACCCGGCGCTCCGGGCAGCCGACCTCGCTTCGGCAGCGCGGCGGACCTTCTCTCTTTTCTTCACTGCGTATGTTTTCTCTCAGGTTCCGGGGCAATTTTTTCTTCGCCGCGTCGGGCCATTATCCGCCCAATCCGGCCGAAGTGAAACGTTTGCGCACGCTCTACGCCGCTTATACCCGCCATCCGGACACATTCCTTCAAATCTCTTACGCGTCGTGCGATCGCATTCGGCAAATCTTGCAATCGGTTCGGCGTTCCTTTTAAATGGAACTGGTTCCATTCCGCGTTTCGGCCACGCCGTCGCGTGACGCCACGTGACGCCGCTTCGTCCGCGCGTCATGATGCCGATTCAGGATCGAGGATCGTTCAGCTCAGGATTCCGCATCGCCCGCCCTTCCCGGACACCCGTCAAACGAGACCGTCATGCCCGATTCCGCCTCCCTGCAGCAGCTGTTTCCCGCCTATCAAGACATCCCCGCCGAGTTTCGGCTCGCCGCGCCGATCCACCAGCGCGTGTCGCTGGTCGACGGCGAGTTGCGCCCGTGGGACGGCGCGACCAAGACCGTGCTGTCGCCCGTGTGCGTGCGCCAGCCGGACGGCAGCGTCGCGCAGATGGAGATCGGCAGCTATCCGGTGATGGGCGAGACGGAAAGCGATGCGGCGCTCGACGCCGCGGTGCGCGCGTACGACTCGGGCCGCGGCGAGTGGCCGACGATGAAGGTCGAGCAGCGCATCGCGTGCATGCAGGACTTCATCAAGCGGATGGTCGCGCAGCGCGAGCTGGTCGTGAACCTGATCATGTGGGAGATCGGCAAGAGCCTCGCCGATTCGCAGAAAGAGTTCGACCGCACCGTCACGTACATGACGCAGACGATCGACGCGCTGAAGGAGCTCGACAACGCGAACTCGCGCTTCGTGATCGCGGAAGGCACGATCGGCCAGATCCGCCGCACGCCGCTCGGCGTCGTGCTGTGCATGGGGCCGTACAACTATCCGCTGAACGAGACCTTCGCGACGCTGATCCCCGCGCTGCTGATGGGCAACACCGTGGTGTTCAAGCCGCCGCAGTACGGCACGCTGCTGTTCGAGCCGCTGCTCGAGGCGTTCCGCGACGCGTTCCCGAAAGGCGTGATCAACACGATCTACGCGCCGGGCGCGGTGGTCGTGCCGCACATGCTCGCGTCGGGCAAGATCAACGTGCTCGCGCTGATCGGCTCGAGCAAGGTCGCCGATCACCTGAAGAAGCAGCATCCGAAGTCGCACCGCCTGCGCGCGATCCTCGGCCTCGATGCGAAGAACGCGGCGATCGTGCTGCCCGACGCCGATCTCGATCTCACCGTGAAGGAGTGCCTGCTCGGCGCGCTGTCGTTCAACGGCCAGCGCTGTACCGCGCTGAAGATGCTGCTCGTGCATCGCTCGATCGTCGACGAATTCCTGAAGCGCTTCACCGCCGCGCTCGAACAGCTGAAGATCGGCATGCCGTGGGAGAAAGGCGTCAGCATCACGCCGCTGCCGGGCATGCATCGCACCGCGTACATGACCGACGCGATCGACGACGCGAAGGCCAGGGGCGCGCAGGTCATCAACCACTCGGGCGGCGAATTCAGCAGGACGCTGTTCTACCCGGCCGTCGTGTATCCGGTGTCCGAAGGGATGAAGCTGTATCGCGAGGAACAGTTCGGCCCGATCATTCCGGTCGCGCCGTTCGACGACGTGGAAACCGCGCTCGACTACGTGACGACGTCGGAGCACGGCCAGCAGGTCAGCATCTTCGGTTCCGATCCGGCGCAGATCGGCGCGCTCGTCGATCCGCTCGTGAACCAGGTGTGCCGCGTGAACATCAACTGCCAATGCCAGCGCGGGCCGGACGTGTTCCCGTTCGCGGGGCGCAAGGATTCTGCGGAAGGCACGCTGTCGGTGACCGACGCGCTGCGCGCGTTCTCGATCCGCTCGATGGTCGCGGCGAAGCAGACCGACGGCAGCAAGCAGCTGCTCGATTCGATCGTGTCGGATCACTACTCGAAGTTCGTCAACACGGGCTTCATTTTCTGAAGCGCCGAAGCCGATCCACCGCGTGTTCGCGCGGCGGATCGTTCGTCTGGTTGCACGCGTGCGGGCTGTCCGCTCACACGTTTCACACGATTCAAACGTTCGACGCCAGCAACCGGATCCCCGCCACGCCGAACACCACGGCGAGACACGCTTCCATCGCGCGGCGGCCGCGCACGTACAGCCGGCGTGCGCCGTCCGTCGAGAACACCAGCGCATAGCCGCCGAACACCAGGCATCCGATCGCGATGCAGCCCGGCACGACCGCGCCATGCGACGCGCCCGCGCCGTTCGACGACAACGCGACGATCGACACCCACACCAGGATCGCTTTCGGATTCGTCAGATGCAGCATCGCGCCGCGCACGTAGAAGCGCGACAGCTTCCGGTCTGCCGTCGCCTTCGGCGTGGCGGCCGCCTTGGCCGACCACGCGGTGCGGCCCGACTTGAACGCGAGCCACAGCAGGTACACGCCGCCGAACAGCTTGATCGCGACCAGCAGCTGCGACCATGCGAGCAGCGCGGCCGACACGCCCAGCGCGGCCACCGTCGCCCAGAACATCGAGCCCGAGATGACGCCGAGCGCGAACGCGAGCGCCGCCTTGCGGCCGTGGTTCGCGGCGACCGACATGATCGCGAGATTGCTCGGGCCGGGGCTGGCCGTACCGACGAAATAGGCCGTGTAGGCCAGCAGCAGATTGGTCGAGAATAAGGCGTGGACGCTCATGTCGAACCTCGCGGAGATGATGCGGTGATTGTTCGCAAACACGGCGCGGCTGCCCATGGACAGTTCTCCGGTTATTCGCTGGGCCAGTTGGGCGGCGCGCGTGACACAGGTTGCGCACGCATCCGGCATGCGGCGAACGAGACGTCTCGGATATGAAACATCCGGCGCATGCGTCGCGAGCGTTCGTCGTGCAGCGGGTGACGCCGCGGCTCGCCGCGCGAGACCGTCCCGACCTCGGGCCGACGCCCGGAGCGGCACCGGCACACGCGCGACACGACGTTCCCCCGATTCGTCGACGAAACACACGGCCCGTTTCAGCCCGGCGTTACGTTACATCGATGAAGCATTTCATTCGTCCGGCCCCTGCCGCACTGCCCCTCGCGATCGCGCACGGCGTATGGACGACCTTCTCGATTTTTCGTGAAAGCCAGTATCGGCGGGACGCGATGACCGCTGCCGCACCCCGCGTCAACATTGCTCAACACTTCGATCGCGGGGCTGGTACGGAACCTGCATTCCCATCGGATGACAATCGCGCCGCCGCTCGGCGCGGACATGAACCCGGATCGGGGCCTCCATCGGACACGCCCGAACGATCCACGCAAGTGATGAGGCTCTTCATGGATGCGCTGCCCAACTCATCCGATACGTCGTTCCAGATCTTTCTCGCGAAACTGCTCGAACAGCCGCAGCCCGAATGGACGGAAAAACAGCAGATGGAACTCGAGATGGCACGCACGCTGTCGACCCAGATGGTCAACTACGCGGAAGGCATGCGCGGCGGCAACGCGGATCTCGCGCGCTGCCTCGTGCTGTTGCGCTACGCGAAGGTCCTCGACTTCATGCTGACGTCGCTCGCCGCGCACCGCGACATTCATCCGCAGACGCTGCGCACGCTGTTCCGGCTCGCGAACCTGAAGGTCGACGATGCGTATCCGGTGTGAGCGGGCGTCGGGCAGCCCGACGCCGCGCCTTCGCGGCTAGCGCGCCGCCCGCCCCGCCATCCACTTGCGGTAACGCCGCGTCTGGCACTGCGCGGCGAGTTGCTGCGACACCAGCGCGCGCAGCGGCGACACGCCCGGGTGCGTGCGCCGCCCGACACTCAACCGCGCGAGCTGAAACTTCACGACGGCCATGTTCGCCAGCGCACCCAGCGCCTTGTTCTTCCAGCGGATCGGCTGCAGCGCCGGCGCGCTGTCCTTGCCGGCCTGCCAGTCGCGCGGCAGGTTCGGCTCGATCGACAGCGCGGTCGCGATGCCGACCATCGCCACGCCGCTGGCGACCACCTGCTCGGCCACCGCGCGGCGCCGGATCCCGCCCGTGACCATCAGCGGCATGGCCGCGACGGCCGTGATGTCCCGCGCGAATTCGAGGAAATACGCTTCGCGGGCCAGCGTGCGCCCGTCGCGCGCCTCGCCCTGCATCGCCGGCACTTCGTAGCTGCCGCCCGACAACTCGACGAGATCGACGCCGAGCGGATTCAGCAATTCGACGACGCGCTTCGCATCGTCCGCGCTGAAGCCGCCGCGCTGGAAGTCGGCCGAATTCAGCTTGACCGACACGACGAACGCCGGCGACACCGTCGCGCGCACCTCGCGCACGATGTCGAGCAGCAGCCGCGCGCGGTGCTCGATGCTGCCGCCCCACGCGTCCTGCCGGCGGTTCGTCAGCGGCGACAGGAACTGGCTCAGCAGATAACCGTGCGCCGCGTGGATCTGCACGCCGGTGAAGCCGCTCTGCTCGGCGAGCTGCGCGGTGCGCACGAAGCGCCGCCGCACGTCGACGATGTCGGCTTCCGTCATCTCCTTCGGCACCGGGAACTGCTTCGACAGCGCGCCGAGCGCGAGCGGCACGGCCGACGGCGCGAGCGTCGTCTGGCCGAGCGCCGCCTGCATCTGGCGCCCCGGGTGGTTGATCTGCATCCACGCGTGCGCGCCGCCGGAGCGCGCGACCTGCGCCCAGCGCCGGAAGCGGTCGAGATGCGCATCGCTGTCGAGCACGACGCCGTTCGGCCCCGTCATCGCGCGGCCGTCCACCATCACGTTGCCGGTCAGGATCAGGCCCGCCCGGCCGTCCGCCCACGCCTGGTACAGGCGCAGCAACGCGTCGGACGGCGCGTGGTCCGCATCGGCCATGTTCTCTTCCATCGCGGCCTTGGCGAGCCGGTTCGGGATCACCGCGCCATTGGGCAGCGTGAGGGGCGCAAACAGGTTCATGGTGGACATCCTCGATTGACGATGCCCAACCATAACTTTAAAGTCAGCTTCAAGGTCAAGCCCCCTCCGGAGCACAACGATGAAGATCGGCGAGTTGGCGCGAACCAGCGGCATCGCGGCGTCGCGCATCCGCTTCTACGAAGCGAGCGGCCTGCTCGAGCCGGCGCGCCGGCAGGCGAACGGTTATCGGGAATACGGGCCGGAAGCGCTGACGCGGCTCGCGATCATCGACCGCGCGCAGCGCGCGGGCTTCGCGCTCGACGAGATCCGCGCGGTGCTGCCGCCCGATCTCGGCGCGTGGCCGCGCGACGAACTGCTGCAGGCGTTGCGGCACAAGGTCGACGAAATCGCGCTGCTCGAACAGCGGCTCGCGCAGAACCGGCGCAACCTGCAGGCGCTGATCGACGAGATCGCGAACAAGCCCGCCGGCGAGGATTGCGCGGGCGCCGCGCAACGCATGCTCGACAAGCTGTGCAAGGAAGCGGCGGAGTCGGAATCGGAGCCGGCCGCTGTGCCGCGCCCGCGGCCGATCCGCAAGCGCGCGTGAGTCGGTCGCGCGCGCGATGTCCGTGACGTGCGGCGCGCGGTATGTGCTGCCCGCGCGCGGGCGGCATCGGGCACGGCCACATGAAGATGCTTACGTCGCAGGTAATCGACGCGCGCCGCCCGCGCTCCGATCATGGCTTCACCGATCGACGCCACGGAGCCTGCCATGACCGCCTACGCCATCGCCCACCTGCACGACGTTGAAATGTGCGACGACATCGTCGAATACCTCGAACGCATCGACGGCACGCTCGCGCCGTTCGACGGTCATTTCGTGATTCACGGCGCGCGGCCCGACGTGCGCGAAGGCGTGTGGCGCGGCGACCTGATCGCGATTGCGTTTCCCGATCTCGATACGGCGCGCACGTGGTACGAATCGGACGCGTACCGGCGGATCCAGCCGCTGCGCGCGCGGCACGCGAGCGGCCCGTTGATCCTGATCGACGGCGTGGACGAACGGCACAAGGCGACGGACATCCTGCGCTGACCGGCGACGCCGGCAACGCCCGCGATGCCTACTTCGCGTTGCGCTCCATCGGCTCGCCGACGACGAAACCGCCGCCCTGGTAGCGCTGCGCGGGATCGTCGTACTCGGCGGTCGGCGCCGTCACCGGGAACAGCCCGGCGAACTGCTCGGAGCTGTCCTGCGGCCGATAGCCGAGGAAGCCGGCCTTCGTGTTGTCCCACCATTTCACCGGGTTGTCCGACACGCCGTAGACGATCGCGTGCCCGACGCGGTTCGTCAGCAGCGAGCAGCGCACGAGCTCGATGAGGTCGCGATAGCTGAGGAACGTCACCAGCATGCGCGGATTCTTCGGCGCCTCGAACGACGAGCCGATCCGCAGGCACACCGTCTCGATCCCGAAGCGGTCGAAGTAGTAGCGCGACAGCGACTCGCCGAAGCACTTCGTCACGCCATACAGGCTGTCCGGACGCTGCGGCGAATCGGCGTCGAGCACTTCCGTGACCGGATGAAAACCGATCGCATGGTTCGAACTCGCGAACACGATGCGCTTCACGCCGTGCTTGCGCGCGGCTTCGTACAGGTTGTACGTGCCGGTGATGTTCGCATCGACGAGATCGTCGAACGGCGCGTCGACCGAAATGCCACCGAGGTGGACGATCGCGTCGACGCCGTCGACGAGCGCCATCACCGCCGGCCGGTCCGCCAGATCGACGACCCGGATTTCTTCATGCGGGGCCGCGTCGTCGAGCGCGGCGATGTCGCTCACGCGCACGACGTCGGCCCAGTTCGCCAGCGCGCCGCGCACCTGACGGCCAAGGTTGCCGGCCGCGCCGGTCAGCAGCAGGCGCCCGAACGGCTTGCGTGCGCCGGTGGATGTGGCGTTCATCGAATCTCCTTGAATCTGTTCTGAAGTGTCCTGGACGTCGCCCGAAACCGGGCTGAACCGGAAAACGTTTTCCAACTATACGCGGGACAAAAGCCGACCGTCAATGGTCGAATCCGCTCGCAGTCATCCGCACTTTCCCGATATCGGTCGGCGGCCGGACGCCGGCTTTTTCTGCCACAATCCGGTGCAATCGAACGAAAACGTTACCCTTCCGATGAAAAAAGTTTCCCCGACGATCCGCGACGTGGCGGCGGAAGCCGGTGTGTCGGTCGCGACGGTATCCAAGTACGTGAACGGCACGCAGCGCTTTTCGCCGACCGTCGAAGCGCGGCTCAAGGAAGCGATCGAGCGGCTCGGCTACCGTTCGAACCCGCTCGCGCGCTCGATGATCACCGGGCGCACGCGCACCATCGGCCTCGTGATCCTCGACATCAGCAACCCGCACTTCACGAACGTCGTCAAGGGCGCGAACCGCGTCGCGCTTCAGCACGACTACACGCTGCTGCTCGTCGATACCGAAGAGAACCAGGCGCGCGAACGCTCGCTGATCGAGGCGCTCGCGCAACGCGTCGACGGGCTGATCGTCAGCACGCGGATGCCCGACGACCAGGCCGGCTGGATGCTCGACCTGCACAAGCCGCTCGTGCTGCTGCGTCGCAGCCCCGGCCTGCCGATTCCGAGCGTCGGCATCGACAACCGGCTCGCCACCTACATGCTCGCGCGTCACCTGCTCAATCTCGGCCATACGCGCATCGCGTACCTCGGTTTCGGCACCGCGCGCGTGAACGACGAACGGATCCAGGGCGCGCGCGACTGTCTCGCCGAAGCGGGGCTCACGCTCGACGTGCACGACGCGCATGCGCCGACCGCCGAAGCCGGCGAGCGCGCATGCTCGCGCGTGATGCTCGGGCCGCACCGCCCGCAGGCCGTGATCTGCTACAACGACCTGATCGCGCTCGGCTTCATGAAGGAAGCCGCGTCGCTCGGGTTCCGGCTGCCGCAGGACGTGTCCGTCGCCGGCGTCGACAACGTGCCGTACGGCGCATACGCGGCGCCCGCGCTGACCACCATCGACATCCAGAGCGAGAACATGGGCGAACTCGCGATGCAGAAGCTGATCGACGCGCTCGCCGGGCGCACCGACGCGAGCTATTCGACGTTCGAGCCGCGGCTGATCATGCGTGCGTCGACGGCCGCGGCCGGTTGAAGCGCGCGGTCGCGTCCTCCGCCTGCCGCCTCTTCGTCGTCACGTCGCCTCCGTCCATCGCAAATGAAAACGCGCCGCCTCCGGGGCGGCGCGTTCGTTTTCCGGCATGCGATCAAGCGTCGAGCTTCGCGGGCTTCATCTTCGGTGTGAGCATGTGCATGACCGCCAGCGCGAGCAGATAGGCCAGCGCCCCGATCGCGAACAGCACCCAGTAGTGGCCCGTGCGTTGCAGCACCTGGCCGATCACTTCCGAGAACAGCACGCCGCCGATCGAACCGGCCATCCCGCCGATGCCGACCACCGACGCGACCGCGCGGCGCGGGAACAGGTCGGACGCCGTCGTGAACAGGTTCGCCGACCAGCCCTGGTGCGCGGCGGCCGCGAGGCCGACGATCAGCACCGCGATCCACAGGCTCTGCACCTGCGACACGAACGCGATCGGCAGCACGCAGCACGCGCAGATCAGCATCGCCGTCTTGCGCGCGCCGTTCACACTCCAGCCCGCGCGCAACAGCATCGACGACAGCCAGCCGCCGCCGATGCTGCCGACCGTCGTCAGCGCATAGATGCACACGAGCGGCAGGCCGATATGCTGCATGTCCATCCCGCGCGACTCGTTGAGCCACTTCGGCAGCCAGAACAGGTAGAACCACCACACCGGGTCGGTCAGGAACTTGCCGATCAGGAACGCCCACGTCTCGCGCTTGCGGATCAGTTCGCCCCAGCGCGGCGCACCGGCATCCGCGTTCGCCGCGTCGAGCGCTTCGGCTTCGTCGCGCGGCTCGTCGTATTCGGCGGCCAGCGCGCGCGTGTCGGCCGTGCGATACATCACCAGCCAGACCGCGAGCCACACGATGCCGATCGCGCCGACGATCACGAACGCCGCGCGCCATCCGTAGGCCACCGCGATCGCCGGGATGATCGCCGGCGCGAACACCGCGCCGATGTTCGCGCCCGAGTTGAAGATGCCGGTGGCGAGCGCGCGCTCGCGACGCGGAAACCATTCGGCCGTCGTCTTGATCGCGGCCGGGAAGTTGCCGCCCTCGCCGATCCCGAGCAGCGCGCGCACGGCCGCGAAGCCCATCACGGAGCCGACCGCCGCGTGCAGCATCGCCGCGATGCTCCACACCAGCATCGCGACCGCATACGAGATGCGCGTGCCGAGCCAGTCGACGATGCGCCCGAAGCCGAGCAGGCCGATCGCGTAGAACGCGGAAAACGCCATCACGATGCGGCCGTACTGCACCTGGCTCCAGCCGATGTCGTGCTGGAGCATCGGCGCGAGCAGGCCGAGGATCTGTCGATCCATGTAGTTGATGACGGTCGCGAAGAACAGCAGCGCACAGACGGTCCAGCGGTAGCGGCTGGCGGCCGCGCGCACCGCGCCGACGACGGCAGATTGCATGAGTGTCTCCGATGCGCGGCCGCGCCCGTCGCGCCGCTGGATGGTGTCTGTCCGTGACCGGCGACGGGCGCCGGGGTGGACGGCGGCCCGCCTTTTGCGTGGCCCGGCCGCTCGTCCGTCGAGTTCTGGAAAACGTTTTTCAAAGAATAGGGCTTGGCCCGGTGCCGTGTCAGTCGGGGATTTCGATGAGTCATCTCAAATCCGGCCGCACAAAAAGAGATGACTGTTCCGCAAAGTGGCATTAACCGTTTTTTCGGGACTTTCCTGCGTTCGAAACGGGGGCATGACGCGAGCCGGCGCGTCGAGACACATGTCCGATTCCAGCCAGAATCGTCGGCGCGGATGGTTTACAGTCGTCTCATGCACCTCGATCCGGACACCTGCTACGACGCCCTGCTTTCGCGGAACCGCCGCTTCGACGGCTGGTTCTTCGTCGGTGTGTCGACGACGGGCGTGTATTGCCGCCCCGTTTGCCCGGTGAAGCCGCCGAAGGCGCGGAACTGCAGCTATTACCCGACCGCCGCCGCCGCGGAGAAAGCCGGCTTTCGGCCGTGCATGCGGTGCCGGCCCGAGCTCGCGCCGGGCCACGGGCTGCTCGACCTGTCCGGCAATCTCGCCGACGCGGGCGCGTCGCTGATCGAGGACGGTTTCCTGAACGAACACTCCGTCGACGCGCTCGCGCGGCGCGTCGGCGTGACCGAGCGCCATCTGCGCCGAATCTTCGCCGCGCAGTTCGGCGTGTCGCCGGTCGAATTCGCGCAGACGCACCGTCTGCTTATGGCCAAGCGCCTCCTGACCGATACCGCGCTGCCCGTGGCCGTGGTTGCGTCGACTGCCGGGTTCGGCAGCGTGCGACGCTTCAACGATCTGTTCCGCCAGCGCTACGGTCTCAATCCGCTGCGCCTGCGCAAGGGCGCCGGCGCATCCGCCAATGGCGACATGACCTTCCCGCTACCGTATCGGCCGCCGTTCGCATGGCCCGAGTTGATGCGCTTTCTCGCGCAGCGGCAGATCGACGGCGTCGAGTGCATCGATGCGCACGGCTATGCGCGTGTCGTCGCGCTGCCGAACGGGCACGGCAACGCTCAGGTGACGGGCTGGCTGTCCGTCACGCACGTGCCGCAGCGGTTCGCGCTCGCGGTGACCGTGTCGCCCGCGCTCACGCCCGTCGTCCCGGCCGTGCTCGCGCGCGTGCGGCGGCTGTTCGATCTCGACAGCCGCCCGGACGTGATCGACGCGCATCTGGGCGAACTCGCGGACGGCTCGCCCGGCCTGCGCGTGCCCGGCGCGTTCGACGGGCTCGAGATCGCGATGCGTGCGATCGCGGGCGAGCGATTGGCGCAGACACAGGCAGGCGCGGTGCTGGCGCGCGTGGCCGAACGCTTCGGCACGCCGGTGGACCACGCGCCGCCGGGGCTCACGCATGCGCTGCCTTCCGCCGCGACGCTGGCGACGGCGCCGCCGGCGGCGCTCGAAGCCATCGGCGTGACACGTGACGCGGCGCGGGCGATCGTGTCGCTGGCGCGTGCAGTCGCCGACGGCACGCTCGCGCTCGAACCGATGGCGCCGCTCGACGCGACGCTCGATGCGTTGCGCGCGCTGCCCGGCTTCGACGAACGCGCGGTGCAGTATGTCGCGATGCGTGCGATGGCGTGGCCGAACGCGTTCCCCGCGGACGACGCATGGCTTGCACCGCGCGCCGCCGCCGCCGAGCGTCCGCGCAGCATCGCATCATCCGCGCCGCATGCGTCGCGCTGGGCGCCGTGGCGCGCATATGCCGCACTGCATGTGTGGCGCCTTCATGGAGACGCTTCGCGATGACTCCCGCTCATCTGATTCCGAGCCCGCTGGGCGACATCGCCATCCGTATCGAGGACGATGCCCTGACGGGCCTCTTCTTCGTCGGCCAGAAATACTATCCGTCGCTGGCGGTCGCACCGGATGCGGATGCACGCAACGCGTCGCCGCTCGCGCGCAAGGTTGCCGACGAAGTCGCGGAATATTTCACCGGCACGCGCGAAACCTTCTCGGTGCCGATTCATCTGCGCGGCACCGCGTTTCAGCGCAGCGTGTGGAAGGAATTGCTCGCGATTCCGTTCGGCGAACTCGTGTCGTACGGCGACATCACCGAACGCGTCGGGCTGCCGATGAGTGCCGCGCGCGCCGTCGGCGGCGCGGTCGGCCGCAATCCCGTGTCGATCATGGTGCCGTGCCATCGCGTGATCGGCGCTTCCGGCAGCCTGACCGGGTATGCAGGCGGCATCGAACGGAAACGCGCGTTGCTGGCGCTCGAAGGCGCCGGGCTCGTGCGCGGCGAGCGCCATCCGATGCAGCAGACGTTCGCGTTCTGACATCGCGCATGCACCGTTCGACGCGTGTCGTGCGGTCTAGTCGTCGCCGCGCTTGCGCATCGCATGCGTGACCCGCGCGTTCGCCTCGAACTTCGCGCGATGCGTCGAGAAGAACGTCCGCACGTTGCGGACGTTCGATGCGCCGGTGAACAGCCGCCGCGCGAACGCGTCGTATTCGGCGACGTCCGCCAGATCGGCCACCACCACGAAATCCGGCCCCGGCGACACGCGATAGCACTGCGTGACCGCCGGCTCCGCGCACACGTAAGCCTCGAACGCGTCGTAGTCTTCCGCCGTCTGCCGGTCGAGGCTGATCTCGATCAAGGCCGTGACGGCCGTGCCGATCGCGACCGGGTCGAGCACCGCGACCTGGCGACGAATCACGCCCGCTTCCGTCAGCCGCCGCACGCGGCGCATGCACGTCGGCGGCGACGACAGCGCGCGCTCGGCGAGTTGCAGGTTCGACACCGATGCGTCGTCCTGCAGGATCGCGAGAATGCGCAGGTCGAGATCGTCGAGCGTGATGCCGGCCATCGGCGGCTCCTTCCGGTCAAGGTTGTGAAATTTAATTTCAACACGATATCAGATCCATTTCCCGTTTCAATTTTTGTCGTATTTTGAAATTTAATTCCATTCAACCGCTTCTACCATCGCTGTCACGGGTCCAGACAGGACATTTACGGAGCGCGATATGTGTGGAATTGTCGGGGCGGTTGCCCAGCGGGACATCCTGCCGAACCTCGTCGACGGGCTGAAGCGGCTCGAATACCGCGGTTACGACTCGTGCGGTGTCGTGGTCTATCGCGACCGTGCGCTGGCGCGGGCGCGCAGCGTCGACCGCGTCGCCAACCTGCAGCGCGAGATCGCCGCGCACGCGCTGTCCGGCTACACCGGCATCGCGCATACGCGCTGGGCAACGCATGGCGCGCCCGTCACGCTCAACGCGCACCCGCACTTCTCGCCGAGCGACGACAACGCGCGCATCGCGCTGTCGCACAACGGGATCATCGAGAACTGCGATCAACTGCGCGCGCAATTGCAGGCGCACGGTTACGTGTTCGCGAGCCAGACCGACAGCGAAGCGATCGCGCATCTGATCGACCATCTGTATGACGGCGACCTGTTCGACGCGGTGCGCCGCGCGGTCGCGCGGCTGCGCGGCAGCTATGCGATCGCGGTGATGTGCCGCGACGAACCGCACCGGATCGTCGGCGCGCGCGACGGGATGCCGCTCGTCGTCGGTGTCGGCGATGGCGAGAATTTCCTGGCATCGGATGCGATCGCGTTGTCGGGCATCACCGATCGCATCGCTTACCTCGAGAATGGTGACGTCGCCGATATTCAGCTGCACCGCTACTGGATCGTCGATGCGGCCGGACAGCGCGTCGAGCGCGCGGTGCAGCGCGTGGCCGCGCACAGCGGCGCGGCGGACCTCGGCGCGTATCGCTACTACATGCAGAAGGAAATCTTCGAGCAGCCGCAGGCGGTGGCCGATACGTTGCTCGATGTCGGATCGATCATGCCCGAGCTGTTCGGCGACGGCGCGTGGCGCGTGTTCAACGACGTCGATTCGGTGTTGCTGCTCGCGTGCGGCGGCAGCTATCACGCGGCGCTGACCGCGAAATACTGGATCGAGAGCATCGCGAAGCTGCCGGCGAGCGTCGAGATCGCGAGCGAGTTTCGCTATCGCGACAGCGTCCCGCATCCGCGCACGCTGGTCGTCGCGGTCTCGCAGAGCGGCGAGACGGCCGACGTGCTCGGCGCCGTGCATGTCGCGAAGCAGCGCGGGATGATGCATACGCTCGCGATCTGCAACGTCGCGACGAGTGCGCTGATGCGCGAATGCGCGCTGCAGTTCGTCACGCGTGCGGGAATCGAGATCGGCGTGGCTTCGACGAAGGCTTTCACGACGCAGCTCGTGGCGCTGTTCCTGCTGACTTTGTCACTGGCGCAGGTGCACGGGCGGTTGAGCGATGACGACGAGAAGGCGCATCTGCGTGCGCTGCGGCATCTGCCCGATGCGATGTCGAAGGTGCTCGCGCTGGAACCGCAGATCATGGGCTGGTCGGAGCTGCTCGCGCGACGCGACAACATGCTGTTTCTCGGACGCGGGATGCATTATCCGATCGCGCTCGAAGGCGCGCTGAAGATGAAGGAGATTTCGTATATCCACGCGGAGGCTTATCCTGCCGGGGAGTTGAAGCATGGGCCGCTGGCGTTGGTCAGTAATGAAATGCCGGTGATTGCGGTGGCGCCGAATGACGTGTTGCTCGAAAAGCTCCGGTCGAACATGCACGAGGTCAGTGCGCGGAACGGCAGGCTTTTCGTGTTCGCGGATGTCGATTGCGGGTTGGTGCCGAGTGAAGGGATCGAGGTGATTCGGCTCAACGAGTACTACGGGCCGCTTTCGCCGATTCTGCATACGGTGCCGATGCAGTTGCTGGCTTATCACGCGGCGTTGGCAAGGGGGACGGATATCGATAAGCCGAGGAATCTTGCTAAATCGGTGACGGTGGAGTGAGGGTCCGGTCACCCCCGCATCCGATCGGCATCACCGCCCCGCCCAAGAAAATCGCTACTTCGACAAACTCAGCTTCTTCGACAGCACGACACCGCTCGACGGGCTCACCAGCGAGATGGATTGGAGATCCATGTGCAACCTGGAGATCCGCGTCGTAATGTCCGTCGGCTCCTCGATGCTCGGATCGGCATGCTCGGTTTGTTCGGTCAGGTAAGGCCGAACCAGGCGCCCCGATAAAACGAGCGCGAAGTCGCCATGCGCCTGGGCGTACACGGCAGGCGAAATTCGCATGCGGCTGCGAACCGTGCTCTTCTTCCCTTGCCCGGACTCGAGCTCGATGATGTCGACCTGCTGGATATATCCTTTTGCCTTCGCTTCGGGTGCGATCACGAGCCCTCGCCCTCGTGGCCCCGTCGTGACCTTTCTGAGCAGGATGCGCGTCCGGTCGTCGCGCTCCGCGTCGAACAGGTCGACGTCCAGCGTCAACAGGTGCCGCTGCGACTGATACCTCAGCCCATACCGCACCGGCACCACGAATGTCACGTCACGATCGAGATTGATGGGCGCCAGGTCGGGATTCGGGCCGTGCCGGTCGGTCGCGTTGGAGACGAGGCCGCGAACCCGTGCAGTCAAGGAAGGTGCGGCGGCGCTGAAATGCTGCTTCTTCAGCGCATCCCGGATGGCAACGGGATCGTCGCCGACAATCGGCCGTACGCGCGACGAGTCTTGATCGACGGCGGGCGCGTTGCGCGTCGAGCCGTCGACGGACGCCGCCTGTGCATGCGCCGCCACTGGCGCCAGCATCACCGCCAAGGCGACGGCCCACGCGAATTTCGAGCGACCCAACTTGGATTTCCTGTGCGGCACGACGAACTCCTGATTTTCTGGCAGATCGGTCAACGACGAGCACTATAGGGCGGAATGACCGGCAACGCATCCACGGTGTGAAATGACCCATGGTGCGGTCGCCGATCGGGAGCCGGCACCCTCATCCCCGACCATCCTCCCGCCGATATTCCGCCGGCGCCTTCCCCACCAGCTTCCGAAAATCGCGCGTGAAATGCGCCTGGTCGAAATACCCCAACGAATGAGCCAGTTCCGCGAGATCGACCGGCTCGCCGCTGGCGAGCTTGTCCGCGGCCTCATGCAGGCGATAACGGCAGATCACCCACTTCGGCGTCACGCCCACATGGTTGGAGAAGAGCTGCTGCAGCGTGCGCTCGCTCAACCCTGCGCGCTCGGCCAGATCGCGCACCTGCGTCAGCCCGAGGTCCTGCTGCAGCATCTGCAAGATGCCATGAATGCGCTCGACCTGCGGATCGGCCGGCGGCAGCACCCGCAACAGCAACGCCTCCGCGGCCGCCACCATCCCGGCATCATCCTCGGCACCGAGCACGGCGTCCTCGGCTTCCGCATCGCCGCAATCGAGCAGCGTCGACACCGGCAGCACCTTGTCGGTCGACAAATGCACCGGCTTGCCGAAGAACGCCCGGAACGCCCCGGGCCGAAACCGCAAGCCGATCACTCTTCCGGCGCCGGCCAGCGTCGTCTCGAACGCCCCCGACACCACACCGAAGATGCCCGTCCGCCGCCGGTCGAAGACCAGATTCACGCACGGATACGGCAGCGTGCGCTGCACATACGGCGGCTGGTCGCGCAGATCCCATTCGACGATCCAGTGATGATCCAGCACCCCGGCCAGTTCGGCACAGGGGTAATAGCGATTCAGGCGGAAGCGCTGATTGAAGGCTTTCGGACCGACGACGCCTTTGGGCGTCTCGGTCACGTTACGCAAGTCGGCCATGGTGACGAACCGTTGAGGTGACTGCATGATGATGCACCGCCGCAGCGGATTTTTCCAAGACGAAGCCGCGCGGCCGTCCTACATTTCCATATTTGTCCCGAACGCATACCGGAGCCCGCGATGCCGCAAGACCGTCACCTGACCCTGTACCACTCCCCGCGCAGCCGATCGGCCGGCGCGCGGATGCTGCTCGAGGAACTGAGCGCCGACTACGAACTGCACGCGTTCGACCTCTCCGCGGGCAAACATCACGAAGCCGAATATCTCCGACTCAACCCGATGGGCAAGGTGCCCGCGCTGCGTCACGGCGACGTGATCGTGACCGAGCAGCCCGCCGTCTACATGTACGCGGCGGAACTGTATCCGGAAGCCGGCCTGTCGCCGGCGCCCGGCGATTCACTGCGCGGCCCGTACCTGCGCTGGATGACGTTCTATGGCTCGTGCTTCGAGCCGGCCATCGTCGACCGCTCGATGAATCGTCCGCCCGCGGCCTATTCGACGTCGCCGTACGGCGACTTCGATACCGTCATCAACGCGATCGATGCACAACTGGCAAAGGGGCCCTGGCTGCTGGGCGAGCGCTTCACGGCCGCGGATGTGCTGTGGGGCTCCGCGCTGAACTGGACCACGATGTTCAAGCTCGTGCCCGAGACGCCGCGCATTCGCGCCTATATCGATCGCGTGCTGGCGCGCCCGGCCATCCAGCGCGCGCAGGCGGCAGATGCGGCACTCGCGGCGGAGCAGGACAAGGCCAGGGAGGCAGCGTCCGCCGCGAGGTAGTTCGGTGCGGGGCGGACCTTGACGCACGTTCCGCCCGGCGCCCCGTCAAAACATCGTATGCACCCCGACGCGCGCGACGGCCTGACTCGCCGAGCTGGACGCCCCGTTCGGATCGAGCACGCCGTTGATCTGCGCGTTCGCGCCGCTGTTCGCGCGTTGATAATCCGCGGACACGTAAACCATCGTCCGTTTCGACAACAGGTACTGAAACGCGACGCTGACCTGATGCGCATGGTTGTCGTTCACGGCTTCGTTGCCCTTCATGTACATGTACTTCGCGCCGAGAAAGACGTCCGGTCTGATGCGCCACACGCCGCCTGCTTCGGCCATCCACACGCCTGCGTCGTTGAACGAATTGCGCACGGTCGTCAGCAGCGCCTTTGCACTGATCGCGCCGAAATCGTAGTGCATCCCGACGCCCCAGTTGCGCACACTGGTCGATGGCGTACCCGGCGCCGGACCATACTTCTCGTTCGTATAGGCCGCACCGATACCGAACGCCCCGACTTCGTAGTTCAGCCCGGCGCTCACGGTATTGTCCGCGCCGACGGAACCGGCCACGCCGCCGAACGCATACATCACGCCTCCGGAAAACCCGGCAATCGTCGGCGAGCTGTATTTGACCGCATTCGCGACCGGCTTGCTGCCTGCCGTGCGGTCCCAGTCGAATGCGCCGGTCGGATTGCCCGGCAGCGCGAGACGCTGGAACGGGCCATTCCTGAACCCGTACAGCCCCGTGAGATCCATCGAGATCGCGTTCCCCTTCGCAAACAGGGAATCCACCATGAAGTCGTACTGATTTCCCAGCCTGATGCCGCCGAACCGGTCGCTCTCGATGCCCACGTATGCGTTGCGCCCGAAGATTCCGGTCCCGATGATGCTGCCGTTCGCCATCGAGAACTGGTTCACGAGCGCGAACGTCGCGTGATATCCGCCACCGAGATCTTCCGTGCCGCGCAAGCCGAACAGGTTCGGCGTGAAGATGCCGTCGTCGAACTTGACGTTCTTTCCACCACCCTCGTTGCTGACATACGAGATGCCGCTGTCGATCAAACCGAACAGCGTCACGCTGCTCTGCGCGTACGCACCCTGCGCGATGACAAGCATCGCGACTGCTCCAAACCTCAGTTTCATTGTGTCTCCGTCTTTTTTCTGTCAATGCGAACCGGTCGCCCGCTGTCTCGCGGGTCTCGCCCGATGCTTCGTGAAACAACGACTCCCCCGTCCCGGCTTCGCATTCATCCGGGTCGGAAAAACTCGTATTTGATTAGCTTTACTGATTTAACAGAACGAATGAAATCCCGCTCATTCCCGATTTCATCCCGCGCAATGCGATTACCGCGCGTCCCGACAAATCACCCAAGCCGCCGAATCGACCTCGACAGCCACGGCTTCCAGCCCGGCACCCGAACACGGGCCGTCGATGCACACGCCATCGTCGAACCTGAACAGCGCGCTGTGATGCGCACACATCAGCACCTGGGACCGGTAGCAGGAAACGTTGCCCGGCACGAAATCGAGCGGAACCGAGAAATGCGGGCAACGATTCACATACGCCCACACCTGCTCCCCACGCCGCACGACGATGACGGGACGCCCGATGCGCGCTTCGTCGACGACCCGCGCCCCACCGTCCGGCACATCGGAGAAGCGGCAGAGTTGCGCGGCACCCATGACTCACGCTCTCCGCTCGGGATTGCCGAGGCTCCAGTCCCACGGTCGAACCTCCACCCGCGAGAACAGCCCCTCCTTCACGTACGGATCGTTGCCGACGAACTGCATCACCGCATCGATGTCGTCCGCCTCGACGACGAGCAGCGTGCCGTTCATCGCATCGCCCTGCGGATCGAGCGTCGGTCCGCCGAGCCGCACATACACACCGTGCTGCGCGGCGGAGCGCAGGTAGGTCCGATGCGTGGACCGCACGCGGTCGCGCACGTCGCGCATCCCGGGCTGGTCCGTCGCAAACACTGCAAAGAATCGCGCCATGTCGGTCAACTCCGGTCGAGCACGAAGTCGTACGTCGCTTCGCGATATGCGCCCGTCAAACCAACGCGGCGCGCGAGTTCATCGCCCGCCGCACGCGGACGATAGGCAACCATCAGCGACGGCTTCACGCCGAAGACGGCATCCGACTTCAGATACGCATCCTCCTCGTCGAACAGATGCGTGACGAGCTTGCGATAGCCCGGCGCGTCGATCATGAAGTGCAGATGCGCGGGCCGCCACGGATGACGGCCGGTCGCGTCGAGCATCTTCCCGACCGGCCCGTCGGTCGGAATCGGGTAGCTGACCGGCAGGATCGTCGTGATCGCATAACGGCCTTCGGCGTCGGTCCGGTAGCGGCCGCGCAGATTGCCGTGCGGCTGCGCCTTGTCCTGCCCGGAATACATGCCGTTTTCCGCGGTCTGCCACACGTCGAGCACGGCGTCGCGCACCGGCGCGCCATCGGTGGCGAGCACGCGGCCATGCACGACGACGGGCGTGCCGGGCGTGAAGGCCATGTTCTCGCCATACGCGCGCTCGGGCATGCCTTCGATGTAGAACGGGCCGAATACGGTCGTTTCCGTCGCGCCGGTGGCGAAGCGATGGTTGATCGCGTCGACCAGCATCGACACGCCCAGCGTGTCCGACAGCAGGATGAATTCCTGGCGCACGACGTCGTCGCACATCTGCCCGGTTTCGGTCAGGAAGCGAATCGCGGCCATCCACTCGGCCTCGGTCAGCTCCGTCTCGCGAACGAACGCATGCAGATGCCGCACGAGGCTCTGCATCAGCACGCGCAAGCGCGGGTTCGGCGTATCGTCGAAGCTGGCGACGACCTGCTCGGTCAGCCGCGTGTCGCCGTCGTCATGAAGATCGTTCGTCACGTTCGTCTCCTGTGATGCGGCCGGCCGCTCAATGCGGCTCGCGCCCTTCCCACGCATGCTGAAGCAATTCGCGAATCGGCGCACGTTCGATCGGCCGCGGATTCGCATACGGATTCCGGCAGGCGAGGTCGGCGGCTTCGTCGAGGCCCGCTTCCGGCATCCCGATATCGGCAAGCGCCGGCGACAGGCCCAGTTGCCGATTCAGCCGGAACAACAGCGGGCCGGCGTCGGCCGCCTCGGCGCCGCCCAGCGCACGCGCGACACGGCGCAGCGCGTCGGGCGCCGCGGCATGGTTGTAGTGCGCGGTATGCGGCAACATCGCGGCGTGCGTCTGCGCATGCGGCAGGTTGAAGGTGCCGCCGAGCGTATGACACAGCTTGTGGTGCAACGCCATGCCGACCGCGCCGAGGCACGTGCCGGCGAGCCACGCGCCATACAACGCGCGGCTACGCATCTCACGATCGTCCGGATCACGAACGATCGCCGGCAGCGCCTCGCCGAGCGCACGAATCGACTCCTCGGCCATCAGGCTGATCACCGGGTTCGCATCTTCCGCGTAGAGCGCTTCGACCGCGTGCGCCATCGCATTGACGCCCGACGCCGCCGAAATCCCCGGCGGCAGCGACAGCGTCAGGGACGGGTCGTAGAGCACGGTTCGCGGCAGCACGCGCGCGTCGCGCCCGGTGCGCTTCAGCCGGCCTTCCGTGAGCCCGAAGATCGGCGTCATTTCCGAGCCCGCGTAAGTCGTCGGCACGGCGAGGATCGGCAGCGACGACTCGAGCGCGATCGCCTTGCCGAGCCCGATCGTCGAGCCGCCGCCGATCGCGATGCAGCAGTCCGCGCCCAGCTCGGCCGCCATCTCGCGCGCGGCACGCGCGACTTCGACCGGCACGTGCATCACGGCCTGCGCGCATACGCCGGCCGCTCGCGCACCGAGCACGCGCCTGCCCCGTTCGGCGAGGGGCTGCTGTTCCGGCGTCGACAGAATCAGCGCCCGCTGCGCGCCGAGCGCGGACAGCTCGTCCGGCAGCCGTTCGAGCGCGCCCCATTCGAACACGACGCGCGACGGCGTTCCCTGATAGACGAAGCGCTCCATTTCAGCCTCAACGCTTGAAGTGCGGCGGCACCTTGCCGTCGACGTTGACCCACACCGAGCGCGCTTCCGTGTAGTCGTGCATCGCCTCGAAGCCCATCTCGCGGCCGTAGCCCGACTTGCCGACGCCGCCGAACGGGCTGCCCGGATTCACGCGCTTGTAGCAGTTGATCCAGCACATGCCCGCGTCGATCCGCGACGCCATCTTGTGCGCGCGGGACAGATCGTTGGTCCACAGTCCGCTGCCGAGCCCGTATTCGGTCGCGTTGGCGATCGACAGCGCTTCCTCGTCGCTGCCGAAGCGCAGCACGGTGACGAACGGGCCGAACACTTCCTCCTGCGCGACGCGATCGGCGGCGCTCTTCGCTTCGATGACGGTCGGGCGCACGTAGTAGCCGTCGGCGAGCGCGGCGTCCTGCGGCGCACTGCCGCCCGCGAGCACGCGGCCGCCCTGCTCGCGCGCGACATCGACGAACGACAGCACGCGATCGAGGTGCTGCTTCGACGTCAGCGGGCCCATCTCGGTGTCCGGGTCCAGCGGGTTGCCGACGCGGATCGACGAAGCCAGCGACACGAAGCGCTCGAGGAATGCGTCGGCGATGCGTTCATGCAGCACGAGACGCGAACCCGCGATGCACGCCTGCCCCTGGTTGTGAAAGATCGCCCACGCGGCGCCGTTGATGGCGGCATCGAGGTTCGCATCGTCGAACACGATGTTCGCGCCCTTGCCGCCCAGTTCCAGTTGCACGCGCTTCAGGTTGCCCTGCGAGGCCGCGACGATCCGGCGGCCCGTCGCCGTCGAACCGGTGAACGCGATCTTCCCGACACCGGGGTGTTCGGCGAGCCGCTGGCCTGCCGTGTGACCGTAGCCGGGGACGATATTGACGACGCCCGCGGGGAACCCGACCTCGGCCATCAGCTCGACGATGCGCAGCGTCGACAGCGGCGTGATCTCCGACGGCTTGAGCACGACCGTGTTGCCGGCCGCCAGCGCCGGGCCCATCTTCCAGCTCGTGAACATCAGCGGGAAATTCCACGGCACGATCTGGCCGACGACGCCGATCGGCGCGCGCTGCACATAGTTCAGGAAGCCGGTTTCGACGGGAATCACCGAGCCCTGCAGTTTGTCGGCCATGCCGCCGAAGTAGCGGAAGCATGCTGCCGTGCGCGGCACATCGAGCGCGCGCGAATCGCGAATCGGATGACCGGTGTCCAGCGATTCCAGTTGCGCGAGTTCCTCGGCGTTGGCTTCGATCGCGTCGGCGAGGCGCAGCAGCAGACGGCCGCGTTCCGCCGCCGCCATTGCCGACCACTTCGGGAACGCGCGGCTGGCGGCTTCGACCGCCAGGTCCACGTCCGCCGACGTGGCCGCGGCGATCTTCGTGATCAGCGAGCCGTCGTGCGGATTGAGCACGTCGATGGTGCCGCGCTCGACGGCATCGACGAAGCGCCCGTCGATGAAGAGTTGGGTTTGCATGAATCGTCCTCGATTTGTTGCTGAAGTGCTGCTCAGAACGCGATCGGATACGGCGCCAGCTCGCCGCTCTCGTATCGCTGCGGCAGGTCCGGCGTCGCGTTTTCCCAGACCAGCAGCATCGAGCGCTTCGTCGAGTAGCCCTGGTGCCGGATGTCGGCGGGCATCGCGCAGATGTCGCCGGCCCGCATCGTGATGCGCGCGCGCGGCGCGCCGGTGTTCTTGTCGCCGATGTCCCACACGATTTCGTCGGACAGTTGCAGGAACCATTCGACGCGGTCGTTGCCGTGGAACACCGGCAGGATGAATTCCTCGGTCGTCGGGCAGAACAGGCTGCGCCCGCACACGGACGTGACCGATGGATTCCACGTCACGTCCGAACGCGACAGGTACTTGAACAGGTTGAACGCGTGCAGTTCGCCTTCGAAGCCCGGCTTCACGTGCACTTCCGGCTCGTCCTGGCCGACGTCGAGGAACGCGCGGTTGACCGGCAGCGCGTCGCGCAGCGGCGAGTCGCCTTCGAGGCCCGGCATGCGGCGCGTCGCGATGCGCGTGCGGTCGATCGCCGCGCCGTTCTCGCCGTGCTTGCGCCCGAACGCCGTGCCGGTTTCCTCGGGTGCGGCGAACGGATCGAAGCCTTCGTTGGTCCAGTCGTGCAGCATGGCCTTGAAGGTCGCCATGATCGTCGGCGTTTCGAACGTCTCGGTGTAGTCGACGCCGGCTTCCTTCAGGATTCCGTTGAACGTGCCCGCGTAGACGTCGACCTTGCCGTAGTGATTGCGCGTGCCGAACACGTGATCGAAGTTCACCCAGCCGTAGAAGAAGCCCCATGCGACGTCGCGCATCATCGCGCGCAGGAACGCGTCCGCGGGCATCGCATGCGTGCGCGTCCGGCCTTTCGCCGGCCAGCTGATTTTCACGAAGTATTCGTCGCGCTGGAACGCGAACTCGCCGAGCTTGAAGCGGCGGTAGCCGGTGACGGCATCGGCTTCCGTGGCCTGCACCAGATCGGCGGCGAAGCCCGCGGAAGGATCGAGGGTCTCGAGGGTGGCCATAACGTGTCTCCTGGAATATTTGAACGGGGCAGTCGGATGTGTCAGTGCAGGCAGATGTCGGCCCACTTCTCGACGGACAGCTCGCCGAGCACGGTCTGCACGAGCGCGACGCCCGGCTTGCCGGCTGCGAAGCGATACGCGCAGCCGGCCGGCAGCAGTGCCTGATGCCCCTTGCGCAGGACGACGTAGCCCATCTCGCGGCCCGCCGGCTGCGTGCCGGCGCTCACGGTGCCGCGGCCGGTGGTCGGCGGGTTGTCGAGCTTGATGAATTCGATGCGGACTTCGCCATCCATCTGGATCGCGAACTCGTCGTGCGCGCACGCGAACCAGGGCGACTGGCCTTCGGTCCGCAGCACTTCGATCACGTATTCGAGGTTCTTGCCGGCGACGACCTTTTCGTAAGGCGCCGACTTCGATGCGATCTCGAAGACGTTCGAGAAGGCGTAATGTTTTGCGCTGCCGCTGGTGATTTCGATCTCGCCTTTGGTATGACTGTCGAGCGAGCCAAAGACGGTGTGGAATGCCGTGTCGGTCATTGCTGTCTCCTGAGTTGAACCGCTTGTTGGATTCAACTCTAGGGGCAAGGGCGCCCCTCAACAAGGCAACGGACCGCGACTACGGCATTTGCGATTCGCGAATAATCGCTTCGTTCAGCGAACCCAGCCGCGCTCCAGCAGCGGACGGTCCCACGGCGACTCGTCGCCGATGTATTCGACGAGGAATTCGACCAGCGCCTTCACCTTCAACGCCTGTCGCTGCGTTGCGGGATAAACGGCGGCGAAGCTCAGCGGCGCGATCTGGAAATCGGTGAGGATGGGCACCAGCCGGCCCGCGACCAGCGCGTCGCTCGCAACCAGCGTGGGCAGGCACACGACACCGCCGCCCGTCAGCGCATACTCGCGCAGCAGGTGCACGGAGTTCGAGCGGATCATGCCGGGCAACTCCATTTCGACGACCTCGTCGCCGCGCGTCAGGGTCCAGCGGTTGCGCGACGGATAGCCGGAATACAGCGCCGTGGTGTGCTGCAGCAATTCGCGTGGATGTTGTGGCGCACCATGCGCTTCGAGGTAGGCCGGCGCCGCGCAGAAGAGGCGTCGGACCACGAACAGTCGCCGCTCGATCAGCGACTCGGATATCGGCGGGAAGATCTGGAACGCGATGTCGAACCCTTCTTCGACGGGGTCCACGACACGGTCATTGACGATGATGTCGAGCTGAATGCCCGGGTAGCGGCGATTGAACTCGGCGAGCGGCACGCCGAAGTGATCGAGCGCGAAACCGGGCAGCATCTGGATACGCAGCCGTCCGGTCGGCGTCGCGCGCAGTTCGCGCATCTGGTCGGTCAGCTCGTTGACGCGCCCGACCACCTCGGCGCATTCGCGGTAGAAGGTCTCGCCCACTTCGGACAGGCGCACGTGGCGCGTGCTGCGATGGAACAGCGGCGCGTTGACGAACTTCTCCAGCTGCTGGATGCGGTTCGTCACGACCGAACTGGTGACCCCAAGCTGTCGCGCCGCTTCCGCGAAACTGCTCGCCTCCGCGACCCTGACGAACGCCTCGATGCTCAGAAACCGGTCCATGCTGCGCCCTTTCCGAAAGCGAAACCGGCAGTCTAACCGCACCGGCCGGCCGGGTGGGTCAAGCCGAACGCGTCACACTGTCAACGGGCGGGTGTCAATCTCGCCGGCGCCCCGGGCGCGGGTAACGCCGCGCGATACGTTACGGCTGCTTGCCCGCCGACAGCTCCGGCTGCAAGCCCACGCGACGCTGCAGCACGGCCGGCGCGGTTTCCCGCAGCAGCAGGCTGACCACGATGCCGAGCAGCACTGCGCCCATCGGCAGCCACAGAATGTTCTGGATCCCGAAGTGTGCGGCGACGTAGCCGCCCATCGCCGGTGCGATGCCGCCGCCGAAGATCTCGCCGCAACCGACCACCACGCCGATCGACGTCGACACGAGGCCGACGGGCGCGGCTTCGGTCGCCACCGGGCCCGAGAGCAGCGACACCAGCCCGAGCGTGAAGAACGACGCGACGAACAGCACCGCGAACAACACGAGCGGCTGCGGGCCCAGCCCGCGGAAAACGTAGAGCATCACCGCCGTGCCGGCGAAACCGACGATGCTCGCGAGGCGCCGGCCCACCAGGTCGGACAGGCCCGGCAGCCCGAACTGCCCGAGAAAGCCGCCGAAGCCGATCGCCGACACCACGAGGCCCATCTTCTGCGTGCCGAGCGCAAGGTAGTCCGTCAGGTACAGCGGCAACAGCGCGCCGAGCACGAACACGCCGGTCATCGCGCAGCACAGCGCGGCCATCGCGACGAGGATGTTGCGGCTCTTCAGCACATGGCCGAGCGACGCCGGCGCGTGTTCCGACACCACCTCCTTCGCGCGCTTCGGTTCGCGGATCACGAAGAACATGATCGCGCCGAGGATCAGCCCGGGAATCGCCACGAGCGCGAACACCCAGCGCCACGACACGACGTTGAGCAGTTGCGTCGCGATGATCGGCGACAGCGCGAGCCCGAACAGCGCGAAGCCGCTTTGCTGCAGCCCGAGGTTCAGGCCGCGCCGCCGCGGATGCGACGCGTCGGCGGTGGCCGCGAAGCTGGTCGGGCAGAACGAGCCTTCGGCGACGCCCATCAGCCCGCGGATCGCGATCAGGCCGAGCAGCCCGCCCGCGAGCCCCGAGAAGCCGGACAGCAGCGAGAACGCGATGATCGCCGGGATCAGGACCTTGCGGCGGCCGATCTTGTCGGAAATGCCGCCCATCAGCGCCGCGAAGATGCCCCATGACAGGCCGAGCACGCCGATGCAGTTGCCGACATCCTGCGCGGTCAGGTGCAGATCCTTCATGATCGAAGGGAACAGCGGCGCGATGAGCCAGCGGTCGAGGCCGACCAGCCCGAAACCGAGCGCCAGCAGCGTCACCGCCTTCCACTCATAGGAGGTATCCCACTCGTTTGCTTTCATGTCCGTCTCCGAGGACCGGTCCGCCTGCACGCGCCGGGGGCGTCCGTGCATGGGCCGGGTCCGTTGTCTTGTGTGTGCGATGCGACGTGAGTCGCGAGGAAGTGGCGGCCGCCTGTCCGGTTGCAGGCGTCGAATTCAATCAGCCGACGCCCGAACGATAGGTGCGCGCACGCAGATCGGGTATGGAACAACCGGCGAACGCGCCATTCGCGAAACGCAAATAATCGGCGGATCGCTGCGGGAGACGTCGGCGGACAGCGCGGAACGCGCGGCGCGCACCGGCGAAATGGCGCGGATGCGTGCGTCACCGGGGGAATCCCTCATGGACATCGGCGGATCGTTGCCGGGTGCCCCCAGGCGGCGGCAGGATCCGATTCCATCCAGATCGGATTCGATGGAATATTTTTCTTCAAATTGGCGAACATCCAACCGTTTTTGGATCCTTTTTCCCCGCTCCTCCTCGTATCATTTCTCCCGTTACGAAAAGAACGAGCCAGAGAAGGACATGAGCGACACCACCCCGCTGCACTACCTCGACTACGCGGCCACCACCCCCGCGGATCCCCGCGTGATCGAAGCGATGACGGCCTGCCTCGGTGCCGACGGCATCTTCGGCAATCCCGCGTCGAGCTCGCACGCCGCCGGCCGGCTGGCGAAGGAAAAAGTCGAGCATGCGCGCGCGCAAGTCGCCGCGCTGATCGGCGCGGATGCCGACGAGATCGTCTGGACGTCGGGCGCCACCGAATCGAACAACCTCGCGCTGAAAGGCTATGCGGAGACCGCGACCGACAAGCGCCACCTGATCACGAGCCGCATCGAACACAAGGCCATCCTCGACACGATGGCGAACCTGTCGAAGCGCGGCATGACCGCGACCTGCCTGTCGCCCACCGCCGACGGCGAAATCACCGTCGACGCCGTGGCCGCGGCGATCGGCCCCGACACGGGCCTGGTGTCGCTGATGCTCGTCAACAACGAACTCGGCACGCTGACCGACATCGGCGCGATCTCGCGCATCGTGCATGCGGCCGGCGCGCTGCTGCACGTCGACGCCGCGCAAGCGCTCGGCAAGACGCCGATCGACGTGCGCGCGCTCGGCATCGATCTGCTGTCGATGTCCGCGCACAAGGTGTATGGCCCCAAGGGCATCGGCGCGCTGTTCGTCCGCCGCGAGATCGCCGACCGCATCGCGCCGCAGATCCACGGCGGCGGACACGAGCGCGGCCTGCGCTCGGGCACGCTCGCGACGCACCAGATCGTCGGAATGGGCACCGCCTGCGAGCTGGCCGCCGAAAAACTCGAGCGCGAAGCCGTGCGGATCGCGGCGCTCAGCGCACGCCTGAAGGACGCGCTGCTCGCGCTCGGCGGCATCACGCACAACGCGGCGGCGGCACGCCGTATCCCGCACACGTTGAGCCTCACGGTGAACGTGCCGGGCTTCTTCCCGTTCATGCTCGGCGATGCGCTCGCCGTGTCGTCAACCTCCGCGTGCAATTCGATGAGCGGCGCGCCGTCCCATGTGTTGACCGCGATCGGCCTCGACGCCGAAGCCGCGGGCCGCACGGTGCGCGTCAGCTTCGGCCGCTTCACGACGGAGCAGGACGTCGATTTCGCGATCGCGTGTTTCGCGCGCGCGCTCGAGCAATGCCGTGCCGCGACGGCGACCGGGTTCGCCGCATCGCGACAGATCTCGCCGGCGGACCTGAAGGCGATCCGCAACGCGGGCTTTCGCGCGGTGATCTGCAACCGGCCGGACGGCGAAAGCGCCGATCAGCCGGCCTTCGAGGAAATCGCCGCCGCCGCGCGCGAACTCGGCCTCGACGCGCGCTATCTGCCGGTCGAACGCGACCGGATCGGCGACGCGGAAGTCGATGCGTTCGGCGCGCTCGTCGATGCGCTGCCGAAGCCGGTGCTCGCGTATTGCGGAAGCGGGAGCCGCGCCGGAATGCTGTGGGATCGGCTGACGGAGCGGCGAACGGCAACGGTCTGAACGCAATCCGTTCGTCACGTCGAGCGGAACATCATTCCGCTCGGGCGTTGTTTGCTTCGGGGGGGCCATCAGCGCCGCAGCCGCTACCGCGCATACTCGAGTTGCAGGGCCACCCAGTCCGACGTCGCGTCGCCGTAGCGCGCCGCGACGTCTCCGAGCACACCGGGCAGCACACCGTCACCCCGCCGTCCCGCGGGAATCGTGACGCGCGGGTGGCCGGTATCGGCCGGCTGCGTCAGGAGGCGCAGCCCGTGCTTCGATTCGATCACGCGCGCATCCGCCGTTGCGACGACGTCGCTGCGCCACGTCCGCGCCCATGCGTCGGCGCTGAGCGCAACCGAGAGTTCATCGAATCCGCTCGCGACCGGCAGGTCGAACGTCCGATGCCGCCAGAACGCGACGCGATTCGTCAGCGCGGTCGCCACGGCACGCGCGGTCAAACCGAACCGGCTGCCGTCGTGAACGTCGCTCCATCCCTCCGCGCCGATGTTGCGTGCCGCTTCGCGCGCCACCACCGGCCCCGCCAGTGCATTCACCAACGCAAGCGACGCGGGAATCGACGCCGACACGCCGGCCGTCGTCATCACGTTGCCATCCATCACGTAGCGTCGATCGTCGAGCCACGCGGTATCGGCAAAACGGCGACGCAGCCCGGCACGCGAGTACCAGTGCGCGGTCGCCATACGGTCCCGCAACAGCCCGGCGTTCGCGAGCACCTCCGCGCCATCGCAGATCGCCACCATCGTGGCGCCGGCCGCCGCTTGCTTGCGCAGCCATGCCAGCACGGCTGGCCGGTCGGCTCGATGCAGCGCAGGCACGATCACGATGTCGGCCCCCGACGGCACGGCCGCGTCGAATCGGTCGAGCGTCGTATCGGCCAGCATCCGCAGTGCGGGCATCAGTTCGACCGCGCTGGCGTCGACCGACACAGCCACGACATCGGCAGCGCCCGACGTCTTCAGAATCGCGTACGGGACCATGAAATCGGTCGTCTCCGTTCCTGCGTTGTCCGCGACGATCGCAACGAGCGGCCGCGTGCGACCCGCTTTCGGTGCGTTCACGGTCAGCGTTTGCGTGACCGTTCGGGCGCCGTGCGCGACCGACGGCCCGGGCTGCCCCGACATGCACGCGCCCAGCACCGCGCACACGATCAGCACCATTGCCACGCGTGCCGCCCCGTTTCTGTTCCGTTCCCGCATCGCCCACCCGAGTCAATCGATTGCATGTCCGGAAAATTACAAGGATCATGCTCGCGGTCACAAGGACAACTCCACCGCACTTTCCGCCATGTCCCAGTCAACCGGTTCGGCGCGCGACATCGTCGTCGTCGGCTTCGAAGGCGTCCAGTCACTCGACATCACGGGCCCGATGGAAGTGTTCGCTGTCGCGAACCGTCACCTTCCCGGCCATGTCCCGCGCTATCGGCTCACGCTCGCGTCACAGCATGGTCGCGACATCGTCACGCATGCGGGCCTGCGTCTTGCCGGCCCGACCGCGCTTGCGGCCTTGCCCGAACGCATCGACACGATCGTCGTCGCGGGCGGCAGCGAAGCGGCGCTGCGACACGCGGCGTCGAACGCCGGTCTGCTGCCGTGGCTGCGCCCCCGGATCGCGAGCACGCGGCGCATCGCGAGCATCTGCACGGGCGCGTTCGTGCTCGCCGCGGGCGGATGGCTGGACGGCAGGCGCGCAACCACGCACTGGAATCAGTGTGCGACGCTGCAGGCGCTATGCCCTGACGTGCGGGTCGAGCCGGATGCGATCTACGTGAGCGATCCGCCGTTTCATACGTCGGCCGGCGTGACGGCAGGCATCGACCTGTGTCTCGCGCTCGTCGAAGCCGACTGCGGCGCGCCGACCGCGCTCGCGGTCGCACGCGAGCTCGTGCTCTTCATGCACCGCCCCGGCGGACAGGCGCAATTCAGCGTCGGCCTCGACCTCCAGGCCAACGCGACACCGCCGATGCGCGCGCTGCTCACGTCGATCGCCGACGACCCGACCGGCGACCTCGGCGTCGCCGCGCTGGCCGCGCGCCTGCACATGAGCGAGCGGACGTTTGCGCGCAATTTCCTCAAGGAGACGGGGCTTCCGCCCGCGCAATTCGTGCTGGCCGCGCGCGTCGAGCGCGCGAAGGTGCTGCTGGAGCGGGCGGACTGGCCGCTCGAACGGGTCGCGCAACGTTCGGGGTTCGGCAGCGTGGATGCACTGCAACGTGCGTTCGCGAAGCGGGTCGGGATAACGCCGCGCGACTACCGCGCGCGCTTCGGACCGAAACACGGCCGGCAGCAAATCGAGTAGGCCGTCCCGGGTATTCCCCGGCCGACTCACGCCCCGATCCGTACGGATTTCTTACAAAACTTCACCCCGCCATGCGATGCCCCCGAACGGTGCACGCATCCGGAGTTTCACCGCATTGCCGAAATCCGATATCGCCGCGAGATTTGGCTTCATACCGTTCCCGTATCGGACCGGCACGCGACCGTCGTCACCGCATGACGTCGCGCGCCGCCGACGAATTCCAGGAGCGGGCCGCCGTGCCGGGCCCGGGCAGCGATGACGGTCCTGCCTCGCAGGACATTCGTGACGGAGCGAACATGGACGCGAAAATCCAGCCTGATACAGGCACCGACAGTGACGTAAGCCTTCTCCACAAGATGGGATACGCGCAGGAGCTGTCGAGACGCATGAACGGCTTCTCGAACTTCGCCGTGTCGTTTTCGGTGATCTGTATTCTGTCGGGCGGCATCACGGCGTTTCAGCTCGCGTTTTCCGCGGCCGGCGGCGCATCGATCGGCCTCGGCTGGCCGCTCGGCTCGCTGTTCGCGCTGATCGTCGCGGTGTCGATGTCGCAGATCGCATCCGCGTTTCCGACCGCCGGCGGCCTCTATCACTGGGGCGCGATCCTCGGCGGGAAGAAATGGGGGTGGATGACGGCATGGCTCAACCTGATCGGCCTGATCTTCGTGATCGCGGCGATCAACTTCGGCACCTACGATCCGTTCTTCAAGACGCTGATCGCGCCGATGTTCGGCGTCAGTCCGGACAGCCTGACATGGTGGCATCAGACCGCGTTCATCGCGATCATCACCCTTTCGCAGGCAGTCCTGAACGCACGCGGCATCAGGATCGCGAGCAAGATCACCGACCTGTCCGGCTATCTGATCTTCGTCGTGACGATCGCGCTGGTCGTGTCGCTGCTGGCCTACTCGCCGGTCGCGTTCGACCTGCATCGGCTCGTCACCTTCACCAACTACACGGGCGTCGACGGCGGCGCCTGGCCGAAACAGGCCACGCCGCTCGCGTTCCTGTCCGGCCTGCTGCTGGTGACCTACACGATCACGGGCTTCGACGCATCCGCGCACACGTCTGAAGAAACGCACGACGCGGCGAAGAACGTGCCGCGCGGCATTATCGGCTCGGTGTTCTGGTCCGCCGCGTTCGGCTACGTGATGGTGTGCGCGTTCGTGCTCGTCATGCCGGACCTGACCGCCGCGATGAAACAGGGCACCGGCTTCTTCGAAGCCATCCTCGCGCCGATTCCGAAGACGTTGCGCGTGTGCCTCGAGCTCGCGATGTTCTTCATCAACTACGTGTGCGGGCTCGCGGCGATCATGTCGACCTCGCGCATGATGTACGCGTTCGCGCGCGACGGCGGGCTGCCGGCGTCGAAGCTGCTGCGCAGCGTGAATCACAACCACCGAACGCCCGGGCCCGCGATCTGGACCTGCGCGGTGCTTGCCATCGTCGTCACGCTGTACGGCGATGCGTTCTCGGTGTTGAGCGCGGGCAGCGCCGTGTTCCTGTTCATCTCGTATGCGATGCCGCTCGGCTCGGGGATGCTCGCCGAAGGCCGCACGTGGACCGAAAAGGGCCCGTTCCAGCTGGGCATCTGGTCGAAGCCGTGCGCGCTGCTCGCGCTGGTGGGCGCCTGCGTGCTCGCATACGTCGGCATCCAGCCGCCGAACGAGAAAGTGCTCTACGTGCTCGTCGCGTTCGTGGCGGCGCTGATGGTCATCTGGTACGGCTTCGGTGTGCGCAAGACCTTCGCCGGGCCGCCGATGCTCAAGGACACGCGCAATGACGAGCGCATTCGCGAACTCGAGGCGAACGTCGATCCGACGGTGTGACGCGACACCAGTTCGCGCACAGCGCAAAAATCCGGCTCGCGATTTGCGAGCCGGATTTTTTTACGTCGTTTCGGTGCGGACGAGGTTCAACCGCGTTGGCGGTTGAACCCGATTGCCGCGACTTAGCCGTAGACCGGGAAACGCTTGGTCAGCTCCGCGACCACACCGCGCACACGCTCGATCGTCGCCGCATCTTCCGGCGCTTCCAGGACGTCGGCGATCAGGTTACCGACCGTCTCGGCTTCCGCCGCGCCGAAGCCGCGCGTCGTCATCGCCGGCGAACCCAGACGGATCCCGCTCGTCACGAACGGCTTTTCCGGATCGTTCGGGATCGCGTTCTTGTTCACCGTGATGTGTGCCGCGCCCAGCGCCGCTTCCGCCGCCTTGCCCGTGATGTTCTTCGCGCGCAGGTCCACCAGCATCACGTGGCTTTCCGTACGGCCCGACACGATCCGCAGCCCGCGCTTGACCAGCGTTTCAGCCAGCACGCGCGCGTTCTCGACCACCTTCTCCTGGTAGGCCTTGAATTCCGGCGACAGCGCTTCCTTGAACGCCACCGCCTTCGCCGCGATCACGTGCATCAGCGGGCCGCCCTGGATGCCCGGGAAGATCGCCGAGTTGATCTGCTTCTCGTACTCGGCCTTCATCAGGATCACGCCGCCG
Source organism: Burkholderia sp. AW33-5 (assembly GCF_053427615.1). Lineage (NCBI taxonomy): Bacteria > Pseudomonadati > Pseudomonadota > Betaproteobacteria > Burkholderiales > Burkholderiaceae > Burkholderia > Burkholderia sp. AW33-5. The sequence goes on along the minus strand of NZ_JBSAXA010000001.1, from coordinate 251,840 downwards.
CGCGGGCCGCGCAGGCTCTTGTGCGTCGTCGTCGTCACGAAGTCCGCGTGCGGCACCGGGTTCGGATACACGCCCGCCGCGATCAGGCCGGCGTAGTGCGCCATGTCGACCATCAGGTACGCGCCGACCGACTTCGCGATCTTCGCCAGACGCTCGAAGTCGATCTTCAGCGCGAATGCCGACGCGCCCGCGACGATCAGCTTCGGCTTGTGTTCGTTCGCCAGCTTCTCGGCGGCGTCGTAGTCGATGTCTTCGTTTTCGTTCAGGCCGTAGCTCACGACGTTGAACCACTTGCCCGACATGTTCACCGGCGAGCCGTGCGTCAGGTGGCCGCCGTGCGCGAGGCTCATGCCCATGATCGTGTCGCCCGGCTTGAGCATCGCGAAGAACACGCCCTGGTTCGCCTGCGAACCCGAGTTCGGCTGCACGTTCGCGGCTTCCGCGCCGAACAGCTGCTTCACGCGGTCGATCGCCAGCTGCTCGACGACGTCGACGTATTCACAGCCGCCGTAGTAACGCTTGCCCGGATACCCTTCCGCGTACTTGTTCGTGAGCTGCGAGCCCTGGGCGGCCATCACGGCCGGGCTCGTGTAGTTTTCCGACGCGATCAGCTCGATGTGCTCTTCCTGGCGGCGGTTTTCGTCCTGAATGGCAGTCCAGAGTTCCGGATCGACGTTGGCGACGGTGCTGGTAGTGCGATTGAACATGATGATTGATCAAAAGAAAGTGATGGATTGACCCTGGTATGCCGGACTTGCCCGGACCCGCGAAGCCGGGCGCCTGACCGGCGCCCGATGACGTCATCGCCCATGCCGCCCTGCGATGCCGGCTGAACGGTGATTCGGCATTGCCATTCCAGCAGACGCAAATCGGTTCAGATAGAAGGATTACGACAATCCGCTAGGACGCATCGCGCGACGACCCGGCAAAAAAAATCGAAGGTCCGCATCGCTGCGGAACCTTCGACGGAACCTGCCGCTCCTTGGAGAACGCGTGCCTGCCCTTCGGCCTCCTGCGAATATCGGGGCCTAAACGGCGGAAAAACAGTTGTCGACGAACAGGTGCGTGCCGTTGACGAAGCTCGATTCGTCCGACGCCAGGAACAGCGCGGCCGCGGCCACTTCCGACGGCTCGCACAGCCGGCCTTGCTGCACCGCGATGGCCGCTTCGGTCGCGTCCACGCCCATCGCCTGCAGATCCTTCAACTCGCGCATCCCGTGCGGCGTGCGGATGAACCCGGGCGCCAGCGCGTTGCAGCGGATGCCGCGGTCGCGGTACTCGACGGCGATCGCCCGCGCGAACATGTGGCACGCGCCCTTGGTCGCGTCATACAGCACCTCGCCGGGCGTCGCGCACACGGCCGAGATCGACGACGTGCAGACGATGCTGCCGCGCCCCTTGTCCAGCATCTGCGGGAGGACCGCCTTCGTCATCAGGAACATGCTCTTCACGTTCACGCCCATCAGCCAGTCCCATTCCGACTCCTCGATGTCGAGGAACGGTTTGACGATCAACGTGCCCGCGTGATTGAACAGGATGTCCGCGTTGCCATACTGCCCGCGCGCCGCGTCGACCGCCGCCTGCACGTCCGACTGCCTCGACACGTCGGCGCCGAGGCCGATCGCCTGCAAGCCGGCATCGCGCAGCCGCGACGCAAGTGTTTCGGCCGCGTCGCCGTCGCGGTCGACGATCGCCACCTTCGCGCCCTGCGCGGCGAACAGTTCGGACGCGGCGGCGCCGCATCCGCCCGCGCCGCCGCTCACGATGGCGACCTTGCCGGCCAGGCGCCCGTCAATCTTGGCATTCATTCGTCGTTCTCCAGTCTGGTTCGTTCGGATTGCTCAGCTGAACAGCGTCCGAAGATGATCGTTGAGGAAACGGCCTTCCGGGTCCACGCTGCGGCGCAGTTCGCGGAACGCTTCGGCTTTCGGGAACCAGCGATCCACGTCGTCGCGGTTCGTGAAGTGCAGCTTGCCCCAGTGCGGACGCGACCCGTAATCGCGCAGGATGTCGTCGACGTCCTTCAGGAACGGCCAATAGTCGACGCCGTTCGGCCCGCCCGAGCACGAGATGGTTACGCTGTCCTGATCGTTGAACGGGCTGATCCACGCCGGATCGCCCTTCGTGAAGCGGTACTCGACCGGGAAGATGCAGTCGCGATGCTTCGTGAGGATCAGGTCGCGCACGCGGCGCAGCGCTTCCTTGCCGTGTTCGGCAGGCACTGCGTATTCGAGTTCGTGGAAGTTCGCGACGTAGTGAATCGCATAGACCTCGGCGCTGTACGCGATCTTCTCGTGCTCGCCTTCGAAGAACGTGCGTTCGTCGGTGAGGTCCATCACTTTGATTTCGCACACGTCGTAGTCCTTCTTCGAGTTCGACACCTTCGCGGTATCGGGCAGGCAGTACAGGTGGCGGCTTTCGGACGTCGGGCACCAGAAGAAACCGAAATGCCGGTGCGTGGCCGCAAGCTCGTCGTACTTTTCCATCAGCGCCTCGAAGTCCTCGCGCCACACGCGGTCGTGCAGCCAGAACGCGTCGGTCACCTGCAGCGTCAGCTCCGACACCACGCCGAACAGGCCGAGGTTCACCTGCGTCGCATGCAGCAGGTCGAGGTCCTGCCCGTCGCTCACTTCCGTGATCGAGCCGTCGGGGCGAACGATCCGCATCCCGACGACCTGCGACGACAGGTTGCTCAGCGTCGTCCCCGTGCCGTGCGTGCCGGTTGCGAGCGCACCGGCAATGGCCTGCGAATCGATGTCGCCCTGGTTGACGAGCGAGAAGCCGATGTCCTTCAGACGACGCGTCACCGCGTTGATCCGCGTGCCGGCCTTCACCGTGACGCGCTTTCGTTGCGCGTCGACCGCGACGATGCCCTGGTAATCCTTCAGCGACAGCAGCAGGCCGCTCGTCGCGACGACCGGCGTGAACGAATGCCCCGATCCCGAGCATCGGACGTTCTTGCCCTGGCTCGTCGCGGCATGCACCAGCTCGGCGATCTCCGCCTCGCTGGTCGGCGACGCCATGTGCGCGGCAACGCACGACTGATTGCCTACCCAATTGCGCCAGAATCCGCCACGTGGAAGCTCCATCGACGTCTCTCCAGAGGTGTGCTGCCGGGACCACGCCGGCAGCCGTGTTCGGTTCGTCCGGCAACGAAGCGGGAGGCTCCAGGCGCCGGCGCGATGCGATACGTTGTGTTCCGTTCGTGCCAAAGGTATTGCGCCGGCCGGCTTTTCACTATCGGATTTCGGCAAGCGAGGGTTTCTTCGGGGAATCGCGCCATCGGGTTTTTTGACCGGCTCGGGCAGCAGCTACAATGCATCGATCCGGCCCGCCCCTTCCCGACTCCGATGACGCCGTCCGCCGATCCGAGCGATTTTTCTGGCGCCCCGCCGCTCGCACGAACGGTGGCGTTCTGCGCGTTCACCGACGTGGAGGAGCAGGCGCGAATCTTCGACGGCTGGGATCTCAACTACACGCAAATCTCGGGCGGCCGGTTTCATGGCTCGTCGTCCATCGTGTCGCTCGGCGGCATCCGGCTCCTGGTCGAGGACCTCGACAAGGTGATCCTGCAGCAGGGCGCGGTGCCGTCCGACCGCATCGCGGTGGCCGTGCCGCTGGAGCTCGAAGGCCATGCGCGCATGTGCGGCGAGAAGAGCGGGCGCGACAGCCTGCACGTGTTCTCGAGCCAGCCCGTGTTCGAGTTCTATTCGCCCGACCGGCACGTGCTCGTGAACGTCGAGATCGAGCCCGACAAGCTGTCGACGGAGGCGATGCGCACGCTCGCCGCGTCGCTGCGCGCGCGCACCTTCGCGCCGCTGATCCCGATGACGCCCCAGGTCGCGGACCGCTTGCGCGACCTGCTGCGCCACACGATGGCCGCGGCCGCGAAAAGCACGCCGATCGACGACGTGACGACGCAGGAGCGGATCGAGCTGCTCGAGCGGACCGTGCTGTATGCGATTGCCGAAGCGATGACGACGCCCGCGCCGGACGCGAACGCCCTCGCGACGCGGCCGACTAAGTACTGGTCGCTCGTGAACGCGGTGCAGGAGCGGCTGCAGGACGCGTCGACGTGTCCGCTGTCGATCGCCGAACTGTGCGTGCAGCTCGGCATCAGCCGGCGTACCGCGCAATACGCGTTCAACGACACGCTCAACCTGAATCCGATCGCGTATCTGCGCGCCGTCCGGCTGAATCACGTTCGTCGCGAACTGCGGCTCGGCGGGTCCGTGACGTCGGCCGCGACGAAGTGGGGCTTCTGGCATCTGAGCAGCTTTGCTCAGGACTACCGCGCGATGTTCGGCGAGCTGCCGTCGGCGACGGCGCGGCGTTACGCGCACCGGGAAGCCGAATCTCGATTACGCGATGCGTGACGCGGCTTCGCGCTGCCCGCGCATGAACTGAACCTCCATGTAGAAAGCCGCGGCCGAACGTGCGCCGCGGCGGGTTCAAAACAGACCGTCGGTGCAGGGAGACGGCCCGCATCGGCCATCACCCCGCGCACGACCTCGCTACTCCGTCACTCCTGCTGTTCCTGCTCCGCCTGCACCTGCCGCTGCTGGATGAACTGCCGCACATCGCTCATCGTCACGCGACCGGTGTGTTTCGCATCGATCTCGTCGAAGTGCTTCGCGACGAAGCCCAGCCCGCTGCTTTGCGCCTGCGCTTTCGTCACCGCCGCGCCGTTGCTCAGCACCGTGTTGCCGCCGAGCCGGGCGTCGACGCGCTTCTGCGCCTGCTGTTGCAGCGTCGCGCCGGTCGACGGCAATACCGGCGCCACGCGGGTCGCAGGAAAGAACGGACCGTCGACGCCGTGCCCGCCGCGCGGCAGCTTCACCGGCGCCACCGCCTGCGGCGGCAGTGCGTGGGCGCTGCTCATCACGGCACCGAGGACGATCAACGGAGACATACGCCGCATCAAGTTGATTAGGGACATGATCACTCGCATTCAATGGATGAATTGAGGGTTCCTTTTCGCAAGGAGTCCGTCGTTTACGGTGCGGCCGCCAGCGTCGTCGCGGCCGTCGCGCCCGGCACGCTGCCGGTCGGCGTGCCGGCCGGGTTCTCGTCCGGCCACGGCGGCGGCAGTGTGCGCAGCGTCAGCGCGGTCGGAATCCGCCTGCCCTGATAGAAGATCGTCAGGTCGCGCTTCATCTGCGGACGGGCCACGTCATCCAGATACGTCATGTGCCCGCCCTGGAAGAAATTCACCTGCAGCTTCGGGTTCAGGCCCTTCACCGTCTGCAGCCGCGCGAGCTGCTTCTCGGTGTTGAAGAACGGCGTCGCCAGGTCGTGGAGGCCGTTCTCCGCGAGCACCCGGAGCTTTGGATTGAGCTGCAGCGCGCCGAGCAGATCGGGGATCGAGTCGGGCATCGGCTGGCCGTCATGCGAGAAGTCCCACACCTGGATGATGTTGTCGTTCAGCGGCAGGTAGGTCGCGTTCGGCGCGGTGTAGCCGAGGTAGTCGGGCATCTGCGTCGCGAGCGCGTTCGTGAACGGCTGCGAGATCAGGATGTCCGACGGATCGCCGTCCGTTTGCAGCCGCGGATCCGAATTCGGCAACGACACGCGTCCGTCGTAGCGGCCGATCGTCGTGCCGGGCAGCAGGCTCGTGCCGAACGGATTCGCGTTGAAGTAGCCGCGCAGCGCCTGCTGCGTGAGGCTCGACGGCAGCGACCACAGCTTCAGCGTCGCATCGCTCGGGAACACCGGCGTGCCGAGCGCATCCGGAATGCCGAGCTGGCTCAGCACCCACGACTGCGAGTACTGCTGCAACTGGTTGTAGATCAGCGTCGTGAACAACTCGGTCTGCAGTGCATACAGATACGGGTTGACCGGCGCCGGCGACACCTGGTTGAAGTACGCCGCGACCGCCGCATAGCCGGGCAGGTAGCCGGCCACGGTATCGGTCTCGAGCAGCAGCCCTTCGGTCGACTGCGTGATCGCCACCGCTTCCACCGCATCGGCGAAGTAGTTCAGGATCGACGATTGCAGCACGATCCCCGTCAGGTGCACGCCGGCCGATTCGAGCGCCAGCGCGAGCATGTCGGTACGCGGCGTGCCGTACGATTCGCCGTACAGGTAGATCGGCGACGTGCCGCGGCTGTTGACGTTCAGGTAGCGCTGGATGAAGTCGCGCATGATGTTGACGTCCGCGTCCGAACCCCAGTACTTCTGATTGGTGTTCGGCAGCACGGCTTCCGACAGCCCGGTTCCCGGCGGATCGATGAACACGAGGTCGGTCGTGTCGATCAGGCTGTCCGCGTTGTCGACGAGCGGATAGTTCGGCCAGTTGTTGCCGAACAACGGATCGGGCGTGGCGACGCGCGTCGGCGCGAAGGAGCCGAGGCGCAGCCAGATCGACGACGAGCCGGGGCCGCCGTTATAGACGAACGTGACGGGGCGCGGCTTGCCGTTCGTGCTCGGCGCGGTGTACGCGACGTACGACATCGACGCTTCGGCGTTGCCGTTCGCGTCCTGCGCGGTCAGGTGGCCCGTGGTCGTCGTGTAGCTGACCGTCGTGCCGCCGGATTTCCACTGGTAATGCATCACCGCCGCCTTCTCCGAGACCTGCGCGGCCGCGAGGCCGTCGGTCGCGTTCATCGAATACGCGACGGGGTCGACGTAAGGCTGGTTTGCCGCCGGCGACTGGCTGCCGGCCGCCGCTTGCGCGCTGGCCTGCTGGCTGGCGGTGGCCTGCGCGAGGCTCGACGCGCCGACCGACGACGAATCGTCGCCGCCGCAGCCCGCGAGCACGAGCGTCACGATGGTCAATGCGCCTAGCCCGGCCAGCCGGCCGCGACGCTCGCGGCGGCTGCCGGTACTGCTCCTGTCTGGTTTCATGCCTCGATCCTTGTGTTGAGTCGGATACCGCTTCACACAGGCCGCCATCGCCGGCGAAAAACGCGCAGGCATACCCGCCACTCGCGTTGCACGGTCGGCAGACGGCGGTTGGGGATTGGACTTCTTCGAGAGACTGAACTTGATACAGACACAGCAAACTGCTGGCGGAGAATGATGCGGGAACGCCGCCCCCTGGCAGTTTCGACGACTTATCGTATTACCTGAATTTACGACACCACAAAAATAGGCGGTGCTGCGCCGCGTTGTCAAAGATCATTCCGATATTAAAAAATCTCTTATGATGCGAACGGCGATCAGTGTCTGGCATTTGAAAGAAAACACGATTGTTCGCGTTCAGGTCGTTATACGAGGCATTTTTATCGGAATGCGACGGCGTTTTCGCATGTCGCACCGCCCTTGCCGGGATTCGAAAGTGCGCGTTGACCCCCTTCAAATCGACAGGATTTTTCTTTCATTTTAATTATCCCGGATCAATTAGTGAGATTCATTGAATAAAAATCGGCATCGTCCATAAAATACCGATGCCGATTATTTCGCGGAAATACAACGGAATTATTTACCCGATACCGGAATGAAACTATGGAGTGCGCCAAACGGCATTGATGCGTCATGCGCAGGCATTCGCGATGAAGAAGCCGTCATTCGCGCCGCTCATTCCGGATCGCATGACAGCGCGAGCGGCGCAACCGCCGCCCGCGCGCCGTACTTCAGATACTCGATTCAGCGATCAGCGCCCGCCGCCCGGCAACGCGATATCGATCAGCACCGGATCGTGGTCCGACGAACGATACGCATCCGGCGCGTAGAAGGTTTTCTGCTGCTCGGCCGACTTGTACGCGAGCGTGTACTGCAGCGCGAGGGGCTCGTCCGCGTTGATGTGCCATTCGTGCACGGCCTTCACGTGCGACGCGAGCGGCAGCGACGCAAGCGCGTGATCGAGGTAGCCGGCTTCGCCGTTATACACGTAGCTGTATGCATTGGCGCCGATCCAGCGCGACACCAGGTTGCGGTAGCCGCGCGATTCGAGCAGGCGGATCGGGTCTTCATACGTGTAGCTGTTGAAGTCGCCGATCAGCAGCGTGCCCTGCCCCGCGATGCCCGTCGGCGTGCCGGCGAGCCAGTCGGCCAGCTTCGCGGCCGCGCGCGTGCGCGTCGGATTCCAGCAGCCCTGGCCGTCGCCCTGGTCGCGGTCGTCGTTCGCCGCGTCCGGGCAGTTCTTCGACTTCAGGTGGTTGACCGCGATCGTCAGCGCCTGCTTGCCGCCGATCCGGCGGAACGACTGCGCGAGCGGCTGGCGGTTCTTGTCGTCGATCGCGAGCGTCGACGCGCGGCCGACGGGTTCGACCGCGCGGCTGTCGTAGATCATCGCGACCGCGATCGCGTCGCCGCCGAGGCGCGACGTGCCCGGATCGACGACGCGCCAGTGGCTGCCGAGCTTCGCCGCGAGCTGGCGCACCGCGCTCAGTTCGCCGTAGCCGTTGTTCTGGATTTCCATCAGGCCGATCACGTCGGCGTCGAGCGCCTTCAGCGCGCTGACGATCTTCGCTTCCTGGCGCTGGAATTCCTGATAGGTCTTCGCGCCGCGGTTGTTCGGATCGTCGAAGCCGCCGCCGAGACCGTTGCCGTTGAAATAGTTGAGGACGTTGAACGACGCGACGCGCAGGTTCGATTTCGGATCGCGCGCCGGCGCGTTGGTGCGCGGGTTCGAACGCGTGTCGAACGTCGGCGCGGCCGCGCCGGGCAGCGGCTGCACGCGCCATGCGCCGTAGCGCACCTCGAGCACGCCTTCGACGTCGCGCACGGTGTAGCCCGAGCGCAGCGGGTTCGCGGCCGACAGTTCCGGCGCCGGATACGGCACGGTCGCCGGGTTCTGCTTGTTCGAGCCGTCGTCGAGGATCAGCCGGTTGCGTGCGTTCGCATCGATCTGCGTCTGCGCCTGCGACGGCGGCACCACGCTCGTCGGCGTGCGCAGGCGGCCGTTGCTCAGCATCACGCTGCCGTAGCGGCCGAGTTCGTAGTTGTCGGTGACGGTGAGCGTCTGCGGCAGGCGCACGCGCATGCCTTCATATGCGGCGAACGCGTTCGGGTTGTCGACCGGCAACGTGAGCGTGGCCGGCGTGACCGTCTGGCCGTTCGCGCACACCGCGATCGCGCCCGACAGCGTGAGCTGCGTCTGCCCGTATTTTTCCTCGACCTTGCCGGTCACGTGCACGAGATCGCCGGCCTTCGCGCGCACTTTCGGCGCATAGACGAACAGGCCTTCGGAGACGCCCGGCTGGTTGCGGCGCTGCGCGTCGGCCTGCTGGACGAAGAAGCCGCCGAAGCCGTCCGTGCCGCCGAAATCGGCGGTAACGACCGCTTCGATCGACACGTTCTGGCCGGCGAGCGGCGACGGCGCGCCCGGCCCCTGGATGTCGGCGATCGGCGTCGTGCTGCCGCCGCAGTTCGGACTGACGGGCGCGGCGGTGGCGGCGAAGACCGGCGCGGCAAGCGTGGGCAGCAGCAATAGCGGGGCAAACAGGCGGATTGTCGAGCGCATGACGGGGAATCCCGGTTGTGAGGGTGGCGAAAGCTTAGCGGCGCTCGGTGACAGTTTTTAGTAACCAAACGACAGATGGATGTAATCATCCGGCTGCGCTACCCCGGTCGGAAAGCGGGAAATCGTCTGATCGAAACCGCCGCTGTTCCGACGATTTCCCGTTACCGGCCTCGCCTGCCGACCGTGGCGCTAAACCGTCCCCGGCAACGCGCTCGACACGAGCACCGCGGCCACCATCAGCACGCCGGCCAGCACGACCGCCTCGATCCGCAACACCGCGCCGAACCGTCGCAACAGGCCGGCCGGCGTCGCGGCCGCCGGATCCTTCAGCGCGGCCAGCAGCTTCGGCATCTCGAAGAAGCGGTTGTGTCCGCCGAGCGCCGCCGCGATCAGCACGAGCGCGAGCTTGAACAGCAGGATCTGCCCGTACGTCGACCCGAGCAGGTTCGCGGGCGTATCGACACCGCGCCAGCCGTTGTAAGCGCCGGTCGCGAACAGCACGATCAACGCATACGTTGACGCATCGGACAGCGACTGCACGAACGATGCGCCAGTCGCGCGTTCGCTCGCGGGCATGCCGGCAAGACGCGGCATCACGCCGAACGCCGTCACGAACACGAGCCCGACCCACGCGCTGATCGCCAGCAGATGCAGCCAGTCGACCCATACCGGCACGCTGAACAGGCCCGCGTCGACCGGATGCCCGCCGTTGCTGCGCGCGAGTGCGACGCCCGCGAGCGCGGCCCAGATCGCGAACGGAAAGCGCGTATCGTTCGCACACCGGAACAACGACAGCAGCACGACGACCGCCGTGAACACCGCGCCGGCCAGCCACGCATGGCCGAAGCCGGTGCCGGCGAGCATCGCGCGGACGGCCGGCCCGGCGTCCAGCATCGACACGTCGCTCATCAGCGCGCAATGCGCCCAGAACGCGGTGACGCTCGCGAGCAGCGACACGCTGGACGCGATGCGCAGCGTCGCGACGAGACGCCGCGCGATGCCGCGCTGCCACGCCGACTCGCCACGCGCGAGCCAGTGGCTGCCGAGCAGCGCGCCGACGACGACGGCGAACCCGGTGTTCTGGATCGCCACGGACACGAGCCTCAAAAGGCCGACGAAGCCCTCGTTCACCCCTTCACCCTGAACGAATAGGCGCCCTTGGTGCGATGCGCGTCGGCCGTCATCGCCACCCACTGCACCGTGTACGCGCCGGGCGCGAGCTTCGGTACCGCGACGGTCATCACGCGCGGGTTCGACGCATCGACTTTCGCCTTTTCGTGCGCGACGGCATTGCCGTTCGCGTCCGATACCTTCACCGAGCTGAACGCCGGTTCGAGGTCTTCGTTGAACGTCAGCCGCAACGTGTCGGGCGCGGTGTCGACCGCGCTGCCCGTCGCCGGTGCGGCGCTTTCCAGCTTGCCGTGCGCGAATGCCGCGGCCGGCACGGCGGCGGCGATCGCGCCGGCCGCGGCGAGGGCGGCCAGCCGCCCGAGGGGGGTGATCTTCATGGTCACGCCCGGCGTCACGGCTTCTTCAGCTCGACGACGGTCAACGCGCCGCCCACGTCCTCGGCGACGAAGTCGACCTTGTCGCCCACCTTCACCTGCGACAGCATCGCCGGGTCCTTCACCTTGAACGCCATCGTCATCGCGTCCATCCCGAGGTTGTCCAGCGGGCCATGCTTGATCGTCAGCTTGCCGGCGCCCGTGTCGATCTTGCGGATCTCGCCGTGCGACATCTCGTGCTTCGCGGCGGCGCCCTGCATCGCGCCGCCGCTCATGTCCATGCCGGCCATGTCGCCGGCCGCGTACGACGCGGCGGAAAACGCCAGCATGCAACCCGTTGCAATCGAAACCAGTTCCTTCTTCATCGTGCGTGCTCCTGAGTGAATGAAACGAAAACCGGCGGCCGCGTCATCACGGCCGCCGCGTGCTGCCCGCGGCTCAACCGTCCGGCAATTCGCCGGTGTATTCGTACGCGACGGTGCCCTTCGGATGCCGGAACCAGCCCGGATCGCGATAATCGTTGCGGCCGAGGCCCTGCCGGACCTTCAGCACCGTGAACATGCCGCCCATCTCCAGCGGCCCGAACGGGCCGGTGCCCGTCATCATCGGCAGCGTGTTGTCGGGCAGCGGCATTTCCATGCCGCCCATCGCGCCGCCCGTGCTGCCCATCGCCATGTAGTCGGGCACGAGCTTGCCGATCTTCTTCGCGAGATCCTTCTGCGGCACGCCGATCAGGTTCGGCACCTGATGACCCATCGCATTCATCGTGTGATGCGACTTGTGGCAATGGAACGCCCAGTCGCCCGGACGATCGGCGGTGAACTCGATCGCGCGCATCTGGCCGACCGCGACATCGGCCGTCACCTCCGGCCAGCGCGCCGCCGGCGGAATCCAGCCGCCGTCGGTGCCGGCCACCTCGAAGCTGTAGCCGTGCAGGTGGATCGGATGATTCGTCATCGTCAGGTTTCCGAAACGAATCCGCACGCGGTCGCCCGCCCGCACCGGCAGCGGGTCGATGCCCGGGAACACGCGCGAGTTGAACGTCCACATGTTGAAGTCGGTCATCTCGTTCACGCGCGGCGTGTAGCTGCCCGGATCGATGTCGTACGCGGCGAGCAGAAAGACGAAGTCGCGATCGACCGGCATCGTCGCGCGATCCTTCGGATGCACGATGAACATGCCCATCATCCCCATCGCCATCTGCACCATCTCGTCGGCGTGCGGGTGATACATGAACGTGCCGTGCGCCTCCAGCTGGAACTCGTAGACGAAGGTCTTGCCGGGCGGAATGTGCGGCTGCGTGAGGCCGCCGACGCCGTCCATCCCGTTGGGCAGCCGCAGCCCGTGCCAATGGATCGTCGTGTGCTCGGGCAGCCGGTTCGTCACGAAGATCCGGACCTTGTCGCCTTCGACGGCCTCGATCGTCGGGCCTGGCGACTGGCCGTTGTAGCCCCACAGGTTCGCGTTCATCCCGGGCGCCATCTCGCGCACGACGGGCTCGGCGGTCAGGTGGAATTCCTTCCAGCCGTTCTTCATTCGCCACGGCAGCGTCCAGCCGTTCAGCGTCGCGACGGGCGTGTACGGACGGCCGTTGGGCGGCACGAGCGGCGGCTGCGTGCCGGCCTTCGCCATCGTGGGCGCGTCGGGCAGCGACGCCGCGCCAGCCTTGCTGACCATCGCCGCACCGAGCAGCGCGGCGCCCGAACCGCTGAGAAATTGTCGACGGGACACCATGTCAATGACCTTCCGGATGCGTTGCGGGCGCCGGTTGCGCCACGGGTGAAGAAGCCGGCTGCGGCGCAGCGTCGGTCGTGGGTGCGGCGGGCGTGTCCGCGCGCTGCGTCGGCTGCGCGTTCGGCAGACGGCCGCCGACGGCCGCCTGCAGATCGGTTTCGGCGAGCCAGTAATCCTTCAGCGCGTCGATGTAGCCGTTGACCGCGCCGACCTGTTCGCGCGCATCGCTCAGCAACTCGAACACGCTCGCGAGCATCCCGTTGTAGCGCAGCAGCAGTTCGTCCGAGATCGTCTTGCGCAGCGGCACGACTTCGTCGCGATAGTGCTTCGCGACGTCGTAGCTCGTCGTGTATGCCGCGTACGATTCGCGCACGTCCGAGCGCGCGTCGATCGCCGTCTGCGCGAGCCGGTTCGCCGACTGCATGTAGACGGCCTCGGCCCGTGCGACCTTCGCGCCGCCCCAGTCGAACAGCGGAATCTCGACGCTGATCTCGTAGCCGTGCTCGTGCCCCTTGCCGGTCTCGTAGTTGTTCACGTAGCCGAGATCGACCGCGTTGACGAAGCGCGTCGCCTTGCTGAGCCCGAGCGACGACGCGACGCCCTGCGTCTGCAGCTTCGCGGCCTGGATGTCGAGGCGGTTGTTCATCGCATAGCGTTCGAGATCGGGCAGATCGGGGCGTGCCTTCGGCAGGTCGGGCAAGCGCTCGGGCAGCGCGTACCGCGTGCGCTCGCCCCACAGCCCCATCGCGCGCGTGAGCTTCTCGCGCGCGGCCACGGCCTGCTGCTGCGCCTTCGCCTGCTGCGCGACGGCATCCGCGTGGAACGCCTGTTCGCGTGCGTAGTCGAGCCGGCTGAAGTTGCCGGCCTGGCGCATGCGCTGCGCGAGCTCGGCGCCGGCGCTCGCGGCGTCGCGGACCTGTCGCGCATAATTCGCGGCCTGCTCGGCGGCGACGGCTTCGACATACGCGCGGCGCGCGTCGGCCGCGACCTTCAGCATCGCGTCGGCGGTTTCGAGCCGGGTCTGCTCGAAACGGCGGCGTTCGATGTTCGTCGCGAGCGGCAGCGTCAGCAGCGCGAACACGTTGGCCGAGAACGTGCGGCCGAGGCTCAGTTCGCCGTCGCCGGCCCGCGTGCGGCTGAACGAGAAGCGCGGGTTCGGCAGCCGGCCGGCCTGCACGAGATCGGCCTCCGACAGCCCGAGTTCCGCGTACGACGCCTGCAGGCCACGGTTGTTCAGCAGTGCGAGCTGCACCGCGTCGTCCATCGACAGCGGCTTCTCGAGCAGTTCCTTCGTCCGCTTGTCGACGGCCGCGCGGTCGGCGTCGGTCCTGACGATGACGGCGTCCTTCCCGATGCGCTCCGATGCGACGGACGACACGGCGTCGAAGCCGCCGTCCTTCGAGAACGTCGTGCAGCCGGCGAGGAAGGCCAGCACGAGCACGGTCGCGCCGATTCGCGGTGAAATCGCAAGTCTCGTCATTGCGCGGCCCCTCCGTGCATCGAATGGGACGCGCCGGCTGCCGCATTGCCGGGTTTCGCGTGTCCGGCGGTGTTTCCCTTCGCGGGCCGCGCCATCACGTCCCGGTTCAGTTGCTTCCAGCCCGGGCCTGCGTCGTCCCGATACGGCACGTAGCCGTCGAACGCGGACGTCACCGTGACGTCCGGCACCGACGCGGCCGCGTCGGCCGGATCGGGAAAGGCGGTTTGCGCGGGCGCGAGCGACGGCACGAGCGCCGCCGCGCCAAGCAGCGCCGCAGTAATCAATCGCATGGATGTTTCTCGTCGTGAGTCGTGCGGCGGACGTCGCGCGTTCGCCGGCACGGTTTGCGGATCGCGGCCGTTTGGCCGCGGGCACGAATTAGACGGGAATCCGGCGTGGCGGCCGGTCGATGCCGCCGGTCAAAAACGACACGACGACCGTCGACGGTGCGGACGAGACGATCGCGAGCCCGACGTCCGACGTAACGGACACGGCGGGCGCCTCCGCCATACCCGAGCCGAAACAGCAGGACCCGCAGGCGGAACAAGGCGTCGCATGGCGTGCGTGGTCGTCGTGCTCATGCCGCTCGCCGTGCGCGCCCGGCATCGCATGCGACGCGGCCTGGGCATCGGCGCCGGCCCCCGCGTGCGGTGCGGCAGCGGCAGCGCCCGCGCACGGCGTCGACACGGTCGCGAACGACTGGATCGGCACGCACAGCGCCAGCAGCACGACGAGGATGAATTTGCGCCAGTACGACATGGATGCGGAATCACGCAGACAATGACCGGATGAACGGGAGCAGCGTCGCGACGACGCGCTCCGGATACAAGACGGCCGCAGCTTATCGCCGCCGGCGTGACGACGACATGGCCGAAACATGACCGAATTTTCATGAAGTGCGGCGACGCATCGCACGCATGCTTCATGACAATTCCGTCATCCGGCGGTCATCTTTCGCGCACGCGCTGCGCCGTAAGCTCACGCGTTACACTGACCGGCTGGAATCACGAACGGCCTGCTCCACCATGCGGATACTGATAGTCGAAGACGAACCCAAGATGGCGTCGTACCTCCGCAAGGGGCTGACGGAGGCGAGCTACACGGTCGACGTGGCCGAGAACGGCCAGGACGGGCTGTTCCTCGCGCTGCACGAGGATTTCGATCTCGTCGTGCTCGACGTGATGCTGCCGGAACTGGACGGCTTCGAGGTGCTCCGCCGGCTGCGCGCGCAGAAGCAGACGCCGGTGCTGCTGCTGACGGCCCGGGAGGCGGTCGAGGACAAGGTCACGGGGCTCGAACTGGGCGCCGACGACTACCTGCTGAAACCGTTCGCGTACGCAGAGTTCCTCGCCCGCATCCGTTCGCTGCTGCGGCGCGTGCCGCGCAATTCCCGCGAAATCCTGCAAATCGCCGATCTCGAAGTCGACCTGATCAAGCGCCGCGTGCGGCGCGCCGACGCCCGCATCGACCTGACCGCGCAGGAGTTCGCGCTGCTGCAGCTGCTCGCGGAACGCGAGGGCGAGGTGCTGACGCGCACCTTCATCACGTCGCAGATCTGGGACATGAATTTCGACAGCGACACGAACGTCGTCGATGCGGCGATCAAGCGCCTGCGCGCGAAGATCGACAACGCATACGAGAAGAAACTGATCCACACGATCCGCGGGATGGGCTACGTGCTCGAGGATCGCGCGTGACAAGCGGCCCCGCACCCTATTCGCTGGTCCGGCGCCTGACGCTCGCGTTCGCGGTCGTGGCCGCGCTCGTGTTCGCGCTGACCGGCGCGTATCTGTATCGCTCGCTGTCCGCCGAGTTGACCCGGCGCGACGACATCGAGATCGCCGGCAAGCTCAACCAGTTCCTGCAGCTCGCGCGGGCGAGCGGCTCGACCGCCGCGTTGCGCGCCGATCCGGCCGTCTTCCACGAAGTGCTGCTGTCGCATCCGGGCGTCTATCTCGGCATCTACGACGGCGCGAACCATCCGCTCGTCGAACACACCGACGAAGCCGGCCACACGCTCGCGTCGGTGATCGCGCGGCCGCAGCCGGCCGGCGCAGCGGGCGCGGCGGCCAGCCCGTTCACGTGCTCGCCGCCCGGCATCGGCACGTCGCGCTGCGTCCGTGCCCGCGCCACGCTGCCGTCGGGCGAAACCGTTCAGATCGCGCTGGCGCGCACGGCGGCGGATCGCCAGTCGCTGCTGGAAAGCTATCGCGTCGACATCTGGCTCGCGGCCGCGCTCGGCGCGCTGCTGGTCGGCGCGCTCGGCTACGCGGTCGCGTCGCGCGGCCTGCGTCCGGTCGAGAGCCTCGGCCGGCAGACGTCGCGCATCGAGGCGCACAACCTGACCGCGCGCCTCGATGCGCGCGGCGGCCCGATCGAGCTGCGCGAACTCGCCACGTCGGTCAACCGGATGCTCGACCGGCTCGAGCGCGCGTTCGTGCGGCTGTCGCAGTTTTCGTCCGATCTCGCGCACGACATGCGCACGCCGCTCGCGAACGTGATCAGCTCGTCGCAGGTCACGCTGTCGCGTGCCCGCACCACCGAGGAATACGAAGCGCTGATCGATTCGAATATCGAGGAATGCGAACGGCTTCAGCGGATGATCGAGAACATGCTGTTTCTTGCACGCACGGACAATGCGCAACAGCACCTGAAGACGGTCGAACTCGACGCGGGCAACGAATTGCGCCGGCTCGCGTCGTATTTCCAGGCGCTGTCCGACGAGACCGGCGTGCGCCTCGACGTGCACGGCGCAGCGCCGGTCGTCGCGGACGCGACGCTGTTCCGGCGCGCCGTCAGCAACCTCGTCTCGAACGCGCTCGAACACGCGGAAGCCGGATCGACGATCGAGCTGGCCGTATCGACCCGGCCCGGCTACGCGGTCGTCGAAGTCACGAACCGCGGCGTCGCGATTCCACCCGAACAGATCGAGCGGATCTTCGAGCGCTTCTACCGGATCGATTCGTCGCGGCACGGCGCGGCGCGCAACACCGGGCTTGGGCTCGCGATCGTCAAGTCGATCGTCGAGCTGCATCGCGGCAAGGTCGAGGTCGCGAGCCGCGACGGACGGACGACCTTCGCGCTGCACTTCCCGGCCCGCGTTTCGTGACATGCGGACGATGCCGCCGCGCGCGCATGCCGATTGCTTCCCGACACGGCATGGCATCCGTCACGGCGCGGCTTGACCGCGCGCTTGCCGAAAGCGGCCGGCTCGGCTAGACTGGCCCTCGTCTTTGGGGAGTAGCCTGCTTTCCATCCCCGGAAAGCGAACGCGTCAACACACTCGGCCTGCGGCCGTGGCGCATTCGGCCGAATCGGTCTGGCGAGACCATCGACGCATCGCGTCGTTCCTGGTCGGACGTCGGCAGATGCGTCATGGTTCGTCCACGTCCGACCACGGAGTCCCCATGTTCCTTCCAGCCTTCCCCCAGCGTTTCGTTCGCTGCATCCGTTCCGCCCCTGCCGGCGTGCCTGCCTGCGGAGGTGCCGCATGACGTTGATGCTCGTCGAACTGGCGTTCATGCTGATCGTCATCCTGATCGCTGCCGAACTCTTCACGAATGCGCTCGAACATCTCGGCGAGCGGCTGAAGATTTCGGAAGGCGTGACCGGTTCGCTGTTCGCCGCCGTCGGCACCGCGCTGCCCGAAACGATGGTGCCGTTGCTCGCGCTCGCGGGCGGCACGTCGAACGCGGCCGTGAACGAGGAAATCGGCGTCGGCGCGATTCTCGGCGCGCCGCTGATGCTCGCGACGCTGACGACCTTCCTGATGACGCTCGCCGTGATCCGCTCACGCGGGCTGACCGGCACGATCGCGCCCGAGCGCACCGGCTTCGTGCGCGACCTGAACTACTTCATCGCCGCCTTCACGCTCGCCACCATCGCGATGTTCGTCCCGCATCACGTGTGGGCGGTCCGCGCGCTGCTCGCCGCGATGCTGGTCGGCATCTACGTGATGTACGTCTTGATGACGTTCCGCGCGTCGACGCAACTCGTCGACGCCGGGCACGGCACCGAGGCGCCGCATGCGATGTTCCTGTCGCGCGTCGGGCTGCCGACCAACCTGGCGACCATCGCGCTGCAACTCGCGCTCGGCGTCGCGTTGCTGGTCGGCGGTGCGAAGGGCTTCATTCACGGCGTCGAGGGCGTGTCGCACCTGCTCGGGATCTCCGCGCTGCTGCTGTCGCTGATCATCGTGCCGATCGCGACGGAATTGCCGGAAAAGGTCAACAGCGTGCTGTGGATCCGCCGCAAGAAGGACACGCTCGCGTTCGGCAACATCACCGGCGCGATGGTGTTCCAGGGCACGCTGCTGCCGGCGATCGGCATCATGCTGACGCCGTGGGAACCGCGCCCCGAAGTGCTGACCGGCGTGGTCATCACGCTCGCGGCGGCGGTGTGGCTGCGCGTGAATGCCCGCGCGCGCGGGCTCGCGATCTGGGCGTTGCTGGCGAACGGCGCCGGGTACGTCGGCTATCTGTTCGTGACGCTGACGCGCTGAAGGCGCGGATCGGGCGGTCGCCCGACGACGCTCGACGCGGGCGGCCATGCCGCCCGCCTTCCCGCGCTTACGACACCTTCACGAGCTTGACGATCGTCAGCGTGCCGTTGACGTTCTCGACGCGGACCTTCACCTTGTCGCCCGCGTGAACCTCGGCGAGCATGGCCGCATCCTTCGCCTTGAACGCCATCGTCATCGGCGGCATCCCGACGTTCTCGAGCGCGCCGTGCTTCAGCGTGATCTTGCCGCTCGCGAGGTCGATCTTCTTCACCTCGGCATCGGTCAGCACGGCATTCGATTCGGCCGCGGCACCCGACGACATCTTCATGCCGGACATGTCCATGCCCGACATGTCGCCCGCGGCCAACGCGGGTACGGCGAACGCGCCGGCGGCGAAAACCGCGGCGGCGGTGGCGATCAATTGATTCATCTTCATCGAGATTCTCCGGTTGGGGTGGATGGCACGTTCATGCCGTGAGGAACTGCATCGGACTGCCGCTGACGGCTCGCGCCTCGCGCGCGACGGCGCTGAAGCAGAAGCCATGCGGCGGGAATGACGAACATCGACAGCAAAGGCGCGGTGACCATGCCGCCGACCATCGGCGCAGCGATACGCTGCATCACTTCGGAGCCGGCGCCGTGTCCGACCATGATCGGCACGAGGCCGGCCAGCACGACGGCGACCGTCATCGCTTTCGGCCGCACGCGCAGCACCGCGCCTTCGCGAATCGCGTCGAGCAGCACCGCATCGGTCAGCGGCGCGCCGGCATCCAGGCGGCGCTGCAGCGCGCCCTTCAGGTACAGCAGCATCACGACGCCGAACTCGGCGGCCACGCCCGCCAGCGCGATGAAGCCCACCGATGTCGCGACCGACACCGCATGCCCCAACGCCCAGACGAGCCAGAAGCCGCCGACCAGCGCGAACGGCACCGTCGACATCAGCAGCAGCGCATCGGCCGCCGAGCGGAACGTGACGAACAGCAGCACGAAGATCACGACGAGCGTCAGCGGCACCACGGTGCGCAGCGTCGCCGCCGCGCGTTCGAGATACTCGAACTGCCCCGACCACGCGATCGAATAGCCGGGTGGCAACGCGACCCGTTGCGCGACCGCCTGCTGCATCGCGCGAACCGCCGTGCGCAGGTCGGTGCCGCGCAGGTCGACGTACACGTAGCCGGACAGCCGCGCGTTCTCGCTGCGGATCATCGGCGGCCCGTCGGCGATCGCGACGCGCGCGACGTCGCCGAGGCGGATCTGCGCGCCGCGCGCGGTGACGACCGGCAGTTGCCGCAGGTTCTCGAGCGAATCGCGGATCTCGCGCGGATAGCGGATGTTGATCGGGAAGCGCTCTCGCCCCGCGATCACTTCGCCGACATCCTCGCCGCCCACCGCCGACGACACGACCGCCTGGACGTCGGCCACCGACAGCCCGTAGCGCGCGGCGGCGAGCCGGTCGACGTCGACGTCGATGTAGCGGCCGCCGTTCAGCCGTTCCGCGAGCGCGGACGTGACGCCCGGCACGCGCTTCACTGCCGCCTCGACCTGCGTCGCGATCGCGTCGATTCCCGTCAGGTCCGGCCCGGAAATCTTCACGCCGACCGGCGTCTTGATGCCGGTGGACAACATGTCGAGCCGGTTGCGGATCGGCGGCACCCACACGTTCGACAGGCCCGGCACCTTCACCGTCCGGTCGAGTTCGTCGACGAGCTTCTCCGGCGTCATCCCCGGCCGCCATGCGCTGCGCGGCTTGAAGCGGATCGTGGTTTCGAACATCTCGAGCGGTGCGGGATCCGTCGCCGTATCCGCGCGCCCCGACTTGCCGAACACCGTGTCGACCTCGGGCACGGTCTTGATCAACCGGTCGGTCTGCTGCAGCAGTTCACCCGCCTTGTCGGCCGAGATGCCCGGCAGCGCGGTCGGCATGTACAGCAGGTCGCCTTCGTCGAGCGGCGGCATGAACTCGCCGCCGAGCCGCGACAACGGCACGACGGTCAGCAACAGCGCGACGATCGCGACGCCGATCGCGAACCACGGGCGCCGCAGCGTCGCTTCGAGCAGCGGCCGGTACACGCTGACGAGCACGCGGTTGATCGGATTCGCGTGCTCGGGCGGAATGCGGCCGCGCACGAGATACCCCATCAGCACGGGCACCAGCGTCACCGACAACCCGGCCGCGGCGGCGATCGTGTAGGTCTTCGTGAACGCGAGCGGCGCGAACAGCTTGCCTTCCTGCCCTTCGAGCGAAAACACCGGAATGAACGACAGCGTGATGATCAGCAGCGAGAAGAACAGCGCCGGCCCGACCTCCGCGGCCGATGTCGCGACAAGCTCCCAGCGGCGCGCGGCCGTGATCGGCTCGCCGGGATGCGCATGGTCGTAAGCCTCGAGATGCTTGTGCGCGTTCTCGATCATCACGATCGCCGCATCGATCATCGCGCCGATCGCGATCGCGATGCCGCCCAGCGACATCAGGTTCGCGTTCACGCCCTGATGACGCATCACGATGAACGCGGCGAGCACGCCGAGCGGCAGCGACAGGATCGCGACGAACGCGCTGCGCAGGTGGAACAGGAACACCGCGCAGACGATCCCGACGATCACGAACTCCTCGATCAGCTTGTCCCTGAGGTTGTCCACCGCGCGCTCGATCAGTTGCGAGCGGTCGTAGGTCGTGACGACGTCGACGCCGGGCGGCAGCGAACGCTTCAGATCGGCAAGCTTCGCCTTCACCGCATCGATCGTCGTCAGCGCGTTCTTGCCCGACCGCATCACGACGACGCCGCCCGCCACCTCGCCCTGCCCGTTCAGCTCCGCGATCCCGCGCCGCATCGCCGGGCCGACCTGGATGCGCGCGACGTCGCCGAGCAGCACCGGCGTGCCCGCGTCGTCGGTGCGCAGCACCACGTGCCGGAAGTCGTCGAGCGTGCGCAGGTAGCCGGACGAACGCACCATGTACTCCGACTCGGCCAGCTCGACGACCGATCCGCCCGATGCCTGGTTCGCCTTGCCGAGCGCGTCCGCGACCGCCGCCTGCGTGATCCCGTACGCGCGCAGCCTGTCCGGGTCGAGCACGACCTGGTACTGGCGCACCATGCCGCCGATGCTCGCCACTTCCGATACGTCCGGCACGGCTTTCAGCTCGAACTTCAGGAACCAGTCGTTGAGCGCGCGCAGTTGCCCGAGGTCGTGACGGCCGGTGCGGTCGACCAGCGCGTACTCGTACACCCAGCCGACACCGGTCGCATCCGGCCCGAGCGACACGGTCGCGCCGGCGGGCAGGCGGCTCTGCACCTGGCTCAGGTATTCGAGCACGCGCGAACGCGCCCAGTACGGGTCGGTATGGTCGTCGAACAGCACATAGACGAACGCGTCGCCGAACGACGAGTACGCGCGAACGGTTTTCGCGCCCGGCACGCCGAGCAGCGTCGTCGTCAGCGGATAGGTGACCTGATCCTCGACGACCTGCGGCGCCTTGCCCGGATACGACGCCTTCACGATCACCTGCGTGTCCGACAGGTCGGGCAGCGCGTCGAGCGGCGTCTGTCGCAGCGAATGAACGCCCCATGCCGCGATCAGCACGGTGGCGAGCAGCACCAGGAAGCGGTTGCGGACGGACCAGCGAATCACGTGCGCGATCATCGTGCGCCTCCCTGCGGCTCGACCTTCGTCAGTCGATAACCGTCATCGGTCTGCTCGAACGCGAAACGCACGGTCTGGCCGGCCTTCACGTCCGCGAATGCGTGCGCCGACGGCTTGCCGAACGCCATCGTCATCGCGCCCCAGCCGAGCGCCGGCACCGGCTGATGCGAGAACGTGATGTCGTCGTCGGTGACCTTCTCGACCTTGCCGATCGTTTCGTACACCGGAGGGGTCGCGGCGGCGGACGCGGCGGACGCGGCGGACGCGGCGGACGCGCTGGCGCCGGCCGCGCGCGCCAGCCGCGGCAACACGCTTTTCAGGCTCGCTTCCGAATCGATCAGGAACTGCCCTGATGCCACCACCGTTTCGCCTTCGTGCAATCCGTCGAGCACTTCCGTGTCGCCGCCGATGTCGTTGCCCACCGTCACCGACACCGGCTGCAGACGGCCGTCGCCGCTCTTCACGATGACGATCGAGCGCGTGCCGGTCGCGATCACCGATTCGGACGGCACCAGCAGGCGCGACACCGACTTGCGCGCCGCGACGCGCACGCGCATCAGCATGCCGGGCGTCAGCTCGAGCGCCGCGTTGTCGATCGCCACGCGTGCCTGCAGCGTGCGGCTGCCCGTGCTGATACCTGGCAGCACTTCGCGGATGCGGCCGGTGAAGTGCCGTGCCGGGTCGCCCGCGAAGGTTGCGTCGACCGACATTCCCGGCTGCACGTTCAGCGCGAGCGCTTCCGGCACCTCGACGACGAGCCAGAGCGTCGCCAGCCCGGCGATCTTCGCGAGCGTCTGCCCCGGCGCGACCATCGCGCCGTCCCGCACGTTCAGTTCGCTGACGACGCCGGTTTCCGGCGCGCTCAGCACGACGTGCGTCTGCGCGCGGCCGGTGCGATCGAGCGCGGCGATCATCGCGTCGGGTATCGACAGCGCACGCATCCGTGCGCGGGACGCATCGAGCAGCGTGCCGTCCATCCCGCCCCGCTTGAGCGCGAGATATTCCTCCTGCGGCGCAAGCCATTCCGGCACGAACAGCGATGCGATCGGCGCGCCCTTCTCGATGCGCTGCATCGGTGTCCGTGCGTAAAGCCGGTCGATGTAGCCGGTGACGCGCGACTGCACGACGTCCGCGCGCGATTCGTCGAATTGCGTCGTGCCCACCGCATCGAAGCCGTCCGCCGTCTGCTGGCGGCGCACGACTGCATAGCGGATGCCGAGGTTCTGCTGCAGGCCCGGATCGATCCGGATGCCCGGTGCGCCACCGGCTTCATCCGTATAGACGGGCTGCAGCTGCATGTCCATGAACGGCGATTTCCCCGGCTTGTCGAAATGCTGGTTCGGCACCATCGGGTCGTGCCAGTACAGCACCTTGCGTCCCGCCTGCGGATCGGGCATGGCCGCCGTCGTTCCCGCGCCGCCCGCTGCATGGCGCATGCCCGCGACATACCCCGCGCCGAGCAGCGCCGCGCCGGCAACGGCCAGCGTCGCCACGCGCGCCAGTGATTGCTTCGTCATGAGGTTCTCCTTCACTGCGCGGCGACCATCGCCGACGGCACGACCTGATATTCGAGCTGCGCCCAGATTCGCGACACGTCGCGATCGAGATCGAGCACCTGCAACCGCGCGTCCAGTTGCGCGCGCCGGGCAGCGAACGTATCGGCGAGCGAACCGGTGCCGGCACGGTAGGCGGCCGTGGCGAGCTGCACGCGCTGCTCGGCGGCGGGCAACAGCGCTTCGCGCAGATTCGCGATGCGTTCGCGGCCGCTGGCCAGCGTTTCGGATTGCGTGCGGATATCGGCCTGCACCTGGCGTAGCGTGTCCTCGTACATCAGGCGCGCCTTCGTCGCGAGCGCGGCCTTTTCGGCGACGTCGCGGTTCTGCCGGTTCTTGCGGTTGAGCGGCAACGGGATCGTGACGCCGACGGACACCATGTTCGAATACGCGCCGCCGCGCTGCTGGTACGCAATCTCCCACGTCCAGTTCGGGCTGCGCTCGCTGTTCGCCACCGCGGTTTCGGCCTCGGCGACCGCGATGTCGTCCGCCGCGGCGACGAGCGCCGGTTGCGACACGCGCAGTTCGTCCGGCGGCAGCGACGACACGAAGGATTCGGGCGCGGGTGGCGTGCCCGTCACGTCCGCGACGGGCACGGCCGTCCAGCGGCCGAGCGCGATGAGCGCGGTGCGATACGCCTGCCGCGCGTCGAGCACCTGATCCTGCGTCTGCGCCAGCATCGCGCGAGCCTGGACGACCTCGCCCGCACTCGCCTTCGCGCCGCGATACGATGCCTGCGTCGCATCGAGTTCATGCCGCATGTGATCGAGCAGCGCCTGTCGAAGCGCGAGCGCCTGCTTCGCGTAGACGGCATCGAGCCAGGCCGCCGCGGTCCGCTGGCGCACCGTCGCAAGCTGCGCGAGATAGTCCGCGCGTTCGCGGCCGACCTGCTCGTCGGCCAGCGCCGAGCGCAGTCGCCGCTTGTCGGCGGACACCCATTCCTGCTCGATGCCGATGCGGCGCATCGTCATGAAGTCCTGGCCGACGGTGAAGCGCTGCCCGCCGTTGACCGGCAGGTTGTCGATGCCGGCCTTGAGCATCGGGTCCGGCAACTGGCCGGCCCGGGCGGCCGCTTCGAGCCGCGCGTGTACCGACGCCTGCGCGGCCTGCATCGACGCGGAATGATCGGTCGCGGACTGCAGCGCGGCGTCCAGCGTGACGGGCGGCTGCTGCGCCTGGACGGCACCCGCCGCCAGCAGCGCGGCCCACAATACGGGCGCGCGCCGATACGCACGCCGCATGCGCGGCGTGCAGAAATCGAATGACATGGTGTAACCCCAGATCGGAATCCGAATGGATTCCACGTCCTGAGCACAGGACGAACCTCACCGCCTCGGCGGTGAACCGGTCAAATCGGGATCAGCTGATGCGGGGTGGACGCCACAACCCGTTCGGGTCGCGGATCGGGACGGACCGCGTGTAGTGGAAGACGATCGTGCTGGCGAGTGCAGCGGGACGGCTGACGTCGGCGCGGGCGGCCGGGTGATAGAGACTGCCGAACTGGCACTGGGCGGTCACCTTGCAGGCCATGCCTTTCGCTTTGGCCTTCGTGGTGTCGGTGGGCGACACCTTCATCGAATCGCAGTCGCTCATGTCGGCGGGCATGGTCATGGCCGCGTTCGCGTCCATCGACATCGTGTATTGCATCGGACATTCACCGGTCAGGCCGCTCGCTGCCAGCCCGCTGATGGGCAGCACCGCGCAGAGCAGCAGCAGGATGAAGGTTCGAAGCAGTTTCATGCCCGCGATTATAGCGCCGCGATCTGCCGTGTGGCGCGCCGACGTATGCGGCGTCGCTTCCTCCGCGCGGTTGCCGGCGACGCACTAGCGTGCCGGGCCGTCCGCGGCCAGCACCTGCCTATCGATTCGCCGCGACGCGGGCGCTAATATCTCGCATCGGCGCAGCGCCGAGAAGAAGGCAGTCGTTTGTGCCGTAGTCACAAAAAAGTTACCGACCGGGGTTCAGCACGATGAAAACGAGTGCGACAGGATGTTCCGTGGAAGCAGCGATGCGCCTGCTTGGCGGCCGCTGGCGGCTGCTGCTCGTGTCGTACTTGCTCGACGGGCCGAAGCGCTTCAGCGACCGGCTGCGGCCCGTCGTCGAGGTCATGCGCGAGTTCGGGCTGTGGCTGAAGGCGCGCGACGCGCATTGCGAGGTCGAAGCGGAAACCGCGCTGCCCCGATAACCCCACATCGAGAAAAACATCATGGAACTACATGCCACCGTCGGCGCGGCGACGTCCGACATCGACGACGACGAAAGCTGCGCGAACATCTATTGCCACGACGCGAAGCAGAATTATTGCTTCTCGCTGCTGCGCTTTCCGGAGGAAACGTCGATCGAGGTGATGGTGCTCGACCAGCTCACCGCGCACGTGAAGGATCTGACGGTGCGCCTCACGGGCGACACGATCGAAGTCGAACTCGACGAGCGCACCGCCGCGCGGCTCGACGGCAACACGCATTACGTGATTCATCTCGCGCCCGGCGAGCACGATCCGGTCGTGCTGCGTGCCGCGCTCAAGGAAATCTTCGACGGCAAGAGCGGGTATCGCGACGACAGCGCAAGCACGTGACCCGGCCTGCCCGGCACTCGTCCGCATCTCACGCGTTCGCGCTTCGCTCATGACACGCGCTTCGCGATTCCAGCTGCTTCGCCGCCGCTGCTCGCGTTCAACGTCGACGACACCGTCACGGCGCGCGTCGAACGCATCGACGCCTGAGCAGGCCCCGCGCTACGCGGCCAGCGCGATCGATTTGATGTTGAACGCGCGCAGCAAATCCTCGCAGAACGCGTCGACGATCGGCTTGTCGCTCGCGCTGCGCTTCATCGCGAGATGCAGCGGCACGTCGAAACTGAAGGTCGTGCGGCCGATGGCCTTCACGAGCCCGCGCTGCTCGAACGGCTCCGCATAATGCGCGGGCAGATAGCCGAGATGGCCGCCCGACAGGATCAGGATCGTCGCGGCCTCGATGCTGTCCGCGCTCGCGGTCACGCGCCGCTCCGGCAGCGGATACTGCTCCTCCGGCACCGGATAGGTGCGCCATACCCAGTCGTGCGCCTGCAGGTCGTCGGCCGACACCGGCCGTGATGCATGAAACAGCGGATGGCCGCGCCCGCAGTAGATCACCTGCTCCTCGGTAAACAACGGCGTGTAGTCGAGCCCCGGCACGCGATGCCAGAAATACCCGATCGCGAGATCGAGCTGGTTGTTGACGAGGCTTTCCTCGAGTTCCTGCGGCGACGCCACCTTCATCGAGAACGTGACGGCCTGGTCGCGCTTGCGGAACGCGCCGATGGCATCGGCCAGGCGCGCGTTCTCGACGAGCGGCGCCTGCCCGATCAGGCCGATCGACAGCGTGCCGACCAGCTTGCGGTCGATGTCGCGCACGCGCGCGACGAACTCGGACGTCGCCGCGACGAGCGTGCGTGCCGTGGCCGCGAAACGTTCGCCCTTCGACGTCAGCCGAAACCCGCCACGGCCGCGATCGCACAGCTTGAAACCGACGCGCGCTTCCAGCGCGGACAACTGCGTGCTGATCGTCGACTGCCGCACGCCGAGCGAGGCCTCTGCGGCCGTGATGCCGCGTGCGTCGACGACGGCGAGAAAGACCCGGATGAGCCGGAGATCGAGATCGGTGGTATTCGAAAACATGCTTCGAGCCGCTGCGCCTGAGCGCGTTGTCGGGCCGGCGCGACACCGGCCGTCTTCGCCGATGAACCTTGCCGGACGCGCGCCGCCATCGGCAACGGCACGCGCCATACGCGTCGCTCGCGGACACCGCGCGCCGCTTACATCGGGAAACCCATCGCCTTGATCCCGTTGATCCACGCGCGCTTCCAGCCGCCTTCGGCATCCGCGCCGTCGAACGCATGGAACGTGATCTTCGCGGCGACCCAGCGCATCGGCTCGGGCGGGATGTAGCTCGGGCTCTGGTTCGCGATGTCGAGCTTGCGTTCCGGGCTGTCTCGATCGAACAGGATGTTCAGCCCCATGAACGCGCCGAACCGGCTCGCCGCGACGCCGAAACCCGTGTAGCCGGCGACGAACACCGCCTTGTCGCCGAGATAGCGCTTCGCGAACACCGAGCCGCGCGAGCAGTAGTCGATCGGTCCGCCCCATGCGTGCGAGAAGCGCACGTCGGCGAGTTGCGGGAACGTGCGATGGAACGCCTCCGCGAGCCGGTAGTAAGTTTGCCGCTCGCCGTCCTGGTGCGGCTCGGGATCGCCGTCGAAGTGATAGCTGACCAGCCCGCCGAAGATGATGTTGTTGTCCTTCGTCAGCCGGAAATAGTTCAGCTGCGTGCGCGTGTCGTACACGCCCTGGCGATTCTTCCAGCCGATCCGCGCGAGCTGTTCGTCGGTGAGCGGCTCGGTCGCGAGCACGTGATCGCGCACCTGCATCACGCGGCGATTGATGTCGGGAATGCCGACCTTCGCCGTGCCGCTGCCGAACACGACGCGTGGCGCGCGCACGCTGCCCCTCGGCGTCTTCACGTAGACCGTGTCGCCTTCGTCGGCGACCGTCGTGAGCGGCGTGTGTTCGTACAGCTTCACGCCGAGCGACAGCGCCGCGCGCTTGAGCCCCCACGCGAGCTTCGCCGGATGCACGATGCCGCTGCGATTGCGCGACCACAACGCGCCGGCAAACAGCGGCGAATTCAGTTGCCCGAGCGTTTCGTCGCGATCGAGCAGCACGACGTCGTGGCCGTATTCGCGATGCAGGTCGTAGTCGCCCTTCAGGTGCGCGATGTGCTCGGGGTCGACCGCCACCGTCATCTCGCCGTTCCACTCGATGTCGGCGTCGATGCCGTAGCGCTTCAGCGTTTCCTCGAAGCCGTCGAGGTTGTGATGGCCGAATGCCTCGAGTTGCGCGATGTCGTTCGGGAACACGCGCACCGCGTTCGGCAACCCGTGCATCACCGATGTCGAGATGATCCCGCCCGCGCGGCCCGATGCGCCGTGCGCGACCTTGCCGGCCTCGATCAGCACCACGTTCAGGTGCGGCATCTGCTCCTTCGCCTGCACAGCCGCCCACAGCCCCGTGAAGCCGCCGCCGACGATCAGCAGGTCGGCCGTCGCGTCGCCGACGAGTTCCGGCTCGGCGGCCGGTGCGGCCGGGTTGTCGAGCCAGTACGGGAACAGCTTCGTATTCGCGAGCGCCTCGGCGGCGCTCAGTGCAACCGGCGCGCGACGCGCGTCGTGCGCGTGCGCCGGTGCGGCCTGCGTTGCTTCGTTGACTTCCATTTCCATGATTCCAGCCATCCCACGTGATCGCGGCCCGCGCGTGCCGAGCGTGCGCGGCGTGCCGAATTCGCCGATGTCATCGGTTGTTCCGCCGATGGCGATTCGCGGCGCATGCACCGCAAGTCGCGATGCGTGCCGTCGCCAAGCGCGCGACGGGCTTCGCTTGCGGTCGATCGAAAACGCAACCGCCGCCGGGCGCGCGTCGATCCGGCGACGACACCTCGGCGGCGGTCGCTCGCATCACGACTTCTCGAGCAGCACGTAGAACTTCTTCGCGTCCTCGATCGTCTCCCAGCGGCCCGCGAAACCGGCCGGCAGCAGGTAACCCTGGCCCGGCGTGAATTCCTTGCGGTTGCCTTCCACGTCGGTCAGCGCGATGCGGCCCTCGACGAGCCACACCGCCTCGTCCGCCGCCGTTTCCGGGAACGCCACCGAGCCGACCTTGCCTTCCCACCAGCCGATGAGGTAGCCGCCGCTCTTGCCTTCGGCCGCGCGCCAGTCGCTTTCGTCCATCCCGAAATCGAGCTTCGTGAATTCGCCAATGCCTGCGCCGAGCGGCAGGATGTCCTTGATCAGTTTGGTCATCTGAATCTTTCGTCTCTTGATTGAAAAAGCAGAGACGAAGTTACTCATTTACACTGCCCCGGTATGCCCCCCTTCGGGGGGGACAAGCCGCGTTTTCCGCGGCGCGCGGGGTCGCAGGACTCCGTACCGTATTTCCCCCTAATGACGTTTTCGGCTTCCAACGCTAAAATCGCCGCCGCTTTTCACCGGGGAACCGCATGCTGCTCAACGTGAACCCCTTCCACCGCGACACCGACCGCTTCAACGTGTCGTTCAAGGCGCTGGGCGAGCTGATCGAGACGGTCGGCACGCCGCACTTCGTGCCGCGTCTCACGCAATTGCTGAACGACGTGGTGCCGCTCGACGTCGCGCACGTCGAACGCTCGCGCGTGGACGGCACGATGCCCACCGGCTACCGCTGCGAATGGATCGGCAGCAGCGGCATCGGCACCGCGACCGCCGAAATCTCCGACGTGATGACGCTCTACTACGAGCGCTTTCTCGACAGCGACCCGCTGTTCGCGGGGCTGCGCGGCAAGACGGGCACGATGCTGGTCGTGCGCGATATCGCGGCGATTCCGCCCGGCGAATTCCGCCAGCGGCTGTTCGACGACGTGCATATCGGCCACGAATGCGTGCTCGCGCGCGGCACCCGCTACGCGCAGCATTCGATCGCGCTGGAACGCGGCCGCGATCGCCCGCCGTTCACGCTCGCCGAGATGAACCGCTTTCGCAGCATCAGCGACATGCTGTTCCCGCTGCTCGAGCTGCACGCGTCGACCACCGCCGCGCGACGCGTCGCGCATCCGATGCCCGAAGTGCATCCGCTCGCGCAGTTCGATGCGCGGATCGCGGCCGACGGCGTGAAGCTGTCGAAGCGCGAATACGAAACCTGCAAGCATCTGATCTCCGGCAAGACCGTGCCGGAAACCGCCGACATCCTCGGCGTGCGGGTCGCGTCGGCCGAGTCGTACGTGAAGCGTGCGTTCGCGAAGCTCGGTGTGCGCACGAAGCGCGAGCTTGCAGCGTGGGGTTCGGCCGCGCCGCACCACGGCGACGACGCGCCGCCGCCCGCGATCGCGCGCTGATCCGGTCCGACGCCGACCGCCCGCCGACGGTCACGCCGCGTCGATGCGGCCATGCCACTCGCATCGAGCCGCATCGATGTAAACGTTGCGACTTCAAAATCTTCGCGTGCGCGTTCTCCTCTACCATCGGCCGATCGTTTTTCATCAGAAAGAGGAGACGGCCCCATGCACCGCGAACTGAATCAACCGATGGGCGGCAACGAGATGCCGCGCTTTGGCGGCATCGCCACGATGATGCGCCTGCCGCAGGCCGACACGACCGACGGCCTCGACGTGTGCTTCGTCGGCGTGCCGCTCGATCTCGGCACGTCGAACCGCTCGGGTTCGCGCTTCGGCCCGCGCCAGATCCGCACCGAATCCGTGCTGCTGCGTCCGTACAACATGGCCACGCGCGCGGCCCCGTTCGATTCGCTGCAGGTCGCCGACATCGGCGACGTCGCGACCAACCCGTACGACCTGAAGGATTCGGTGCGCCGCATCGAGCAAGCGTATGACGAGATCGTCGCGAACGGCTGCCGGCCGATCACGCTCGGCGGCGATCACACGATCGCATGGCCGATCCTGCGCGCGCTGCACAGGAAGTACGGCAAGGTCGCCGTGGTGCACGTCGACGCGCACGCGGACGTGAACGACACGATGTTCGGCGAGAAGATCGCGCACGGCACGCCGTTCCGCCGCGCGGTGGAGGACGGCCTGCTGCATTGCGACAAGGTCACGCAGATCGGCCTGCGCGGCACCGGCTACCACGCGGACGATTTCGACTGGTGCCGCCAGCAGGGCTTCACGGTCGTGCAGGCGGAGGCATGCTGGAACAAGTCGCTCGCGCCGCTGATGGCGCAGGTGCGCGAACGCATCGGCGACACGCCGGTCTATCTGAGCTTCGACATCGACGGTCTCGATCCGTCGTTCGCGCCCGGCACCGGCACGCCGGAAATCGGCGGGCTGACGGTGCAGCAGGGTCTCGAGATCATTCGCGGAATGAAGGGGCTGAACATCGTCGGCGCGGATCTCGTCGAAGTGTCGCCGCCGTACGATCCGACCGGCACCACCGCGCTCGTCGGCGCGAACCTCGCGTACGAGATGCTCTGCGTGATGCCGGGCGTCGCCTACCGCTAACCCGATCGACAGGAAAACGTTGATGTCCACCGCTCAGCTTTCCCCTTCCGCCACGGCGATCGTGCTGCCCGCCGCGCGCATCGCCGGCCAGCCCGTGCGCACGCATTCCGATGAAGCCGGCGCGCCGATCTTCAATGCGTCGACCGGCGAGACGATCGGCTGGCAGGAATTCGCGACGGCCGCGCACGTCGACGCCGCGGTCCGCGCCGCGCACGCCGCGTTCGCCGGCTGGCGCGACACGCCGCCCGCCGAGCGCGGCCGCCTGCTCGCGACGATCGCCGCGCGCGTCGAAGCCGACCGCGAACGCCTTGCGGCGCTGCAGATGCAGGTGAGCGGCAAGCCGCCGTTCGAAGCGGACGCCGACGTCGGCGACGTCGCCGCGACGTTCGCGTACTACGCGCAGCTGTCCGAGAACCCGGCGCTGTTCGCGGCCGAGCCAATCGCGCTGCCGAGCGACGCCGTCGCCGCCGAGCGCTTTCACGATGCGGTCGGCGTGGCCGCGCTGATCGTGCCGTGGAATTTCCCGATGGTCACGACCGCGTGGAAGCTCGCGCCCGCGCTGGCGGCCGGCTGCACGGTCGTGATGAAGCCGTCCGAACTGACGTCGCCGACCGAGCACGCGCTGCTCGACCTGATCGCCGAAGCCGGCGTGCCGGACGGCGTCGTCAACGTCGTGAACGGCGGTGCGGAAGTCGGCGCGGCGCTGACCGCGCATCCGCTGGTCGACAAGATCTCGTTTACCGGCAGCACGGCCGCCGGCCGCAAGGTCATGCAGGCCGCGGCCGAGGACATGAAGCGCGTGACGCTCGAACTCGGCGGCAAGTCGTCGCTGATCGTGCGCGACGACGCCGATCTCGACGTCGCGGTGTCGCTGGCGGTGGCCGGTGCGTTCACGAACGCGGGCCAGATGTGCTCGGCCACCGCGCGCATCCTCGTGCACGACAGCGTGTACCGCAGCTTCATGGCCGCGTTCGAGACGGCCGTGCGCGCGCTCGTCGTCGCGCCGCCTTCCGCCGGACACGTCGCGATGGGGCCGCTGATCTCGGCCGCGCAGCGCACGCGCGTCGAGGCGATGCTCGAGCAAGGCATCGCGGCCGGCGCGCGCGTCGCGTTCAGCGGGCGCGTCGCCGAGGGTGGCGACAATGGCTTCTTCATGGCGCCGGTCGTGGTCGCCGAACCGGCCGTCGACAACCTGCTGTGGACCGACGAAGTGTTCGGCCCGGTCGCGTGCGTCAAGTCGTTCCGCACCGACGACGAGGCGATCGCGCTCGCGAACGACACGCGCTACGGGCTCGTCGCGACCGTCGTGACGCGCGACGCGGAAATCGCGAAGCAGTTCCAGGCGCGCGTGCGCGCCGGGCTCGTGTGGATCAACGCGCCGCAACTCATCTACCCGCACGTGTGCTGGGGTGGCTTCGGGCTCAGCGGGATCGGCCGCGAACTCGGCGTGACGGGCCTGCGCAGCTACCAGGAACTGCGCCACGCGATGCGCGCGATCGATTGACCACGGCGGCCGGCCGAAGCATGCGATGCACGCTTCCGAAGGTGGCGATGTCCGCGCACGATCGCGGCGTCGTCACGGTCGATGTGCCGCCGCTTCGGCCTCGGTGTCGTGATACTCGACGAACGTCGCGATCTTCCCGTTTTCGATCGTGAGCAGATGCACCCAGTCGTCTTCGTACGTGCGGCCCGTGGCATGAACATGCCAGCGTTGCGTGCCGAGCACGACGACCCGGTTGCCGCTGGCGATGAACTCGAGCGGCTCGAACCGTTCCGCGGTCTGCGTCGACGCAAGCGCCGCGAAGAACGCCGCGACCGCCTGCGGCCCATGTCTTCTGCCGACGAACGGAACGACGTCGGCCGGCCCCGGGATGAACCAGTCGATATTGTCGGAAAGCGTCTGCAGAATGCCGTCGATATCGGCCCTGCCGAACGCCGCGTATGCCTGCTGCACGAGTTGCACGTTGTCTTGTTCGCTCATCGCACCCTCCCGCCTTCGCCGGTTCGCCGCGTCGCGGCGCGGAATTCGGGCCGCGGACAATTCAGCATAGTCGAACCGCGAGGCGGCACTTATGCGTATTCTCCAGCAGTCGCGCGGCGTGAATTCCGTATGAGCAATCGGCGGTGGCGCTGACCCGACGCCACGATGACGTGCGCCTGAATCCTGCCGACCACCAGCCCGTCGCCATGACGGCCGGCAATGGCCACGGTTGCTCGATATCTCTGCTGCATCGTCACCGCGACCAACGTGTTCGTGACGCGGCCGATCGCCGCCGAGTTTGGAATCGAGCATCTACTCGGCATCGAGCTCGATACCGACGACGGCACGCCGGGCGGAAGATTCACCGGGCTGTCGCACGTCGCCGGCACGCGCGGATGGCCTGTCATGAAGTTGTTCTGATTCGGACGATATTCTCCGCTGTTCATTTCTTTTCTGGAGGGGCAATGAAAGCAGGAACAGGAACGACGCACGTCAATCACTCAGGAATCCGACTCGAATCGAGTCGCGACCACTCCGCTCCGCCCGCCGGTAAGGAAAGTCATTTTCCGCACTGGCGCGGCGCTTTCATGATCGCGCTCCTTTGCACGCTGGCCGGTTGCGGCGATGGCGATTCCGGCACGGCCGGCAACCTCGCCGCGAACCGCGCATCGGCATCGGGCCCGGCCGCCGCGCCGGTCCTGCATTGCGCCACGGCTTGCCACTGACGGGCACCTGCCCTTGTCCGGCGTGACTGCGATCGCAACGCGCGGCGTTTGAAGCGCGGGGGCGTCCGGCCAGTCCGTCCGGCCATTCATGACAGAGAGCGAACATGCAAAACAAATCCACGACACGACGTCAGTTCCTGGCCGATGCGCTGAAGCTCGCGGGCGCCACGGCAGTCACCGGCATGCTGCCCGAAAGCATCCTGCGCGCGCAGTCGATTCCGGCGGCGACCGTCACCGGCACGATCCAGGACGTGAAGCACGTCGTGATCCTGATGCAGGAAAACCGGTCGTTCGACCACTACCTCGGCACGCTGCGCAGCGCGCGCGGCTTCGGCGATCCGCGCCCGGTCGTGATCTCGAGCGGGTATCCGGTCTGGCGCCAGCCGTGGCTGCTGTCGTACGTGTTCCCGTTCAACCCGTCGCCGCCGGCCGGCAGCGCGAACGGCGACACCTATTACGGCGACCTCGACCACAGCTGGAACGGCACGCACAGCGCATGGAACAACGGCCGTTACGACAACTGGGCCGGCGCGAAGACCAGCGGCACGATGTACTACTTCACGCAGAACGACATCCCGTTCTATTACGCGCTGGCGAGCGCCTTCACCGTGTGCGACGGCTACCACTGCTCGATGCTCGGGCCGACCGACCCGAACCGCCTGTATCTGTGGACCGGCTGCTGCGGCAACGTGCCCGGCTACACGCCGTACACGACCAACACGATGACCGGCACCGGCTGGACCACGATGCCGGAACGGCTGAATGCGGCCGGCGTCACGTGGAAGTTCTACCAGGACAAGGGCAACGGGCTCGATGCCGCGCACGGTTACGGCGAGTACAACGGCTCCAGCAAGGATCTCTGGTGGAACGGCAACTACGGCGACAACGTCATCCTCAACTTCAGGCAGTACCAGAACCTCGGCGCGACCGATCCGCTCGCGCCGGCGCTCAACGGCACGCAAATCGACCCGACGGGCGGCGGCACCGAATACGACACGCGCCTGTTCAGCCAGTTGCAGGCCGACGTCGCGAACGACACGCTGCCGCAGGTATCGTGGATCGCCGCGCCCTACGCGTACTGCGAACATCCGTCGTGGGCCGCGAGCGGCGGCGAATGGTATGTGAGCAACGTCCTCAACGTGCTGACGTCGAATCCGAAGGTCTGGGCCAGCACGGTGCTGCTCGTGATGTACGACGAGAACGACGGCCTGTTCGACCACGTGCCGCCCGCCGTGCCATCCAGCGCATCCGCGGGCACCGGCCGTTCGACGGTCTCGACCGCGGCCGAATTCGTCGGCAGTAGCGGCGCGGCGTCCGACGGATCGGCCAGCGGCGACGTGCCGATCGGCCTCGGCCCGCGTGTGCCGATGTTCGTGATCTCGCCGTGGTCGAAAGGCGGCAAGGTCAACTCGCAAGTGTTCGATCACACGTCGGTGATCCGCTTTCTGGAAACGCGCTTCGGGCTGCAGGAAACCAACATCACGCCGTGGCGGCGCACCGTGTGCGGCGATCTCACGTCGGCATTCGACTTCACCAATCCCGACCAGACGGTGCCCGCGATCCCGAGCCCGGCCAGCAACATGGACCCGAACGGCTGGACGGTCATCATCCCGCCGGCAACCACCACCGCGGTGCCGGCACAAACGACCGGCCGCAATGCGGCGTGCCGGCTGCCGTACGAGTTTTTCGTGCAGGGCAAGGTCAACCGCTCCGGCAGGACGCTCGCGCTGACGATGACCAATACCGGCACGGCGGGCGTGCATCTGCAGGCGTGGGTCGACGGCACCAGCACGATCCCGCGGCAATACACGATCGGCGCCGGCGCGAACGCGTGCACGACCCTGTCCGATTCGCTCGCGCTGAACTCGGCCGGCGGCTACGACTATTCGGTCTACGGGCCGAACGGATTCCTGCAGACGTTCCGCGGCAACGTCGGCGCGTCGGGCAATACCGGTTCGTCGGCCGAAGTCAGCCTCTGTTACGACGTGCAGAACGGCAACGTGCAGATCACGCTCGACAACACCGCCGGCGCGAGCGCGACGACGTTCCAGCTCGTCGACAACGCGTACGGAATGAACACGCCGCAGTCGGTCAGCGTGCCGGCGGGCGCGACGCAGGCCGTGACGTGGTACGGCGACGCAGGCTGGTACGACGCGAGCATCCGCGACGCGAACGACCCGAACTTCCTGCGCCGTGTGGCCGGCTGCGTGCAGGCGCAAGCGGGCGCGCTGCTGACCGATTCGGCGATCGGCAATACGAACGGGAAGTTCGTGCCCGCGCTGTCGTCGCAGGGCTCGTCGTACGGCACGCTGCGGTTCGACTACGTCGTGCCGCCGTGGCGTCACAGCCCGAAGAACTGGGTCGGCATCTACCCGCGCGGCGCGCAACCGACCAAGGGCGGCTACAAGTCGTGGGCGTATCTGCCGAAGAGCACGGGCTCGCTGCTGTTCTCGACGACGGCGAACAGCGCGCTGGCGTCGGGCCAGTACGATGCGTGGTTCCTCTTCGACGACGGCTACACGCCGCTGGCAGGCCCGGTCGCGATCAGCATCTGACGATGCGGCCGGCGACGCGCGTTCACGGCGCGCGTCGCCCGGCTCGGCTCCTCTCATCAGCAAGTTTTCGTGGAACGCGCCGAACGGCCGCGTCGGATGCGCGCTCCGGATTTCGATTGATCGCGTGCATTCTTGCGCGCCGCATCGCGTCGAGCGAAAACGCTTCGCCGATGGCTTCCCGCTGCGTCGAATTCAACATGGTGCTCCTGTGCCGGCGAACATGGGTCGGTTAGGTCGATCGCCATTTCGATATGCATCGCTGAACATATCGCATTCCGCGCCGATGCGTGGCGTGATTGCATTCCCGTTCCAGGTCGATGCAGCGTCGCTGCCGATATCCCGCATAATCGGGCGTTGAATCGCGCCGCGGGGAGAAGCATTGTGCGAGCGCAGCAATTCGAAACAGGAGCGGGCGCGATCCGGCTCGCCGCAAGGCGGCGCTCGCCCCGGGGGAAATACTTGGCAATCCCGCTGAAGACAGGACACCGACACACATGGACCGAGCCGAGCACATCAGCATCGAACAGGCGGTCGATCTGCCCGCCGACGAACTGAACGGATGCGACTTTTCGTTCGAGATCGCGTGGGAGCTGAATGCGCCGTACCAGGATCTGCTCGATTTGCGCGCGCTGCCCGTGCAGCGCAAGGACTACGGCTTCGACCCGGCCGGCTGGGCGCGCGAGGCGTCCAACGGCACCGCGCTGTTTCGCGCGAGCGCGGGCGGGCGCCTCGCGGGATTCGTCGCGATCACCGAAAGCTGGAACGGGATGGCCGAGATCGCGGAACTCGCGGTCGACCGCGGTTGCCGGCGCCAAGGGATCGGCCAGTTCCTGCTGGCGGCCGCGGAAGCGTGGGCGCGCAACCGCGGGTTCGGCTTCATGCGGCTGGAAACGCAGGCGAACAACGTCGCGGCCTGCTGCACGTACGCGCGTGCGGGCTTCGTCATCGGCGGCCACGACCGCTTCCTGTACGCCGACGGCGCGAACGACGGCGAAGTCGCCCTCTTCTGGTACAAGGACCTGCGTGACGGGCAGTCCGCGAAGAGCCGGACGGTCGATCCGGAATCGATGCGGCCGGCGTCCTGACCGACGACATACTTTCGCGTTACTTCCGCGTCGCGACGATGAACAGGCGCGGAAACGGCAGCAGCACGGTGCCGTCGTCGAGCAGCGGATAGCCGTCCGGACCGGCGAGCGCGTCGCGATAGCGCGCGACGAATGCGTCGCGTTCGCTTTCGTCCAGCGCCGCGAGGAACGGCCGCAGCGCGCTGCCCTTGAACCATTCGACGACCGCATCGACGCCGCCGCGCAACGGATGATAGTAAGTCGTGCGCCAGACATCCATCCGCGAACACGACGGCGACAGCAACGCGTAGTAATACCGCGCGTCGAACCGCTCGGTGCGCGCCGCGTCCTTCAGCTTGTGCGCCCACGGTCCGGCCGCGGCGACCTCGCGCATCAGCCGGTGCGCGGGCTCGTCGAGGTTGTCCGGCATCTGCACGGCGAGATGGCCACCCGGCGCGAGCCGGCCGACGAGCGACGGAAACAGCGTGTCGTGCGCGGGCACCCATTGCAGCACCGCATTCGACAGAATCAGATCGTAGCCGCCCGGATCGTCCCAGGCGGAGACATCCGCGAGATCGAAACGCAGCGCGGGCAGGCGCTTGCGCGCGGCCGCGATCATGTCCGGCGACGCATCGATCCCGCGAACCGTCGCGTCGGGGGCGCGCGCGATCAGCGCTTCGGTCGAATTGCCGGGCCCGCAGCCGATGTCGATCGCGGTATGGATCGGCGTATCCGGCACGGCGGCCAGCAGATCGCGCACGGGCCGCGTGCGTTCGTCTTCGAATCGCACGTACTGGTTGGCGTATTGATCGAGTGATGTCGTCACGGCATGCCTCCTGGTCGGCGTGGACGGCGTCGGGATACCGACAGCCGTCGATGCAGCGCATTCTGCGATCTCGCGGTTCTTCAGTAAAATGAATTTAATATCGTTATTGATTCATGTTTCTGATGAAAATCGATACGCTCGGTGTCCAGGCTTTCGTCGCGATCGCCGACGGCGGCAGCTTCAGGCAGGCGGCCGACACGCTGCACGTCACGCAAACGGCGATCACGCAGCGGCTGCGCAAGCTCGAATCGTTTCTCGGCGTCGCGCTGATCGAGCGCACGACACGCCGCACCACCCTCACCGAAATCGGCCGGCGTTTCCTGCCGCAGGCGCGCCGGCTGCTGAACGAGCTGTCGGACGCGCTGACCGAAATCCGCGAAACGGGCCTGAGCCAGCGCGGCGACGTGACGATCGCGTGCGTGCCGACGGTCGGCGTTCAGTATCTCCCCCGTATTCTGCGTGCGTTTTCCGGGCACCGGCCGCACGATCGCGTGAAGATCCTCGATCACGCGTCGGCGTCGGTATTGCAGGCCGTGCTGCGCCGCGAAGCGGAATTCGGGATCAGCATCGCGGGCGACCAGCACCCCGAACTCGTCAGCGTTCCGCTCATGCATGATCCGTACGTGCTCGTCTGCCGCGACGATCACCCGCTCGCGAAGCGTCGGCGGATCCGTTGGGCCGCGCTGCAGCCGCATCCGCTGATCTTCGCGGGCGAAGTGAGCGGCAATCGCGGGCTGCTCGAAGGTGCGCTGAAGACGAGCGGCGTGACGCTGCATTCGTTCTACGAAGTGCAGCGCAGTTCGACCGCGCTCGGCCTCGTCGCCGAAGGCCTCGGCGCGGCCGTGGTGCCGAAGCTCGCGATCCAGAAGAACGCTTATCCGATGATTCGCACGATCGAACTCGTCGAGCCGTCGGTGTCGCGCACGCTCGTGCTGGTCAAGCGCCGGGCCGCGCAGTTGTCGCCCG
Source organism: Burkholderia sp. AW33-5 (assembly GCF_053427615.1). NCBI lineage: Bacteria > Pseudomonadati > Pseudomonadota > Betaproteobacteria > Burkholderiales > Burkholderiaceae > Burkholderia > Burkholderia sp. AW33-5. Next base: position 211,889 of record NZ_JBSAXA010000001.1, on the reverse strand, counting down.
CGGCGCAGGCGCTGTACGACATGATCGTCGAGCGCGCGACGCCGGGGCGGTGACGTCGGGCAACATCGTTCAAAGCGCCTTGACCATGAACACGCGCGCCGCCCCTTCCGGCTCGCACGGCACTTCGCCGAATGCCTCGTACCCGTGCTTCCGGTAGAAATCCGGCGCCTGGAACGTAATCGTGTACAGCACCGCGCGGGCGCATCCGCGCCGCTTCGCTTCCGCTTCGGCCTCGCGCAGCAGTCTGCTGCCGAAGCCGCCGCCGCGCAGCGATTCCGGCAGATAAAAGAGGTCGATGAAGAAGAGACCGAGCGACGTTCGGCCGGTGAGCCCGCCCAGGACCTCGCCGGTCGCGGGATCGGTCACGTAGACGTCGAGCGCTGCCGTGTCGCTGCGGCCCGTCATCGCGTGGTTGAATTCGCCGAGCTTGCGGCTGATGAAATCGCGGGCAGCCGGTTGTTCGGTGTCGGTGAGCTGAAGGGAAACGGCGGGATGCGCGGTCATGGAATGGAGACTTGCGTGAAGGAGCCGCCGAACGTGCGGTGTTCGTGGCGGGCGTCGGGCGACTATAGCGCGTTCGGCGGCAGCGTCTTCACGAAGAACGCGTTCAACCGACTATGACCCCATAAACAAGCCGTCATCTGGATGCCGAAATGTTCCGATTTATCCGGTAAAATCGCCAACCGAGAGCATTCCTGCGATAAATCCGGCGGAGAGAGACGCCCACTCATCGTTCTCGATCCAAGAGGGCCACGGCGATGAATTCACAAGAACTCGTGCGCGCAATCGGCGGCGGCCTGTTTCAACAAGGTCGCGTGCTCAGGCTCGATACTTCGCTGGGCCGGAACGTGTTGCTGCCCCAGACGGTTCACGGCGCGTCGCGGCTCGGCCGCGAATTCACGATGACGGTCGATGCCGTCTCGACCCGCGACAACATCGAGCTGAAGAAGCTGATCGCGCAGCCGGTCACGCTTTGGGTCGAACAGCAAGGCGACGCCTACCTGCCGTGGCACGGCTACGTGCAGACCGCGCGCCGGCTCGGCTTCGACGGCGGCATCACCGCATACCAGATCCGTTTCATGTCGTGGCTCGGCTTCCTGCGGTATCGCCGCGACCAGCGCATCTGGCAGGATCGCACCGCCGATGAAATCATTACCGACGTATTCAATCAGCATCCGCAAGCCGGCGGGATGTTCCGTTTTGCACTCTCCGCGCCGCTGCGAAATCGTTCGTTTTGCATGCAATTCGAGGACGACTGGCATTTCGTCCATCGCCTGCTCGAGGACGAAGGCTTGTTCGGCTATTTCGAGCAGGCCCCGGACGGCTCCCACCATACGCTGGTGATCACCGATTCGCTCCACTCGCTGCCCGCCGCGGTACCGTCCCGCGTGCCGTTCCAGCGCGCGGCCGCCAGCGACGAGACCCAGGCGCTGGTCCAGTGGTCAGGCACGCGCACACTGCAAAGCAGCCGTTACACGACGCGCACGTTCGACTACAAGTCGCCCGGCTCCACGCTCAATCCGAAAAGCACCGACATCCCGGCCCGGCCGAACCAGGGCGACCTGCCGGACCAGGCCGAGGTCTACGCGTACACGGGCGCCTATACGTACGGCGCGCAAGGTGACGGCAACCGCCAGTCGACCATCCGGATGGAAGAATGGGAATCGCGCGCGAGGCGGTTCCACGGGATCGGTGGCATGCGCGGCATCGACGCGGGCCAGGTGTTCGAGCTGACCAGCCATCCTGCCCATCCGCCCGCCGAACAGGACGCCAACCGGTTCGCCGTCGTCGAGACGGTCTGGTGGATCAGGAACAACATCCCGGCCACGCCGACGCATTTTCCGCACGGGCTGGCCGCGCAGTTCGACGCGATGAAGGCACAGCTCGGCGACGCGGCCGCCGCGATGGCGGTACGCCACACCGACGGCAGCGAGGGTTTCTATCTCGTCGAGATTGAGGCGCAGCGCCAGACGGTGCCCTTCCGCAGCCCGTTCGAGCATCCGAAGCCCGAGATGCACCTGCAGACCGCGACCGTCGCCGGGCCGAAGGGCGAGGAAGTGCATACCGACGAACTGAACCGGATCAAGGTCCGGTTCCACTGGGACCGCCTGAACGAAGGCGACGAGCGCGCATCGTGCTGGCTGCGCGTCGCGTCGTCGGACACGGGTGACGGATACGGCAGCGTGCACGTGCCCCGCATCGGCGAGGAGGTTGTCGTCGACTGGATGTCCGGCGACTGCGACCGGCCGATCGTCACGGCCCGGCTCTACAACGGCGCGACCAAACCGCAGTGGCACTCGGACGGCCTGCTGTCCGGCTTCCGCTCGAAGGAATATGCGGGCGGCGGCTACAACCAGCTCGTCATGGACGACGCGACCGGGCAAAACCGCGCGCAGCTCTACAGCAGCACGGCGAACAGCCTGCTGCATGTCGGCTATCTGATCGAACAGTCCGGCAACACCCGCGGCGCGTACGTCGGCAGCGGCTTCGACCTGAGGACCGATGCATACGGCGCCGTGCGCGCGAACCAGGGCCTGTACGTGACGACGCATCCGCAGACGGTGTCGAGCCAGCCGCTCGACGTGCGCGAGGCGCAGCAACAGCTCATCGGCGGCGAAAGCCTGCTCGAATCGCTGTCGAGCGTGAGCGAAGCGCATCAGGCCGACACGCTGCAACCCGGTCGCGACGCGCTGAAGACGTTCACAGATTCGACGCAGCAGAGCGTGCCCGGTGTCGCATCGGGCGGACGCACGGCAGGCGGCGGCACGGGCAACGCGAACGCGTTCGCGCAGCCCGTGATGCTGTTCGGCAGTCCGGCCGGCATCGGGATGGCCAGCCAGCAGTCGGTGCAGGTGGTCGCGGATCAGCATGTCAACGTCGTCAGCGGCCAGAACGTGCATGTTGCGGCCGGAAAGTCGCTGATCGCGAGCGTGATCTCCTCGGTGAGCCTATTCGCGCAGAACGCGGGGATGAAATGGTTCGCCGGCAAGGGCAAGATCGAGATCCGCGCGCACGACGACGACATCCAGCTCACCGCGCAGAAGACCGTCAAGGTCGTCTCCGCCACGGCACGGGTCGACGTCGCATCGAAGCAGCCGATCCTGCTGACGTCCGGCGGCGCATACATTCGTATCGGCAACGGCAACATCGAGATCCATGCACCCGGCAAGGTGGAATTCAAGGGAAGCGACCACAGCTTCTCGGGGCCGACCAGCCTCGACTATCCGCTGCCACGCCTGCCCGAAGGCGTATGTTCGGAATGCCGCCGCAGCGCCGCGAAAATGAAGTCCGCACTGACACCCCGGACATGAACGACGCTGCCTCCATGAAGCTGTTTCGCAATCTGGCGCGCGCGTTGCCGCTGCCGACGCAATGGCCACGCACGACCGCAGCGCAGCGGCACGACGATCTGCGCGACTGGCATCGCACGCGGCAAGTCGAACACACGCGCCCGTTGCGCCTGATCGCGCTCGTCGACGGCGCGCTGGACGATACGATGCTCGACGCGGCCCGTGCGCGAAGCATCGCGTGGCAATCGCTGTATCCGGACACGATGCTCGAAGCATCACGTCCCGAAATGGGACCGCTCCTGCTCGATCTGACGGAAGACGACGATGCATCGCGCGGGATGATGCTCGACCTGCTGAATGCAGGCGGCGAATCGGATCTCGTCGTGTGGCTCAAGACGAGTCACTCGGTATCCGAACTCGCGGCTTATCTGCATCCGCTTGCCGAAGCCACGTTGCCCGATACGCGTCAGGCGTTGCTGCGCTATTACGACCCGTCGGTTCTTCAGAATCTCTTGCCGGTCCTTACGCCCGCGCAACGCGGCGAATTACTGGCAGCGTTCGTCGAGTTGCGTTTTCGGTTCGATCCGTGGGAGGCCGTGGCGGGCGAGGAAAAAGGACCGCTACCCAAGCCCGCCGCGACGCCGATCGTGTTCACGGACGCGCAATACGACGCGCTCGCGCGGGAAGGCTTCGCGGAGACGCTCTATTTCCAGTTGCGCGACGAGTTCCTGCCGCCAGTGTCGGCAGTACCGGACCGCTGGGGCATTCGCTATGTGAAGGACCTGGTTGCACGTGCGCGGGAGCAGCATGGGCTCGCGAACGAGAACGATCTCGCGTATTTCGTGCTGGTCGGGATGAACGTGCATCCGGCGTTTGATGCGTATCCGGCGATTGCCGGGAAGATCGCGGCGCGCGGAGACGATCCACCGCCGTTGTCGTCCACGCTCGACGACGTCGACGCTCAAGTGTGGGCGGAACTGCTGGATGGGCATCCGCTGGCGGGTTACGCGGCGGAACGGCAACCGGCGGCGATGGCGGCGGAAGATGCGCGGCCAGATGCGGGTTGAACGGCGGGAGGCGGGGATGTTGAGTGGAATGCGTCGTGCGATTGCCGCAGGGATTACGATCGCAGGCAGCTTATGCTACGCACCGGCACACGCGGACAGCGACGGGCCCTATCGCGTCGTGGGCTTCAACTACACCGATCGCGGCGTCTACAATTTCGTCGTCGACGGATTCGGTGCAGGCAGCGTGCACGCCCGCCAGTTCGGCGGCGGCGGCGGGACGGTCTGTTGCATGCAGGTGCCGCGCAACAAGCAGACCTGGCACCTCAAGGTCACGTACGACCTGACTCCCGAAGAGAATGCGAAGAACCTGTCGCCGGAAATCTACGAGACGAACATCACCGTCCCGAAGTTGCCGAACGAGCGCGACGGTTATATCGAGTTTCGTTTCCTGCCTGACCGCAAGATCGAAGCCCGATGGGTCGAGTACCCGACCGGTCTGCGCAACTTGAACACAACGAGCAACGCGTCGTCTGCGACGAACTGAATGACAGGACCATCGACATGCTGAATTTTCTTCGCCGCCTCGTTCGTAATCCGATCGCGATTGCCGTGCTGCTGCTCGGTGGTGCGTGGTGGGTACATGCGCAGACCGCGAGCTACGGCCCCTATCGCGTCGTGGGCTTCAACTACACCGATCGCGGCGTCTATAACTTCGTCGTCGACGGATTCGGCGCTGGCAGCGTGCACGCCCGCCAGTTCGGCGGCGGCGGCGGTACGGTCTGTTGCATGGAGGTGCCGCGCAACAAGAAGACCTGGCACCTCAAGGTCACGTACGACCTGACTCCTGAAGAGGATGCGAAGAACCTGTCGCCGGAAATCTACGAGACGGACATCACCATCCCGAAGTTGCCGAACAAGCGCGACGGCTATATCGAGTTCCATTTCCTGCCTGACCGCAAGATCGAGGCCCAATGGGTCGAGTACCCGACGATGCCGCGCATGGGCGCCACCAACTAGCCGAGCGAGGAAAGCATGCCGAACGAGACCGCCGCCGCGCAAGGCGCCACGCAAAGTCAATCCGAATCCGGCGCCGCGGCGTCCCGCGCCGCACGCGCCGCAAGTGTCAGCGCGCAATTGCCCGCAGATCCGCCAAGTCCGTGCTTCCGCTGCAATCAGGAGATCTATCAGAGCTTCTTCTTCGATGGTTTCGCGCAGGGAATGGCAGACACCGATCGGCTATCGAATATCGCTCGCCTCTTCAACGCGCATGCGGACAGCAGCGACGAGTTCGGTATCTACAAGATGTATTACGAAGGCATGGGCCGTGACCTGTCGGTGCAAACAGTCGGCACCGCCAAGAAGGTCTTGACGGACGCGAGCGCCGCGTTGCTCAAGGAAGCCGACGGCAAGTTGATCAAGGACCCGGGCAAGAAAATCGCCGCCGACATCGGCCAACGGTTTCGCGACTCCCCTGCGGACAAAGGCCTGCTCTCGCGGGGAAAATCGTCCATCCTGGACGGACTGGATCATGCAGGCGAAACCGCACGAGGCAAGATCAAGGAATCGCTGACACTCAAAAAGGTCGGCGTCGATCTGCTGCCGGCCACCGTGACGATCGCGGCAGACTCCGTTCCGGTTGTCCGGGACAGTGAATTCGCGGCCGGTTATATGGGTACGGGTTTCGATGCACGCGTCAACAAGGCGATTGCCGATTTCAAGAGCAACGTCGAACACGCACGAGCAACCGACAAGCGTGAAATCAAGCGCATCCGCGTATCGCTTTTCGGATATGACCGTGGTGGCGTTATTGCGCGGAAGTTCGCGAACGAATTGATCGGAAAAATCTGCAAGCAGAAGGATGGAAAAATCACTTTTGACGGGATCGAGGTTCAGTTCGATTTCATGGGACTCTTCGATTGCGTATCGACGTCCTATGCGGATTCAATCTTCACCAAAGTCGTCGCACCGGTACTGGGTGTCGTTCCCGGAGAGGGAAAGGTCGCCAGCCTCAGCATCAAGGGATTGAGCCTTTTCGTCGCGCTGTCCAAGCAATCGCTCGGTCAATTCGATATCCAGAAGGAATTCAAGTCGATCGTCCACCACGTCGCCGCGACCGAGCTGCGCTTTTACAAAAATCTGGATTCGCCGAGAAAGTCACCCGACAACGCGAATCTTCGGGAAATCGTCTATCCCGGCAGCCAGTCGGATGTCGGCGGCGGATTCGTCGAAGGAGAGGATCAGAAATCGGCCGAACTCGCGCGTGTATCTGCACGAAACATGCTGGACAGCGCCTGGTCGGCCGGCGTACCGATGCTGCCGCTCGCGAAGTTGCGGACCATCTCGCCGATGGCTGCACGCGAATTCGATTTTCGGAAGACCGTCAACGTCAACGGCAAGGATCTCAACGTCAATGACCTTTTCGGCGCATACACAGCCATGCTGCCGAAATCGACCGGCACGCTCGAGGCCAATTTCCTCGAACATCAAAAACTGTTCGTGTCCTGGGCACGTCACGTCCATGATCGTACGGCGCACGAAAGCGCCGGCAACAACCTGTTCATCAACACCGTCGACGCCGACGTCTACAACGCGATCTTCCCCAATGGCGGCGGTCTGCCAAATTACGAAGGCCGCGACTGGTACTACAAGAGCCAGGACCCGAACTCCAAGGTTCCGCAGTTCACGTTCGGCGAGCGCCGCACGGTCGACAACATCTCCGACAAGACGGTGCGCGCCCTGGCCACAGCCTGGGTGCATCCGCCGAAACTGTCACCGGAAGTCATCGCGTTCTTCGACAACTTCGTTCACAACACGATCACGCGACTCAACAACGTGTCGCTTGGCGACGGCGTATTCATGCAGCTTCGCGAAATCGAGGAGAAAGGCTGGATGGCGCGCAAGACCGACACAGCAAAGGACTACGTGAAGAAGGTCATGGGCAACCTATCGAAGGACATCAAGGACGCGCAGGACGAGTACATCCGGCAAGTCACGTCGGGCCAGATCCCGCACGGTGCGTCGATCGGCGATCTCTCCGGCGACTGAACGGCACGCGGCGCACACGCGACCGGGTGCCGATCTCATTCAACCCGCGTCAGTTGTACCCGAGAATCGCCACCGCCGCGACATCCGGCCGATCGATCGTATTCCCGACGAGCGACGTCATCGGCTCCTGCAGCACGGCCTGATACGACGTCACATGCGCCTCCTCCGGCGCGCCGGCTTCGTCCCATACCGGCTCGTCGAATGCGTCGAGGCCACTGAAGAATCCGGGTTGCGTTTGCGTAACAGTCATCTCCACTCCTTTTGATATGTCGTCGATGTTCTAATTTGCCTGTTTCAACGGCGCTGCCTGCACGGGTGCGCCGTCATGCGCGCCTTCCGACTGTGCAAGTTGCGCGCGTGTGCGCCGCGTGATGTGAATCACCGCGAACACGACCGGCGCGATCAGCAGGCCTTCCGCCAGTTCGGGATCGACCGGCAGGTTCATCACGTGCAGCGCCTTGAACGCCGCTGTCGCGAGCGACAGCACGTAGTACGAAATGGCCGCCACCGACAATCCTTCGACCGCGTGCTGCAGATGAAGCTGATTGCGCGCGGTGCGCTCCATGCCGGCCAGCAAGCGCGTCACGTCCTTTTCCTGCGCGAGATTCACGCGCGTGCGCAACAGGTCCACAGCGCGCGCGATCCGCGCGGCGATCTGCTCGTGACGCGCCCACACGCTGCGGCAGGTTTCCATTGCCGGCGCGAAGCGCCGCTCCATGAACTCGGCGATCGTCGGCATCCCTTCGATGCGCTCCTCGCGCAATTCGTGGATGCGCGCCAGCACGAGCTTTTCGTAGGCACGCGACGCGCTGAAGCGGCCGCCGGCCCCCGACAGCGCCTCGACCCGCACCGCGAGATGCGTGAGCTTCACGAGCAGGGCCGCGTCGTCGCCGTCGGCGCCGCTCGCGTCCATCCGCTGCATCAGCGCATGCAGCGCCGCATGGATTTCGTCGAGCTCGCGGCTCATCCGCCGCGCGACCGGCAACGCGAGCAGCGCCATCATCCGGTACGTCTCGATTTCATACAGGCGCTGCAGCAGTCGGCCGCCCTGCTCCTCGCGAAAATCCTCGTCGACGACGAGAAAGCGCATGAAACCGTCGTCACGCACGTGCCAGTCGCAAAACACCTTGCCGCCGCCCAGCACGTTGCTGCCGACGAGCGCGGGCCCGTCGATCCAGCGGCGCATGTCACCGCACACGAGCCGCGCGGCATCGCCCGACAGCAACTCCATGCGCACCGCGACGAAGCGGATGCCCGCGAGCCGCGCGAACCACGCGGCAGGAATCCCTTCGATCGCGAGATCGTCGAAATAGCCGGTGTCGCGACGCGGCGCGACGAACGTGAACGTCGAGAATTCGGTGTGGCGCTCCCACTTCAGATGCCAGCCGCACGGCGACTGCACCGCATGGTGGGTCGCGCCGTCCTGCGGCACGGCAATGCCGGTGTCGCGACACAGCGCGTGCAGCAGCGTTTCGTGGATGTCGGACTGGCCGTCCGCGTAGATCGCGTAGTGCGTGAGCGACACGGCCTCGGCGAGCCGCAGGAACGGCCGGGCATGCAATTCCGCGGCCAGTGCGGCGCGCAACGGATGATCCATCATCGGTACACCACTCTTCCCTGTTCAACGCTGCGTGCCGGGCATGCCGGCGTGATGGCCGCACCGCATCGAGCGACACAGCAGGCTCGATGCCACTATGGCAGACACACAGCGACAATAAAAACGCATAATGCTGATCGTTACATTCAGTTTTCCTGATACCGATGAAGATGCTCGATCACGACGTGCTGGCCACCGTCGTCGCCGTTGCGGAAACCGGCAACATGACCCGCGCCGCCGAAGCGGTGAACCGCTCGCAATCGGCCGTGAGCATGCAGATCAAGAGCCTCGAGGACGCGATCGGCCGGCCGCTGTTCGTGCGCAAGCCGCGCAGCATCGTGCTGACGCGCGAAGGCGAGGTGCTGCTGGGATTCGCCAGACGAATGCTGGCGCTGCGCGACGAGGCGTGGGCGGCCGTGGTGCGGCCGGAAGTGACCGGCAAGGTCGTGATCGGCGTGCCGGACGACTATGCGTCGTCGCTGCTGCCGTCGGTGCTGAAGAAGTTTTCGGCGACCTACCCGAAGGTCGAGATCCAGGTGATCGGGCTGCCGAGCAGCGCGCTCGCGCCGCTCCTGAAGGACGGCACCGTCGATCTCGTGTGCGGCACGCGCATCAAGGGGCTGTCCGGCGACTTCATCCGCCACGAGCCGATGGCGTGGGCCGCGATGACGAACGGGCCGCGCGTATGGGAAGAACGGCCGCTGCCGATCGCGGTGTTCATGCCGGGCAGCGTCGCGCGCGAGAACGCGATCCGCAGCCTCGAACGCGCGAAGCTGCCGTTTCGCACGTCCTATGAAAGCCCGAGCCTGCTCGGGCTGCTCAGCATGGTCGAGGCCGGGCTCGCGGTCGCGCCGCTCGCGCGCTGCGCGATTCCCGCGCAATTGTCGATGCTCGGCCGCTCGCACGGGCTGCCCGATCTGCCGCCGCTCGAGCTGATCCTCGCGCGCAGCACGAAATCGAAGCGCCCGCCGTGCGACTTTCTCGCGGAACAACTGATGGAAGACCTGCAGCGGCAAACCGGCCAGACCGGCGACGCCTGAACCGCGGCCGGGCGCGCGCCGCCTGCGCCGTCACGAACCGCCGGGCCGTGGATGGCCGGCCGCGAGCAGCGCCGCGTTGACGATGCCCGCTACCGTGTCGACGAGCGCCTCCAGCGTGTCGCCGTGCACATGCCGGCCGGCCGGCGGAATGCATTCGGTACGCCGGCCGCCCCACTGCGACCCGGCCGTCACCGACAGCGTCGCGCCGAACCGGTTGCCGTGCCGTCGGCCGAAGATGCCGACGCGCTGCTCGCCCAGATACGCCTGCTCCGGAAGAAACAGCCGAATGTCGACCGCAACCTGGTCCGGATCGCCGGCGCGCGCAATCGCATCGGCCGACGGCGCGAACGTCTTCGCGATGCGCAGCGTCACGTGCGAATCCCAGGCGGCCAGCGGCCCGCCGGCCGCGTCGACACGTTCGAGGTCGACCGACCACTGATGGCGGTCCGGCAGCCGGATCGCCTGACGCAGCAGCACGTCCGCCGCGCGCACGGTCACCCGCAACTGCAAGGCCAGCTGCGTGCCCGACGGCAACGTCGCCACGCGCACGCGGCCGCTTGCCGGACGCGTGGTCTGCACTTCTTCCATGAGGTGCATGGATTCCTCCCTGTCAAGGGCCGGCGCCGAGTGCGACGCGGCGCATAAACGCTCGCCGCGACCGGCCCGCCCCCGGGCACGACAGCCGGCGAATCGGCGGCGAACCCTACGGTACGAGCAATTGGCGTTCCCCGGCCGGACGATCCTGCGTCGCCACGCGCAGACGGCGGGCAACGGGACCGATCACGGCATCGACCTGCTGCGCGATCAGCATGTGCAGCGTGAAGTCGAGATCCTCCGACGCGATGTCGAATTCCACATGGATCACGTCGCGCACGGTACGCGCGCTGACCACATACACGCCGAGCGGGGAATGCAGCAACGCCGCGAGCCGGGCGTGCGCGAGCGCGCCGGTGTCGGCCGTCAGCGTGACGGGCAACCGCAGGCGCGGGCGCGGCGGCGGAAACGGGATGACGGTCGTGCGCGCGCCGGCGCGCAGTTGAAGGCCGGCGATGTCGTATTCGGGTACGGGATGGATGAAGGTCATGGCGCGGACGGAGGGCGTCCTGGCTGTTGGACACATCCCGAGCTTAGAAGGCGCCGCATCAATACCGTGCAAAAAAACGGCTTTGCAGTGAAAAAAACGGCATGCGCGCCGGCCGTACCGCTATGCGAACGCCTCGAGCGACGCCCGCCGCCGCTCGTCGACCATGGCTTCAATCAGCGAGACCAGATCGTCGGTCAGCGGATCGCAGATACCCGGCGAGCGATGCAGTTCGAGGTCGGCGGGCGGTAGCGGCGGCAAGCCGTCCGCTTGGTCGAGCACGCGCCAGTTCGCGGGCAGCGTGCAGCGGTCGATCATCGTCACGGCCGCGCCGTGGTTCACCGCGATCTTGATGCCGGTCGGGCTCTGGCTCGTATAGACGACGTGGTACGGCCGCTCGGCGGTCGCGAGCGCCTGCAGGCCGCGCTGCCGATAGCAGCACGTTTCCGGAAACAGCGCGAGCGGCACCGATGCGTGCCGGTCGAGCGCGAAGTCGCGATGCGCGGCCCACACGACGTCGTGACGGCCAAGCAGCCGCCCGGCCGCATTCGGCCCGTGCCGCACCACGAGCGCGACGTCCAGCTCGCCGGCCTGCAGCCGCTCGACCAGCTCCAGCGACATCCGGCAATGCACGTGCAAGCGCGCGCCCGGCCGCAGCGCGTAGAACGACTTCAGCAAGTCGGGCAGCCACAGCTCCGCGTAATCCTCGGGCAGCCCGAAACGCACGACACCGCGGTCGCTGCTCGTCTGCTTCAACGCGATGATTGCGTCGTTCTGCACCTGGATGATCCGGCGCGCGTGGATCAGGAAGTTCTCGCCATCGCGAGACAGCTCGAGCCGCCGGCTGTTGCGCATGAACAGGTGCGTGTCGAGCCGCTCCTCGAGCGTGCGGATCCGCAGGCTGATGGTCGACTGCGTGCGATGCAGCTGCCGGGCCGCCGCGGTGAAGCCGCCGCTCTCGACGACGGCGACGAATGCGCGGATCAGCTCCGGGTCGAGAGAGCTGAGCTTCGACCAATCGGGTCTCTGAATGGCTGCCATCGGAATTACTCGCTTTCGAAAAAGGACGGGGCGTCGAAAGATAAGGCCCGGGGTACGCCGATTGTTGTCCAGACGCGCGCGGCGCTCCAACCCCTGCCCGGGTATGACAAACCCGGAGCCAGCACGCCGCCGCCCACCCGCACCGCCCGTTCCGCGACATCGTCCGGTAGCGCCGGCGGCCCGACCGGCGGGCGTTCGCGCGTGGCGGCCAGGGGTTTTCACGGAGACGACGAAAACACATACCTCGATCAGAAAACATCGATTCACCGGCCGCATCGCGGCCCCGGACAATCGCCTCACACCAACTTCATCGACGAGACACCGCAATGACCGCACCGCATCCCAGACAGCTTTTCATCGGCGAAGGCTTCGAAGGCCCCGGAGTCAACCTTGCGCACATCAACGTGCTGATCGGCCCCCGCGACGGCCCCGCCGGGCAGGCGTTCGCGACCGCGCTTGCGACGCCGTCGGCCGGCCATGCGCCGTTCGTCGTGATCGCGCAGCCCGGCATTCCGACCAAGCCGCTCACGCTGTACGTGAACAAGGCTCAGATCGACGGCGACTTCCACGGCAATGCGACATGGGGCGCCTCGCAGGCCGGCATCGCGAAAGCCGTGGCCGAAGCGCTCGAAAACGGCACGCTGCCGCCCGAAGCCGAAAACGACTGGGTCGTCGTATCGGCGAACTGGGTCAATCCGCGGACCGACGATCTCGACGCCGTATTCGAGAACAACTACCGCGCGTGCCGCAACGCGATCGTCGCCGCGATGGAAGGGCTGCCGCATCGCGACGCCGTGTTCGCCGCCGCGCGCGACGTATCGAATCCGTTCTACACACCCAAAAAGAACTGACCGACAACGAGCGGCCGGCAAGGCCGTGACAGGAGGAAGCATGGAATACGTCCGCCTCGGCCAGTCCGGCCTGAAGGTGTCCCGCCTGTGTCTCGGCACGATGAACATGGGCACGCCCGAATGGAAGCCGTGGATCTTCGACGAAGCGCAGAGCGAGCCGATCGTGCGCCGCGCGCTCGATGCCGGCGTCAACTTCATCGATCTCGCGGATTTCTATTCGACGGGTGTCGGCGAGGAAGTGGTCGGCCGCATCCTGAAGCGCAACGCGCGCCGCGAGGAGCTGGTCGTCACGACCAAGGTCGGCTACGACATGGGCAGCTATCCGAACGCGGGCGGCCATTCGCGCAAGCACGTGCTGGACGGCATCGACGGGTCGCTGAAGCGTCTCGGAATGGATTACGTCGACATCTTCATGCTGCACTTCTTCGACGTGAACACGCCCGTCGAGGAAACGATGAGCGCGATGCACGACATCGTGCGGGCGGGCAAGGCGCGCTATATCGGCGTGTCGACGATGTACACGTGGCAATTCGCGAAAATCATGCAGGCGTGCGAGCGCAACGGCTGGGACAAGCCGATCAACATGCAGTTGCAGCTGAACCTTGCGTATCGCGAGGAAGAGCGCGAGATGGTGCCGTACTGCATCGACCAGGGCGTCGGCGTGTCCGTGTTCAGTCCGCTCGCGCGCGGCCTGCTGACATGCGAGCCGCAATCGACGCGCAACCAGACCGACTTCTTCACCGCGCAGATGTACGGCGACGCGTCGTCGCTCGCGATAGCCGAATCGGTCGCGAAGGTCGCGAAGCGGCGCGGCGTGCCGCCCGCGCAGATCGCCCAGGCCTGGGTACTGAGCCGCCCCGGCATTGCCAGCATGCTGGTCGGCGCCGATTCCGTCGCGCAGTTCGACAGCGCGCTCGGCGCGCTCGAGACGCAACTCGGCGAAGACGAACTGCACGAGCTCGAGCGCAACTACACGCCGTGCGACCTGATCAACGACTACACCGCCGGCAAGCGGATCGCGCGCGAGTCGCGCCCGGCGCAGGGCAGTTTTGCGGCAGACTGAAGGAACGAAACGCAATGAGCGAATTTCTGAGAACGGGCCACTACATCGGCGGTGAATGGCACGAGCCGCATCGCGCGAGCGATGCAACCTATCCGGTGCTGAATCCCGCCACGGGCGAGACGGTCGCGAAAGTCGCGAAAGGCGATGCCGAAGACGCCCAGCGCGCGATCGACGCCGCCGCGCACGCATTGCCCGCATGGCGCGCGCTGACCGCGAAGGAGCGCGGCACCCGCGTCAAGCGCTGGGGCGAACTGATGCTCGAACATCGCGACGCACTCGCCGAGCTGCTGACGCGCGAACAGGGCAAGCCGCTCGCGGAGGCGCGTGGAGAAGTCGCCTACGCCGCGAGCTTTCTCGAATGGTTCGCGGAAGAAGCGAAACGCATGTACGGCGACGTGATCCCGAGCCCGAAGCCCGACACGCAGATCGTCGTCACGCGCGAACCGGTCGGTGTCGTCGCGGCGATCACGCCGTGGAACTTCCCGCTCGCGATGATCACGCGCAAGGCCGGCCCCGCGCTCGCGGCCGGCTGCACGATGGTGCTGAAGCCGTCCGAGGAAACGCCGCTGTCGGCATTCGCGCTGGCGGTGCTCGCCGAACGGGCGGGCGTGCCGGCCGGCGTGTTCAACGTCGTGTCGGGCGACGCGGTCGCGATCGGCGAGGCGCTCACGCATTCGCCGGTCGTGCGCAAGCTGTCGTTCACGGGCTCGACACGCGTCGGCAAACTGCTCGCCAGGCAATCGGCCGACACGCTGAAGAAGCTGTCGCTCGAACTCGGCGGCAATGCACCGTTCATCGTGTTCGACGACGCCGATCTCGACGCGGCCGTGCAGGGCGCTATCGCATCGAAGTTCCGCAACACCGGCCAGACCTGCGTGTGCGTGAATCGCTTTCTCGTCCAGGACGGCGTATACGAAGCCTTCACGCGCAAGCTCGCCGACGCGGTACGCGCGCTGCGCGTCGGCAACGCGCTCGCGGGCGACGTCGACCAGGGGCCGCTCATCAACGAAGCGGCACTCGACAAGGTCGAGCGGCACGTGGCCGATGCGACCGCGAAAGGGGCACGCGTGGTCGTCGGCGGCAAGCGCCACGCGCTCGGCGGCACGTTCTACGAACCGACGGTGCTGACCGGTATGACGCCCGACATGCTGATCGCCGAAGAAGAAACCTTCGGCCCCGTCGCCGGCTGCTTCCGCTTCACGACCGAAGACGAAGCGGTCGCCGCGGCGAACGACACGCCGTTCGGTTTGTCCGCCTACTTCTACACGCGCGACCTCGGCCGCGCATGGCGCGTGTCCGGCGCGCTGGAAAGCGGGATGGTCGGCATCAACGACGGGATCATCTCGACCGAGGTCGCGCCGTTCGGCGGCGTCAAACAGTCGGGGCTCGGCCGCGAAGGCTCGAAGTACGGCCTCGATGAGTACGTGGAGCTCAAGTACACGCTGATGGCCGGACTCGGCCGCTGACCACGCCCGACGGTCGATGCGCGCCGCGCGACGAGGTTCGTGCTGGCCGGCGTGCTGCCGGCCGGGAAGATCGTGCCGATCGCGTGGGCGCCCCGGACGAAGCATTCGACGCTGGAGGAGGCGGCCGGGCGTCGAGGCGCGCGCTCGCCCGGTTACGCCGGGCAGTCGCCCTATTCGACACGTCTCACGCTCGGCGTCCACATGCCTACCCCTTCCTCGCCGCTTGCGCCCGCAGCCACGCCGCGAATGCGCCCACATGCTCGACCACCGCGTTTTCCGGCGCGATGTCGAGCCAATAGCCGAACGGACCGATCGGCTGTACCGGCGACAACCGCACGAGGCTACCCTCGCCGATCTCCTCCTCGATCATGGTGAGGTCGACCACGGCAAGCCCCGCGCCCTTGCGGGCCGCGCGAATCGCCTGTTCGAGCGTCGAGAATTCGATGCCGTCGCCAATCCGCTCGACTGCGACGCCAGCCTGCTCGCACCAGTCGGCCCACAGCGTCAAACGCTTGCCCTCGTGCAGCACATGCAGTGACGGCAACCTGCGGAACAGCGCCTCGAGCGTATCGCCGCGATAACGCGGCGCACCGACCAGCGCGTGCCGCTCCATCATCAGCAGTTCGGATTGCATACCGGGCCGCGCCGCGCGCCCGAAACGGATATGGCAATGACAATCGTCGGCCGGCTCGGTGCGGATCGACAGCTCGACGTCCGGCAATGCCTCCGCGAGCGTGCCAAGTCGTGGCGAAAACCACTGCGTGGCAAACGTCGGCGGCAGCGATACCGTGAGACGTCGTTTCGCGTCCGGCCGCGCGACGGCGATCCCGCCGATGCCGCGCTCGATCGTGTCGAACGCCTTCCCGACGAACGGCAGCAGCCGCTCGCCGGCCTCCGTCAGGCGCACGCCCTTGTGATCCCGCTCGAACAGCCGCACGCCGAGCGCGTCCTCGAGCAACCGGATCTGACGGCTCACCGCGCCTTGTGTC
The DNA here is from genome assembly GCF_053427615.1 of Burkholderia sp. AW33-5. Lineage (NCBI taxonomy): Bacteria > Pseudomonadati > Pseudomonadota > Betaproteobacteria > Burkholderiales > Burkholderiaceae > Burkholderia > Burkholderia sp. AW33-5. Next base: position 195,419 of record NZ_JBSAXA010000001.1, on the reverse strand, counting down.
ACGCATAGCGAAACCGCCGCGCGATTGAAGCTCAGATGACGCGCGGTCTCCTCGAAAAACCGCAACGCGATCAACGATGGCAGGCGTCGCATGATATGTGTGTCCCTCTCCGTCTTTCGTCCGGCTGCCAGTCGGCCTGCCAGCAATCTCGAGCGCAGCTTTATCGCAGAAAAGCGCGCGCCCCGGCAGGCCGTGAAAACCCCGATATCCGTTGCGCGCGCGGCCGCCGCATTCGGCGTTCCCGTCTCGTCGTCTCCCCGCCTACAATGAGCATCCCGCACCAAAACGACACCGCCCCGTGAGACGCAAGATGCCGGCGCTGAATGCGCTGAAAGCCTTCGAGATGGCCGGCCGCACCGGCAGCTTCACGCGCGCCGCCGAACTGCTCAACGTGACGCAGAGCGCGGTGAGCCGCCAGGTGCGTCAGCTCGAAAGCCAGCTCGGCGAAACGCTGCTCGAGCGCCGCCATCACCAGCTCGAGCTGACGGCGGCCGGGCGTGTGCTGCTGCGCGCGCTGCAGCAATCGTTCGACAAGATCGAGCTGACCGTGCGCGGCCTGCAGGAGAAAACCCACCTGAACCGCCTGCGCGCGAACGTCCCGCCGACCTTCGCCGCGCGCTGGCTGGTGCCGCGTCTCGGCCGGCTGCGCGACGCGCATCCGGAATTCGAGCTCAGCCTCACGACGCGCATCCACGACAGCCTCGGCGAATCGCGCGTGCTCGACTGCGCGATCCGCTTCGGCGACGGCGAATGGGACGGCTTCGACAACGCACTGCTGATGCAGGAGCAGCATATCGCCGTCTGCGCCCCCGCGCTCTACGCGCGGCTGAGGCAGGACGGCGCGCCGATCGGCCTGAATCGCTTCACGCTGCTGCACGTGCTCGCCACCGACGACCAGCGCTACCTGACCTGGCAGCACTGGCTGAAGGCCGCCGGCATCGCCGACGTCGACACGCGCGGCGGCTACGAATTCGACCTGCTCGACCACGCGATCCGCGCGGCGATCGACGGCCTCGGCATCACGATCGCCGACCGCCACATGGTCGCGCGCGAACTTGCGACCGGGCAATTGATGCAGGTGCTCAACGTGCACGTCGACGGTCACCAGTCGTACTGGTTCGTCACGCGGCCCGAACAGACGAACCTGCCGCACATCGTGCAGTTCCGCGACTGGCTCCAGCAGGAAGTATGGCTCGCGAAGCGCCATCTCGAGCCGTCGTCGCCGCTGCCGCAAGTGCCGCTGGCCTGACGGGCTATCCGTCCCCGCCTGGCCCTCCATCGAGCCTCGGCCCCGGTCGCGGGCGAGACCTGGGCGGCTTCCGCGCCCGTGCGCACCTGGCCCCGTGTGAACCGGGTCCGGTCACCGTCCGGCGCCCCGGCGCGCGCCACGACAGTCTTGCCGGACGGACGATTCCGGCTGATCGGTGGAGTAACGTGCATTTTTCTCATGCACGGCGCGAAAATAAGTCGTTTGTCGTGCGATAAACGCATGAGCAGAATGGCTTCCGTCCCGCGCCGCGCGTTTCGCCGCTAGAAGCGATCCGCCCGCACCCATCGGAGGAGCCACTTCATGCGTACCGAACGCAACTACGTGAACGGCCGTTTCGTCGCCCCGGAAAACGACGCGACCATCGCCGTCCACAATCCCGCCACCGAAGCACCGTTCGCGCGCGTGCCGGCCGCGACGCCGGCCGACGCGCTCGCGGCCGTCGCCGCCGCGGCCGTCGCGCAGAAAACATGGCGCAAGCTGCCGAGCGCCGAACGCGCGACCTGTCTGCACAGGCTTGCCGACGCGCTGACCGCACGCGCGCCCGCCATCGGCGCGACGCTCGCGCAGGAATCCGGCAAGAGCGTCGAGGACGCAGCGAACGAAGCGGTCTACGCGGGCCAGATCACGCGCTATCACGCCGAGTGGGCGCGCCGGATCGAGGGCGAGATCATCCCGAGCGATACGCCCGACGAGAACCTCTTCCTGCAGCGCGAGCCGATCGGCGTCGTCGCGTGCCTGATCCCGTTCAACTTCCCCGTCTACACGCTGCTGCGCAAGATCGCGCCCGCGCTGATCGCCGGCAACACCGTGGTCGTGCGGCCGAGCAACCATACGCCGGTGTCGGCGTTCGAGATTGCGAAGGCCGTCGACGAAGCCGGCTTCCCGCCGGGCGTCGTCAACATCCTGACGATGGACCACGCGACGGCCGAAGCGCTGTGCACGCATCCGGCAGTCGGGATGATCACGCTGACGGGCAGCGTGAACGCGGGTCGCAAGGTGCTCGACTACTGCAAGGCGAACATCGCGAAGCCGTCGCTCGAACTCGGCGGAAAGACGCCCGCGATCATCGAGCCGGACGCCGACCTCGAGCGCGCGGCCGCCGCGCTCGTCGCATCGAAAACCACGCACTGCGGCCAGCTCTGCACGGCGATCGAGCGCGTGTACGTGCACGACAGCGTGCACGACCGTTTCGTCGCGCTGCTGAAGGAGAAGATGGCGGCCGTGCGAATCGGCGACCGTGCGGAAGACGCAACGCGGATGGGGCCGCTCGTGAGCGCATCGGCGCGCGCGCACATTCACGGAATGGTCGAACGCGCGATCGCGGCCGGCGCAACGCTCGAAACGGGCGGCGCGATCCCCGACGGTCCCGGCTTCTTCTACCCGGCCACGCTGCTCACCGGCGTACGGCAGGACATGGAAATCGTGCAGGAGGAAACTTTCGGCCCGATCATGCCCGTGCTGCGCTACGCGACGATCGACGAGGCCATCGCGTTCGCGAACGACCACCAGTTCGGCCTGTCGTCGGTGCTCTACACCGAGAACTACCGCACCGCGATGAAGGTGGCGAACGCGATCGAAGCCGGCGAGCTGTACGTGAACCGAACGCCGGCAGATCCGTACCAGGGCTTCCACGCCGGCTGGAAACGTTCGGGTCTCGGCGGCGACGACGGCAAGCACGGCATGCTCGAATTCACGCAGACGCGCCTCGTCGTCATGAAGTACTGACGCTCGCCCCCGGGTCCATTTCCGGCACGCGCGGCCACGACACCACGCCGCGCGCCGCCCCCAACGATCGAACGACACATAACGAATCTGCAGGCGTCCGCATCCGGAACGCCTGATGGAGGAAGACACCATGACGATCCAACCGTCGACGCCCGTCGCGTCGCTCGCGTCGCCCGGCGCCGCGCACGAGTCGCGCGCGCAACGCTATCTGCAACTGCTGCTGCTCGTGATTGCCGCGGGCGCGATCTATCCGATGCTGTACCTGCGGCAGGTATACCAGCCGACGATGCTGCAGTTCTTCCGTATCGACGACGTGCAGCTCGGCTATCTGTACTCGTCGCTCGGCACGATCTTCCTCGTCAGCTATCTGCCCAGCGGCTGGCTCGCGGACCGCCTGTCGCCGCGCTGGCTGATCTGCTTCTCGTTGCTCGCGACCGGCGCGCTCGGTCTCGTCTATGCGACCGGGCCGTCGTTCAACGCGCTCGTGCTGATCTTCGGCGGCTGGGGGCTGACGACCGGCCTCACGTTCTGGGCGGCCGTGATCAAGCGCGTGAACATGATCGCCGGTCCCGACGAACAGGGCCGCTTCTTCGGGCTGCTGGACGGCGGACGCGGGCTCGTCGAGGCGCTGCTCGCGACCATCGCGATCACGCTCTTCGCATACGTGACGCAGGCACGCGGCGGCACCGACGCGGCCGGCTTCACGCTCGTCGTGCATCTGTACGCGTTCTTCTGCATCGCGCTGGGCGTGCTGCTCGCGCTGGTGAAGGATCCGGCACACGCGGACGATCGCGGGGCGGCAGCGCAACGCCGTCGCGACAGCGGCCGCCGGGGCAACGTGCTGACGGACCTGAAAACACTCGCGGCGATCCCCGAGCTGTGGCTCGTCGCCGCCATCGTGTTCTGCGGCTACCAGGTGTTCTGGGCGACCTACAGCTTCTCGGCCTATCTGCACGAAGGCAATTTCGGGCTTACCGCGACGGCGGCCGGCTTCATCACCACGCTCAAGCTGTGGATGCGACCCGTCGGCGGCATCGGCGGCGGTTTCCTCGGCGATCGCGTATCGAAGGTGTCCGTGCTGTTCTGGGCACTCGTGCTCGCGGCGCTGTCGCTCGTCGGGCTGATCGCCGCGCCGCCGCACAGCCCGCAAGCGATGCTCGTCGTGCTCGTGCTGTTCATCGGCATCCTCACCTACGCGATCCGCGGCCTCTACTGGTCGCTGCTCGACGAATGCCGCGTGCCCGCGCACTGCGCGGGTCTCGCGATCGGCCTGATCTCGGTGCTCGGCTATTCGCCTGACGTGTTCGTGCCGCTGATCAACGGCTATGTCACGCAGACCTGGCCCGGCGCGCACGGCTATCAGCTCTATTTCGGCTATATCGCGGCCATCGCGCTGTGCGGCGCGGGCGCCGCCGCGCTCCTCAAACATCGCCTCGACCGCATCAAGGAGTCCGTATGAAGATCGTCTCACTCGACACCCATATCGTCGCCGTACCACCGCCGCACATTGGCGGGATGTACTGGATCTTCGTCACGCTGAAGACCGATTGCGGTATCGAAGGCGTCGGCGAAATCTATTCGGCGACGTTCCATCCGAAGGCGATGGGCCCGATCATCGACGACGTGTTCGAGCGCTACCTGCTGAACCACGATCCGCACCACGTCGAGCGGCTGTTCCGCCAGGCCTATTCGAGCGGCTTCACGCAGCGACCGGATCTCACGATGATGGGCGTCGTCAGCGGGCTCGAGATGGCGTGCTGGGACATCATCGGCAAGGCCGCCGGCAAGCCCGTGCACGAGCTGCTCGGCGGCAGGATCCACGAACGACTGCGCTCGTACACGTACCTGTATCCGAAGAACGCGAACGGTGAATACGACTACGACGATCCCGATCTCGCCGCCGAGTGCGCGGCCGAAAACGTGAAGCTCGGCTTCACGGCGGTCAAGTTCGACCCGGCCGGTCCGTACACGGCTTATTCGGGCCATCAGCTGTCGCTGGAAGTGCTCGACCGCTGCGAGCTGTTCTGCCGCCGCGTGCGCGACGCAGTCGGCAGCAAGGCCGATCTGCTATTCGGCACGCACGGGCAGATGGTGCCTTCGTCGGCGATCCGGCTCGCGAAGCGGCTCGAGAAGTACGACCCGCTGTGGTTCGAAGAGCCCGTGCCGCCGGGGCAGGAAGAAGCGATCGCGGAAGTTGCGAAGCACACGTCGATTCCGATCGCGACCGGCGAGCGCCTGACGACCAAGTACGAATTCCACAAGCTGCTGCAGGCGGGCGGCGCATCGATCCTGCAGCTGAACGTGGCACGCGTGGGCGGCCTGCTCGAAGCGAAGAAGATCGCGACGCTCGCCGAAGTGCATTACGCGCAGGTCGCGCCGCACCTCTACAACGGGCCGGTGGGCGCGGCCGCGAGCATCCAGCTCGCGACCTGCACGCCGAACTTCCTGATCCAGGAAAGCATCATGACCTGGGGCGGTTTCCATGCGCAGGTCGTGAAAACGCCGATCCGCTGGGAAGACGGCTACATCATCCCGTCGAACGAGCCGGGCCTCGGCATCGAGCTCGACATGGACGTCGTGCGCCGTCACGCACCGTACACCGGCGAACGGCTTCACCTGCAGATGGGCGAACACCCCGTCGACGTGAAGGATCTCGCGCCCGCGAAGGGCTGACCGCGAAGGACGAAACATGACCTACGACTACATCATCGTCGGCGCGGGTTCGGCCGGCTGCATTCTCGCGAACCGGATGAGCGAATCGGGCCGCTATTCGGTGCTGCTGCTCGAAGCGGGCGAACACGACGCGTCGTTCTGGTTCAAGGTGCCGATCGGCTTCACGAAGACCTACTACAGCCGCCGCTACAACTGGATGTACTACAGCGAGCCGGAGGCGCAGCTCGCCAATCGCAAGCTGTACTGCCCGCGCGGCAAGGTGGTCGGCGGGTCGGGCTCGATCAACGCGATGGTCTACGTGCGCGGCCAGCGCAGCGACTACGACGACTGGGCGAAGGCCGGCAATCCGGGCTGGGCGTACGACGACGTGCTGCCGTATTTCCGCAAGCTCGAGACACACGCGGCCGGTGCGACCGATCCGCAGCATCATGGCTCGACCGGGCCAATCCATATCACGTCGATGAAGGCCGACGTGCATCCGATCATCCATGCGTTCCTGAAGGGCTGCGCGCAGCTGAACCTGCCACACACCGACGACTTCAACGGCGCGCAGTTCGAGGGTGCGGGCATCTACGACCTGAACACCAGGAACGGCGAACGCTGTTCCAGCAGCTTCGCGTACCTGCGTCCCGCGCTGCGCCGTTCGAACCTCACACTGCGCTCAGGTGTGCTCGTGCGGCGCGTGACGTTCGACGGCACGCGTGCGACCGGCGTGATCGTCGCGGGCGAACACGGCGACGAAACGCTCGCCGCCGCGCGCGAGGTGATCCTCGCAGCTGGCGCGGTCGATACGCCGAAGCTGCTGCAACTGTCGGGGGTGGGCGATCCGGCGCTGCTCGCGCGCCAGCGCGTGCCGCTCGTGCATGCGCTGCCGGCCGTCGGCCGCAACCTGCAGGATCACCTGTGCGTGAGCTTCTACTTCAAGGCGAACCGGCCGACGCTGAACGACGAGATGGGTACGCTCCTCGGCAAGCTCAAGATCGGCTTGCGCTACCTGCTGACCCGGCGCGGCCCACTCGCGATGAGCGTGAACCAGGCGGGTGGCTTCTTCCGCGGGACGGCCGATGCGCAGGAGCCGAATATTCAGCTCTACTTCAACCCGCTGTCGTACCGGATCCCGAAGAGCGATCGCGCGAGCATCAAGCCCGAACCCTATTCCGGATTCCTGATCGCGTTCAACCCGTGCCGGCCGACGAGCCGCGGCACGATCGAGATCGCGTCGAACCGCGCGGAAGATGCCGCGAAGATCCGCATTAACGCGCTCACCACTCAAAAGGATCTCGACGAAGCCGTTCAGGGCAGCAAGGTGATTCGCGCGCTGATGCGCGCACCGGCGCTGACGTCGATGACCGTCGAGGAAATCTCGCCGGGGCCGCAGGTCGATTCCGACGAAGCGATGCTCCAGTATTTCCGCGAGCAGTCGGGCTCGATCTATCACCTCTGCGGCTCGTGCGCGATGGGGCCGGACGCGACGACGTCGGTGGTCGATGCGGCGCTGCGCGTGCACGGACTGCAGGCGCTGCGGATCGTCGATGCCTCGGTGTTCCCGAACATCACGTCGGGCAACATCAACGCGCCGACGATGATGGTCGCGGAGAAAGGCGCGGATCTGATTCTGGCGGATGCGTTGCGAGGCGAAGCGGCCGGCGCGCGGATGCACGAAAGGGAAGCGATCACGCCCTGACGCCACGGTCGCGCCGCCACGCCGCCGCGGCAAACGGCCTTGCGCGTGCTCCCCGAACGTCGCGGCGGCGGCACGCTGCTTGCTCGCCGTCGAACCGGAGGGCAAACACCATGAAGACTCATCTCGGGCAAGCCGGCTTGCCGCGTGGCGTGATCGGCCGGATCGTCGGCCGCATCATGCGTCGGCACAACCGGCCGGACAACGCATGGACGCTGTCGCTGCTGGCGATCGCGGACGGCGAGCATGCACTCGAAGTCGGGTTCGGCCCCGGCGATGCGATCCGGCTCGCCACCGAAGCGGCGCCGTCCTGCCGCATCGCCGGCGTCGATCATTCGCCGACCATGCTGACCGCCGCACGGCGCCTGAACCGCATCGCGATCGACCAGGGTCGCGTGCGGCTTGCGCTCGGTTCCGTCGATGCGCTCCCGTTCGCCGACGAGGTGTTCGACAAGGCATTCTCGATCAATTGCATCTATTTCTGGCCGGCGCCAACACGCGGCCTGCGCGAATTGCACCGCGTCGTCAGGCGCGGCGGGATCGTCGCGATCACCGTCCGCGACCTCGGGCGGGCACCCTACGACGCATACCGGCCCGAGAAGCTGGCGCGGCTGATGCCCGAAGCCGGTTTCGCCTCGGTTGCCGTGCATCGCAACGGCGTGCCGTCGCATCCGCTCGCTTGCGTGCTCGGCACGAAGTAACCCGCTCGCTGCCGCCGTCCTCGGCCCGGTTCACACTCGGCCGCCGTCGATCCCGCACATCGCGCGACATTGCGGCATCGTCGAACCCGCACGATGTAAGGCGGCCGTCGAAATCGCCCGCCCCGGCAGCCCCGAAGTCCTCGCGACGGCACATCGCCCCGTGCCGCGACCCGACGCCGACCACGTGCTGATCCGGGTTCACGCCGCCGGCGTCAACGGCCCGGACGTGCTGCAACGCAAGGGGTCGTACGACCAGGCCGCCCGGCGCATCCGACGTCCCGGGCCTGGAAATCGAAGGCGAAGTCGTCGTGGCCGGCGAGGGCGTGCCGACGAAGGCCGCGCACCGGGCGGCGTGACCGGATACTGCGCGTCAGCTCACACTCGTGCGCTTCTCGACGAACCGCCGCACATAATCGTCCGCCGGCCGCGACAGGATTTCGTCCGGTGTCCCGACCTGCACGAGCGTGCCGTCGCGCAGGATCGCGATCCGGTCGCCGATGCGCAATGCCTCGTCGAGATCGTGCGTGATGAAGACGATCGTCTTCGACAGCGTCGCCTGCAGCTCGAGCAACTGATCCTGCATCTCGGTGCGGATCAGCGGATCGAGCGCGGAAAATGCCTCGTCCATCAACAGCACGTCGGTATCGGCCGCCAGCGCACGCGCTAGGCCGACCCGCTGCCGCATCCCGCCCGACAGCTCGTCCGGATAATGCTCGCCGTAGCCGTCGAGCCCGACCTTCGTCAGCCAGTTGCGCGCGGCTTGCGTCGCGTCGTGGCGGTTTTCACCGCGCGTGCGCAGCGCATACGCGGCATTGTCGAGCACGGTCTGGTGCGGCAGCAGTCCGAAGTTCTGGAACACCATGCTGACCTTGTAGCGACGCAGCTCACGCAGCCCGTGCGGATCGAGCTTGATCACATCGTTGCCGTCGATCACGATCTCGCCGGCCGTCGGCTCGATCAGCCGGTTGAAGTGCCGCACGAGCGTCGATTTCCCCGAGCCCGACAGCCCCATGATCACGAAGATCTCGCCCGACGCGATGCCGAGGCTCACGTCGTTGAGTCCGACGTTGCAGCCCGTTTCCGACAGCACGTCGGCCTTGCACCTGCCCGCGCGCAACAGATCGAGCACGCGCGGATGCGCTGCCTCCGGCCCGAACAGCTTGTACACGTGTTTGACTTCGATGGTCGCCATGTGTGCCTCCCTGGCTATGCGCGCGACGATTGCGCCGGCTGGTTCGAATCGGTGCCCGCCGGCGCCGCCTTGCGCGGCAGCCGGTACGGCACGCGCGACGCGCCCTTCTCGCGGCGCTGCCGCGCAAGCTGCCGCCGCGCGCGGCGTTCCTGGCCGAAGCCCTGGCTGATTCGGTCGATCACGATCGCGAGGATCACGATCGCGACGCCCGCCTGCGTGCCCTTGCCGACGTCAAGCGTCTGGATGCCCGCGAGCACGTCCTCGCCAAGGCCGCGCGAGCCGATCATCGACGCGATCACGACCATCGACAGCGCCATCATCGTCGTCTGGTTGATGCCGGCCATGATGCTCGGCCGCGCGAGCGGCAACTGCACGTTCACGAGCAGTTGCCAGCGTGTCGTGCCGAACGCGCGCGCGGCCTCGGTCACGTCCGGATCGACGTGACGGATGCCGAGATCGGTGAGCCGGATCAGCGGCGGCAATGCGTAGATGATCGTCGCGAGGATGGCCGGCACCTTGCCGAGCCCGAACAGCATCAGCACCGGAATCAGGTAGACGAAGCTCGGCAGCGTCTGCATCACGTCGAGCACGGGCAGCAGCAGCCGGCGCAGCCACGGGCTGCGCGACGCGAGAATGCCGAGCGGCACGCCGATCGCGACCGACAGCACCGTCGCGACGAGCATCAGCGCGAGCGTCTGCATCAGCTTGTCCCACAGGCCGAAGCAGCCGATCGCGTAGAGCAGCAGCATGAAGAGCACGCCGAGGCCGATGCGGCGCGTCGCGTTCCACGCGATCGCGCCGACAACGAGCAGCACGAGCCACGGCGGCGCAACGCGCAGCGCGCCTTCGAGCGGCACGAGCAGGTAGCGCAACAGCAGCGCGCTGAAGTGATGAAAGCTGTCGCCGTATTGCGCGACGAACGTCTCGAGCGCGCCGTTGACCCAGTCGGCGATCGACAGGTGCAGGAAGAAGCCGTTCATGATGATTCTCCGTCGCGCCGCAAAGGCGCGTGACGGCGGCGGCGGGTGCAGGCCCGCCGCCGCGCGCAGGTTACGCGCCCTTCAGGCTGCCGGCGATCTTCTGCGCGACGTCGGCCGGCACCCACTGCTTCCACATGTCCGGGCGCGTCTTCAGGAACTGCGTGGCCATCGCCGCGCCGTCGACCTTCTTCGTGGTCATCTCGAGGATCGTCTGATTCAGGAAATCCATCGGAAAGCGCACCTTGCCGAACACGCCGACGAGATCGGGGTTCGCGTCGGCGAACGGCTTCGACACGCCGACAGTCAGCCGCGACACCATGTACGACGACGCGCACTGATGCGTGCTGCTCTCGTCGCGCAGCGTCTTCCAGCAAGCTTCGTTATAGGCCGGCATCTTCAGCGCCGCGAACTTGTATTTCGCCATCAGCGCGGCCGGGCCCCAGTAATAGAACACGATCGGCGCACCGCGCTGGTATGCCGATGCGATCGCCGCGTCGAGCGCCGCGCCCGTGCCCGGATGGAAGTTCGTGTACGACTGGTCGAGCTTCAGTACCTTCAGGAGGCGCGTGTTCACGCGCTCGCAGTCCCAACCCGTCGGGCAGTTCAGGAAGCGGCCCTTGTCCGGCTCCTCCTCGTCGGCGAACACCTGCTTGAACTTCGGCAGATCGTCGACCGACGCGAGCCCCGGAGCGATCGGCTTGATGTTGCGCGCCGGGTCGCCCTTCACCACGTACTCGGGCACGAACCAGCCTTCCGTCGTGCCGCCCGGCAGCGTGTCGCCGATCAGCTTCACGGCGCCCGACGCGACGGCCTTTGCGGTGATCTCGCTGCGGCCCGTCCACTGCTCGGCCCAGATCTGCAGATCGTTGCGCGCGAGCGCCGTTTCCGTCGCCGCCGTGCTGCCAGGCACGACGTCGGTCTTGCAGCCGTAACCCTTCTCCATGATCTGCCGCAGCACCTCGGTCGCGAACGATCCGCTTTCCCACGTGATGCCCGCGAAATGGACCGTCTTGCCGTCGGCGCACGCGCCGCCGGCCGCATGGGCCGCGGGCGCGGACAGGATCGTCGCGGCGGCAAGAAGGACCGTTCTCAGTCGTCGAATCTGCATGGTGGGTCGTCTCCAAATCGAATCTGTTGTTTATGCGTCGCGGCATGCGCGGCGACCGGCGAATCGCGTATCCATCCACGTCCGGTCAGCCTGCATGGTCGAGCCGCCGATATGTTTAGGGAAACGAGTAATTCCGATCATTGCAATCGGCCGCGCCAATCGATCTCCGGCTGCCGCGTCAGGCCCGCCGAACGGGCCTCGCGGCCGATTCTCCGGGGCCGCTGCCGGCCCCGGCGCAGGCGCGTCGCGCCTGCGTTCGGCAACGGCTCGGCCGGCGCCGGCGCGCAGCCGCGGCACGCCGTACCGGCGGTCGAAGGCGGTCGGCGCACCCATCGACGAACCCGATTCCATCCATCGAAATTACTCGCTTTCGGTTCCGTTTCGGCTTCGGAACAATGCGCGGTGTCATCGGAGGAGACAGGATCGGACGCCGCCCGTCGGCACGCCGCCGCGCTCGCGCGGACCGGTGCCGCGCGCGCCGCGCCGCTTCGCCCAGGATGACGGGACGCGCCTCGCCAGACGCGCTCACGACAACCGATACAAGCTGGATACCCCGGAGATCTCAATGAACAGGAAACTGACCGCGCTCGCCGTCACCGCAGCCTTCGCGTCACCCGCATTCGCGCAAAGCAGCGTCACGCTGTACGGCGTGATCGATGAAGGCCTCAACTACACGAACAACGTCGGCACCGGCCACGTCTACGAAATGGCAAGCGGCTATGCGCAGGGCAGCCGCTGGGGCCTGAAGGGGAACGAGGATCTCGGCGGCGGCCTGAAGGCGATCTTCCAGCTCGAGAACGGCTTCGACGTCAACAGCGGCCGGCTCAACCAAGGCGGCCGCATGTTCGGCCGCCAGGCCTATGTCGGCCTGAGCCAGGCGCAGTACGGCACGCTGACCTTCGGTCGCCAGTACGATTCCGTCGTCGACTATCTCGCGCCGACCACCGCCAATGGCAACTGGGGCGGCTACCTGCTCGCGCACCCGTTCGACAACGACAACACCGACAACTCGTTCCGCCTCGACAACACGGTGAAATACGCGAGTCCGAACTTCGGCGGCTTCCAGTTCGGTGGCGCATACAGCTTCAGCAACAGCACGAACTTTTCGGACAATCGCGCATACAGCTTCGGCGCGCAATATCAGAACAACGGGCTGCTGATCGGCGCCGCGTACCTGCAGGCGAACCACCCCGGCGACGGTTCGGCCGGCGCGATCACCGCGAACGACGCCAGCTACATCGCCGAGCGCATGCGCGTGTTCGGCGCGGGCATCAACTACACGTTCGGTCCAGCGACGGTCGGCTTCGCGTACACGAACTCGAACTACAAGAACCCGACCGGCAACGGCTATCTCGGCACGCCGGGGGCGATCATCGCGCCGGGTGCGACGGTCAGCGCGATCAAGTACCAGAATTTCGAAGTGAACGGCGCCTACCAGATCACGCCGGCGTTCATGGTCGGCGCGCAGTACGTGCTGTCGCTCGAGAAATACGACGCGTCGACCGGCGACGCGAAGCCGAAGATTCACTCGGTCGGGCTGATGGCCGACTACAACCTGTCGAAGCGGACCGACGTGTACGTGCAAGCCGCATACCAGCACATCGCCGGCGACAAGACCGGATCGATTCTCGACCAGGCTTTCATCCCGGGCACCGACGCGCCGTCGTCGACGTCGAATCAGGTGGCCGTGCGACTCGCGCTGCGCCACAAGTTCTGACCCGTTTCGCCGTCTTCACGCGACACCCGCGCGGATCTGCCGTGGTGTCTTTGCCCGCCCGCAGGCGCAAGCCTGCCGGCGGGCTTTTTGCTTCGTGCCGGCGACGTCGCGGCGCAACGTGATTCATCGCAGGTCGTGCGTGCGGCCCGCCAACGCTGACAGGACAACCGCCGACTATCCACCGATACACGTGTACCGCCTCGACGCCCGGTGTCCTTCATGCCGGACATCGCGACTTGAACCGCGCCCGACGGCATCCGCAGGGTCGATGAAAGGAAGCGCGCCACGATGCGGACATCACGCCACCTGTCCGATGGCGGCCCGGCGCATCGTGACGATGCGCGCGGGCGGAATATTTGCCCACACGATCCGGCTGGCGTCGGCAACAAATGCCGGATCGCGCAGCGGGTGACGCTCGGGCACGCGCAAATCGTAGGTGAACTGGATCATCACGCCGTCGACCGACAGCACGCGCTCGCACTGCCCGACGATCGCCGTCACGTCCTCGCGCGGCAGCGTGCGCAGCGGCAGGCAGGACACGATCGCATCGACCGCCGCGTCGGGCGGCAGCAGCCGCTCGAGCTGCCGCGCGTCGCCCGACACGATGGAGATGCCGGGAAAGCGGCGTCGCAGGTGCTGCACGAACGCCGGCGACCGCTCGACCACGACGAGACGCCGTGGCGCGACGCCGCGTTCGAGCAACGCGGCGGTGATCGCGCCGGTGCCGCCGCCGAGTTCGACGACGAGCCCGTCGCCGTCCGGCACCGCATCGGCCATCTCGCGCGCCAGATGCCGCGAACTCGGGCACAACGCGCCCACCGCGGCCGGGCGGCCGACCCACTCGCGCACGAACAGTGCCGAGACACGCAACGCGTTCGGCCAGGTCATCGGCCGACCTTGCGCGGTTGCGCGTTCGGCTTCGACGTGCCAATGACTGCCTGCAACAGGGCTACGACGACACGGGGTTCTTTCACGTGCATCCTCCTGAAGAATCGGTTCGCCGCGCTCGCGCGGCGATCAATCGATTCTAGGAAATGCAAACTTAAGGCGACGTGAAGATTGTCCCTGATTGCGTCACCGATGCGTGCCGTGCAACCGACGGCTGCCCGATCAGCGGTCGACGCGCTGCTGAAACTGCGCGGGATACCGCTCGCCGACAATTCGTCGGTCAACGGTTCGCGCCGCCCCGCTGCCTCATCGCAGGTTGGTCCGCGCGTGCTCGACGCGCACGCTGAAGATCCCCGCACACCAGTCGTTTTCTCCGCGAAGCGTTGCCCTGCGGAGTGGCGCTAGCCCCTTCCGCTGGCCCCCGCATGCCGTCAACGCAGCGTGCGCGGCCGACCACATCGCGATGCGCTACACCGGCAGCGCATGCGTCGACAGGATTTCCTTCAGCACCATGAACGAGCGCACCTGCCGCACCCCGGGCAGGTACAGCAGCTGTTCCGCATGCAAGCGGTTGAAGCTCTCGTTGTCGCGCGTGCGCACCAGCATGAAGTAGTCGAATTCGCCGGTCACCACGTGACATTCGACACATCCCGACACCTTCTGCGCGGCCTTCTCGAACTCGGCGAACGCCTCCGGCGTCGAACGATCGAGCACGAAGCCGATCACCACCAGCATCCCGGCACCCAGCGGCTTCGGGTCGAGCAGCGCCACGATGCCGCGAATCAACCCCATCTCCTTCAACCGCTCGACGCGCCGCAGGCACGCCGGCGCGCTCAGCTTCACCTTCGCGGCGAGGCTCACGTTCGAGATCGACGCGTCCTGCTGCAACTGCCGCAGGATCGCGCGGTCGATGCGGTCGAGCACCGGCGCCGTTTCGGCTGGCACTGCGCTTCCACGATCTAATTTCATTGCGTCTCCCGTACATTTTACGAATCAAACTTAACTATCCGATCGTCATTTCATCGATAACGTAGGTCGCCAGTACTTATTTCGCAAGCTCATTTCGCGGGGTCCTGCCTATCATTTTTCCATCGGGACACGGCGTGCCGGCCGCACCCGACCGACTCGAATTCCCGCCCACCGCCTTTCGGAGCTTGCCGATGAACCTGCAACGTTTCCCCCGTTATCCGCTCACGTTCGGCCCGACCCCGATCCAGCCGCTCAAGCGCCTGAGCGCGCACCTCGGCGGCAAGGTCGAGCTATATGCGAAGCGCGAGGACTGCAACAGCGGCCTCGCTTTCGGCGGCAACAAGACGCGCAAGCTCGAATACCTCGTCCCCGACGCGCTCGCGCAAGGCGCCGACACGCTCGTGTCGATCGGCGGCGTGCAGTCGAACCAGACCCGCCAGGTCGCGGCCGTCGCCGCGCATCTGGGGATGAAGTGCGTGCTCGTGCAGGAGCACTGGGTCAACTACGAGGATCCGGTGTACGACCGCGTCGGGAACATCCAGCTGTCGCGGATGATGGGCGCCGACGTGCGGCTCGTCGCCGACGGCTTCGACATCGGCATTCGCCGCAGCTGGGAAGAGGCGATGGAAAGCGTGCGGCAGGCGGGCGGCAAGCCGTATCCGATTCCTGCCGGGTGTTCCGAGCATCCGCTCGGCGGGCTCGGGTTCGTCGGCTTCGCGGAAGAAGTACGCGAGCAGGAAGCGCAACTCGGCTTCAAGTTCGATTACGTCGTGGTCTGCTCGGTCACGGGCAGCACGCAGGCGGGGATGGTGGTCGGCTTCGCGGCCGACGGACGCGCGGACCGCGTGATCGGCATCGACGCGTCGGCAACGCCCGAGCGCACGCACGAACAGATCACGCGCATCGCCCGGCACACGGCCGAGCTGGTCGGGCTGGGGCGCGATATCGACGAGCAGGACGTGGTGCTCGATACGCGCTATGCCGGGCCCGAATACGGACTGCCGAACGACGGCACGCTGGAGGCGATTCGTCTGTGTGCGCGGCTGGAAGGCATGCTGACCGATCCCGTCTATGAAGGCAAATCGATGCACGGGATGATCGACAAGGTGCGGCGCGGGGAATTCGAGCCGGGGTCGAAGGTGCTGTACGCGCACCTCGGCGGGGTGCCGGCGTTGAGCGCGTATAGCGGGATTTTTCGGGAAGGTTGATCTCGCGTTGTGGCAGACCGGCGACGCATGCGCGACGTCGGCGCCGCGGAAATAACGCAAGGCGGAGGTCGCGGGCGGCCTTCGACGGCTGCTTCAACGAAACGATGCGCGGATCCGTCGCCGTCGTCGGAATCGCCCTTTTTTGATAGGAAACCTGATCTTTAGGGCGATCGGAACACCCGGTGTTATTGCAGATCCGCACCAAGTTGCCGGTGACGGACGCATCACGCGCATGCGGCCAACAGCAACAGCCCCGGCGCCAGCAAACGACGAACCGTCGTTTCTTCTCCCACGTTCCATTTGCACCGCACGGCTTCGCGCCATCTTGTCGCGAGCGCGTACCCGGCTTGCGCGCGGCGGGGCGAATACAATTCACCCACGCCGACACGCAGTCCAAGGCTCTCTCAGGCTCTCTTCGAATCGTTCAGTCACGCGCTGGTTGCCGCTTTTCGCTGGGCCGACCGTTGTCGACACCGGCCTCCAAACATGACGCAACAAACAATAGTGACGTGGTGAGCAATAATAATGGAGAAAAACGGCATGTCAAGGTGATTCGCGATTTCAAAGTTTGCGCATCGCGTCACTTTTGAATATGCTCTTCGTCGCTCAAACCAGGAGACCCCTTCGAGATGCCCAATAGCGAGCAGGCCAACGCCGACCTCATCACCGCCACCAAGGTGCGCGATCTGCTGACGCGCAACGGCATCCCGCCGCGCAGTCACAACACGACGATCGCGAACGTGCTGGGCCTCAGTTTCTCGGTCGTCACGCGCAAGATGAAAGGCCTGATCCCGTGGAACCTGTCGCAGTTGCAGGACATCGCGACGCACTTCGGCGTGCCGCCCGCGATCCTGCTCGACGACAAGGGCACGCAGCCGGCCGCCGCGGAGATGATCGACGCGACGCTCGTGATCGAGTCGCGTCGTTTCCGCTGCCGCGCGGCGATCTCGGCGAAGGCCAGCAGCCAGACCGAAACGGATTTCGTCGCGTTGCAGTGGCAGGGCGAATGGATCGTCACCGAACGCCAGCACGCGCGCGAAGGCCGCCTCTATCCGGTCGACGTCATCGAACTGCGCTCGAGCCAGCCGACCGTGTACGCGGCGCGGATCGCGGTCGTCGACGATTCGCGGGACGTCGCCGAAACCGTCTGCGAATACTTCATCGAAAAGGGCGTGAACGCGATTCCGTACCATGACGGCGCGTCGTTCCGCAAGGCGCTGGAAGTCGAGGATTTCGACGGCTACATCCTCGACTGGATGCTCGGCGACCAGACCGCCGCCGAGCTCGTGCGCGGCATCCGTTCGAGCGAGAACGGCGGCGCGCCGATCTTCCTGCTGACCGGCAAGATCTCCACCGGCGAAGCGAGCGAGGACGAAATCGCGCACATCGTGTCGCACTACAACGCGCGCTGCGAGGAAAAGCCGGTGCGCCTGCCGATCCTGTTCGCCGAAGTCGCGCGCGAACTGAAGATCGCGCTGCCGGCCGCAACGGCCGCCGCCGCGAGCTGAGACCACGACAAGAACTCCACCACACGAACACGATCAAGGGGAAACACATGCGAATTTCGACCGTCTGGGTCAAGAGCCTGGTCACGGCCTGCCTGCTCGGCATGGCCGCCGCGAGCTGGGCCGCGTCGTTCACGTTCACCGTCGACGGCAAGATCGGCCGCAGCAACCAGCCCGGCAAGACGACGTTCGTCTTTACCGAGCAGGCGCTGATGGCGCTGCCGCAGCACACGATCGTCACGTCGACGAGCTGGACGCCGAAGGCGACCTTCACCGGCCCGCGCCTGTCCGACGTGCTGAAGACCGTCGACGCGCACGGCACGCAGATCGAGTTCCGCTGCATCGACGAATACACGTTCACGATCCCCGTGTCGGATGCCGACAAGTACGGCGTGATCCTCGCGCGCACGATGAACGGCAAGGTGCTCGGCAACGACAACTACGGCCCGTTGTGGATCATGTATCCGCGCGACCAGTATCCCGACGAGTTGAAGACGCCGCTCGGCGAAGCCAAGTTCGCATGGCAGATCATCGGCCTGACCGTGAAGTAAGCGCGTGACATGATGCGCGGGCGGTGGAAGAACAGAAAGATCATCCTCATCCTGGGATCGTTGTGGATCCTGGGATTCGCCGCGTGGGCATTCCTGCTGTGGGACCTGCTCGCGACCTCGGTCAACGAGGGCGTGCTCGAAGGGCCGCGCGAAGGCGTGTTCTGGACGGCCGCGCAATACCGGAACGCCTACACGCGCTTCGACCGCCAGCTGATCCTCTACTCGACGCACGTGGACGACGACTTCGACCACGTGCAGATGCAGCTCGACAGCCTGTCGGTGTCGTTCGGGTTCCTGCAGCGGCCGTCCGAAGTGTCCGAATACTGGCTGCGCATCCCGCGCGCGCGCGCCGAAATCGCGGTGCTCGGCGCATTCATGGCGCGCCTGAAGCACGACGTGCCGCTGCTGCGCAACGCGCCACAGGATGCGCCGCACGTGATCGACGACGTCAACGCGTACTGGCCGAAGGTCAACGGCCTCGCGAACTACTTCCGCGCGATCGAGATGGCGCAGCGCGACTTCACGTTCCATCAGCTGAAGGAAAAGCAGCGGGCGATCCTGTCGCTCGGCATCATCCTCGGCGTGATCCTGTGCGCGTTGTTCCTGCTGCTGTTCTACACGATGCGCACGCGCGACGACCTGCTCGAACGACAGGACGCGGCGCTCGATGCGGAGCGCAAGGCATCCGATCGCGCGTTCGAGATGATCGAGGCGAAGAACGCGTTCCTCGGGATGGTCAGCCATGAACTGCGCACGCCGCTGCAGGCGATCTGCGGTTCGATCGAGATCCTGCTCGCGCGGTCGCAGTCCGACGCCAACCTGAAGACGATCCGGCGGCTGCAGAATTCCGCGTCGTCGCTCGAAGCGCTGGTCAAGGACCTGACCGATTACATCAAGCTGCGCTCGACCAAGCGCCTCGCCGAAACCGAAACGGTCGGCATGGCGTCGCTGCTCGCCGAGGTGCTCGATCCGCTGCGCGAGAAGATCGCGGCCAAGCGGATCGCCGTCGCGCAGCGCGTCGAGCCTCACGACCTCGCGATCCGCTCCGATCGCAAGCTGTTGCGTCAGGTGCTGTCGAACCTGATCGAGAATTCGGTGAAATACACCGCCGACGGATCGATCGACGTATCGATCATGCTCGTCGACGCGCCGGCCGGCCGCCAACTGAAACTCGCGGTGCGGGACACGGGCGCCGGTATCGCGAAGCAGCATCTGCCGAAGATCTTCGAGCCGTTCTACCGCGCGAACGACGCGGTCGGCCTGCATGTGGACGGAATCGGCATGGGGCTCGCGGTCGTGCGCGAGATCGTGACGACGCTGCGCGGCCACGTCGACGTGCGCAGCGTCGTCGGCGAAGGCAGCGAGTTCGTCGTGACGCTGCCGGCCGAGGTGCCGGATGCCGGCGAGACGACCGGCGACGCGCCCGCGTGGCCGGCCGTCGCCGCGCATCGCAACCGCCGCGCGCTCGTGGTCGACGACAACGACAACGCGCGCGAAACGCTCGGTGCGATGCTGTCGGCGCTCGGCCTCGACGCCGATCTGTGCGGCACCGGGCAGGAAGGCATCGCCCGTTTCGGCGACACGCATTACGACCTCGTCGTGCTCGATCTCGAACTGCCGGACCTGAGTGGCTTCGAAGTCGCGCACCGCATCCGGATGGTCGCGCAACCGGACGACGACGGAAAGTTTCCGTCGATCCTCGGTGTCAGCGCGTACGAATCGGCCGCGCTGCGCGAGAACCAGCGGGTGTTCGACGAATTCCTGCCGAAACCCGTTCACCTGCGCGAACTCGGCGCGCTCGTCGAGAAGCTGCTCGGCTGAGCGCGGACGCGATGCGTGACGGGCGGGCGTTCCGGCCGCCCGCTGCGCGTTTCCCGCTTACTCGCCGATCAAATGCAGCACGATGTCGCGCCGATGCGCGGCGCGACGATGCTCGAACAGATAGATGCCCTGCCACGTGCCGAGCACCATGCGTCCGTGCTCGATCGGGATCGACAGCTGCACTTGCGTGAGCGCCGTGCGCAGATGCGCGGGCATGTCGTCGGGGCCTTCGGTGTCGTGCTCGTAGCGCGTGTCGTCCTCGGGCGCGAGCGTCGCGAAGTAGCGTTCGAGATCGCGCTGCACGGACGGATCCGCGTTCTCCTGGATCAGCAGCGACGCGGACGTATGGCGGCAGAACACGGTCAGCAGCCCGGTGCGGATCGCCTGCTGGTCGACGAATGCGCGCACTTGCGGCGTGAACTCGACGAGGCCGCTGCCGCGCGCGTCGACGCCGATATGCGTGATGGCCTGTTGCATGACGACGGCCTCAGGCGAGCGCGGCGAAGCCGTCGGCCTCGATCTGCCCGGCGTCGGCGGGGCGCACGACGCGCGCGACTTCGACCCCGTCGCGCAGGAATACCAGCGTCGGCCACAGCTTCACGCCGAACGAACGGCCGAGCGGCCGACCCGGGCCATCCTCGATCTTCAGGTGCCGCACGGCCGGATGCGCGGAAAACGACGCGACGATCGCGGGCTGCGCGCCCGCGCAAATTCCGCACCAGTTCGTGCCGAATTCGATGACGGTCGCACCGGCCAGTGCGTCGACTTCCGCGCGCGTCGGCGCGTTGGCGGTGTAGCGTTGCTCGATGTCCATCGGTCCCTCGTGTGCAATTGCGGAACGTGGCCGCCGCGCGCCGGCGTGGGCGGCACATGCGACCTTCGATTTCCCACTGTAGCGGAAAAGCACGCGCGATGCCGACGGCGGCCGCGCCACGCGAATGACACGACAAGAATCGGAGCGCCGCGCGGCGGCGACGCGATCAGCATGCGAACTGATCCCGTCAACGAAGGAAAAGGCCATGAACGCCCCGCATCGCGTCACCGAACCCAACATCCTCTATTTCGGCACGCCCGTCGTGCTGATCAGCACGCTGAACCCGGACGGCACGGCCAATCTTGCGCCGATGTCGTCCGCGTTCTGGCTCGGCTGGCGCGGCATGCTCGGGCTCGCCGCCAGCTCGCAGACCACGCACAACCTGATGCGCACCGGCGAATGCGTGCTGAACCTGCCGTCGGCGGCGCAGGCACACGCGGTCGACCGCATCGCGCGCACGACGGGCACGCATCCGGTGCCGGAGTCGAAGCAGGCACGCGGCTACGTGTACGAACCGGACAAGTTCGGCACCGCCGGGCTCACCGAGACGCCCTCGCAGACCATCGCCCCGCCGCGCGCGCTCGAATGCCCGGTGCATCTGGAAGCGGTGGTCGCCGCCACGCACGGCATCGGCGACGAAGCACCCGACCTGCGCGGCCGCATCCGCGTGTTCGAGGTGCGCATCCAGCGCGTTCACGTACATCCCGACCTGCTGATGGACGGTCATCCGGACCGCATCGATCCGGACAAATGGTCGCCGCTGATCATGAGTTTTCAGAAGTTCTATGGCCTCGCGCCGCATCAGGTGCATGCGTCACGGCTCGCCGAGATTCCGGAGCGCGCCTATCGCAGCCCCGACATCGACCGCGCGCGCGAAGCGGGCATGTCGATCGGATAAGATACGGGCCGATCGACCCATGACCGAACCGACGGAGTGTTTCAGTGATTCAACCGACCCAAGTATTCAAGGACAACCTCGCGCAACTGCCGGCCATCGACGGTGTCGCGCGCATCGATCTCGTCGGCGCGAACGGCGACGTGGTCGCCAGCATCGAGAACCAGCCGGGCAAGCAAGGTTCGCTCGCGGTGTACAACTACCTGAAGCAGGCATTCGGCACGCTCGACGCGAAGGCCGCCGAGCACGGCCTCGCCGTGTTCGCGGAGCACACTGCCGACGCGCGTAACCGCCCGGGCGCACACCCGAACGTCGATCGTCTGCTGGCGATCGTCGACGGCGGCGACGCGCTGCGGATCGACGTGGTCGCGAAGGCCTGAATGCCCGGCGACGGGCACGCACGCAAACGGTCGATGCCCGTCCTTTCCCGGAGACCCTCCACATGCGTCGCATGACTGTCCGGCCGTTCACCCGCCGTGTCGCATCGATCGCCGCCCTCGCGTGCGTCGCGCTCGGCGGCGCGGCGTCCGCCGAGACGCTGCACACGGCTTCCGATATCGCCGGCGCGTCCCTGGTTGCGCTCGGCGCGCTGCCGCGCTCGCCGGAGAACGGCACGCTCGACGCATTCTGTGCGCGATATCGCGCGAAGACCGCAACCGCGGCCGGCCGCGACGTCGCGAAGCTCGGCTGGATCGTGACGTCGGAAGCGCCGCTCGGCCGCTATACGGTCGTCACGTTCGCGAGCGGTTTCAAGCCGGGGACGAGCGCGATCTGTTACGCGCGCAACGCAAACGTCGGCGTCTTCGACGGCACGACGCTCGTCGCGCTCGGCTATACGGCACGCTCGGCCGGCTGGCAGCTCGGCTCGGTCGAGTCGCTGGAAAGCGGCGCGCTGCTGGTCTGGGGAGGCGATGGCCCGTCGGCGCCCGTCGGCGAGCTGCGCGAAGAGCATGGCGGCTTGCGGCTGACGGCGGTCGCCGCCGAACGCACGTATTGCCACGGCCGTGCAGTCGTGCCCAACGTGTACGGCAAGCCGCTCGATACGGCGCGCAAGATCCTGATCTCGCGTGGCTGGCAGCCGCTGCGTCCGCGCGAGAAGCCGGACCCGGCGGACGGCGCGGCCACGCTCGCGAAGCACGGGATCATCGAAGCCGAAGCGTGCTCCGGCACCGGCATGGGGTATTGCGCGCTGCGGTATCGGAGCGCGGCCGGCGTGCTCGGTGTGACGACGGCCGGCGGCGAGCCGGACACGCCGTCGGCGAATACCGTGATCGATTATCAGGTGGCCTGCCGGAAAGAGTGATCGGCGCGGCGCGGCGCGGCGCGTCGGCGAGTGTGCGTGACTCCTCGCGCTTGCTCGCATGGCATGCGTTTGTCGTCGCGCGGAAGACGGAGCAAATACGTTGACCATCGGCCGTCCGGTCGATTGACCCGCTCCACTTGCGCTCCTAAACTGACCTCCCTTTCAGGCATCTCCGGCACAAAGGGACTTCCATGATCGACCTCTCCACGCTCGCGCTGTTCTCCGGCGCGTGTCTCGCGCTGACCGCCACACCCGGCCCCGACATGCTGCTGATTGCGTCGCGCAGCGTGAGCCAGGGCCGCCGCGCGGGGTTCGCCACGCTCGCGGGCATTCAGGTCGGCACCTACTGTCATGCGCTCGCAGCCGCGCTCGGGCTGTCTCAGCTCTTCGTCGCGGTGCCGCTGGCGTACGACGCCGTGCGATTCGCCGGCGCCGCGTATCTGCTTTACCTCGCATGGAAGACATTCCGTTCGGATGCGACCGCGCTGTCGCCGGCCGCGTCGCCTCGCCGCCATTCGACCGCCGCGATCTTCCGCCAGGGCGTGATGACGAACCTGCTGAATCCGAAGATGGCGCTGTTCGTCCTCGCGCTGTTCCCGCAATTCGTGCGTCCCGAGCATGGCTCGATCGCCGTGCAGATCCTCGTTCTCGCGACGGTGCTCAATGCGATCGGGCTCGTCGTCAACGGCGCGGTGATTCTGTCCGCGAGCCGGTTGGGTCAGCGCATCGGCGCGCGACGCCGGCCGTCTAAGCTGCCGCGGTATCTGCTCGGCACGGTGTTCGTGGGATTGGCCGCCCGGCTGGCGGTGGCGGGACGGAATTGATCGTGAACCGGCCGACTCCGAAGTCCGTTCCGAATACGATCGACTGACGCGCGAGAAATTCGTGTCAATCGATGCGATGCCTGGACGACGGCGCCGCCGTATCTCCGGCCGGCGCACCATGAGCGGCTGAAAGCCCATGTCGATCAACCTGCGAACCTCACGCGAGTGGACATGGCCACGTGCATGAGGGAACCAATGCGCGCCGCCCGGTAGCGAATTCCGGTACCGGCGCGCGGCGCGCGCGCAATCGTCAGCGATTCGCGCCGAGCGCCACGCGCAGCCGCTCCATCAGCCGCGTGTAGTGCCGCACCACATCCGCCTTGTCCGTCACGTTCGCGGTCGAGAACCGCTCGGACCACGCGGCCTTCCACTCATACGTGCCGTGCACGCTGCGGTCGCCGTCCGGCGACTGGATCAGCGAACGGATCCGCGCGTCGCGCCCCGGCCCCGTGTGCATCTCGAACAACGCGTGAATGAACGTGTGATACGCGTCGTACACGTCATCGTCGAACAGGTAGCGGTAGATGTGAAACGTGCGGTCGAGTTCGCGCTTCGCGCGGATCACGTCGTCCGGCGAGATGTCCTTCCAGTAGCCGATCCACGTGTAGAAGCACAGCAGCGCATTGAGCTGCGGCGCGACCGCGTCGTACAGCGTGAGCCGCTTCTCGATCAGCCGCTGGTTGGTCCACTGCACGAGCTCGAGCCGCTTCAATCGGCGCGCGACGAGCCAGCCGAGACACGCAACCGACAACGGCGTCAGCACGCCGAGCACGAGCTTGACGATTTCCAGCGAATTCCACGGATTGTTGAATGGCTGCATGAATGGCTCGACAAGAAGGACGCACCGCCCGGCGGATCGCATCGCGCGCAGCGCGCGCGTTCGTCGATCCCTTCGCGGTCGACCGTTAGTTGCTTGCGCATCGAAGTCGCACCGTGATGCGCCCGGTGCGCGGCGAAGCGGCTCGTCCCCCCAGTGTATCGGCCAAATGTCACCGGCCGGTGACGATTCGCCGAATCGTCGTCACGCGCCCGTGCCGCGTTACGTCGGCAGCGCCGACGTGAGCTTGACCTTCTGCATCGGAATGTCGGTCTTCACGCTCAGCACGCCCGGGATGCGCGTCAGGTATTCCATCTGGAAGCGCCGGTAGTCGTCGATGTCGGCGGCCACCACGCGCAGCAGGAAATCGCAGTCGCCGGCCATCAGGTGGCATTCGACCACTTCCGGCATCTGCTGGACGGCCTCGGCAAAGCGGTTCACGGATTCGGCGTCCTGCCCCTTCAGCCACACGCGCGTGAAGATCGTCAGCCCCTTGCCGACCTTCGCCGGGTTCAGCACGGCCACGTATTTCTCGATCACGCCCGCTTCCTCGAGCAGCCGCACGCGCCGCAGGCACGGCGACGGCGACAGCCCGACCTCGTGCGCGAGTTCCACGTTCTGCATGCGGCCGTCGCGTTGCAGCGCGCTCAGGATCCGCCGGTCGATAGCGTCAAGCTTCATTGGCATCAAATTCCAAAAAATTCGCGAATCGCTCACTCAATGCCAAATTCTCGCGAATATCGATCCGCAACGCAATCCGATTCGAGTCAAAAAAGCAGACAATCCTCCTCCCAGAAGGAGGAGTAATGAGCAGTAGCGTTTCAACGTCGTCCGGGCTTCGCGACAGGCCCGCCTATGTCGCCGAGATGGGCCGCGGATTGCGCGCGGCGCTGCCCGTCATGCTGGGTTTCGTGCCGTTCGCGCTGGTGCTCGGCGCGCAGGCCGCGCAAAAGGGGCTGAGCCTGTTCGAGGTCCCGATGATGACGGGCCTGAATTTCGGCGGCGGCTCGGAATTCGCGGCGATCCATCTGTGGACCTCGCCGCCGCACATCGCGCTGATCGTCGCGATGTCGTTCCTCGTGAATTCGCGTCACATCCTGATGGGCGCGGCGTTCGCGCCGTACATCCGGCGCCTGCCGCGCCGCCGCGCATTCGCCGCGCTGTTCTTCATGTGCGACGAAAGCTGGGCGATGTCGCTTGCCGACGCACGCTCGCGCTCGGCCACGCACATCAGCGTCCCGTATTACGCGGGCGTGTGCGCCGGGCTGTACCTGACGTGGATCTCGATGACGACGCTCGGCGCGGCGGTCGGCCCGACGATCGGCAACGTCGAGCAGTACGGCTTCGACATGGCGTTCACGGCCGTGTTTCTGGTGCTGCTGCGCGGGATGTGGAAGGGCATGCGCGCGAGCCGTCCGTGGTTCGTGAGCCTCGTCGTCGCGGCCGCCACGCACCTGGCCGTGCCCGGTGCGTGGTACGTCCCGGCCGGCGCGTGCGCGGGGCTGATCGCCGCGCTGCTGTGGGAGCCGCGCGATGCTGCCTGATTTCGCGACGGTCGCGACCATCGTGCTGATGGCGTCGACGACCTACCTGTCGCGCGTGCTCGGCTACGTGCTGCTGCGCAACCGCACGCTGAGCCCGCGGATGGCGTCGGTGATGGAGAACGTGCCCGGTTGCGTGCTGATCTCGGTGATCGCGCCGGCCTTCGTGTCGACGCGCCCGGCCGATCTGCTCGCGCTCGCCGTCACGCTGATCGCGGCGACCCGCCTGTCGATCCTGCCGACCGTCATCGTCGGCGTCGTGTCGGCCGGCCTGCTGCGGTATTTGCTCGGGTAATCGGGTAACGCGGTTCCGAGCGCCGCGCGGGCGACACATCGAAGCGGAAGACGGGCGCGCCATGCGCCCGTTTTCGCATCCGCGCGCCGGCCGCGGCTCCGGCTCCGGCTCCGGCTCCGGCTCCGGCTCCGGCTTCGGCTCCGGCTCCGGCTCCGGCCCTGCGTGACGCGGCAAGCGGCACGCGTCGCGACGGGGTGTTAGCCTTGCGGCTATACCCACGATGCCTTTCCCCTGATTGCCTGCCTGCGAGGATCGTCCCGATGCAAGAAACCCGCCCGCTGTTCGACCGCGTCCTGCTCACCAACGACGACGGATTCGACGCCCCCGGCCTTGAAGTGCTCGAACAGGTCGCCACGCAACTGGCGCGCGAAGTCTGGATCGTCGCCCCGGCCGAAGACCAGAGCGGCACGTCGCATTCGCTGAGCCTGCACGAACCGCTGCGCGTGCATCGCAAGGGCGAGCGCCGCTTCGCCGTGCGCGGCACGCCGGGCGATTGCGTCGCGATCGCGGTCAGCCACCTGATGAAGGACGCACGGCCCGACGTCGTGCTGTCCGGCGTGAATCGCGGCGCGAACCTCGGCACCGAAACGGTGTTCTCGGGCACCGTCGGCGCCGCGATGACGAGCATGCTGGTCGGCGTGCCGGCGATCGCGCTGAGCCAGGCGTTCAGCGACCGCAACGCGGTGCCGTGGACCACGGCACTCACGCATGCGCCGGACGTGATTCGCCGGCTGGTCGCGGCCGGCTGGGACAGCGACGCGTGCCTCAACGTGAATTTCCCGGCGCGCCCGGCCGACGACGTGCACGGCCTGAAGGTGACGAACCAGGGCGCCGGCACGCTGCAGGGCGTCGAAATCGTGTCGGGGCGCGATCCGCGCGACATCGAATACCACTGGCTGAAACTGGCGCGCGCACCGCGCGACGACGATGCGGATTCGGAAACGGTCGCGCTCGGCGAAGGCTACATCGCGGTCACGCCGCTGAAGTTCGAACGCACGCACGACCACGCGCTCGCGCGGCTGCGGTCGAACCTCGGCTGACCTCGGGGGCGATACCGGCCGGCGGCTTCGCCGTCGTCGCCGCCCGCATCACCCATCCGCGGTCACGTCAGGTTCAATCCCCCGTCGAGCATCACGATCTCGCCCGTCACGTAATCGGACGCGACGAGCATCGCGACCGTCTGCGCGACGTCGTCCGGCGTCGCCGCGCGGCGCATCGGCGCGCGCTCGCGCCAGAGCTGCTGCGCGTCGGTCCAGTCGGCGGTCAGCGGCGTATCGACGAGCCCCGGCGCCACCGCATTGACGCGAATCGCCGGCGCGAGCGTGCGCGCCAGCAAGCGCGTCGTGTGATTGAGCGCGGCCTTCGCCGCCGCATACGGAATCGACGCGCCCTTCGGCCGCACGCCCGCATGCGAGCTGACGTTGATCACGCAACCGGCGCGCCCGCTCGACGCCGCCTCGAGCAGCGCCGGCTGCGCTTCGGCGACGAGCCGGAACGGCGCGATCACGTTGATCTCGTGCATCTCGCGCCACACGTCGGGCGTCGCGGCGGCGAGATCGTCGTGCGGAATCACACGGCTCACGCCCGCGTTGTTGATCAGCACGTCGAGGCGGCCGTGCACCGCCACCGCGTCGCGGATCAGCCGCACGCGCTGCGCATCGTCGGCGAGATCGGCCTGCACGTAGGCCGCGCCGAGTTCGCGCGCCATCGCGCGACCGGTTTCGGCGGAACTGCGCGAATGCAGGATCACAGCGTAACCGTCCGCCGCCAGCCGTCGCGCGATGGCCGCGCCGATTCCCGACGTCGATCCGGTGACGAGCGCGACGGGCCGCTGCACGCGCGACGCGCGCGGCTCGGTGACGGTTTCGGTTTCAGGTTCCGTTTCGGAGACCGGGGCATTCATCGGCGGATGCGGCGCGTCCATGGCGTGGAATCCTGTCAGTGGCGTTCCCGCATCATAAGCATGACGGCGGCCGATGCGGATGCGTGCCGTCTACGGCCGTTTCGGCAGATCGACGAAATCCTCGAGCTCGCCGGCGATGTGAAGCCGCTTGCCGATTCTCGGGTATTCGCAGACGTCGTGTTCGAGGCGCTGGCCGAGGACGAACAGTTCCAGCGGCACGTCGCCGGTGTTCTGCAACGTGTGTGCATCGCCGCCGCGCGGGAAGCCGAGAAAGTCGCCCGGCCCGATTTCGCACGTGCGTTCGCCGATCGTGACCGTGCCGGTGCCGGACAGCACGTACACGCATTCTTCCTCGTACAGGTGGCGGTGATACTCGGCCGATTCGTGGCCGGGCATCAGCGTCAGCAGATGCGCGCCGATCTGCGTGAGGCCGGTCAGGTCGCCGAGCTGTCGTTTGAGGCGAACGGCGTTGGGATTGAGCGAATGCACCGCGCGGGTCGGTTCCATTTTCGCGATGTCGGCGGCTTTCAGCAGTTCCCGGGGAAGTGTCGTGGACATGGGGATCTCGTCGGCGTCAATGCAGCGGTTGAACGCGCCGCCCGGGCGGGCGCGGCGTGCATGCCGCGCTATTGTCCGACATTTTCACGCGGACGAGATCGCCGGCACGATCCTCGTCCACCGCGCCCTGGAGACGTCGCTCAGCCCACGTGCACGCCGCGCAGCTTCGTCAGCAAGGCGACGAGGCGATCGATGTGTTCGTCCTCCGTGCGCCACGACGACACGCTGATCCGGAACGCCGGCCGCCCCTGCCACACGGTCTGCCCGAACCAGACGTCGCCCGAATCCTGCGCAGCCTGAAGGATCGTGATCGTCTCGTCGTCGGTGCCGGCGCGCACGAGCACCTGGTTCAGCACGACGCGGTTCAGCACGTCGTAGCCGGCCGCGCGCAGGCCGTCGGCGACGCGCTGGGCCTGCGCGCAATGCCGCTCGACCAGCGTCGCCACGCCGGCGCGGCCGAGCGCGCGCAGCGCGGCCCACACCGGAATGCCGCGCGCCCGCCGCGAGAATTCGAGGTTGAGGTTCTTCTGCGCGTCCTGCGCGCCGCTCAGATAGACGGCATCGCTGTTCATCGCGGTCGCGAGCGCGGCCGCGTCGCGGCAGATCACCATCGCGCCGTCGTACGGCGTGTTGAGCCACTTGTGGCCGTCGGTGGTCCAGCTGTCCGCGCCGTCGACGCCGTCGGTCAGCGCGCGCTTCGACGACGCGCGCGCCCACAGCCCGAACGCGCCGTCCACGTGCACCCACGCGCCGGCGGCCTTCGCGCGCGGAACCAGCGCCGCGAACGGATCGAATTCGCCGGTGTTCACTTCGCCGGCCTGCACGCAGAGGATCGTCATGTCGTCGAGCGGCGGCAATTGCGCGGGATCGATGCGGCCGTGCGGGTCGACCGGCGCGACGATCAGGCGCTTCATCCCGAAGCCGAGCACCCGCAGCGCCTTCTTCACCGTGATGTGCGCAAGCTCGGAGAGCACGACCTTCACCTCGGGTGCGCCGATCAGGCCTGCTTCGTCGACGTCCCAGCCCTTGCGCGCGAGCAGCGCACGCCGCGCGGCGACCAGCGCGACCAGCGTGCAGGCCGTCGCGCTCGTGCCGAAGCCGACCACGCTGCCCTCCGGCAGCCCGAGCACGTCGACGACCCAGCGCGCGGCCTGCCGCTCGATCGTCGCGGCCACCGGCGAATTCGCAAACGACGACGCGCACTGGTCCCACGCAAGCATCAGCCGCTCGGCCGCCGCCGCGGCCGGCAGCGTCGCGCCGATCACGAAGCCGAAGTAGTTCGGGCCGTTCGATGCGACGGTCGCGGGCGTGCCGCGCTCGTCGAGCAGGCGCAACACGTCGTCGGCCGGGCGGCCCGTATCGGGCAGCGGTTCGTCGAAGGCCGCAAGACCGGCGAGCGCGGCCGCATCGGGATACGCGCGCCGTTCGCCGGCTGCTGCGAGATACGCGTGCGCGCGCCGGTCGGCGTCGGCCAGCAGGGCGAGTTCATCCATGTCGTTTGCCTC
Source organism: Burkholderia sp. AW33-5 (assembly GCF_053427615.1). Taxonomy (NCBI): domain Bacteria; kingdom Pseudomonadati; phylum Pseudomonadota; class Betaproteobacteria; order Burkholderiales; family Burkholderiaceae; genus Burkholderia; species Burkholderia sp. AW33-5. Next base: position 164,975 of record NZ_JBSAXA010000001.1, on the reverse strand, counting down.
TGTGAAGATCAGAGTTGCAGGAGATCGCGGCCCAACCGATGCAGCGCATCGTCGATCCGCTTGTAGTACGTGAACTTGCCGACGCGCGTCGCCTGCACGAGCCCGGCATCCGCGAGGATGCGCATGTGGCGCGTGGTCGTCGCCGGCGCGATGCCGAGCTTCTCGGTGATGTACGTGCAGCACACGCCGAGTTCGTCGAAGTCGCCATGCGGCTGCGGTGGGAAATGCTTGCGCGGCTGCTTGAGCCAGCGCATCACGGCCAGACGGCTTTCGTTGGCCAGTGCGCTGATGCGGGTGACGTCGTCCATGGTTCGGCCTCGTTTGACGTTTCGAATATTAGCTAAATGACGAAACGTGGGCAACCGGTTGCGCGCGGGATCGTTGCGTTTGCCGGCGTGCGGGAAGGTGCCGGAAGCGGCCTCTGCGCTGCTGCGCCGCATTCGACGTCATCACGTCGGAGGCCGACCCGGGAGCGCCAGCCGACGTGATCCGGTTGGTTGCGTTCACTCGGCGGTCAGCGCCTGCGCCAACCTTTCGATCAGCGCCCGCACGCGCCGCGGCTGCACCGCACCGCCCGGATAGACGATCTGCAGGTCGACTTCGCCCGGCGAGAAGTCGCGGAGGATCTCGACGAGCGCGCCGGACGCCAGATCCTGCTCGACGTCGAGTCGCGATTTCAGCGCGATACCGCGCCCCGCGACGCACCACGCCCGCACAAGGGCGCCGTCGTTGGCCACGCGCCGGCCGCGCACCATCACGCGTTTCAGTTCGTCGTCGATGCGGAACGGCCACTCGGCATACAGCTCCTGGCCGAAGCGCATCACGATGCAGTCGTGCGCGGCGAGTTCGTCCGGATGCCGCGGCGTGCCGTGCGTGGCGAGATACGCGGGCGCGGCGCACACCACGCGGCGCGAACGGCCGAGCGAACGGCTGCGCAACGCGCTGTCCGCAAGCGTGCCGCGCCGGATCGCGAAATCGAGCCCCTGCCCGACGAGATCGACGTAGCCGTCGCCGAGATGCAGGTCGACCGTGACGCCGGGATGCTCGGTCAGGAACGCGTCGACCACCGGCACGACGCGCACCTGCCCGAGATCGGCCGGCGCGCTCAGCCGCACGGGCCCCGACAGCGTCTGCGCGCCCAGCCTCACGCGGCTTTCGAGTTCGTCGGCCTCGGCGAGCAGGCGCCGCGCGCCCGCGACCAGCGTGCGGCCTTCGTCGGTCAGGCTGATCGCGCGTGTCGTGCGCGTGAGCAGCGCCGCGCCGTAGTAACTCTCGAGCGCCGCCAGCCGTTCGGAAACCGTGGCCGGCGACAGCCCGACCTCGCGGCCGGCCGCGGCCAGCCCGCCCTTCTCCACGATGCGCAGAAACAGCGCCAGATTGTCGAGCAGCATTCTTCGCTTCCTCCGAAGGATATTTTCGAAGTCTGCCCAATTATCCGGATCAACCGCAAGCGCTAGAGTGAGCGCTACCTTTCCGGCGCATTCACGCGCCGGCCTCGACGACGAGAGGGCACACGACATGGAATACCGCACGCTCGGCCGCTCCGGCCTCAAGATTCCCGTGCTGAGCTTCGGCGCAGGCACGTTCGGCGGCACCGGCCCGTTGTTCGGCGCATGGGGCAACACGGGCGTCGACGAAGCGCGCCGCCTGGTCGACATCTGCGTCGAAGCCGGCGTCAACCTGTTCGACACGGCCGACGTGTATTCGGACGGCGCATCCGAGCGCGTGCTCGGCGCCGCGATCCACGGACGGCGCGACCAGGTGCTCATCTCGACCAAGACGGGCCTGCCGACCGGTGACGGCCCGAACGACGCAGGCACGTCGCGCCCGCGGCTGATCCGCGCGGTCGACGACGCGCTGCGCCGCCTCGACACCGACTACATCGACCTGCTGCAGCTTCACGCGTTCGACGCGGCCACGCCGGTCGAGGAAGTGTTGTCGACGCTGGACGACCTGGTGCGCGCGGGCAAGCTGCGCTATATCGGCGTGTCGAATTTCGCGGGCTGGCAGATCATGAAGTCGCTCGCTGCGGCCGACCGGCACGGCTGGTCGCGCTACGTCGCGAACCAGGTCTACTACTCGCTCGTCGGCCGCGACTACGAGTGGGACCTGATGCCGCTGGGCGCCGACCAGGGCCTCGGCGCGCTGGTGTGGAGCCCGCTCGGCTGGGGCCGGCTCACGGGCAAGATCCGCCGCGATGCGCCGCTGCCCGAACGCAGCCGCCTGCACGACACGGCCGGCTTCGGCCCGCCGGTCGACGAAGAACGGCTGTACGACGTGGTCGATGCGCTCGACGCGATCGCCGAGGAAACCGGCAAGACCGTGCCGCAGATCGCGCTGAACTGGTTGCTGCAGCGCCCGACCGTGTCGTCGGTGATCGTCGGCGCGCGCAACGAGGAGCAGTTGCGCCAGAACCTCGGCGCGGTCGGCTGGTCGCTGACCGACGCGCAGATCGCGAAGCTCGATGCGGCGAGTGCGGTCGAAGCGCCGTATCCGTACTTCCCGTATCGCCGGCAGGACGCGTTCGCGCGACTCAATCCGCCGATGCGCGGCTGAGCGGACCAACGAGCAGGCACGCGCCGACGCAACGGCGGACCGGCGCAACGGACGTCAGTCTCATCGCCCGGCCAGCGCGCGGTCGATCATCTCGCCGATCCGCCGCGCGAGCGCGTCCATCCGCTCGGCCGGCACGCCGCCGTAGCCGAGCACGAGCCCGTTGTAGCCGTGCGCCGTGCCCGGCACGCAGAACGACGACAGCGGCCGCAGAATCAGCCCGTGCGCCTGCGCGACGCGGCTCAGCTCAGTGTCCGCCACCGGCACGTCGAGCCGCGCGGACAGATGCATGCCGCCCGCGCCGCCCGACACCGTCAGCCGCGTGCTCAATCGCCGCGCCAGCGCGTCGTGCAGCGCATCGCGCCGCTCGGCATACACGCGGCGCATGCGCCGCAGATGCCGCGTGAAATGCCCGGCCTCGATGAAATCCGCGAGCGCGCGCTGCTCGACCGCGCGACCCTGCAACATCAGCGCGCCCGCCGCGTCGCGCAGCGGCTGCGCGAGCGTGGGCGGCACCACCATGAAGCCGAGCCGCAACGCCGGAAACATCACCTTGCTGAACGTGCCGAGGTAGATCACCGGCGCGTCGTCCGCGAGCCCCTGCACGGCCGCGTGCGGCGTGCCGTGGTGGCGAAACTCGCTGTCGTAGTCGTCCTCGACGATCCATGCGCCGGCCGCGCGCGCCTGCGCGACGAGCGCGAGCCGCCGTTCGAGGCTCATCACCGCGCCGAGCGGATACTGGTGCGACGGCGTGATGTAGACGAGCTTCGGCGGACGATCGCGCCAGTCGTCCGGATGCGGCGCCAGCCCCTGCGCATCGACGCCGATCGGCTCGACACGCAGGTCGGCCGCGAGAAACGCGTTGCGCGCGCCGTGATAGCCCGGGTTCTCGATCCAGGCGACGTCGCCCGCGTCCGCCAGCGCGCGGGCGCACAGGTCGAGCGCGCCCTGCGTGCCGTCGGTGACGATCACCTGCGCGGCGTCGCAACGCACGCCGCGCGATGCGCGCAGATACCCGGCGATCGCGTCGCGCAGCACCGCGTCGCCTTCCGCCGATTGATAACCGAGCTGCGCCGGCCCCGCCGCGCGCCACGCGCGTTCGATGCAGCGTCGCCACTGCGCGAGCGGGAATTCGTCGACGGCCGGCACGCCCGGCATGAACGGCAGCGATTCGTCGAGGCCACTCGTCGCGCGCTCCGCCTGCGCGACGCGCCGCGACAGCATCGCCGCATCGCCGGCGGGCGCCGCGGCGACGATCCGCGCCCCGCGCAAACCCATCCGGGCGACCACCGTGCCCTGCCGCGTGCCGGTCACGAACCCTTCCGACGCGAGCCGCTCGTACGCGTACAGCACCGAGTTGCGCGCGATGCCGAGTTCGTCGGCCAGCGTGCGCGAGGCGGCAAGCCGCGCGCCTTCGGCGATGCGGCCGCTCAGGATCGCGTCGCGCAGACACGCGTACAGCCGCTGCTGCTGCGACATCCGCGTGACCGCGTGCGGCCCCGCCTCGCGCTCGAAGGTCGACAGCAGCACCGCGTAATCCATCGTGGCTCCAGAATGTGGGAATGTCATGGGTCTACACATGGTGCCACGAACTTTCTATCGTGGATGTCCGTTCTCGTTTCCGGCCGCGCCGGCAACGCTTCAATTCATCCATCCTCGAAAGGTTCGCGACCATGAACGCTACCGACACCGGCCTGACCGTACGCCCCGTGCGTGAAGACGATTTCGACAACTGGCTGCCGCTGTGGGACGGCTACAACCGCTTCTACGGCCGCTTCGGCGACACCGCGCTGCCGCACGAGATCACGCAGCTGACGTGGTCGCGCTTCTTCGACGGTTACGAGCCCGTGCATGCGCGCGTCGCGGAACGCGACGGCCGGCTCGTCGGGCTCGTGCATTTCCTGTATCACCGGAGCACGACGCTGATCGGGCCGACCTGCTATCTGCAGGATCTTTTCACGCTCGAGAGCGAACGCGGCAAGGGCGTGGGCCGCGCGTTGATCGAAGCCGTGTACGACGCCGCGCAGGCGCAACGCGCCGAACGCGTGTACTGGCAGACGCACGAGACGAATCACACGGCGATGCGGCTCTACGACACCGTCGCGGAAAAAACCGGATTCGTGATCTACCGGAGGGTTTTGCCGCGCTGAGGGAGCCGCACGCGGGGGGGTGGCGGCGGGTTCACGCCAGCGGCCGCGCCTTGATCCACAGGAACAGCGGCACGCGCGACCACTGCTTCAGCGTGTCCGTGTCGGCGCGGTCGGGCGGCGGCTCGCGCAGCGACACGATCGCGAAGCCGGCCGCCTCCAGCGCATCCATGTAGGCCTGCAGCGGCAGCGACCAGCCCGCGAAATGCATCGACAACCCGTCGCGCGTTTCCACGCCTTCGAAATGCTCGCTGCCGAAATACGTGCCTTCGAGCACGAACGGCGCGTCGGGCTGCGGCCCCGCGAAACGGCCGCGATCGCGGAACGGATGCACGAGCGACACGAACAGCAGCCCGCCCGGCTTCAGCACGCGGCGCGCCTCGCGCAATGCGGCCGCCATGTCGTCGAGGTCCATCAGCACGTTGTACGCCATCACGACATCGAAGCTTGCCGGATCGAATGGCAGCGATGCCGCATCGGCAAGTGCGTAGCGGTGCGCGGAATCCGCGCGACGGGCGGCGTCGAGCATCGCGGGCACCGCGTCGCTCGCGGTCACGTCGTAGCCGAGCGCCTTCAGCTCGCGGCTCACGCGGCCCTCGCCGCAACCGATTTCCAGTGCGTGGCCGCTGCCGCGGCCGAGGTAAGCCGCCAACCCCTCGCGATACTTCCAGAACGCATCGTGGCCCGGCCTGCCGGCCCAGTCGATCCATTGGTCGGCGACGTGCGTCCAGTGTTCCGTAATGGCTTTCGTGTCGGTCATGTGCGCTCCCGATCGGTGTGCGTCGTGCTGGCCCAGGATGCGCATGGTAAGCCGAAGCGTCGGTGCGCGTGAACGCGTTGCGCGAGTTGGGGCCGCCGCGGCCGGTTTCCGTTTCCGGCGGCGGCGTTCTACAGTTACGAGAGACGACATGCGGCGCCAGCCACTTTCACGTCCGGTTCGCGTCCGTCGATACGCACCCGATTCCGAGGAACGTCCATGCCGAGTATCGTCGCCGGTCCCGCCCATCTTCCGCCGAGCCCCGTCGCCGCCGAAACGCGCATGGTGCACGACGTCGCCACGCTGCGGCCGTCGGACTATCGCTCGGCCGACGGTGCAGCGTGGGTCATCGCCACCCTCACGCCGGCCCCGGACAGCGGCGAAAACGTGACCGGCACGACCTACTTCGATACCGCGAAACAGCAAACCGTCGCGGTGCCCGACGCGCGCCGGCGTTATGCGAACCGCGGCACCTGGCAGGTCGTCGCGAGTTCGAGCCCGTCGGTGCCCGCCACCGGCCGCTACGACTGGCTGACGCTCGCGTGGCTGCCGATCAACCGGCGGCCGCTGCCGCAAACGCCCGAGCATCTGTATTCGCCGTTCATTCACGGCGGCACGATCGTTTATCGCTGGAATCCGGCCGCACAAGGCGGCGAGCAGTTCGGCAACGTGCGGATGATCTTTCCGGAGTGGCGGCAGCAGGTGGCGGACGTGCTGCGCGCCGCGTCCGGCGACGACGCGCAAGCGGCGGCCACCGCGTCCGCATCGGCGCTCGATCGCGTGAAGCAGGACGGCAACCCGATGGCCGCCGTGCTCGACTTCGGCGCCGCGCTGCATGAGGAACCGGCCGACCGGATCGCCGCACGCCTGCCGGCATTGCTGCGCGCGAACGACCTGCATGAAGTGTCGGCGATCGTGTTCCAGTGCATCGCCGCGTCGCGCGAAGCGGACCGGCCGCGCTTCGTCGAAGCGATCAGCGCGTCGATCTTCTCGATCGACGACAGCGCGCGCCTGCTCGCGATCGCCTACGGCGCGTTCGCGGCCGGCAGGGCGAAGTCGCGTCCGTTCAGCGATGCCGCGCAGGCCGCGCGTATCGACGACGTGTTCGCGGCATTGAAGCAGCGGACGTCGGCACTCGGCGTGCCGGTCGGTCAGGGTTCGCCGTGGTACGAGTTCTTCACCGCGTACCGGCTCGGCGGCGCATCGCCCGGCTCCGGCGGAAACAGGCAGTAATTACCGGTGCTGCGCGATCGTCAGTCGACCTGATGCTTCGAGACGCTTCGACGAAAGCAACGTCATCCTGAATGCTCGTACCCGGCATGCGATCCGCGCGCGCAGGGCGATGCATGTCGCGAGCTCGCAACGGGAACCCGCATGCGTCGCGCAGGGTCGAAACGCCACATGACCGGCAACGGTGTCGCCTTCACCGGTCGATCCACGATCCCCGCACTTTTTTCTTCCCATGTTGAGCATCGGTCCCTTCTCGATCCGCGTCGTCGCGGTAGCCGCCGCCGCGCTGCTGGCGTGGCTCGTCGCCCGCTTCATCCAGCGCCGCCCGCCCGACGGCCAGCACAAGACCGCGTCGAGCCTGATCCTCGACGTGCTGCTGCTCGGGCTGGTCGCCGCGCGCATCGGCTATGTCGCGCAATGGTGGCGCGATTATGCAGCGGCGCCACGGTCCATCATCGCGCTCGGCGACGGCGGCTTCGACTGGCGCATCGGCATCGCCGTCGCGCTGGTGTTCGCCGTGTGGCGGCTGCGTCGCCTGCCCGCGCTGCGCCGCCCGGTGGCAGCCGGCATCGTCGCGGGTCTCGCCGCATGGGGTATCGCGCAAGGCACGCTCGCGACGCTGCAGCGCACCGCGCCGCCGTTCGCCGCGATGCGGCTCGAAGCGCTCGATTCGACGCCCGTGCTGCCGCAACGCTTTGCCGGCAAGCCGGTCGTCGTGAACCTGTGGGCAACGTGGTGCGCGCCTTGCCGGCGCGAAATGCCGATCCTCGAACAGGCGCAGCGGGAGCATCCCGGCATCACGGTGCTGATGCTCAACCAGGGAGAAAACGCGCAGGCGGTGCGCGCGTTCCTCGAACAGCAGGGGCTGCGCTTCGACAACGTGCTGCTCGATCCGCCGTTGCGTGCGATGCATGCGTACGGGTCGCGCGGGCTGCCCACGACGCTGTTCTTCGATGCGAAGGGCGAACTCGTCGAATCGCACATGGGCGAGATCACCGCCGCGCGGTTGAAGGACGCCGTCGCGCAGCGCTTCGGTCAGTGATCCCGTCGGCCGCCTGCGCGCGGCCATGCTCGATCGTCGATGGCAGCGCGCGTTCCCGCTGCCGCTGCTGACGCGCCCCACGACATGTCGACACGCTTACGGCCTCGACAACACCATCACGCGCCCCGACACGCGCTGAAGCTTCAACCACCCCGTGTCGGCCGTGAACCGAAGCTGCTGCAACGGAAAATCGAATCCCGCCCGCTGCGCGGCGCTGACCACCGCGTCGGCGATCCAGCGGATCAGTTCCTTTCCTTCGTCGGTCGTCTGGTGACCGTTCTGGACGCCGTAGAAATAGCGATTCCCTGCGTTGACTTCGTTTTGCAGCTGCATCCAGTGCCCCGGGAGGCCCGGCAGGGTTCTGAACAGATCGGCCACGCGCTGCGTCGTCAGGCCACGCGCCCACAACGCGCCATTCACCGCCGGCCGCGCCAGGTTGTGACGGTCTGCCTCCTGAGCCTGCCCCTTTATCTCGCCTTTCAGACTATCGGGTTTCGTCATCGCACTGTCCTCGTGAGGGCCCGGCAAGGGTCGATTGAATAAAAGCCGCCGAATATCAAGCGCGCGCCGTGCACGATAACTCTAATCTCGAAATTAATCGCCTGTCAGGTGTATCAGGCGAGCGCATCGCAACATTGAAGGAATAAATCAGCACGTTCCGACGGGCACCGAAGCCCGATCATCCCGCTGTTCCCGCCCGCGCACCCGTTTATTATTCAAAAAGGCGTGACGCGCAGCGAAATCATTTCGCGGAAACTCATACCCATATTCGATTAAATACTCATCATTAAATCGAACTGTTTCGATCTCCGATTTTCTGGACAACTTCCATTCCCGGTCGAATATTTATTTATTTATTTTTCGCCATGCTTGGCCGCGTCGCGTTTTAAACGGCAAACGTTTGCGCGACGCACAAAACGCCTTATCCACCGACCTTCAGGAGGCAAGCATGGCTGACTCTCAAACGTCCTCGAATCGCGCCGGCGAGTTTTCGATTCCGCCGAACACCGACTTCCGCGCGATTTTCTTCGCGAACGCCGCCGAGCAGCAGCACATCAAGCTGTTCATCGGCGACAGCAAGGAGCCCGCCGCCTATCACAAGCTGACCACGCGCGACGGCCCGCGCGAAGCCACGCTGAATTCCGGAAACGGCAAACTCCGCTTCGAAGTGACGGTGAACGGCAAGACGTCGGCCACCGATGCCCGCCTCGCGCCGATCACCGGCAAGAAATCGGACGGCTCGCCGTTCACGGTCAACTTCGGAATCGTCGTCTCGGAAGACGGTCACGACAGCGACTACAACGACGGCATCGTCGTGCTGCAATGGCCGATCGGCTGACGGCCGAACGCTGACGAAGATTCGCGGCGCGGCATGTCCGGCGCGCCGCGCCGCGCACGACACGGCGACATCCGCTCGCCGGCCGCATCACGCAAAGACAATCCATCAAGACGAGGACGACATGACCCAACCCTTTACCCACGACGACCTGTATGCGCTTCTGCAGCTCGCCGGCAACGACGCAACCGCCGTACAGGCGAACGGCGACCAGGCGGTGCTCGACCGGATGCGTCAGTTCATGACCGCGCAGCTCGTGGAAAAACTGCCGCAATACGACGTGTTCGTCGACATCGCGACCATCCCGTACAGCTTCGACGTCGGCAGCTGGCAGAACAAGGTGAAGGCCGATGCGGCGGGCCAGGTGATCGCGTGCACGGTGACGTGGGCCGGCGCGCCCGGTGTCCTGCCCGGCGCGGCGGCGAAGTTCGGTGTCGGCGCGGTGGTCAATTACTTCTCGAAGGCGACGCCGCAACCCGCGCAGCCGGAACCGACGACGGCCGCCGGCGGCGAGCGCGACGGCATCTTCAACCTGCCGCCGAACATCGCGTTCGGCGTGACGGCGCTGGTCAATTCGTCCGCGCAGCAGACGATCGAAGTCTATGTCGACGACAACCCGAAACCGGCCGCGACGTTCCAGGGCGCCGGCACGCAGGACGCGAACCTGAACACGCAGATCGTGAACTCGGGCAAGGGGAAGGTGCGCGTGGTCGTGACGGCGAACGGCAAGCCGTCGAAGATCGGCTCGCGCCAGGTCGACATCTTCAAGAAGACCTACTTCGGGCTGGTCGGCTCGGAAGACGGCACGGACGGCGACTACAACGACGGCATCGCGATCCTGAACTGGCCGCTGGGCTAAGCCGCTCGATCCTGTCGATGTTCGCCACGCCTTCCGGCGTGGCGATCCGCATCGACGCCGCCCGCCGGCGCGAAGCGGCACGGCCGCATGCGCCACGTGCGGCCGGCGTCGCGAACCGCGCGTCCGCGCGCGGCGAGCGGTCGAGGTCCTGGCACGGGCATCCGACGAGCCCGTTTCCGCGGAAAACCGCACCGCCGCGACGCGCTGGCCGCGACACCGGAAATCGCGTGCCGTCACCCATGCGTTCGCGCGAAAACCCGCATGGCGTGTACAGTCGAGGGCTGCTCACGCGCGAGCGCATGCCTGTCCGACATCGACGGTCGCCGGCATCCGTCGCGCGCCTTCCGCCCTCAACCCGGAATCCCGTCATGTTTCTCGATCATCTTCATCCGGAACGCTGGACGTTCCTGTGGAACGCGCTGTCCACACTCTCGCTCAGGCTCTGCGCCGCCCTCGCGCTGCTCGTCGCGGGCTGGTGGCTGTCGAAACGCATCGGCAACTGGCTGAACCGGCTGCTCGCGAACAAGGAGCGCGTCGACGACACGCTTCGGCCGATCCTCTGCGACGTCGCCGTGTGGGGCATCCGCATCGTCGCGATCGTCGGCGCGCTGTCGCAGCTCGGCATCGAAACCGCGAGCGTCGTCGCGGTGCTCGGCGCGGCCGGCCTCGCGATCGGGCTCGCACTGCAGGGCACGATGCAGAACATCGCGGCCGGCATCATGCTGTTGCTGCTGCGGCCATTCAAGGTGGGCGACTTCATCGACGGCGGATCGAACGTCGCCGGGACGGTGGAAGAAGTCGGGCTCTTCATGACGCGGCTGACGAAGCCGGACGGCATCTGCGAATACGTGCCGAACAGCGCGCTGTGGGGCAGCGCGATCCGCAACTACACGCGCAATCCGACGCGGCGTCTCGATCTGGAAGTGGAAGTGTCCGTGCACGACGACATCGACCGTGCACTCGACGCACTGCGCGCGCTGGCGGAAGCCGATCCCGACGTCCTCCGGGATCCCGCACCGGACGTGATGGTGATGCGTTTCGACGACAGCACGGCGATCGCGAACGTGCGCGTGTGGACGCACCCCGACACGTTCTGGGCGATGCGCTGGCGCCTCGCGCGCCAGGTGCGCAAGACGCTTGCCGATGCGGATTGCGCACTGCCGATCCGCACGCGCGAGCTGCACATCGTGCACGACGCCGAACAGCAGCGCCGGGCCGACACGCGCCGCGTGCAGGCGTCGTGACGCGCATCGCGCCGCGCGAGGTCAAGTTCTCGTCGCGCGTGCCGGTGCCGGATGCGTGATCGAATCGTTCAAGCGCCCGTCCGCGGGCATCCACCGTCGAACCTCATCCCATGGAGCGCTACCGTATGAAGCATTGCACTTCTTCCGCGTCGCTTGCCGCCATGATCGCCTGCGCGCTTGCATTGGGCGCGTGCGCGACTCAGCCGGCTTCGCCTCTTCCGCCCGATGTCGCCGGGCAGGACACGCGCGCCGCGCAAACCGCCCAGGCCGCGCCGCCGATCGTCGGCGGCGATCGCGATGCGCATGGCTGCATCGGCTCGGCCGGCTACGCATGGTGCGAACGCACGCAGCAATGCGAGCGTCCGTGGGAACTCGCGAAGGCGCAAGGCTTCGCGAATTCGGCGCAGGCGTACGAACAGTTTTGCCGGAGCGCTTCGTCGAAGTGATGCCGTGACCGGAACCGGATCGCGGTGCAACGCCGCGGTCCGGATGAAGTATCGATATCGCGCGCGTCGCGACCGTTCCGACCCCGCCGTTCTTCCCGTTCCGCGCACCGTCGTTCCGGAAACCCGGACACGCAAAAAACCCCACGAAAACAAGGATATTCCGCGTGTGCGACACGGCAATCGAGTTCGGTTATATTACGCGCCCCTTGCCATCCCGCCCCCGCGAAACGCATTGCGCGCGGCCTCTTTCGACGCGGCCTGAAGCGCCGTCCGGCGAGGCCTGCGGCACGGGCCCGCGCGCGCCCGGCACGACCGTGAAGCATGCGATTGCGTGACTTCATGAAGTCGATCCGAAGGTGTCCTTCGCAACGGCTTCGCGTGCGCAAATGCAACGGCGAACGCGGCCGTTCCGGAATTCCGGATTCGCGATCCGGATCTCCGGATGCGCGGGCCGAACGCGAATCCGCATCGGCCGGGCGGCATGGCAAACCGATGCATCCAAGTTGAAAAAGGGATCTGCTGTGATCAAAACGTTACGGGTAATACTGTCGGCGCTCGCGCTGTGCGTCGCGGCGTCGTCCGCGCATGCCGCCGATACGAAGAAGGTCGACGTCCTGCTGGTGGGCGGCGGCATCATGAGCTCGACGCTCGGGGTGTGGCTGCACGAGCTTCAGCCCGACTGGTCGATGACGATGGTCGAACGCCTCGACGGCGTCGCGCTGGAAAGCTCGAACGGCTGGAACAACGCGGGCACCGGCCACTCGGCGCTCGCGGAACTGAACTACACGCCGGAGAAGGCGGACGGCAGGATCGACATCTCGAAGGCGATCGAGATCAACGAGTCGTTCCAGATCTCGCGCCAGTTCTGGGCTTGGCAAGTCAGGCAGGGCGTGCTGAAGAATCCGCACTCGTTCATCAACTCGACGCCGCACATGAGCTTCGTGTGGGGCGACGACAACGTCCGCTTCCTGAAGAAGCGCTACGACGCGCTGCAGGCGAGCCCGCTGTTCCGCGGGATGCAGTATTCGGAAGACCACGACCAGATCAAGCAGTGGGTGCCGCTGATGATGGAAGGCCGCGACCGCAACCAGAAGGTCGCGGCGACGTGGACGCCGATCGGCACCGACGTGAACTTCGGCGAGATCACGCGCCAGTTCGTCGGCTACCTGAAGACGCAGCCGAACTTCACGCTGTCGCTGTCGAGCGAAGTGCGCGAGATCTCGCGCAACGCGGACGGCACGTGGCACGTGTCGTGGGTGAAGCTGCATTCGGATGAACCGCCGCAGGCCGTCGACGCGAAATTCGTGTTCATCGGCGCGGGCGGCGGTGCGCTGCACCTGCTGCAGGCGTCGGGCATCCCCGAGGCGAAGGACTACGGCGCGTTCCCGGTCGGCGGCTCGTTCCTCGTGACCGACAACCCCGAGGTCGTGAAGCGCCACCTCGCGAAGGCGTACGGCAAGGCGTCAGTCGGCTCGCCGCCGATGTCGGTGCCGCACCTCGACACGCGCATCATCGACGGCAAGAAGATCATCCTGTTCGGGCCGTTCGCGACGTTCTCGACCAAGTTCCTGAAGAACGGCTCGTACTTCGACCTCGCGAAGAGCACCAACCTGCACAACGTCGCGCCGATGATGCGCGTGGGCGTCGACGAATTCCCGCTCGTCCAGTATCTCGCCGGCCAGCTGATGCTGTCCGACGACGATCGCTACAACGCGCTGAAGGAATATTTTCCGGACGCGAAGAAGGAAGACTGGCGCCTGTGGCAGGCCGGCCAGCGCGTGCAGATCATCAAGCGCGACCCGAAGAAGGGCGGCGTGCTGAAGCTCGGCACCGAGATCGTCAGCTCGCAGGACGGCAGCATCGCGGGCCTGCTCGGCGCATCGCCGGGCGCGTCGACGGCCGCGCCGATCATGCTGAACCTGATGCAGAAGGTGTTCAAGGACAAGGTCGCGACGCCCGAATGGCAGCAGAAGCTCCGCCAGATCGTGCCGAGCTACGGCACGAAGCTGAACGACAGCCCGGCGAAGGTCGTCGAGGAATGGACCTACACGAGCGACGTGCTGCAGCTCTCGCCGCCGCCGAAGATCGACCTGACGGCGCCGTCGCAGGCGACGGGCACCGCCCCGGCGCGCCCCGCGAAGGCATCGGCCGACATGGCGCTGTAACGCGTCCGGCCCCGTTTCGCCGCATCGCACGGCCGCCCTTCGGGGCGGCCGTTTTTCATGGCGGATGCGGGCGGCACCGCTCGCACCCGTCGGCGACGCCCTCCCCGGCCGCGCATCGACGCTCGTCCGCTGCCGGTCCGCGCACCGTGTCGCCCACTGCCGGCCCCCCGCATCCGCTAGAATTGCGGGCACGCGCGACGCCGTCGCCACCCGATCCACCATCCGCATCGACGCGGTCCACGCGACCGCCGGTGCGGCCCGCGCCCGAGCCGCGCGAGCGCCGCACGCCGTTGCCGCGCCCGCCGGGTGCGCCATCAACCGAATTCAGCTGGAGAAAGACCGTGTTTACCTGCCGAAACCAGAGCTGCGGCACGCAGTGGGAGACGTCCGACGTCGTCATCAAGGACGAAGGCCAGGGGCTGCTGTTCCGCTGCCCGCTGTGCGGCGCGCGCAACTATCTCGAACGCTTCGAGGACGATGAAGGTAACGTCCTCTACGAACAGATGGAAGGCCGCCCTTACCTCGGAGACCTCTCCTGACATGACCCAATCGACCGCCACGCCGTTCAGCGCACTGCCGCTGACGCCCGCCACGCTCGCGAACCTCACGCAGCTCGGCTATGTCGACATGACGCCGATCCAGGCCGCGAGCCTGCCGATCGCGCTGGCCGGCCAGGACCTGATCGCGCAGGCGAAGACGGGCAGCGGCAAGACCGCCGCGTTCTCGCTCGCGCTGCTGGCGCGCCTCGACGCGCGCCGCTTCGACGTGCAGGCGATGATCCTGTGCCCGACGCGCGAGCTCGCCGACCAGGTCGCGCAGGAAGTGCGCCGCCTCGCGCGCGCCGAGGAAAACGTGAAGGTGCTGACGCTGTGCGGCGGCACGCCGATGCGGCCGCAGGCGCAGAGCCTCGAGCACGGCGCGCATATCGTCGTGGGCACGCCGGGCCGCATCATGGATCACCTCGACCGCGGCAACCTGAAGCTCGACGCGCTGAACACGCTCGTGCTCGACGAAGCCGACCGGATGCTCGACATGGGCTTCTTCGACGACATCGCGAAGGTCGCGCGGATGTGCCCGACGACGCGCCAGACGCTGCTGTTCTCGGCGACCTATCCCGACGGCATCGCGAAGCTGAGCCAGCAGTTCCTGCGTAATCCGAAGGAAGTGAAGCTCGAAGAGCGCCACGACGACAGCAAGATCCGCCAGCGTTTCTACGAAGTGACGGAAACCGAGCGGCTGCACGCGGTCGGCCAGTTGCTGAACCACTACCGGCCGGTGAGCACGATCGCGTTCTGCAACACCAAGCAGCAATGCCGCGACCTGCTCGACGTGCTGCACGCACAGGGCTTCCACGCGCTCGCGCTGCACGGCGAGCTCGAACAGCGCGAACGCGACCAGGTGCTGATCCAGTTCGCGAACCGCAGCTGTTCGGTGCTGGTCGCGACCGACGTCGCCGCGCGCGGGCTCGACATCGCGCAGCTGGAGGCGGTGATCAACGTCGACGTGACGCCCGACCCCGAAGTGCACGTGCACCGCATCGGCCGCACCGGCCGCGCGGACCAGGAAGGCTGGGCGCTGAGCCTCGCCAGCATGGACGAGATGGGCCGCGTCGGCGCGATCGAGCAGGCGCAGAAGCGCGACGTCGAATGGCATCCGCTCGCGGAACTGAAGCCGGCCGGCAACGACACGCTGCTGCCGCCGATGGAAACGCTGCAGATTCTCGGCGGCCGCAAGGACAAGATCCGTCCGGGCGACGTGCTCGGCGCGCTGACCGGCGACGCGGGGTTCGACGGCAAGCAGATCGGCAAGATCAACGTGACCGAGTTCTCGACCTACGTCGCGATCGAGCGCGGCGTCGCGCGCGACGCGCTGCGCAAGCTCAATGCGGGGAAGATCAAGGGCAAGCGGGTCAAGGTCCGGTTGATGGACGAGGAATGACCTGAAGTAGCGCGGCTGCCACGGCAGCCGCGCCGCCGCATCACGCCAGCTCGGGATACCCGTGCGCGGCCGCGTCCCGCGCGAGATCGGCAATCGTGTCGTAGGCAGCCGGCGGCAGGCGCTCGAACCCCTTCAGGCGCAGTGCGATCGCCCGATCCGCATCGACCGCGACCGCGTGATCGAGCGCATCCTGCAACCCCTCCACGAGGCTCCCGTTCAGCGCCTTCGATGCAATCAACGGCAAGCCCGGCGCCGCCGCCGTCATGCCGATGATCCGGATGTCGTTCAACAGCTCGGGCAATGCGTCACACACATACGCGAACGTCACGCAGTCGATCGCCGCGCAATCGGCAGCACCTGCCGCCAGCGCGCGCAGCACGTTCAGGTGCGAGCCGAACGACACGACCGAACCGAAGAAACGCCCGTCGTGCGCATGCGGCGCGACCGCGTGCCGGAACGCGTTCATCCCGCTGTGTGAATCCGCGCCGTTGAATGCGGCCCGCAATCCGCGACAGGCAGCCAGCGTCGTCGCCCCGCCCGCATGCACGCGCGCCGATACCACCAGCACACTGCGGTAACGCGCACCGTCGCAGCCGGGCGCATCGAATGCCGGTGTCGCGATCAGGTGAACGGCATCGCGCAATCCGAGCATCCGGTACGGATAACCGCATGTCTGCGACAACAGCAAGTCGCTGCGGTGCCACAGCGCGTGCAGATCTCCGAACGGTTCGTCGAGCAGCGCGACGCCGGCCGGCCCGCCGTGACGCGCGAACGCGTCGAGTGCGTCACGCAGCAACGCGCGCCACAGTGCGGCGTGGCGCGGCGTCACGTTGTACATCGGCAGTCCGGCGATCCATGGGCTCATGTGCGCATTCTACGCATCGGCGGTGCGTTGGAGAAAGCCCGTTCGCCCGGGTTTCGCACAGGTCCGGCACGCGCCTGGGCGCGGTCAATGCTTATCGGTCGCGCAGCGATAAGCAAATGCAAATTGCTTGGTTGGCCTGACTACGCGAGCCGGTTAGCGTTCCAGTGTCGCGACGCCGTCGCAAGCCGCTCGCCGTAGCGGTCGACTGCGAGTCGCGACGCAAGTCGGCCACCTGCATCGCGGCCCGCAACGGCGCGATCGTCCGCTACCTGTTACCCGTGCAGCCCCCGTATCACCCGCTACATCCCGCCCCAGCACCATGGCCGAATACTTCGACGTCGACCACGCGCGCGCGATCGCCGCACTCGACGCCCGCTTCACTGCCCGCACCGAGTGGCCGACGTGGCTGCTGGTCGTCGCGATCTACGGCGGCTGGCTCGCCGTGCTGCTGCTCGTACGTGCCGAGCGCCTGTCGCTCGCGGCCGCGACACCGCCGCTGATCCTGCTCGGCGCGTGGCACATGTCGCTGCAGCATGAGCTGCTGCACGGCCACCCGACGCGCTCTGCGTTCGTGAACCGGCTGCTCGGCTATCCGCCGTTGACGATCTGGTATCCGTACACGCTTTATCGCGACACGCACCTCGACCATCACCGCGACGAGGACTTGACCGTGCCGGGCGTCGACCCGGAAACGAACTACGTATCGCGCGCGCAGTGGGCGCGGTTGCCGCGCTGGCGTCGCGCGCTGACCGTTGCGCGCACCACCTTCGTCGGACGTCTCGTGTTCGGGCCGCCAACGAGCGTCGCCGCGATGTTCGCCGACGCATTCACCGCGTTCCGGCGCGGCGACTTCCGCTATCTGCGGATGTGGGTGACGCACGCCGTCTGCGTGGGCGCGCTACTCGCATGGCTGCAGCGGGCGATCGGCGTGCCGTGGTGGTACTACCTGCTGGCCGTCACGTGGCCCGCGCTGTCGCTCGCGATGATCCGTTCGCTGTTCGAGCACCGCGCCGCGCGTCATCCGAAGGCGCGCATCGTCATCAACGAGGCCGGCTTCGCGATGCGGCTGCTGTACCTGAACAACAACTATCACCTCGTGCATCACGACCTGCCGAGGCTGCCGTGGTACGACCTGCCGCGCGCGTACCGGATGCGGCGCGACGCGTATCTGGAGAAATGCGGCGGCTTCGTGATCCGCGGTGGCTATCGCGAACTGCTGGCGCGTCACGCGTGGACGCCGACCGACGGGCCCGTGCATCCGTTCGACCACGGCACGGCGTCGCTGTCGACGGGCAGCGGTGCGAAGGTCGCCGCGGTCGACGGGCATCTTCAGATCAGTACGTAACGCTTGAGTGGGTCGCGCTGCGCCGGGAAGGCGCCCGATGCGGCGACGCCCGCGCAAGGCCGCACGGCTGCCGCGACGCGCATGGCTTACGAAAAGCCGACAACGCCGATCCTCATCGGCAAATTGCCAATTTCGGCGGCAATGCCCAGAATGACGGATCGTCCGGGGCCTCCAACAATCATTCGCCCCGGCTCAGACTCCCGGCCGCGCGCCGCACTCCCCTACGACGATGCAACCGAACACCTCGCCCGGCGCGATCCGCTCGATCGGCAACGACTGGTCCGTCTCCGCGGTCACCGCCGGCTTTCTCGCGGTGCTGATTTCCTACGCGGGCCCGCTCGCGATCTTCTTCCAGGCGTCGCAGGCCGCGCATGTATCCAATGAGATGGTGGCATCGTGGGTCTGGGCGATCTCGATCGGCGCGGGCGTGTCGGGCCTCTTCGCGAGCTGGAAACTGAAGGTGCCGATCGTGACCGCATGGTCGGCGCCCGGCACCGCGCTGCTCGTCGGCCTCTTTCCGCAGTTGACGCTGAACCAGGCCGTCGGCGCGTACATCACGGCCGCGTTGATCATCCTCGTGATCGGCATCACCGGCTATTTCGACCGGCTCGTGCGCCACATTCCGCGCGGCATCGCGTGCGGGATGATGGCCGGCATCCTGCTGCCGTTCGGCATGCATGCGTTCTCCGCCGCGACTGCGCAGCCGGTGCTCGGGTTCGGGATGATCGCGGCGTACGTGATCTTCAAGCGCCTGTTGCCGCGCTACAGCATCGTGCTCGTGCTGATGACGGGCGCCGCGCTCGCGACGCTGCTCGGGATGGCGCATCTCGGCAACGTGTCGCCGAGCATCGCGCGGCCGATCTTCATCGCGCCTGAATGGACGCTCGGCACCACGCTCAGCCTCGCGCTGCCGCTCGTCGTCGTGAGTCTCACCGGCCAGTTCCTGCCCGGCATGACGATCCTGCGCGTCTCGGGCTATCACACGCCGGCGCGGCCGATCATCATCGCAACCAGCGTGATGTCGCTTGTCGTCGCGTGCTTCGGCGGGATCACGATCGTCGTCGCGGCGATCACCGCGGCGCTGTGCACCGGCAAGGATTCGCACGAGGATCCGGACCGGCGTTATATCGCGGGCATCGCGAACGGCGCGATCTACCTGATCGGCGGGCTCTTCGCGGGGACGATCGTCACGCTGTTCTTTGCGCTGCCGAAGGCTTTCGTCGCGATTCTCGCCGGGCTCGCGCTGATCGGTGCGATCGGTGCGAACGTACACGGGATCTTCGAGGACGAGGATCATCGCGAAGCGTCGGTGATCACGTTCCTCGCGACTGCGTCGGGGATGACTTGGCTCGGGCTCGGGTCCGCGTTCTGGGGGATCGTGATCGGGTCGCTTTCTTATGCGGTGTTGAGCAGGGTGCGGCGGCACCAGGACACTTGAGCAAGCTCGGAATATCTCCGGCGAACGGCACGTCTCCTGTATCGGTGCATCGCAACACACATCGACTCGCCGTTCAGTTCGATACGGTCACTTCGACACGGCGATTCCTCGATCTTCCCTGTGCCGTGCCGTTGTCGGCCAGCGGATCGGCGTCGCTCTGTCCGGCCGCGGAGATGTTTTGCACCGGCACACCCGCCGCCGCGAGAATCTGCGCGACCTGCCGGGCGCGGGCTTCGGAAAGCGCCTGATTGTTGTTCCGGGATGTCGCGCCAGCCGGCACGTTGTCGGTGTAACCAACGACCCGCACGTGCGCGGCGGGTACCGACGCGACAATGGTCCGACCGACCGTAGCCATGATGGATGCCCACCACGGCGCGACCGCCACGTCACCCGACGCGTACATGCCGTTGAACCGGAGCGTCAGTGCATTCGTCGCCGTATCCCGGTTCAGTTCGACGTTGCCGGCAGCCATCTCGTCACGCAGACTCGTGACAAGCTGCGCCGACAGGACGTCCAGCGAGGACGTCGTCGCAGCCGGCTTGCCGTGAATCCAGTGGCTCACCGCCGCATAACCCGCCGCGCCGAGCATCAACGCAACGAAAAGGCCCACGCCAATCCACCAACGTGTACGACGCGCCCGTACGGGGCGCACCCACGGATCGACGATCGATTGCCGCGGCCGCCGCATCGGCTCACTGTCGCGCATGCTGCCGAATCCGCCAGTCATCACAACCTGGTGCACGGCTTCGCGAACACCCTGAAGACGGGCCGAGCCATCGTTCCCAACGCGATATCGCCCCTTGAAACCCAGATCGAGGATGTTCTGATACAGCTCGAGCAAATCGAGATGCTCGCGAGGACTCCCGAGCGCCTCGTCGATCAGTCGAAACACGCGATCGCTTCCTTGCCGGTCATGACCCAGCGCCGCTGCCAGGCTGTTCGACTGCCAGTCGGCTCCCGTCGCCCCGCCCTTGCCCCAACGCGTCTGCATCGCCGCTTCGTCAAGCGCGGCACACAGGCCATAGCTCGCGCGAACAACGTGGTCGGATCGCAGTTTCAACTCGTTGCAGACACGCGTGAACAACCTGAGCTCCTGCTCCAGCCACCAGCGTCGATGCGCGACGGCGTCAGGTTCCAGCACGGTGGGCGTATCCGCCAGCGCTCGCAGCAAGCTGCGCGCCGACTCCAGCAGCGGGTTGACCGCCTGTTCCGCATCCCTGAGACGCGTTGCAAGCGGCGGGGATGCAGGCGCTCCGGCAGGACTTCTCGGATCGGCCGTCGAAATCGTCATCGTGTTCCCTCCTCGCCATTCATCGGGCAGTATTGATCGCGCCCGCCGGCACTGTGCCGCGCGGCAATCCGGGGGGCGGGCCACTATCCGACAGGTCGAACAGCGGCATCGAGCTGGGGCAACGGAATGTTCTCAGCACATCGCTCGTCAGCGGGTTCGCCACACTCCCGGTGCTCGCGATGTCAAGCGCCGCCTTGCGACCGTCGAATTCGAACGCGACGCGGGTGCGGCCGGGCGTCGCCGTTTCGACGACCCGCCCACGCTGGAGCAGTCGCATCAGTGCCCAGGGGCCGTCGGCAGCGATCGTCGACGTGTCGGGACGAATGCGCGGACTGGCGGTGATCTCCGCATGAACGCCACCGCGCGGCCCCGGCCACGACACCGTGAACGGCGCCACGGGACCATGCTGATAGAGCGAAGTCTGGCCATCGACGTCGAGCGACAGGCCCAGGATCGCAGGGTCCAGTTCGGGAATGCGGATATCGACCTTCCACGTGAGTTGCTTGTGGCCGGGATCGCTGAAGAAGGCGTCGCGAATCGCTTTCGCGTGTTCGAACGGTTCGAGATCCGGCCCCCGTACGGGTTCCGTCGCGCCGGGAAGCGTTCGGTACCGCCACGGCTTCGCTGATGTGTCGACGAAGGGCGCCAGCGTCTTCGCGAAGAAATCGTCGATTACGCCTCCTTGCGCGAATATGCGGGTGAAATCGTCGATGCCGACATCGCGCTTGCTGTCGGGCGAGAACGGATAGTTGCCCTCGATGGTCAGCCGGCACGTGTCGCCAACGGCTGCCTGCATCTGGCGCGACAATAGTTGCCCGATACCCTGATTGACTTCGCGCGAGCCATCGGCGGCAAGCTGCAGCAGTACCGCCCGGAAAGGCGCGGGCATCGTGTTGGCGGCCATCTTGAGTTTCGCCGCCGTGTCGCTGGCCGGCGGCATACTGTTGTTCGACAACGCGTTGTCGGAGACCGTGAGCGCCGTGTAGTAATCGTTCAACAGGTTCGTTACACCGTCGAGGCCCGTCGTGCCAGCCTGAGCCGCCGCCTGGGAAGCGCCCTCCGAATCGGCGTTGCCGGTCACGACTTCGCGCAGCGCGGCGAAATGGACGTCGACGAGGTCGCGCTCGACGCGTTCCGACGCGCGAATGCCGAGCGCCTTGTCGGCCTTCTGGTTGATCTGGTCGGCTGCTTTCTGCAGAAACGTACCGCCCGATCCGCTCACCGGCGCCGTCAGCGTTGTTTCATGCACCGCCGCACGAGCCAGCCGCACGAGTGGCGAGTCGGGAGCCGCGAAGCGGCGCAGCACCTGAAGATTGAACGCGAGGCTCGTACCGCTGACCGTCCGGATGTCGTTGAGAAACGCATCCCATTGCCGCGCGTACTCCGTCAGATATTCGCGGCGGACCGCATCCGTCAGCGCGTCGTCCGTCCCCGTCGAATTGCTCACGATTTCAGCCGTTTTTTTTTGAGCCGAATCCGACGCACCCGCCAGGTACGAGCGCCCCATTACCCACGCGTCGTCATCGCGAGCAATCTGCACGAACTCAGGCAGCCGCTTGTCGAACAGATTCCGGTAGCCGTCGAACGTGAAGAGCCCTGACACGCCACGCGACAACGGCGCGTCGCTCGCTCGCGTAAACACCGTGCCAGCCTGCGGGCCCACCGCGCGCAGCAGCGTGAACTCGTCCGGCGCCTCCTTCTGCATCGCCGCCTTCGCACGTTCGTACAGACGACCGGTCGCGTTGCTGCCGTCGAGAAACGCACGGGCACGCTGGATCAGTGCGTCATTGCGAATGAGCGGAGACTTCACCACGCGATCACCGGAAAAGAGCTGCTGGACATGGTCGATCATCGACGCACGGCCGCCGAAGATCGCTGCACTGTCATGTTTTGCCCAGTCGTCGAGTACCCACGTCTTGACATCATCGGCATTGAACTTCGCTGCGTCGTAGAGCATCAGGTAGACGCGCAGCGCATCGTAAGCGACCTTCGAATCGTTTGCGGCAATTGCGCCGGACATCACGTCCTCCATCCGACGCACGATTTGCGGCAACAACAGATTGTCCTCGAGGGCATCGTATGTGCGACCGCTCTCCGTCGCGATGCTCGGCGGCACGTACAGCCCATAGCGCCACTCGCTGCCGGGATCGGAAAGGTCCAGATTAGGAAAAGTCGGCAGATAGCGCGCTTCGGTCAGTGTGTCCGGCACCGATTCGGGTTTCGGCGTCTTGTAGAGTTGCGTCACGCGAGCTGTCAACGCCTGCGCCTTGCGCCCCATCGCGTCGAGATAGTCGCTGTTGTGGCCGAAGCTCACACGCAAGCCAATCGCCAACCAGACGAACAACAGCAGGGTCAAAGTGTGCCCGGTCAAGCGCAACAGCCGGTAGCGGAATTCCCAGCGCAGGTTGGGGCTGACGAGATGTGCTTCCGGGAACACGACACGCGTCAGGAGATCGTGCAGAAAGAAGCTCTGGTTGCCCTCGGCACGCTGCGGCGATACGCGGGCGTGGTCCTGCGCCGCCAGAAGGCGTTGGACGACGGTATGGCGCTCTGCAACGACCTCGCCCCCCCGTTGCCGGGCGCTCGTGAAATATACGCCGCGCAACGTCGAATGGAGCTGGGTATCGTCGTAGCGTGAATCGAGAAAGACTCTGTCGATGAGGTCGGTCAGCGGCCCGAGCAGCGCGGAAAACTCCTCCGGGAGGGCTGCAAGCCTTCGCCGCTTCGGCAAGTCGTATTCATCCTGCAGATGCGTATCGATCGAGCCGCTCAATCGTTCGGACAGTTCGGTGAGCTCCTGGTGGCACCGCGCCCGCAGCCCTTCCTTCGCAACTGTTTCCTTGCCGTATGGAAGCGTGAAACCCCATGTCTGAGCTCGCCCTTCCGACGTGAGCGCACCGAAATACTCGGTAAAGCCCGTCAGACCGTCCATCTTCGTGACCAACACGTAAACGGGGAAGCGGATGCCCAGCTCCTGCCTCAGCTCGGCCAACCGCGCACGCAATGCGGCGGCCTCCGCGATCCGTGCTTGCTCGTCGGCGTCGGCCAGCGTCGCAAGATCGATCGTCAGCAACGCGCCATTGATCGGCGCGCGCGGCCGGTTCCGGCGCAGCATGCCGAGAAAGCCGAGCCATTCCGCGCGATCGATCTCCTGATGATCATCGCGGGAGCCTGGCAGGTTCGAAGCGGAATTGACGCTCGATTTCGCTGCCGTTGCCGCCTTCGATTGCGACGGCGCATCTTGTTTCGCATCGTCTTCGGCGCGCTGCTCGTCCGGCGTTGAGTCGCTCGCATTCGCGTCGACGGTATCGGCCGCCGGCTTCGGTTCATCGACGTCCGCGCTCGGCGAGGTGCCATGACGTGTGTAATAGCCCGTCGTGTCGATGAGTACCGCATCATTGGTCAACCACCAGTCCACCGAGGCGGCGGCGTCGACAGGTTTCCCCGCGGCACGCTGCATCTGCTCGGCAACGGGAAACGCCAGTCCGCCGTTCATCAGCACGCTGGTCTTGCCCGATCCTCGTGAGCCGAGCGTGATGTACCAGGGCAACTCGTACAAATAGCGCTTGCCCTGGAACAGCCGACCAAGACCGCGCGCACCCGTGCGCATCGATTTGAGGCGCGCGAGCGCGCTGGTCACGATCGGCTCGACTTTCCGAAGCCGCGATGCGGCAGGCGACTCGTCCTTCTTGTCGCCGATGCGCAACATTTTCTTCAGGAACGCATCGTCGGCACGCATCTTCTGCCAGACGCGATACATCCCGAAGACGACGAGAACGGCCACCACCGCCGCGATTGCGATGAGTCGGGTCGACGCCGGCTCGAACGGAGCGGCATGACCAAACGAAAGCAGCGGGCCTGCATACCAGATCAGCAGGCACAGCAGGGCGACGAACACGATCGTCGTCGACTGGCCCGCGAGCCAGAGCAGCACCCCGGCGAACAGCAATGTGATCAGCAGCACACGCATGCCGACCCCGGCGAGCGGCTTCAGTCCGCCGAACGCAAAGAACGGTCCGACGAACCAGATCACCAGTGCGACGACAATCAGTGCGAGGAACGCGAGAAACTGGCGCGAGGCCAGAAACGACAGGAACTGGAACTTCTTCATGTGTTATTCCGGAAACGGATCTGGCTTATCGCGCGACGATGATCTCGACGCGACGGTTTTGAGCGCGCCCCTGTGCGGTGCGGTTGTCTCCGACGGGGTCGGCATCGCCCTTGCCAGCAGCTTCGAGACGATTCGCCGGCACGCCCGCGGCTTGCAACATCTGCATGACCTGAATGGCCCGCTCTTCAGACAGCGCCTGATTCGATGCGAAATGACGGCTGCGAATCGGTACGCTGTCCGTATAACCCAGCACGGCGACCTTGCCGGGTACCTTGGATATCTCGCCGGCGATCTTGGAAATCAGCGGATTCATCGATGGCTGGACCGACGCGGCGCCGGGCTGGAACATCGCATCGCCGCGGAATGTCACGGCGCTGCGGTGGGCAGCTTCGTCAACGCTGACGGTACCGGCGGCGATCTCGTCCTTGAGCAACTGCTTGAGGTGCATTTGCGGCGGTGCGGGTGGCGGTGTCATCGCGGCTATCGCGGCAATCTGCTTTTGAACGTCGGCGGCACGGTTCATCAGCGCGTATTTGAACCAGGCAAACAGGCCGAGCAGGATCACGGACGCGACGGTTACAGTGATCCACACCGGGAAATCGTGGAACGACAGGCGCTTGCCTTTTGCAGTCGATTGCCAGTGGGGCGATAACGCCATCGGCACGGGTTCGCGTTGCGACGTGATGACGTTGTAGAGGCGTTGGCGGATCGCGTCGTGCTTGCGTTTGTTACCGGTACCCTCCCGATAACGGCCCTCGAAACCGAGACTGAGAATGCGGTAGATGACCTCGAGCAGGTCGCGGTGCTCATGAGGGTCCTCCAGCAGGCGAGCAATCAGGAGATAGACTTTGTCGCCACCGTCACGGTCTTCGTGGAAAGTGGTCGCGAGACTGTGGCTCTCCCATTCAAATCCCGACGTGCCGTCACGGCCCCATTCGGTCCGCATCGCTGCTTCATCCAGCGCCGTACACAAGCAGTATCGCGCACCGATCATATGGTCGCGGCGGATATTGGCCTGCTCACATAGTTTTTGAAAGACACGCATCTCATGCTCGAGCATCCGACGCAGCAATTCCCCAGCAGAGTCGCCCAGTGCGTCCGGCATATCTGCTTGCGCCCTCAACAACGGACGCGCGGCTTCAAGCAATGGATTGTTCGCGACTTTGACGGCATTCAGCCTCTGCATCTCCGCTTCGCCCGGCGGAATTACAAATGTGGTCCTGTTCCGATCCGGATCGACGGTATCGGCAAACGTCGGTGTATCGACGGCGGTCTGTGCATCGTGCCTTTGGCCACCCAGGAATTTCGCACGATCCATCACCCAACCCTCGCAACTGTATTGCTGACGAGAGCACATCCGCACTCCGTGCGATGTCCGTGCAAGGCCACACGGCTTCCGCCGATCGTCAGTGTCGGATGAGCTTGAACAATCCGGTTCACGCCATGTGGTCGACCATCCGGATAGCGTTGAGGGCAATCAACTAGATCGTGAAGCCGTGCGACCGGCTTGCCGCCGATACTGTGAGTGGCAGAGCCAGTAATGATCCGGCCACCATGATCGGTGCCGTCTCCTAATACTGCGATGGGAAGAGACATTAGATGATCCTTGATGAACCGTATATCGAAGCGCAAAGTTCGGTATCGAGAAGAGCTTGAACTGTCACATCGGCTCCATTGGAATTTTCTCGGGATTGCGCGATGCATCACGCAGGTACGGATCGAATGCATCTACGGCGCATTCAGCTTCGATTTCTGCCGGCCACTTCGGAATCTTGCTCGTGCGCATGGCAAACCATCGACCCAGCGATGCCACGAAAAAGACTGGCGAAAGCAATATTTGGCCGATCGGCTGACCATTCAACGAAAAGAACATGTATCTGAGGCCGGCCGTGTATTTCTCCCGTCGCTCGGCAATATCGTGGCACCAGTAAACGTCCCGATAGACTGATGCGGGTCCCTCTTCCATGTATCGACGAATGAACTCCCAACAATGCTTCAACTGCTCCACGAGCACCGTGTCGCCAGGTAAAGCAAATGTTTCCAGGACGGTTTCTCCGTCCTTGTCTAGCACATGACCACGGATATCCCAGTTTTGTCGGCCCAACATACGTTCGCAACGCCCGAGGGTGAAAAATATATCATCCCATTTCGCAATCAAGACTGTCCCATTTCTCCGAAATACATACACCATCCTATTTTTGCAATTAAATCTGATCGGAAAATGCGTCCACGAAAACGCCTCTTTTGACAGCAACCACCCCATCAATATCCAGTATGGAATCGAAATCCCCAAAAAAATACAAAGAGCAATGCGATCAAATCCAACCGCCAGAATAAGCGGAATAAGAAATGAATATACCGGCACCGTCAAACCAATTAAACAGACTGCAGCCATCGACCCACGGTAAATAAACCATCGATCCACACATTCGAGATATGTAGAATTTTCCTTTATTACGGAAATGTTGTAAAATGGCTCTGTTTTATACCTTTTATTTTTAACCAACTGATTTGATCGCTCTTCATCAGTCAACTTTCGATTGACGTGATATTTTTTTGCAAAAAGCCCCGTATAATCCACATCAACTCCCGCCTTCGATTCTCAAGTAACGACGCCATTCCATTTGCTCTTGGCAAAGATTTTTCCTTACACCGATCACATCGGCTCCATCGGAATTTTCTCGGGATTGCGCGATGCATCACGCAGGTACGGATCGAATGCATCTACGGCGCATTCAGCTTCGATTTCTGCCGGCCACTTCGGAATCTTGCTCGTGCGCATGGCAAACCATCGACCCAGCGATGCCACGAAAAATACTGGCGAAAGCAATATTTGGCCGATCGGCTGACCATTCAACGAAAAGAACATGTATCTGAGGCCGGCCGTGTATTTCTCCCGTCGCTCGGCAATATCGTGGCACCAGTAAACGTCGCGATAGACTGACGCAGGTCCCTCCTCCATATATCGGCGAATGAACTCCCAACACTGCTCCAACTGCTCCACGAGCACCGTGTCGCCAGGTAAAGAAAATGTTTCCAGGACGGTTTCTCCGTCGTTGTCAAGCACATGACCACGGATATCCCAGTTTTGTCGGCCCACCATACGCTCACAACGCCCGAGGGTGAAAAATATATCACCCCACTTTTCCTTCAATACAGTTCCATTTCGCCTGAACACATACACCATTCCTTTTTTATAATTAAATCTCAATGGAAAGTATGTCCAAGAAAACGTCTCCCTTGACAACATTCACGCCATAAATATCCAGTACGGAATCCACACCCCAAGAAAAATAGACAGCGAAATAAATTCCAGACCAACCCTAGAGAACAGGGGGATAAAAAAAGCGAAAACTGGGATTACCATGCCAATCAAGCAAAACGCCGCCATCGTTCCCCGATATATAAACCAACGATCAACGCACTCCAGATACGTCGAGTTCATCTCGACAACTGAAATGTTATAGAACGGCGAAATATCGAGTCGCTTCTTCTGATGAAATTGATTCGATCTCTCCTCATTGGTCAACTTTCGATTTATGCTGTATTTCTTTGCATAGAGTCCCGTATAGTCCATATCAGGCTCCGGTTGCCATCTTCAGTTCGTCTAGTTCCTCCTCCAAATTTTTATAGCGATCCTTCCTATCCAGCGCGCCCCAATAGCAACGTTTTAGCCATTTATCGATCTTGTCATCCTGCAAAAATGTAGCAATCACACTGGAACTGATAAAAATAAGAGTGGCTACAATCGTTCCAATGACCGAACCAGCAACCAATAGGGCTGCAGCAACAACACCCGAAAGAGCCGATACACCCAGCGCCACGCCCAACGGATAGTTTCGTTGCTGAATGGCTTCGACGGCATTCTTTCCATCCCAATATGCATTGATTCCAGCCGCAACGATCCCAAGCACCTTCGATGCGCCTCTCAGCAGGGTTTCGGCCATCCCCAACACCGCCGCCCTCCCCTTCAACAAAGTCGTCTCGACCAAATTGCCAGCAGCTCTGGCTATGGTGTCCGCCACGGTGGAGCCCAACGCGATCACAGCACTACCTAATCTGAACTGACTCTCTAGCTTGTCGCCCTTCAGCGAACCGGCCAGATCTATCGATACCTTCTGATAGGCAGCCCACTGGAAAAGCCCCGCCAGCATGTTGCCGATAAACGGTATTGCCTTGCCTGCCGTTGCCACCCTTTGCGGCACATTGATCCGCTCCCGCCATGCGGACAGATTCAACCGTTCGATCTCCTCTGCCGAATGAAGCGAATTCGCAAGCCATTTGGCCTGCTCACTCTTGCTCAGCCCTTTCGGCATGCCTTTGATCGCCTCTTCATCGATCATCACAAGAAATTTCGACCTGACAACCGTGCTCATCGGCTCTCCTCGAATCTGAAGGCGACGCAATGCGAGCGACACTTCTCGCTGGATGGCGTTTTCGCTGGCCTTCTTGATACCGGAAGATTTCAGGAGTTGACGAATAAGCGATGCTCGATATGCCTTATACGAGCCGGTCAACTCGACGGGCACAACCGGCCGGCCGCTGACAACACCGCACGCGACGAGGGCCTGTCGGACCGGCCCATCTACTGCGCTTTGCAATGCCTGGGTGATCGACCCGCCAAGCGATGCCAATAACTTCCCTATCACTTCGGGGGCATGCTTGGCTACGCCGTCAATGGAGTTGTTGAACGCCTGTATCAGACTGTCCCAGCCGACTGTTTTCCACATGACATCTGGCTTGAGGCTTTCCGAAAATATTTTCTTGTTGCTCTCAAGATTCAGGACAATGCCGCGAAGCACCAGATTCTTGTCATCGGAGATCACGCCGTTCAACCAGCGCTCGTATAACCGCGCGCAAGGCTTGAATTGCTCCGTGCCCTGGATACATGCGGTGAGAACACGAGCATAGACGAGCCCGACTTCCGCGGAAGCGCTATCGTGTGTGCAATCCAGATGGTTCCGCATCTGGCTACTTGTCATCCACTGAACGTGAGACACCGCCAACGGATGCAATGTCCGTTCGCTGAACCGGCCATATTCCTGGTTGAATTCGTTTTGCCACTGCGCTCGAGCAGGTTCGTCGTAATCGACCTCATACTTCTTCCACGATTTCGACGAAACACGACTTAAGTCCGCCGGTGTGGCATCGGGAAGCTTCGGGGGATTTGCCACGTAGATCATGCGCCCGACCCCATCCGGTACGTAATGCCCGTCTTGCTCCAGTTCGTCACCTGCGGCGATCTCATTCATTTCCGCACGATCAGTGACAGCAGCCTGGAGACTCAGAATTGCGGTGGAGACGCTCAATTTTCGGGAACGATCGGCAACGGCCATGAATCCACCGTGAAGCTCGATGGCTCTGGCGCCGATTTCCGCCGCGATCCCGGCGGGATCGTCGATAATCAGCACGGCCCCGGGTTTCGGCCCCAATGACGTGGCGGCGTGTAACAGCCCATCTGTTGTCGATGCTCGCGAGTTGAACCCATAAGGCGAAAACGCGAAGGTTTCAACCTTTGACTTCGTCGAATACTCCGCCACGATCGACGCCACGTTATCCAAACTTCGCGCGTGCGGCGCCTTGCGACTTTCCATCCACTTCTTCACATCGAATACGCGCATATGGCGGCTTCGATACGCCTCGTCCTGATTGAGTTGAAGCACCCGTGGCGTCCATTCGGCAACGGAATAGCCGACCCATATCCTTCCAGCGCTTTTTGGTTCTTTTACGGTAATGCACGCTGCAATTTCACGGTGCCCCGTCTTGTTACATGGTTCTCGGCCCTCCACGTAAGCACCGTTCAATGGCACACCAACCGGAACCTTCATCAGATATCCGAACGGCGTGATCCAGTACTTCTCCCACATTCCTCGTTCGTCGTACACGTACAGAAAACCGTTGCGTAATGTCCGACCCGTATAGGCGGCTGACCCTCTCAGTGGAATCTTCTTCCCCCCATCGCCGTCAGCAGGTAGCAGATCGGCCGGCAGCATTGGTCCACCTGAATCCGGGTGCATGATTGCCGCTCGAACCGGGAGGATCGCTAACCCCTTTTTCTCGCAAAACTCGCAATCGTCGAGCGCAGCCGCCTTCGCCCTGGCCAGTGCAGTTAAAGAAGAACTTGCGTTGGTCACGATACCTCCCGTTCTCGATCAATCCGTTCAATGTCTGCGATTACATTGCTCCACTCATTTTCTGGAAACAACTCAGTCGCCTGGGCATAGGCTCCCGGTGTCGCCGCAGCAACTCGAAGGTGCGGCGCCAATTTCGGATGGCTGGTGAAGCTCCGACCGAGGAGGCAGCCGTGTCGCGCAAAGGCCATGCAATCCGATGCGTCCATAAGGCCAAACTCACTCTGCGCGGTACATAACCATTGATTGATCTCCTGACTGAAGCGCCACAGCTGCTTCATCTCAGTGACCTCGGGCATTGTCGCGAGTGTGCCGTTGACCAGTCCGACGTTGGTCAACGCAATCGACTGAGCCTCGTCGAGCTTGCTCCATTCGACCTCCGGTCGGCTAGTGAACTCGAGCTCATGCCATAGGCCGTGGAAAGGCACCCACCAGCGGCTTATACCGTCACAGAGAGCGGCAAGATGCGGAAGCGGCAATACCCACAACAGATGGAGAAATACGGCGGGGTCTGCAAAGCGCAGCAGAACACGCGAATCATCATCGAGCGTCACAGTGACTTTCCCAGCCAACTGACGTGCTTGCGCCTCGGCGCTCAAATCGCTGCAAATCAACATCGCTGATGCAATCTCAGGGGGAGCGACCACCAGAGACTGCGTAATCTCTTCACGCTGACTATCGTCAAGTTGATCGAGGCGAAGCACTACCGGGAGCAAATGGCGTTCATTTTCAAGCCAGTCGGGCACGATGTCGTGCCAAGGCAAATCACCCCTCCAGTCCCGGACGAGGAGGCGATCAGCCAGCAGATGAGTGCTGGCCGACATCGCATCGTTAAGTGTGCGGCTTTGCATGTGTCCCTCAGGAGAGCGGCACGATCGCCGCGTGCTTGACTGCCGCCTTGACCATACTCATTTCGCAAACCTTGAGTTCAGCAGCCGGTATACCCTCAGACGCGCTTCTCGGCCCCGGCATCTCGTGAATTGCCGCGTAGGATTGCCACTGCCCGGGCGTGCCGTTGGTAATGCCCGAGTTATTGAGCGTGATGAAACTCTTCCCGCCGCGCAGCGATAGTTCCTCTTCAGCCCAGATTTCGATCTTGGTCGCGGTCTGCCTGATCCGGATTTTTGCCATCAGGTTAATGGTGTCCTTGAGCGATTCAATGTCAATTGAACCTGCGCCGGCAATCAGCTTGATTCCGGCGTCGTAGACGAAAATCCGCAATTTTTCCTTGATGGTTGCAAACAGTGAGCGTCCGGTGGCAATGCCGAGATGCTCACCCGTCGTCAGCGCGAGATGCTCGCCGCTTGCGATATGCGTGCTACCCGCTGTTGTAGCTTGAATACCAGCTGGACTGGCAAGCGTAAGGTGTGGCTCAGCAAACTCTGGAAACGGGTCACTGCCCGATTTGGCTCCGCCCCGGATTGCATCATTCTGTGCATTCAACGCGGTTGTGACCTCACTCTGATCACTATTCGCCTCCTGCGCGTGGTTCTGCTGAGCCAGTTGTGCGAGTCGTTCGTGCGTGTCACACGCTTCTACAAGCCGCTGGACGGTTTCGCCCATCCCTTTGACATGGCCCTCCGCATCCGACCGTGCCTCGGTGGTGACCAACATTCCCAACGCCGAACGGACCCCCCCCCACAAACCGGTCGCGAGCTCAAAGCCGCGACCACGTTCCTCTTGCCGTCCCGCATTCCCCGCAATACGCGTGATGTACCCCAAATTCAACTGCGACGCGCCTTCGTCACTCGACAGGTGCGCCTGAATCTTTCCGTTCGTATCGTCGAAAGCCAGCGTATTCGCCCGCCGAGCACCGATCTCCTTGCTACGAAAACCGGCAAGCGTCTGGTTCTCCGGCAATGCAAACGGCGGCATGTTGAACGCATTCACAGCACTACCGACGATGATCGGCAAGTCCGGATCACCATTCGCGAATGCAACCTCAACCTCATGGCCGCGACGCGGCAAGAAGATGCCGCCGAACTGATCGCCATGCCATGCACCGGCAACGCGCACCCAGCAGCTTGAACGTTCATCGTTGTCGCCGAGCCGATCCCACAGGAATTGCAACTTCACCCGACCGTACGCGTCCGTCCAGATTTCCTGGTTCTCCGGACATGTCACAACGGCATATTCGACGCCGGTAATGCGCGGCTTCGCGATCGTGCGCGGCAACCGAAACGGCTCATGAGTCGGCTGCAGCACGAAGTCCGCTTCGCAGTGGTAACGCTGACCGGAACCCGATGCCTCGCCAACCTCTTCGATCGTCAGCTTGCAGCCGATGACCGCATACTCCCGGTTGGCGGCGTTCTGCGGATAGTGCGACAGCACAAAGGTCTGGCCGACGACCAGTCCGCGCAGATTGCCCTGCCCGGAAGCCCTGAGCCCCTGGCAGCGATACGCCTGCATCTGCACGAGCGTCAGGTATTCCGCTTCGGTCCGCGGCTCATTGGGCGCGGCCGACAGACCTCCCATACCCGCCTGCGGCTGCGCATAGTCGCCCCACGTGTAATGCTCCTGATGAGCGAGCCCCGTATCGCGCGGATCCTCTCGCCCAACCGTCAGATCGGCGTGCGGTCGCGTGTAGTCGTAATCGACACTCGTGACTGCACCGGTCGTCAACGCATTCGAGATCGACAACGCGTGAATATGCTCCTCGTCGACACGTCGGCTGTCGGGGGCTTCATAGCGGATCGTCGCGTAGGCTTCGCCGTGCGGCTTGAGCGCGGCGATCGCATCGCACAAGACCAGACGATGCTTGCCGTCGGCATGCTCGAAGAAGTAGAAGATGCCCCACTCCTCCCACAACCGCTGCAGGAACGTCCAGTCGCTTTCGTGGTGCTGGCGCTGGATGTCCCGCTTGGGCCAAACGTTGTTCGGACGCGGCGGCGTCAGCCGCTTATCGACCGGAAACAGGTACGTCGAGAGCACCGCGTCGGTGATCTCGATCACGGACATGTCCTGGAAGATCCGGCAATCGCAGTTCTTCGTCGCCAACCAGAGCCACGGTCGAAGCGTGACCGCGTACACGATCGATCGACCGTCTTCTCGCAGGATGGATGCGCGCGAGACGATTCCGGTGATCTCGCGCGTGCCCGCGCCGATGTTCGCCATTCCAGCGTTGCCTGCAAGGCCGCGAATGAAATGCCCGACACCCTCGAGTTGAATCGTGACGGTCAGCTCGGTGCCGATCAGCTTGTCGAGATCGATATTCGCGGCGATGGTTTGCGAGAACGCGAGTTCGTCCGGGGTTTTTAGCTCGAGTGTGTACTCGAACAACTCGCCAACGGCTTCGCCGCCGGTCAGCTTCACCGGCGTGAGGATCGGACGATCACCGTACATCGGCATGGCCGCGCCGCTAACCGACAGCGTCCGTGGTGAGTCAAACAAAGCCATCCCGACATCTCCATTGAATCGATCGAGCCATCGACTGTCGATAGCAATCCAGCCGCTTCGAATCCGTCACGCTTATGCGCGCACGCCCCACAACTCCAATCTCAACGACGGGAACTCACCCGCCACGTGCAACGCGATACCGCCGTGACGCACGACTTCCTCCCAAAGCGGCCCGCCTTGCGTCAACTCGTAATAGATGTAGCCCGCGTTGAACGGGATCTGCCGCGGAGGTACCGGCAGCGCCTGCAAACCGATACCCGGCAAGTGACTGCGGACAAGGCTCGGCAACCTTTCCGACGGCCCGGCCTTCGCCTGCGCCAGGAATTGCTGCTTCAGCACGTCAGGCGGCATCGCCGCGTGAACGGCCAGCACCAGCGCGGTAAAGCCCTGCATATCGACCGGATCGACCACCGCATTGCGCATCCCGTGCCCGCGATCTTCGAATGCAATGCTCTGCGCGCTGCGCACCAGCACGGCGTTCAGCAGCCGGTGCGTATCGTCGACGACCGGCTTCAGACACAGATGCGGCGTCGTATGCTGATAAGGCGGATGTGTGTCGAGCGGCCGACGCGTATCCGTGCGCAGATGCGTCGACAGTTCGCCCGCCATGCTGATCAGCAGCGCATAAACATCGGCCGGCGATACGGTCGGCACCCGCAGCAAGTGCTGCAGCAACGGCTCGTAACGGTTCAGGATCTGCAGCAGCAGGTAATCCGTAACCGTCGCCGCGCTCGCTGTCGTCTCGTCCGTGCCGGCGAGCCGTTCAGCGAGCGCATTCGCACGCAGATGCGCGAGATCGTGGATTTTCGTCACCCAGCTTGCGAGGAGGTCGCTCGCTCCATAACCGGATACAGGCGGTACAAGCGTGTCGTCGAGCTCGATACTGCCGTCCGCGCGGATCGTCTTGACGCGCGTGAGTGCGAGGCCGATCCACGCATCGCCCAACTCCTTTTCCGGCATCAGGCGCAGGCGCAGATTCGACAGTTGCACGGCCTCGGGGGCAAGACCGATCGAATTCGTGTCGCGCAATTCCGTATCGAACACCAGGTAGCGCGCCAGGGAATCCGCGCTGTTCTCGAACGTCGTTTCTTCACAGTTCGGCAGCCGGACCGGCACCGCGAGATAGATCACCTGATCGAGGTGTTCGGGCCGAATCGTCAACGGAGGCGGCGGAGGTGTATTGCCCGGCGCATCGAACGGCGTGCCGTCGGCGAACACGCCGGCGGCCGTTTTGACGATCACCTTCCCGAGCGCCAGCGACTCCAGGTCGAGCGCATAGCTCGCGAAGCCGAAAAAGAACGGCGACAACGGGGTCGCACGCATATGCGCGTATTTCTCGAAATAGCGATCCTGTTGCTGGAACAGTTGTGGACGGAAAAACAGCCCCTCCTGCCAGGCAACCTTGGCATACCAACTCATACGTGTTGTCCGATTGTCCGTGCGAAAGATGGGCCATACCCATCATGTCTGGCAGCCAGGTCCAACTCGGACCTGGCTGCGCGAAGCGCCTGCATTTTTATGCCATCCACTCAAATACGCGCCATGAGATCGATCAGTTGCTGACCATTCGCGTATGGTTCATGCAGTGCGCGAGGATCTTGTACAAAAAGACGAAGTAACCGATGCCCAGCGTGACGATCGAGATCAGCGTCCAGATCACGATCTTTCCGATCATCGTCGCCAGATCCATCGTGCACTCGAGCCTTCCCACTACCTTGCCGTCTGAATTGACGGCGACCGTTCGACTGATCACGAATCGGTACAGGTAGTACGGATAGACGAACAATGCGAGACCGAACGTGACAATCGAAAGAAGGATCCAGATAACAGCGTGTCCGATGATGTCGGTGACTGTCAGTTCCGATTTCAAATTGAGATTGCTCATGCTTTTATTTCTTCCCCGTCTCTCGCACGCTGACTGCCTTGGCGTCGAGAGCAATGTCCAACTTCAGTTTTGGTGTGAAAAAGCGATACCACGCCTTGTCGGGACCAGTCGGTATCGTGTAAACGACTCGCCAGACCGAATTGGGAAGATCCCGATAAGCCGCGATCACGCCGATGGCCGTCGTATCCGCACCGGAATACCGAACGATCTTCTTGTGCTCGCCCGGACGCAGCTGCAGTTCGTCACGCTTCACGACGTCATCGCCCAATACCGTCTTTTCCTGCGTCTGCAGCGTGAAAAAGTCGGCTGTGCCGAACGCGATGTCGTTCTTCAGTTCATAGATGCGAACGACGATCGGCGCGGCCCGACCGCGATCGTCGGGGTTGACGTCCGGTCGCGCGTTGACCGTCAGGTCAAACCGAACCGGCTCCTTGGGCTTCGGTTCGCCGCTCGCACAGGCCGCAAGAATCACGACGCTGGCAAGCGCGGCGGCAGTCAGGATCGAACGCATGCTGATTTCACCTCGAATGCAGCAAAAAGGCGCTGCGCGTGCGCCGAGACACCCATGCGCACACGCAACACCTCGCCGACTTACGCTTCCTTGTTGCCCTTGATGTCGAAGCCGGCCGTCACCGCGCCGCCGCTGCCGCCTTGCGCGTTCTGCACGACGTATTCCTGCTTCACTTTCGCGAACGACAACGCGACCGTCTCACGACTCTTCTCTGCGTCGCTTTTGCTGCCGGACGGCTTCACGCGCGTGACGATCACGTCGCTCATCGTGATCTTCAGGTACTCGAGCGGGTTGCCACCGGCCTTGCGCATCACGAGCGTCGCCTGATCGATATGCTTGCCGGTCAGCGCGTACTTCATCAGGTTCGGGCTCGCGCGATCGATGTTGTGTTCGAACGTCAGATCCTTGACCGTCGCCTTGCCCGCGCCGCCGCCGCTTCCGGCATGCATCGTCGATTCCTGGGTGATTTCCCAATCCCAGTTCAGGACTTCGATCTCGTCCTTGTGCTTGTCGTCGAGCGATTCACCGTTGATACCGTCGATCTTCAGAAAAATGTCCTGCGCCATACGTAGTACTCCTTTACTTACGTGAGTAGAAAAAGGCCGTTCACCACAAAATGAAACGCTTGAATGCCCGGCCCGATGGGATGGGTTATCTTCCGCTTACGCCGCTTCCTTGATCGACGGAAGCTTCGTCACGAGCCGCAGCGAGACCGTCAGCCCTTCGAGCTGAAAGTGCGGACGCAGGAAGAATTTCGCCTGGTAATAGCCCGGGTTGCCCTCGACGTCTTCGACGAGGACTTCCGCCGCGGCGAGCGGTCGGCGCGCCTTGGTGTCCTGCGACGAGTTGGCGGGATCCGCGTCGACATAGTGCATGACCCACTCGTTCAGCCAGCGCTGCATGTCCTCGCGCTCCTTGAACGCGCCGATCTTGTCGCGCACGATGCACTTCAGGTAGTGCGCGAAGCGCGAGCAGGCAAACAGATACGGCAGGCGGGCCGACAGGTTCGCGTTGGCGGTCGCGTCCGGATCGTGATACTCGGCCGGCTTCTGCAACGACTGCGCGCCGATGAAGGTCGCGTGATCGGTGTTCTTGCGATGCACGAGCGGAATGAAACCGTTCTTGGACAGCTCGGCCTCGCGCCGATCCGAGATCGCGATCTCGGTCGGACATTTCATGTCGACGCCGCCGTCGTCGGTCGGGAACGTATGGCACGGCAGGCCCTCGACCGTACCGCCCGACTCGACGCCGCGAATCAGCGAGCACCAGCCGTACTGCTTGAACGAACGGTTGATGTTGACGCCCATTGCGTATGCCGCGTTCGCCCAGCCGTAGCGGCTGTGATCCGAGCCGTTGGTGTCTTCTTCGAAATCGAATTCGTCGACCGGATTGGTCTTGGCGCCATATGGCAGCCGTGCGAGGAAGCGCGGCATCGTCAGCCCGACATAACGAGCGTCTTCGGTATTGCGCAGCGAATTCCACGCCGCATATTCGAGGTTCTGCGTGAAAATCTTCGTCAGGTCGCGCGGGTTCGCCAGCTCCTGCCACGACTCCATCTGGAGCACCGACGGGCCGGCCCCCGTGATGAAAGGCGTGTGAGATGCTGCGGCGACCTTTGCGATCGAACCCAGCAGATCGACGTCGGGCGGCGTATGGTCGAAATAGTAGTCGGCGACGATGCAGCCGTACGGCTCGCCGCCGAGCTGGCCGTATTCCTGTTCATAGATCTGCTTGAAGAGCGGGCTTTGATCCCACGCCAATCCCTTGTACCGACGCATCGTACGGTGCAGCTCGGTCTTCGAGACGTCCAGGACGCGAATCTTGAGATGCTCGTCGGTTTCCGTATTCGACACGAGGTGGTTCAAGCCGCGCCAAGCCGATTCCAGCGCCTGGTAATCGTCGTGGTGCAGGATCAGGTTGATCTGCTCGGAAAGCTTGTGGTCGATCTGCGCAATGATCGCCGCGATGCTCTTGTAGGCGTCGTCGCTGATGGTCGCGGTCTGCGCAAGCGCCTGCTCGGCGAGTGTCTGGACCGCGGATTCAACCGCCTCGCGGGCCTGGTCGGTCTTCGGACGGAATTCCTTTTCCAGCAATTGCGTGAAGTCGGATTGAGTGGCCGTCTGCGTTTGCGCGGCCTGTGCGTGTTGCTTCGCCATGGTGGTCATCCTCGATCGGTTCGTCGGTCAATTGGCGTCGTTCTGGTCGACGGCACCCGCTTCGTGATGCTCGGGCTTCGGCGCAGCAGCCAGCGATTTCAGGAGCGCCGGATCCTGCAGCAGCTGCGTCACGAGCGCTTCGGCACCCGACTTGCCGTCCATGTAGGTTTGCAGGTTCGCCAATTGCGTACGAGCCTCCAGCAACTGGCGGAGCGGTTCGACCTTGCGTGCGATGGCGGCCGGGGAAAAGTCCTCCATGCTCTCGAAGGTCATGTCGACCATCATCTGGCCTTCGCCCGTGAGCGTATTCGGCACGGCAAATGCGACGCGCGGCCGAATGGCCTTCATCCGCTCATCGAAGTTGTCGATGTCGATTTCGAGGAATCGCCGGTCGGATACCGCCGGAAGCGGCTCGACCGGATGCTTGCCCGACAAGTCGGCCAGCACACCCATGACGAAAGGCAGCTCGACCTTCTTCTCCGAGCCGTAAACCTCGACGTCGTACTCGATCTGCACGCGCGGCGCACGATTGCGCGCAATGAATTTCTGCGAACTGCTGGAAGCGGACATGGACAGGTTCTCCTGAACGGTGGGAAATGGACGGCGCTTAGCCAAGCGGCTCGTCCAAGCGAGAAGGCATTGCATCGAAGGTCAGCGCCTGCGCGGGGTCGGCGGCCGGGTCGGCAACACCGACCGCAATGCGCGCGAGCTCACCTTTCGACGCGAAGGCATCGAGCCAGAGCGCCGACAGGCGCGGCAGGATGTGTTGTTCGATGAAACCGATAAGGACGCGTGCACCGGTTTCCTGAACGAGACAGCGACCGACGATGTAGCCGACCACCGCATCGTCGAACGTGAGCGCGATGTCATGAGCGTCGGACATCCGTTTCACGACGCGCCTCAGGTGCAAGCGCACGATGCGAGCGAGCGCGTCGTCGGCCAACGGCCGGTATGGCACCACCGTCACACGGCCGACGAAGGCCGCCGGGAAAGTTTTCAGCAACTCGGGAGCAAGTGCCTGCCGCAAGCCGTCCTGGTCCGGTGCGAGCGCGGGATCGGCACACAGGCTCGCGCTCAAGTCCGCGCCGACATTGCTCGTCAGCAAGATCGTCGTGTTGCGGAAATCGATATGGCGGCCGTCGCCGTCTTCCATGTAGCCCTTGTCGAACACCTGGAAGAACATTTCGTGCACGTCGCCATGGGCCTTTTCGACCTCGTCGAGCAGGACGACCGAATACGGACGGCGGCGCACTGCTTCGGTCAGCACGCCACCCTCGCCATATCCGACGTAGCCCGGCGGCGCCCCCTTTAGCCCCGAAACGGTGTGCGCTTCCTGATACTCGCTCATGTTGACCGTGATCAGGTTTTGCTCGCCACCGTACAGGGCCTCGGCCAGCGCCAGCGCGGTTTCAGTCTTGCCGACGCCCGATGGGCCTGCGAGCAGGAACACGCCCAGCGGCTTTTTCGGATCGGTCAGGCCGGCTCGTGCGGTCTGCACGCGTTCGCCGATCAGGCGCAGCGCGTCGGTCTGACCGACCACGCGCGCCTCGAGCGTTTCCGACAACCGACGCACTGCGTCGAGTTCGTCCGTGACCATGCGGCCGGCAGGGATACCCGTCCAGTCGGAAACAATCTCCGCGACGATTGCCGCATCGACCTCCGGAAACACGAGCGGCGCATCGCCCTGCAGCGTCAGCAACGCCTGTTCGAGTTCGCGGAGCTGATCGCCCGATACCGGCTCGTGCGCCATATCGCCACGCACGGTTTCACGTGCGGCGAGCAATGCCTGCGCGGCCGCCGTCTGTTCACGCCAGCGGACCTCGACCGCAGCCTCGTCCGCTGCGAGCGCGGCGATGCGTTCGCGCACGCTTTCCAACGCCTTGCCTACGCCCAGCCCGATACGAGCTTCCTGCGCGAGTAGCGCCTCTTCCGTGCGGACGGCAGCAAGCCGTTGACGTATATCGTCGAGCTCTCTCGGCGTGGCATGCTGAGACAGCGCCACGCGTGCGCACGCGGTGTCGAGCAAGCTTATCGCCTTGTCCGGCAATTGCCGCGACGGGATGTAACGGTGAGACAACGTCACTGCACCGCGAATCGCCTCGTCACGCACCACGACGCCGTGATGCGCCGAAAACGTTTGCACGAGCCCCCGCACCATGTCGACCGCAGCGGCCTCGGACGGCTCCGCGACCTGGATCACCTGAAAGCGTCGCGTCAATGCGGGATCTTTCTCGATATGCCGCTTGTACTCGGCCCAGGTCGTCGCGCCAATCGTGCGCAGCGTGCCGCGCGCCAGCGCCGGCTTCAGGAGGTTGGCGGCGTCGCCCGTGCCGGCCTGGCCGCCCGCGCCGATCAGCGTGTGGATTTCGTCGATGAACAGGATGACCGGCACCGGCGACTTCACGGCCGCTTCGAGTAACGCCTTCAGTCGTGCCTCGAATTCCCCCTTCATGCTGGCGCCCGCCAGCAACGCGCCGACATCGAGACTCAGCAGACGCACATCCGCAAGCTTCGGCGGCACGTTGCCCGATGCGATCGCACGCGCGAGCCCCTCCACCACGGCCGTCTTGCCGACTCCGGCTTCACCGGTCACCAACGGATTGTTTTGTCTACGGCGCAGCAGCACGTCGATCATCGTGCGAATCTCGAGTTCGCGCCCGATGACCGGGTCGATCTCGCCGGCACGCGCACGCGCCGTCAGATCCGCGCAGTACTGATCGAGTGTGCCGCCCTTCGGCGTGGCCGGCATCGCACCGGACGCTTCGCCCGGCGTGGCAGGCAGATATTCGCTATGGTCATACGGGCCGTCGTCCGCTTCCGGCGAGCCGGCTATCCAGGCTGGCAGAACGTCGTCGACATCACCGACCGGGATTTTGCCGAACGCCGGAGAGATCTCAAGCATGACGCGCCGCAGTTCGGGTGTGGACACGAGTGCCGCGATCAGCCACGCGCCGCGCACGCGGCGATCGCCGTATTCGAGCGTCGCGAGCACCCAGGCACGCTCGATCGCCGATTCGATATGCCACGAAAAGTCGTTGATCGAGCTCGCGCCGGCCGGCAAGGCGGCCAGTGCCCGAGCGAGATCGCGCTCGAGCCCATCGCGATCGATCGCGGCGTGACGCACGATCCGTTGAAGATCGCCGTCCGGTTGTTGCAACAACTGGTGCAGCCAGTGAGCGAGCTCGACGAACGGATTCCCGCGCAGCTTGCAGAAATTCGTTGCTGACTCGATACCTCGGTAAAGCTGGACCCCGAGCTTACCGAATAGCGCTTGGCGAGAAATGGTCATGATGATCTTTGTTGTTGGCCGCAATGGTTCCAAGCACCATGCAGCATCTCTCAGGACTGCTATACAGACTATCTTCCGGACGACCTCCGGAAACACTGACACGCCCCTCTCTATTCAATTCAATCGGCCAATCAAATAGAAGGCGCATTATCGGCACGAATTGCAACTTCCGTCAATGCGAAAAATCAGCAATATTTTCCAAGAACACCTCCAAATCTATTTTTCGCAAATCCCCATCACTCCACACACCACTTCAGGTCGATGTTCGACTGCAGACCAAACTAGACACCCCAAACAACCGCACACAAGTCCTTGTTATTTTGAGATAAATTCATTTTTCTCGTGAATTAACACTTATCAATAAATCGATAATTTTTTGATTGCAAAGGCATTAAATTCATTTTGTGACTTTGTTTTACATTTCAAATTTCATCTCAAAAAACATTCGCACAAAGCCCGTCATCACGCTTATTTTTATCTCAATAAACAACCGGCTGAAACTCGTGGTTAAATTGGGGACTTCTCGTCATTGGACTTCCAGATGCGTTCCTTTCGTCTGCCGTGGCGTCGCCAATCGGATGTCTCGCACACCGGGCTGCCGCGTGGCAACAGTCATGCGCGATCCGGCCACGCCGTTGCTGCTGCAGCCACCGTGCCAGCAGACGATTCACTCGCGTCACCGTATGCCGACGACCTGCTCGGCCAGCTCGGGATCGGCGGCCTGGAGCGCCGCGCGCGACGTTCGGATCCTTCGTCTCACACTTCCATTGGCGCGCCCGACAGCACCGACGCGCTGATCGATACGTTGCACGCGCAGTATTGGCGCGCGCTGGCCGATCCCCACGCGTCGGTTACCGTGGAATGGGCGTCAACTGCAGGAGAGGCGGAGCCGACCACGCGCACGTCCGCGCCCGATTCGCAGGGCTGTCTGGATCCCCGTCGCGATCATGATTCGATCGAAGCGATGCTGCTTGGCGATCGCACGCTCGAGGACGTATTCGATCGACTGGATGAGCACAGCGCCTCCTTGCCAGAAGACGAACCCGTTCCCGAGATCCTGCATCTGTTCGCGCCTTCCGATTTTCGAGCGGAGGCCGTGCAGCATCCCCCCGCGCTCACCCGGCGCGAACACCACGTGTTGACTATGGACAGCCCGCTGTCCGCGCCCTTGCGCAAGGATGAAGATTGACCCGGCTTACCGCTTCCTGCCCGCCCCCACTCGCTCGTCTGGACAAGATCCCACTCAGCGAGCAGATCGAACAAGTGTCCGCGCGCCTGCGCGCGCAGCCGACCATCGCGTCTCATCGGTGGGCACTGTTTCAGTTGTTGT
The DNA here is from genome assembly GCF_053427615.1 of Burkholderia sp. AW33-5. Taxonomy (NCBI): domain Bacteria; kingdom Pseudomonadati; phylum Pseudomonadota; class Betaproteobacteria; order Burkholderiales; family Burkholderiaceae; genus Burkholderia; species Burkholderia sp. AW33-5. The sequence continues at coordinate 121,510 of NZ_JBSAXA010000001.1, read as the reverse complement.
GCGTCATGGGTGAATGGCCCCGGGCAATCCAGCAGTTGCAGACATGGGCCATGCTCGAACCGACACACACGGCAACCGCACAGGTCTATCGCGACCTGATCCGTGCCGAATGCCGGCGCAAGCAGGTGATCGAGGGGCTCGCGCAGCCAGGCTTCGTATTCGAGCAGCCGGCGTGGATCGACGGATTGTTGAACGCACTGCACCTGGCCGCCTCGGGACGGATCGCCGCAGCCGACGACGCGCGCGAAGCGGCCTTCGATGCCGCTCCGACCGTCGCTGCGCGTATCCCGCAGGGCTCGGTAGCCTGGATCGTCGATAGCGATTCCCGTTTCGGCCCCGTGTGCGAAATCATCGTGGCCGGGCACTATCGCTGGATTCCGTTCGCCGATCTGGCGTCGTGGCAAGTGTCGCCGCCGACGAAGGTCGTCGATCTGGTTTGGGCGCCGTGTACGTTCACGCTTGGCGATGGCGCCATCGCTCACGGCTTCATGCCGGCTCGATATCACGGTTCGGAGATTGCCAGCGACGCCGTTCGCATCGGGCGCGAAACGACCTGGCGGGAACACGGCCGAACCGGTGTCACGGCGCTTGGCCAAAAGACCTGGTCAACGGATCGAGGTGACTTCGGACTGTTCGAACTGGCAACCGCGGAGTTCGGCACAGGTATCGGAAGCAGCGCCTCGGTCGGAGAGTCGATCAATGAGTGAGAACAGGAAAGTGCCTCGGGCCGCCGACTCGCTCGCCGTCCGCACGCCACGGCGCGCCAATACGCATTTGATGCCGACCTTACTCGACCGCCTGCGTGACGATGCACCGCACCGAAGCACCGAAGCGCCGGAGGAATACACGGTCACCCGCAAACAGATGCGCGACATTGTTCAGCGCGATCTCGCGTACCTGCTGAACACAACGAGCATCGAGGATCAGATCGATCGGAGCCGTCATCCGCACGTCGCTGCGTCGACCTTGAACTTCGGCGTGCCGCCCCTTGCGGGCGCCTTCATCGCGTCACGTCATTGGAACGACGTCGAGCAGACGATCCGGCGGGCCATCACCGATTTCGAACCGCGGCTGATTCCGGATTCCCTTGTGGTATCTCCCCGCACCGGCAGCGGCGACGCCAGCGAGCATCACAACGTCCTCGCGTTCGAGGTTCGCGGGCTGATCCACATGGATCCGTACCCACTCGAATTCATGGTGCAGAGTTCGCTGGATCTCGAGACCAGCGAGATTCGCATTACCGGCATGCGCACGGGTTAAGCACCCCACGCCACAACGACTACGAGACCGTTCCGATGGACCCGCGACTGCTCGACTACTACAACCAGGAACTCATCTACATGCGCGAACTCGCGACCGAATTCGCGCATGCACATCCGAAGATCGCCCGCCGTCTCGGTATGCAGGCCGGTGAAGTGGCGGATCCCTACGTCGAGCGCCTGATCGAGTCGTTCAGCTTCATGGCCGCTCGCATGCAGCTCAAGCTCGATGCGGAATTCCCGCGCTTTACCGAACGGTTGCTTGAAGTCGTTTACCCGAATTACGTCGCGCCCACGCCGTCGATTGCCGTTGCACGCCTGCATCCCGGGGGCACGGAGGGCAGCCTTGCCAACGGATATCGGATTGCGCGCGGCACCGCCTTTACGGCCCGCGTTCCCGACGGCGAAAGAACGGCGTGCCGATTCACGAGCGGGCAGGACGTGACGCTCTGGCCGCTGACGATCACCGAGGCCCGCTTGACGGGTGTTCCGCCGGACATCGCCGGCCTCGAGCGCTACGTGCCGCCCGATACGCAGGTGCGCGGCGCATTGCGGCTACGCCTGGCAACGACCGGTGACGTGCGAATTTCCGACCTGAAGGGGCTCGATCGACTTCCCGTCTACCTTGCCGGTGACGAGCAGGTTGCATCCCACCTGTTCGAATTGCTGCATGCCGGTGCCGTCGCGTCCGTGATCGGCGCGCCCGGCGAGTTCGGCATCCCGGGGCGTCCGCTCGCAGCGGTGACACGTAACGCAGTCGAGCATGAAGGGCTGCGCACCGACCAGAACCTGTTGCCGCTCACCTGGACGAAGTTCCATGGGCATAACCTGTTGCACGAGTATTTCGCGTGCCCGGCCCGATTCTGGTTCTTTGCGCTGAACGGGCTCGCCGAAGGCTTTTCGGCGGTGCACGGCCGCGAAGTCGAGATCGTCGTGTTGCTCGACCGCTCGCCGGCTCAACTGGCAAACCTCGTGGACGCTTCACGCTTCGCGCTGTTCTGCACACCCGTCATCAACTTGTTCAGCAAGCATACCGACCGGATCGAGATTACGCCGCGAGAAACCGAGTTTCACCTGGTGCCGGCACGGCTCGCACCGCTCGACTACGAGGTGTTTTCGGTGGAGGCCGTGTACGGCCGCGTGGCCTCGACGTCCGCCGAACTCACTTTCCGCCCGCTCTACCAAACGCTGAACAACGACGAAGGCAATCACGGTCGCTACTTCTCCGCGCGGCGCGAGCGACGCCTCGTGTCCGATTCGGCTCGTCGTTACGGTACACGCACGCCTTACATCGGCACGGAAGTGTTTCTCTCCCTCGTCGATCAAAACGAGGCCCCCTATAACGAAAACATCCGCTACCTGTCGGTCGATGCACTGCTGACAAATCGCGATCTGGCTACGCTCGTGCCACGCAACGGCATCGACGACCTGGACACGGCCGAATCCGCGCCGGTCGCGAGCATTGGCCTCATCCGCGCGCCCAGCCCTCCGCTACCGCCCCACGCGGAGCGGGAAATGGCATGGCGCCTGATCCGCCAGCTCAATTTCAACTACCTGCCGCTCGACGATTTCGATCACCGTGAAGGGGGGCAAGGGCTGCGCGATCTGCTGCGCCTGTACGTCGCGGACGGCGATTCCGGACAAGGCCGGCAAGTCGAAAGCCTCGTCGGCGTAAGGACGCGCCCCGTGACCCGCAAGCTGCCGGGAATCGGTCCGATGACATTCGGGCGCGGTATCGAGTGCACACTGACCGTCGACGAGACGGACTTCTCGGGCGTGAGCCCTTACCTGTTCGGTGTGGTCCTCGAACATTGGCTCGCACGGCACGTATCGATCAACAGCTTCACGCAAACCGAACTGCATTCGATGCAGCGAGGTCGCATCGCACGCTGGCCGGTGCGCACGGGCACACGCGGAGTGCTGTGATGAAGCGCGCCACGCTGCCCGCGCAGCTTCGCCACAGCATGCTGTCGCCTGAGCAGCTCGAACGCTTGCAGGCCGAGCCCTGGCGGTTCGGGTTTCTGTCGCTCTTGCGCCGCATCGGCGCGAACCCCGCCATCGATCCGATCGGCACGGCACGCCGGCCAGGCTCGGAACCATTACGGCTTGGCCAGCAGCCGAGCCTCGCCTTTGCCCCGCGAGAAATCGCAAGCGCGGAACAATCCGCGGGGCGGTTGAAGGTGCGACTTTTCAGTCTCGGGATGCTCGGTCCCCATGGTCCGCTCCCGATCCACTTCACCGAAATCGCGAAGGATCGCCAAGAGAGCCGGCGCGACACGACGACCGTCGATTTTTTCGACATCTTCCATCATCGCTACTTCACGCTGTTCTATCGCGCGTGGGCGTCGGCTCAATCAGCCGCCGGACTCGATCGAACACAAAACGAGCGATTTTCGTTCTACATCGCGAGCCTCGCGGGACTGGACATCGGCGAGATTTCCAGGCGCCCGTTGCCCTCGCACGCGCGCCTCGCCGCCGCGGCGCATCTCGTACGCGAATCGCGCAATCCGGACGGCCTGCGCGCGACGCTCGAACACTACTTCGGCGTGCCGGTTGCGCTTGAAGAGAACGTGTTCCACTGGATCGAAATCGACCCGGCCGACTGCGGCCGAATGGGCCGCCCAGGTGCTGCCGCGACGATGGGACAAGGCGCCATGCTCGGACGTGTCGCGCCAGACCGTCAGCACCGCTTTCGAATCATCATCGGCCCGCTCGATCTGGACGCCTATCTGCGCTTCACGCCTCAAGGCGAAGATCTGCCACAGCTCGTCGAATGGGTGCGGGCGTTCGTCGGCTACGAACTGGAATGGGAACTCGAGTTGCGTATCAAGCCGGAGAGTGCGCCGCCGGCGGTGATGGGCGGCCAACAACGCATGGGCTGGTCCGGATGGCTCGGCCGCCCGGACCAGCGCAAACCCATTACCGGGATGCGGTTCGAACCCGAACGTTACGCGCGTCATTTCGATCGCCGCCCGACAAGCCCTGGAACCGACCGACCATGAGCAAGAAGCAATCGCCCACCCCCGCGAAGCCGAGCCGCCCCTCCGCGATCGACGCCACGCACTTCGACTGGCTGTTGCCGGTAAGCGACGACGCACCGTGCGGCTCGGATCTCGAGTATGACCACGATTTCGTGGTGCTTTTCGCTGACGCGGCATCCAGGCCGGATGTGCAGTACGGCGCGTTTGTCGGATCGCCTGAACCGCTCAACTGGAGCGAGCTCGAGCGCAACTGCCGCCGGCTGATGCTGCGCACGAAGGATATCCGTGTCGCGGTGCTCTACGCCCGTTGTCGCACGCGCCTCGGCGGTCCGTCGGGATTGGCGGAGGGAACGGGGCTGCTCGCTGCATGGCTGCAGGCATTTCCCGACAGCGTTCACCCCCAGGCAAGCACGGATGATGATCGCGGCGCCGCGCTGGAAATGCGAATGAATGCCCTGCAGGCGATGACGGATCCCGACGGACTGCTTGCCGACGTCCGGGAGATCGTACTGATGAAGTCGACCGCCACGCGCCTGCAGATGCGGGATGTCGAACGCGCTTTCGCCCATCCGCGTTCGGCGGATGCGCTCGCACCGGATTCAGTCATCCAGCAGTTGCGGGATCTGCGGGCGCAACAGCCGGACATGATGAACGCGTTCGATGAAACGATCTCGAATCTTGCCGCGATCGACATCTGGGGAGCGACTCATCTCGACACGTATCTGCCCGACCTTTCGCCATTGATTCGATTGCTTCAACTGTTGAATGTCGCGGGCACGCACGTCGAGGCAACTTCGGACGTCGCACATGTTTTCGTTGATGACATTGACGGCCAGAATCGAGACGGTGTGCAGCCCGACGGAGAATTCACGTCAATTCCTCCGGATAACGAATTGAACTCGGCCGCAAACGCACCGCATGCTGCTCCCTGCACCGAACCGGTGCCGATGACCCGCCACGAGGCGCTGACTCTGATCAATACGGCGCGCCGTTGGTTCGAAACGAACGAACCAAGCAGCCCGATCCCGGTATTGCTGAAGCGGGCCGAGCAGTTCGTTGGCAAACGCTACGTCGAGGTGGTCAACGCGATTCCGGGTGATCTTCTTGCCCAATGGGACCAGATGGATAGCTTGGAATAGCATCGGAGGTGCCGGCCACCTGCGTCACGCCGGCGCTGCGTGCACGCGCACCAGCGCAGCGAGCGCCTCCTCCGGTGTCGTCGTGCCATACACGCGCTCCGACACACCAGCCTCGACGTCGATCTGCCCCGCGTTGTGCACGTCGTACAGATCGACGATCAGCTGCGCATGTCGCTCACTGAGGCCCGCGCGCAGCAGCGTCGCGGTCCATGCGTCGCGCGGCAGTTCGCGCGCGACGATCTCGCGGTCCGCGGCCGCGCCGAGCGTCTCCGCGATGTCCCGCGCGCTCACGCGCCGCGGGCCCTCGATGCTGACGATGCGCGGCCCGTTGCCGGTTTCCGCGGCATCGAGCAGCAGCCGCGCCGCCGCGACGCCCACGTCGGGCGCCCACACCGTCGGAAACACCTTGTCGACCGGATGGTGAAAACTCGGCAGCACGCCGGTTGCAAGCGCGACCGGCAATACGCGAGTCCAGTTCTGCAGATGTTCTGCCGAGCGCAACAGCGTTAGCCGGGTCGGGACCGTCTTCAACCTCTCTTCCAGCAGATGAAACAACCGCGTGATGCCCGTGTTGCCGTCAAGTTCCGCGCCATAGTCCGACAGCGCGAGCAATGCCGGCGGCGGATTCGCGGCGAGTGCGCCGGTCACGACGTCGAGCGTGCGCGCCATCGTCGCGGCCGGGTCGCCGTCGGCGACAGGCACCGGACACAGCATCTGCACGGCTTGCGCGCCGTCGATCGCCGTGGCGATCGCACCTGCATCCGTCAGGTCGGCGATCGCCACTTCGCAGCCGAGTTGCGCGAAACGTTCGCGATGGCGTGCGTCGCGCAGCACGGCGCGCACGGGATGGCCTGCGTGGCGCAGGGTCGTCACGGTCGACGAGCCGACGTTGCCTGATGCTCCGAAAATCACGAACACGATCCGCTCCTGGAGGATGAAGGTGCAGTGATTGTCGGCGTGCGCGAACGGGAAGGCGCGCAGGCGCGGATGATGCGAACAGGAAAGGATGACGGGATGCGGGGCCGCACACGGATCGCACGGCCCACCGGTTCGTCAGCGGCTATCGATCCGACGCCGACGCATCGTCCTCCCCGTCATAAGCCAGCCGGAGCCCGCCCCGCGCGCCGGACCGCGCGACCTCCGTCGGCGTCGCGCCCAGCACGCGATTCATCCAGTTCGCCATATGGCTCTGATGGGCGAACCCGGCTTCGAGCGCGATCTGGCTGATGCTGAGCCGGCCTTCGAGCAGCAACGCCTTCGCGCGCTCGACCCGGCGTCGCACCACGTACTGATGCACCGGCATCCCGAGCGTCTCGCGAAACAGCACCTTGAAATGCGGCACGCTGATCGACACGAGCGCCGCAAGCTCGGCAAGCGTCATGCGGCGCTCGAGGTTGGCCTCGACATAGTCGATCACGCGCGCCGCCGCCTTCGGCGCGAGCGTCCGCCGGCGCTCGCGGAACACGGGCTGGCCATCGACCAGTCGCGCGACGAGCGCCGTGCACAGGCTCTCCGCATAGAGCGGGTCGGACGCGTCTTCCGCCTCGAGTTCGGCGGCCATTGCCCATGCGATGTGTTGCAGGCGCGGATCGCGCACCTGCAGCCGCCGGCGGATCTGCGCCTGCGACGGCTTCAACTCGAGTTGCTCGAACGTGCGCCGCACGAACGTGTCGCTGAGCATGACGTGCAGGATCCGGCAGTCGGCGCTGTCCGTCCATTGGCCCGGCAGGCCGGCGGGAATCACGTCGATGTCGCCGTGCGCCTGGATGCGCGACACGCGCTGGCCGTCGCACACGCAATCCGCACGCACGGGCGAGCCGATATGCACGCCGATGCGGTGATGATCGGCCGCCGGAATCCGGTACGTACCCGCACGAATCTCCAGCAGCGACGCGCCGAAGCCGCGCCAGCCGAGCCCGCGGCTGGAGCGCAGGCTGACCGGCACGCCGTTGTCGGTCGGCGCGGCGAGAATCGGATCGCTCATGGTTCTTCTCCACCAGATCGTGGGTCGAACGCGCATTGTGACGCTTTTTCCGGCCGCTTGCCGGGCGCGCGCCGCCATTCCCGCAACGAGCAGAAAAAGATCATCCGTTCCTGCTCCGCCGCATCCTTGCGTGCGCGCCGACGGGCGCCGCGGCGCTTACGATGGGCTTCATCCGACACCTACGGAGACCGTCATGCCCCATTCCTGCCCATTGCGCGCGGCGTTCATTCCCTCTTCGCCGTCCCGGACAACCCACCGTCCCGACGGCCCCGCTCCCCGCAACGACCGGATCGCCTTCGCCGCGCGATGCCTGCGCATGCTCGGCTGGTACCGCCTCGAACGGCTGCTCGCGTCGATTCCCGACAGCAACGACGACTTCGGGCTCGTTTGACTGACGGCACGCACGGCTCGCACACGCCGCCCGCGTCCCGGCGTGCGCCTACTTGCGCCGCCGCTCGTGCGGCGCGACCGTCGCGCCGTCGATCACCGGCGCGCCCTGCTTGATCAGGAAGTCGCGAAACAGCCCCGTCACCTGCGAGATCCGCCGGTCGGCGAGCGTGACCACATACCATTCGCGCTCGATCGGGTTGCCCGGAAACGGCAGTTGCCCGAGCAGCCCCGTGCGCAATTCGAGTGCACACGCGTGCAACGACAGGAACGCGACGCCGAGCCCCGCTTCGGCCATCTGCTTGATCGCCTCGTTGCTCGACAGTTCGGAGCCCACATGGAAACGGTAGCCGGCCGTCTTGAACAGGCTCTCGACGGTCGAGCGCGTGCCCGCGCCGCGTTCGCGCACGAGCAGATGCGCGGATTCGAGATCCTTCAGCGCGACGCGCTTGCGCCGCATCAGCGGATGGCCCGGCGCCGCGACGAACACCATAGGATGCTTCGCGAACTCGACCGCGTGCGTGCGCAGCTCCTTCGGTGCGCTGCCCATCACCGCGAGATCGATTTCATGCGTCGCGAGCATGCGGATGATGTCGTCGCGATTGCCGACCTTGAAATAGGTCTTCACGTGCGGTCGCGTCGCGGTGAATTTCACCAGCAGCGGCGGAATCAGGTATTCGGCCGTCGTGATCGCGCCGATCCGCAGCGTACCGCCGAGGTCGCCCGTCAGCGCGGCCACTTCGTCGCCGGCCTCGCTCCATAGATGCAGGATCTCGCGCGCATAGCGCGCCACGATTTCACCGGCGGCGGTCAGCTGCACGCCGCGCCCCACCCGCTGCAGCAACGCGGCGCCCACCGCCTCCTCGAGCAGGCGAACCTGCAGCGACACGGCCGGCTGCGTCAGGTTCAGCTCCTCAGCCGCGCGCGACACGCTGCCGAGTCGCGCGATCATGTCCAGCGCCTTGAGCTGCCGAAACGTCGCGGTCTTTCCTATAAGTGAATACATATGAGTCGCTTATAAACATTAAATTGTTCGCGTAGGTTCAAAACTATATCGTCGGTTCTTGAGCAATGTCATCCGAATCGTCATCAGCGGGAGCCACAACATGGACCACATCACGCCTACCCTTGCAACGGATCGCGCACCGCGCGTGCCGCGCATCGTGATCGTCGGCGGCGGCGCCGGCGGCCTGCAGCTCGCCACGCGCCTCGGCGACACGGTCGGCCGCCGCGGGCAAGCCGACGTCGTGCTCGTCGACCGCTACCCGACGCACTTCTGGAAGCCGCTGCTGCACGAAGCCGCATCCGGGCATCGCGATCCGGCCTCGCACACGATCGAATACGCGGCGCAGGCGAAGCGCCACGGCTTCCGCTTCGTGCAGGGCGCGTTGCAGCAGGTCGACCGCGCGGCACGCACGGCGACGATCGCGCCGGTGCAGGACGCGGACGGCACGGAGATCCTGCCGCAACGCGCGCTCGGCTACGACGATCTGGTGCTGGCCGTCGGCAGCGTGACGAACTTCTTCAACGTGCCGGGCGCCGCGCGGCACGCGCTACCGCTCGAAAATCTCGACCAGGCCGAGGATTTCCGCCGCAAGTTCCTGGCCGCCTGCACGAAGGCGAACCACCTGGCCGAGCAGCAGCCGGCGCACCGCGCGGCACCGGTCTGCATCAACGTGATCGGCGCGGGCGCAACGGGTGTCGAACTGGCCGCGGCGCTGCGCCACGCGATCCAGCAGCTGACGACGTATCGCTTCAAGGCGCTGGTGTCCGCGCGCGACGTGCATATCCGGCTGATCGAAGGCGGCCCGCGCATCCTGCCGGCGCTCGACGCAAGGCTGTCGGCCAGGATGCACGCGCAATTGCGCACGCTGAACGTCGACGTGCTGACGGATACACGCGTCGCGGAAGTGGGCGCGGACGCGGTCATGACCGCGACGGGCGAGCGGCTTGCGAGCGACATCACGATCTGGGCGGCCGGCGTCGCGGGCCCCGCGATCCTGCGGGAACTGGGCGACATCGCGCTCAACCGGTCGAACCAGGTGATCGTGACCGACACGCTGCAGACGCCCGACGATCCGCACGTGTATGCGTTCGGCGACTGCGCTGCATGCCCGTCGGCCGATGCGAGCGGTTTCCTGCCGCCGCGCGCGCAGGTCGCGCACCAGCAGGCCGTGTATCTCGGCGATGCGCTCGCACGGCGCCTCGCCGGCAAGCCGGTGTCGGGCTTCACGTTCCGCGATGCGGGCACCGTCGTGTCGCTCGGCCAAGCGGGCGCCGTGTATCAGGCCGACCTCAGTGTGCGTTCGCGCTCGCTGATCGTCGACGGGCTCGCCGCGATCGGGCTGTACAAGTTCCTGTACCGCAAGCATCTGTTCAGCGTGTACGGACTGAAGCGCGCGCTGTTCCAGTCGCTGAGCCACTGGCTGCAAAGCCGCAACCAGCCGTCGATCAAGCTGCACTGATCGCCGACCGCCACGCGGCATCGCAACACGGCGTATCGGGCGCATCTCGCCCGATACGCCGTTTTTTCATCTGCACACATCGGGTGCATTCATTTCGTGCGCGCCTTTGGTGCATCACGTCGAAGCGCGTCGATACGATGCAGATCATCCGGAAAACACGGCCTCACATGCATCCCGCGCCAGCGCTGGCTCACCGCCCCATTCATTAGTCGAATCGTATGAGTCGGATATAAATATTAATTGGTCGCATATTCCGGATCGACGCTAATGTGTGCGGCATTCCCGTCCGCGAACGGATCGTCACGTCTCAGGAGAGGAATCACCGTGGTCATCGAAGCCATCGTCACCCGTCTCGACGCCGCATTCGCTCAGATCGAAGCGACACCGGATTCCCACGAATCGCGCAACCAGCGCGATGCGATCATCCAGTGGCTCGACAGCGCGTCGGAGCAGGGATATCGACTCGGTCTCGTCACGACGCTGCCTGCCGCCCGGCTCAGCGACATGTTCGAAGGCCAGTTCGGCCGCGCGAACCTCGACCGCTTCTCGGTCGTCGTGACCGACGCTCATCAGAAGGACTCCGTAGCAAATCAGCATCCATTCGACGTCGCGCTGCAGGCGCTGGGCGTGCCGCCCGAGCGCGCGGTGGCAGTCGCGAGCAGCGAACCGGAACGCCGCGAAGCCGAGACGTTCGGCCTGTCGCGTTGCGTGCGCATCACCGACACGATGCGCTCGATCGCATCGGCAGGCCTGCACTGACCTGAGCACCTGCATACGCGCATCGAAACGGCTCGCGGTTCATCGTGAAGATGCTGCGCAACGCACGCGAGTCGGATTTTCAGGCAGCGTGCGACGGCGCGACGATTGCAGGAAATTGAAGTGCTGCTACGGCTATCCGTGAGGCGTCGTCAGTCCACCGGGTAATCGAGATCGTGCCAGCGCTTCGCCGATTTCCCACCCGAGCCGAGGTGACCGCCGGGGAAGCGCATCACCGCAATCGCGTGAAGCGCCTTCTCGTCGAGCGCGGCGTCGCCGCAACTGCGCCTGACCTTGAGATCGCGGACACGCCCGTGCTCATCGAGCCAGACACGCACGATCACGCGCCTTCTCGACGTGCCGTTCTGCACGCCGCGTGACAGCAGGCGGTCCATCAGCGACATGAGATTCTCCGTGAAGGTCGAATGCGTCGGTTATCGCGGCGTCAATGCTGGACGGCCGCGGTTTTGTGCGCCGTCTGCACGGCCTTCGGCTTCGCGACGACGGGCGCCTTCGGATCGATGCCGACCGCACGCTCGACCTTGCGGGTCTTCGCGTGCGCCGCGTGCGCCTTCGACACGGGTTTTGCGTCGGCGTGCACTGCGGCCGGCGCATTCGACCGCGAAGAGCCGGTTTGCCGCCCCGGCTTCACGGCCGTCACACCGCTCGCCGCCACGGGCGAATGCTTGATCTGATGTGCGTATTCCTTGACGTCGTGGTCGCTCATCCACGATTCCGTATAGGCCGCCGACGCGGGCTGCGACAGGTTGAGATACGCGACCGATGCGACGAGAAAGGCACGAATTTGCGTGCGACGATTGAATGCGGTAATGACGAATGCTCCTTGCGAGCTGGCTCGACGCCCGGTATCGGCGCCGTCGTGGCGGCACGATAAATGAGCGCATTCGGCATCGCAAGCGTCTGACGGGTGATCCAAACGATTCTTGACGTTTGAACGATCGATCCGGTGCGCGAGACCGCTCACGCAGCGCGTTCGACCGCGTCGGACATGCCCATGTCGTCGCGCCTGCGGGGCCTCGGCGGCTTGCCGAACTTGGGCCCGCCGGCGGTGTCGAACGTGCATCGCCGGAGAATCACATGAAACGCGCCGCTCCTTTCGCCATCCTGATCCTGCTTGCCGCCGTCGGCTTGCCGGCGGTCGCCGGCACCGCGACGGACAATGCCGCCGCGCCGGTTGCGCAGCAGGCGAGAAACTGCGTGCCGTCCTCGACGTCCGCCGGCACGGCGCCCGGCTCCCGCGCGGCATCAAAGGCGCCGCCGATCCGCATCTGCGTCGGCGATTCCGATACGCAGCTGAACCTGCCGTGGTTCCTGACCGACGTCCTTACCGCCGTGGACACGCATCAATCGCCCCGCGACCTGCTCCACAAGATGCGCAACGACTTCTGAAGCACGGCCGCCGGAAATGACGCGCGGCGCAAATATTTCTCCACAAGCATCAATCTCGATATTTATCTACATTTTGGATAGCAATATTTCGTAATAAGGTGGGACACGCCTTATACTTGCCGCGCACCATCCTCGTGCCAAGAGACGGTGACTTCTGTCCCGGCTGCATACCGATGCGGCCGGGTTTTTTTTGGGCGTGCGATACCGATATACATGCGTTGTCGATGTATGTTACGAGAAAGCGCCTCGAATCCTGTGCCCGCCGCGCTGTCGCTTCGTGCGTTTCGCGAGCGTAGAATCGATTTGCGTCCCGATATGGGCGCGAGCCGCCGTGCCCCGGCCAGGCACGGCGAATGCCTCGCGCCAAGCCATCGACCGGTTCGACCTGCATTCACATGCGCACAACAACAAGTACGACCCGAGGACCCGCCGCGCTCGCACCGCGCCCGAAGCCCGCGTTCCAGCGCAGCGGCGCGTGGCCGCATGTCGTCTTTCCCGGCGCCCTGATCGTCTGCATTCTTGTGTTCATGCTGGCGCTCGTCGTTGCAGGGCGCCTCGCGCGCGACTCGATTGCACGGCACGAACGCGACGTCGCGAACGACATCGTGATATCGGTCGACCGTATCCTCGACGGGATTCGCTCGCGGCACCCGAATGAGCTGAACGCGCTGGTCGGGCGGCCCTGCACGACGATCTTCAGGACGCTCGCCGAAGTGGGCACTCACCTGCGCTATCTTCGGGCCGTCGGGCTGGCGAACGGCGGTCGCGTCACGTGCTCGTCGGCGCTGGGCGCGATCGACGTCCCGCTCGACGCGTACATTCACGCGCCCGCGCCGGGGATGACGGCCATCACGCTGCTTCGGCAGACGCCGTTTCAGCAACACGTTCCGGTGCTGGCGGCGTTTCGCGCGACCGCGCCCGACTCCGGCGTCCTTTATGTGGTCGAGGGCGACTATGTGGCGGACATGCTCGCGCACGGGACCCGCTTCGGGGCGGAAACGGCCACGCTGTCGATCGAGGGCGCGGGCAGCATCGATCAGCATGGCGCGTTCGTGCCGTCATTCGGCGCGGCGCCGGCCACCGGCAGCAAGATCGCGTCGAACGCCTGGCCGTTCACGGTCTCCGTCACCTCGGCGGAACCCTACGTTTCGCAGGTGCAGCGGCGCTACCGACTCATCTGCCTGACGATCGCGCTGCTGGTCAACGGCCTCGTCGCGGCCGCGTACCTGCTCGCAATAGCGCCGCGCCGGCTGTTGCTGAAGGCCGTTCGCAATGCGCTGAAGCGCAACGAATTTCATGTCGTCTACCAGCCGATCGTCGACGTCGAAACGCGACGGACCGTCGGCGTCGAGGCGCTGCTGCGCTGGCACCATCCGAAATGGGGGGCCATCAGTCCGGCCGTGTTCGTGCCGCAGGTCGAGTCGAGTGCGGTCCTGCCGAAGGTGACCGAGTTCGTGCTTCGGACGGCCGTATCGGAGCTGACCGCACTCGCGCCGTCGATGCCGCTGCGCATCGCGATCAACGTCGCGCCGAAGGATCTCGAACGCGCCCGCTTCGTGTCCGTCGTCGAAGACACGATCGGCCGGCTTCCACCGGGTTGCACGCTGGTGCTCGAAGTGACCGAGCGCATCCTGCTCGAGAAGAATCCGCGCACCACCGAGATGTTCGCCACGCTGCGCGCGAAAGGCGCGAAGTTCGCGATCGACGACTTCGGCACGCATCACAGCAACCTCGACATGCTGTCGCGCTTTCCGTTCGACTACGTGAAGATCGATCGACAGTTCATCTCGCAGCTCACGACGGGCAACGCGAAACTGATCGAAGGGATCGCGGCGGTCGCGCACCATTACGGCCTGAAGATCATTGCAGAGGGCGTGGAAACGGAAGAGCAGCATCGCGCGCTGCATGCGGTCGGGATTCAGTACGCGCAGGGTTATCTGTATCAGCGGCCACGGCGAGCGGAACACCTGAAGCGGAATTTCGCGCCGATGCCGGCTTGAATGCCGCAGCGGCGCGGCACGCTCGGCAGACGAATACGTGACGCACTCGCGTCGTCCGGTCTGCACGCGGTCGATGCGCTGCGTGGCGGATCGCGCGGCGGCTTCCCGCCACCTGATGCCATCGACGCGCCCTTCGGCGGGAGCCGCGCGAGAGGCGCTAAAATCCGCCGCCTGGGCATCCACGACGAGCAAGCGTTTTGACGGCGTTCGAGCAGGGTTTCATCCTCACCCGCCACTGGCGGGACACCGCATCCGGCATCGAGATCGAGTTCTGGCTGGCAACCGAACACGGTCCGCGCCGCGTGCGGCTGCGCCCGCAGGAAGCCGTCGCGTTCGTGCCGGCCGAGCAGCAGGCGCTCGCCGAACGCGCGCTCGCCGGCGAACGCGATGCCGAACTGCGCCCGCTCGCGCTGCGCGACTTCCGGCAGCGCGCGGTGGCGGGCCTATACTGCCGCCGCTACCGCCACCTGTCCGGCCTCCAGAAACGCCTCGCCGCGGCCGGCGTCGACGTCTACGAAGCCGACGTGCAGCCGCCCGATCGCTACGCGATGGAGCGCTTCATCACCGCACCCGTGCTGTTTCGCGGCACGGCCGGCCGCGACGGCACGCTGACCGACGCCGAACTGAAACCCGCGACCGACTATCGGCCGGCACTGCGCTGCGTGTCGCTCGACATCGAGACGAGCGTCCACGGCGAGCTGTATTCGATCGCGCTCGAAGGCTGCGGACAGCGACAGGTCTACATGCTCGGCCCACCGAACGGCGACGCGCCGGCCATCGACTTCCGCCTCGACTACTGCGACAGCCGGGCCGAGATCCTCACACGCCTCAACGACTGGTTCGATGAACACGATCCCGATGCGGTGATCGGCTGGAACCTCGTGCAGTTCGACCTGCGCATCCTCCATGCGCATTCGGAGCAATACGGCGTGCCGCTGAAGCTCGGCCGCGGCGGCAGCGTGCTCGAGTGGCGCGCGCACGGCCAGCAGCCCGACCATTTCTTCGCGGGCGCGGCCGGCCGCCTGATCCTCGACGGCATCGACATGCTGAAATCGGCGACGTGGACGTTCCCGTCGTTCAGCCTCGAATACGTGTCGCAGTCGCTGCTCGGCGAAGGCAAGTCGATCGACAATCCGTATCAGCGAATGGACGAGATCCAGCGCCGCTTCGATCACGACAAACCCGCGCTCGCGCGCTACAACCTGAAGGACTGCGAACTCGTCACGCGCATCTTCGACAAGGCCGACCTGCTGTCCTTCGCGCTCGAACGCGCGACCGTCACGGGCCTCGCGGCCGATCGCACCGGCGGCTCGGTCGCCGCGTTCACGCACCTGTACCTGCCGCGCATGCACCGGCTCGGCTACGTCGCGCCGAACCTCGGCGACGTGACGGGCCAGAACAGCCCCGGCGGCTTCGTGATGGATTCGCGGCCCGGGCTGTACGACTCGGTGCTCGTATTCGACTACAAGAGCCTTTATCCGTCGATCATCCGCACGTTCCTGATCGACCCGGTCGGGTTGATCGAGGGGCTCGCGCATCCGGGCGACGACACGTCGGTGCCGGGCTTTCTCGGCGCGCGCTTCTCGCGCACCGCGCATTGCCTGCCCGACATCGTGCGGCGCGTGTCGGAAGGCCGCGACGAAGCGAAACGCCAGCGCAACGCGCCGCTGTCGCAGGCGCTGAAGATCATCATGAATTCGTTCTACGGCGTGCTCGGTTCGACCGGCTGCCGGTTCTTCGATCCGCGCCTCGCGTCGTCGATCACGATGCGCGGCCACGAGATCATGCATCGCACGCGCGAGCTGATCGAGGCGCAGGGCTACGAAGTCATCTACGGCGATACCGATTCGACCTTCGTCTGGCTCGGGCGCGAGCACGACGACGACGCGGCCGCCGCCAAGGGCCGCGCGCTCGTCGACCACGTGAACCGCTGGTGGCAGGCGCACCTGCGCGATCGCTTCGGGCTGGAAAGCGCGCTCGAACTGCAGTACGAGCGGCATTACCGGCGCTTCCTGATGCCGACCGTGCGCGGCGCGGAGGAAGGCAGCAAGAAGCGCTATGCGGGCCTCGCGCTCGCGGCGAACGGCGGCGAGGACCTCGTGTTCAAGGGGCTCGAAACGGTGCGCACCGACTGGACGCCGCTCGCGCAGGCATTCCAGCGCGAACTGTACCGGCGCGTGTTCAAGCGCGAGCCGTACCAGGATTTCATTCGCGACTACGTGCGCCGCACGCTGGCCGGCGAATACGACGCGCAACTCATCTATCGCAAGCGCGTGCGCCGGCCGTTGAGCGAATATCAGCGCAACGTGCCGCCGCACGTGCGCGCCGCGCGGATCGCCGACGAATTCAATCAGGCGCGCGGCCGGCCCCTGCAATACCAGCGCGGCGGCTGGATCAGCTACGTGATGACGACGGCCGGCCCGGAGCCGCTCGAAACGATGCGCTCGCCGATCGACTACGCGTTCTACGTGAGCCGTCAGTTGCAGCCGGTCGCCGATGCGATCCTGCCGTTCCTGCGCGACGATTTCGAACGCGTGATCTCGGGGCAGGGGCAGTTGTTCTGAGCTTGCCGCTCGGCGTGCACGGCTCCCCGAGCCGTCCGTCCCGCCGCCGGCCACGGAGATGCCGGCTAAAATACCGGCCTGCCGCGCCCCCTTGCCGCGGCCGGAGGAGATTCATCATGACCGCACGTCGCGGTGCCGCGGTCGCCATCGCGCCCGGTCACGAGACAGCCAGCCTGTCGAAAGCCCAGCAAACCTTCAATACGCTCGTCAAGCACATCGAAAAGCGGCGCGAGCGGCTCGGCGCGTGGGAAGCCGTGATGCCGGCGTTCCAGAAGAAGTTCGTCGACGGGCTGTTGCCGCTCGAACAGGAAGCGACGGCGCTGCGGATCCGGCTGATTCATCTGCTCGACGACACGTTCCTGCGAAAAGGCTTGAGCAAGGCCGAGCAGCGCATGCTGTCCGACCTGATCGCCGACATGGCGCGCGACCTGCTGAACGTCAGCGACGACGCGGCGTTGAAGGTCATCTTCAACCGGCACGCGGAATCGGCGCGCGTCGGCAACGCGGCGGGCGAGCCCGAGCCGACGGAACGGGAACCGGAACGGGAGCCCCAACCGCAATCGCAACCGGCCGAGGATCTCGACTCACTGTCGCCCGACGAACTCGCCGAGCGGATGCAGGCCGAACTCGACGCACAGTTCGAACGCGACATGGCCGCTCACGCAGCCCGCGAGGCCCAGCGCGCAAAACGCAAGAAATCGCCGAAGCAGTCGGCCGCGCAGGCCAGGATCGAGGCCGAGCAAGCCGAATCGAACAAATCGATCCGCGAGATCTATCGCAAGCTCGCGAGCGCGCTGCACCCCGATCGCGAAACCGATCCGCAGGAACAGCAACGCAAGACCGCGCTGATGCAGCGAGTCAACCGCGCTTACGAGAAGGGCAACCTGCTGCAACTGCTGGAACTGCAGCTGGAGATCGAACAGATCGATCGGCGCGCGATCGACGGCCTCGGCGAAGCGCGGCTCGCGCGCTACAACGGCATCCTCGAGGAACAACTGCGCGAACTCGATCAGGAGATCCGGCACGTCGAGAACGATTTTCGGCGGAGCTACGGCATCGCGTCGTCCACCAAGGTCGCGCCCGATACGGTCCTGCGCATGCTCGCGCGCGACATCGCCGGCATGCAGCGCAGCAACCAGGACCTGACCGTCGCGCTGCGCGAATTCGAGGATCCGGATCAGGTGAGGGCCTGGGTGAAGGACATGAAGCGTCGGCCCGCATCGTCGCGCTTCGACGACGATTCGTATTGAGCCGGCACGCGCGGGCGCACGCCGCGCCCTTCACTGCGGCTCGCCCATCCCGCCCATCAGCATCATCAGTTGCTCACGCAGCCACCGACTGCCCTGATCCTGATCGGCGCTGCGATGCCAGTAGCAAAAGTATTCGAGCCCCGGCATCTCGAACGGCAGTTCGAGAATTCGCGCCGGGTAACGCTGCAGCAGCCTGAGCGGCGCCGTCAGCGCGAGATCGCCGCGCATCGCGATCAGCGGCGCGACCATGTAGTGCTGCACGCGCATCTGGATGTTGCGGCGCAGCCCGAGGCGCGTCAGCTCCGCGTCGACGTGCCCGCTGCCCTTGCGGCGGCTCGACACGTGGATGTGCCCCATCGACAGGTAGTCGTCCATGGTCAGCGTGTCGCCCTTGAACGGATGATCGTCGCGGATCATGCACGCGTAGCGGTCGCGCACGAGCAGCGCCTGGTGCAGGTGCGGATCGCCGATCAGCGGCGCGTCGATCGCGATGTCGACGGAGCCGTTCGCGAGCGCGGTCGCCACTTCGCGGCGGTCCATCGTGTAGCTGCGCACGTGCATGCCGGGCGCATGCGTCTGCAGCAGTTCACCGAGCGCGGGCAGCAGCAGCGCCTCGGTCAGGTCGCTCATGCTGAGCCGGAACACGCGCTCCGACGAAGCGGGATCGAACACGTCGCCTTCGTGCGCGCTCGAATCGAGCAGTTGCAGCGCCTCGCGCACGCGACCGACGATGTTTTCGGCCATCGGCGTCGGCATCATCCCGGCCGGCGTGCTGACGAACAGCGGGTCGTTCAGCGTCTTGCGCAGCCGCGCCAGCGCGTTGCTGACGGCCGGCTGCGTGAGGTTCAGCACCTCGGCCGCGCGCGTCAGGTTGCGCTTGTTGTAGATCGCCTCGAATACGACGAACAGGTTCAGATCAATCTTCGAAAGGCGCATCGCCGGATCTCCTTGCCGGCATCTTAATACGGCATGCGTCTCCCGCTCCGCCACGTCGCCTCCCCGCGCGGCGCGCGGCTCAACCGCGCGGCGGCCGCGTCAGGTACGGCTCGGTCGAACCGCGCACGGCGTCCTTGATTTCCATGCGCGCGATCGCCTGCAGATGCACCTCGTCCGGGCCGTCCGCGAAGCGCAGCGCGCGGCCCCAGGTCCACAGGTCGGCGAGCGGCGTATCGGGGCTCAGGCCCATCGCGCCGAACACCTGCATCGCGCGGTCGCACACGTCCGTGTAGACGGTCGGCACGAGCGCCTTGATCATCGAGATTTCCTTGCGCGCCGCCTTCGCGCCGACCTTGTCGATCATCCATGCGGCCTTCAGCACCAGCAGGCGCGCCTGATCGATCTCGATGCGCGAGCGCGCGATCCATTCGCCGATCGTGCCGTGCCGGTTCAGCGGCTTGCCGAACGCCTCGCGCGACTGCGCGCGGTCGATCATCAGTTCCAGCGCGAGTTCGGCCGCGCCGATCGAACGCATGCAGTGGTGAATCCGGCCCGGCCCGAGGCGCGCCTGTGCGAGCGCGAAGCCGCTGCCTTCGTCGCCGAGCAGGTTGCGCGCCGGCACGCGCACGTTGTCGAACGTGATCTCGCAATGCCCTTCCGGTGCGTAATGATTGACCACCGTGATGTTGCGCACGACCGTCACGCCCGGCGTGTCGCGCGGCACGAGGATCATGCTCTGTTGCCGGTGCGATTCCGCGTCGGGATCGGTCTTGCCCATCACGATGAAGATCCTGCAATTCGGATGCGCGGCGTTCGTGATGAACCACTTGCGGCCGTTGATCACGTATTCGTCGCCCACGCGCTCGATGCGCGTCGTGATGTTGGTCGCATCCGACGACGCGACGTCGGGCTCCGTCATCGCGAACGCCGAACGGATCTCGCCGCGCAAGAGCGGCAGCAGCCACTGTTCGCGCTGCTCGGGCGTCGCGAACATGTGCAGCAGCTCCATGTTGCCGGTGTCCGGCGCGTTGCAGTTGAACACCTCCGACGCCCAGCCCACGCGCCCCATGATCTCGGCGAGCGGCGCGTATTCGAGATTCGTCAGCCCGGTGCCCGGCTCGTCGTCCTTCAGGTGCGGCAGGAACAGGTTCCACAGCCCTTCGGCCTTCGCGCGCTCCTTCAGCGCCTCCATGAACGACACGGGATACTGGCCCGCATGCACTTCCTCGTTCCACTGGCGGATGCGCGGCACGATGTGCGCGTCCATGAACGCATGCACGCGCGCGCGCAGTTCTTCCACTTTCGGGGTGTAGCCAAAGTCCATGATCGACTCCTCGAGATTTTCGTGTTCCGTTCGTTCGGTTCAGAAGGCCGACACACCGCCGTCGACGGCGACGGCCTGCCCGGTCAGATAGGTGTTTTCCTTCGCGCACAGCGTGAGCATCGTCGCGACGATTTCCTCGGGGCGGCCGAGCCGTTTCATCGGCGAGCCCTGTGCGAGAAAATCCTGGCGATCGCCGATGTCGCTGTCGGTGACCATCGGCGTCGTGCTGTAGAACGGACACACCGCGTTCACGCGAATGCCGTGCCGCGCGTATTCGAGCGCGGCCGTCTTCGTGAGCCCGACCACGGCATGTTTCGACGCCGCGTACGCGGCCAGTTTCGGCGCGCCGCCAAGCCCGGCCATCGACGCGACGTTCAGGATCACGCCTTCGCGCTGCGCGAGCATCTGGCGAATCTGGTGCTTCATTCCGAAGAACACGCCCTTCGCGTTCACCGCGAAGCTCAGGTCGAGATCGGCTTCCTCGGTCTCGATCAGCGCCTTCAGCGGCGGGGCGATGCCCGCGTTGTTGATGCCGACGTCGAGCCGCCCGAAGCGCGCCACCGCCGCCTGCACCAGCGCCGCGACCTCCGCTTCGATGCGCACGTCGCAGCGCTGCGCGATCACGTCGGCGCCGGCCGCGCGCAGCGGCGCGGCCACGCGTTCGAGCGCGGCCTCGTTCAGGTCGCCGAGCGCGAGCCGCGCGCCCATCGCGGCCAGCTCGCTCGCGAGCAGCGCGCCAAAGCCGCTCGCGGCGCCGGTGATCATCACGGCCTGCCCGGCGTAGCTGTCGAGTTTCATCGCGCGCTCAGATCGTCAGGCCGCCATCGACGACGATGCACTCGCCGTTCGTGTAGCTCGCCGCGTCCGACACGAGATACAGCACAGTGCCGGCCATCTCGCGCGGCTCCGCGTGACGGCGCAGCGGAATCTTCGCCATCCAGGTTTCGTAGATGTCCTTGTCGGCGAACAGCGCGCCCGCGAACTTCGTCTTCGTGAGGCCCGGCAGCAGCGCGTTCACGCGGATGCCGAACGGCCCGCATTCCTTCGCGAACGCCTTCGTCATGTTGACGACCGCGGCCTTCGTGATCGAGTAGATGCCCTGACGGTCGCCCGGCTGCAGCGCGTTCACCGACGCGGTGTTGACGATCGCGCCGCCGCCCTGTGCCTTCATCATCTTGCCGGCCTCGACCGACATGAAGAAGTAGCCGCGGATGTTCACGTCGACGGTCTTTTCATATGCGGCGAGATCGGTATCGAGGATGTGCCCGAAATACGGATTCGCGGCCGCGTTGTTCACGAGGATGTCGAGCCGGCCGTGCTTGCCGCGGATCGTCTCGAAGATTGCGGCGATGTCCTCCAGCCGCCCGACGTGGCAAGCCAGCGCTTCCGCGCGACCGCCCGCCGCGACGATCGCGTCCGCGACCGCCTGGCAGTCGTCGAGCTTGCGGCTCGACACGATCACGTGCGCGCCCTGCGCCGCGAGCAGCTTCGCGATTTCCTCGCCGATGCCGCGGCTCGCGCCGGTCACCAGCGCGATCTTGCCCGTCAGGTCGAACAGATTCGTTGCCATGTTGCTGTGCTCCTCCATTGATGTTTTTCGTGCCGCCGCGCGGCGATGCCAGCGATGTCCGCGATGTCAGCGATGCGCGCCGATCACGTCGACCGCCATTTCGGCCAGCCGGCCGGCCATCGCGCCCACGCGCAGCGCCTGCTCGCTCGACGCATTGCCCTGCAACGCGCGCGCCTTCACGCCCTGCGCGATCGCCGCGAGCCGGAAGAAACTGAACGCGAGATAGAAGTGCCAGTCGCGGATCGGCGCGATCCCGCGCAGTTCGCAGTAGCGCGCGACGATCGCCGCTTCGTCGGGAATGCCGAGTTCGGCACGATCCTGGCCCGCGAGCCCGCGCACCTGGCCGCCCGACGGCAGGCGCAGGCACATGCAGAAATACGCGAGATCGGCGAGCGGGTTGCCGAGCGTCGACAGTTCCCAGTCGAGCACGGCCTGCACGCGATACTCGTCGCGCGCGAACATCAGGTTGTCGATCCGGAAATCGCCGTGCACCAGCGCGGGCCGGCCGGTGTCCTCGGGGCAGGCTTTCGGCAGCCAGTCGATCAGCGTCTCCATCGCGTCGAGGCGCTCCGTTTCCGCCGCGCGATACTGCTTCGTCCACACGCCGATCTGCCGCTCGAAGTAGTTGCCGGGGCGGCCGTAGTCGGCGAGGCCCACCGCGTCGACGTCCACGTCGTGCAGCGCGGCCAGCGTGCGCAGCAGCGCGTCGTAGCAGATCGCGCGATCGGCCTTCGGCAACTCCGGCAGCGCCGGATCCCAGAAGATCCGGCCGTCCTCGAAGCTCATTACGTAGAAGAGGCTGCCGATCACGTCGCGGTCTTCGCAGAGGTGATACGGGTGCGCGACCGGCACCGCGGTGCCCGACAGCGCGCTCAGCACGCGGAATTCGCGATCGACCGCATGCGCGGATTTCAGCAGCTCGCCGGGCGGCTGGCGGCGCAGCACGTAGCGGCCGCTCTTCGCGTGCAGCAGGAAGGTCGGGTTCGACTGGCCGCCGGCAAACTTCTCCATGTCGAGCGGGCCTTCGAATCCCGGCACGTGCGCTTCCAGATAGCGCGTGAGGCGAGCTACGTCGAGGGGCTGGGAAGGGTTCGTCATCGTCGCGATCGTTCGTGAGGTCAGCCGTAGGTGCGCCACGCATGTCGTTCGGAATCCTCTAAATGTGGAATGCCGTTGAACGACGCGAGGTGGAACGCTTCGGCGTTGAAGAAAAACTGCGAAAGACTGCTGTTGCGGATCTGCAGGTTCAGCGCGATCGCGCTCGACGCCGGTGCGGCGAGCACCTGCTGCACGGTCACCGCGATCGGGCCGCCGGAACTCACCGCGAGCACGCGCTGGCTGCCGCCCTGGCGGATCGCGGCGCGGGCGTCGGCGACGCGTTGCTGGAAATGCGCCCAGGTTTCGGGCGCGGTATCGCCGAGCTTGTCGTCGGCCCACAGGTGCAGCACCTGCCGCAGCGCGCGAAAGTATTCCTTCATCGAGCCGGCCGCGAGCCGCGCGATCTCCGGATAGTCGTTCGCCGCTGCCGCGAACAGCCCGTGGAAGTCGTATTCGTTCAGGCCGGGATGGCGGTCGACCTGTGCGCCTTCGCCGCCCATCCCGCGCAGGATCGCATCGACCGTCTGCGCATGCCGGTTCATCGTGCCGCAGATCACGCGGTCGAACGTCAGGCCCTGCCGCGCGAAGTACTCGCCGAGCCAGACGCCCTGCTGGTCGCCGGCCGCGGACAGCCGGTCGTAATCGTCCGTGCCGAACGACGCCTGCCCGTGCCGCACCAGAAAAAGTTCAGCCATTGCATGCCCGCCTGAGGGGGAAACCGATGGATCAGCATAGCGACCGGGTTTGCATTTTTGAAATTTATTTTCTGAATCGGGCAGTATTCATCGCATGAATTCACGGTATTCGAACGGTGCGCTGTCGCCGGCTCGCGCCGACGGCTGTGCCTGGCGGCACGGGAATTGCGCCCGCAGGCACCGTTATGTCGAACAAGTTCAGGAGGGGTGCGATGCTCGGTACAATCCTTATCATCGTTCTGATTCTGCTGTTGATCGGAGCATTTCCTGCATGGCCGCACAGTCGAAGCTGGGGTTACTGGCCATCGAGCTCCCTCGGGCTGATCGTCGTCATCGTCGTGATACTGGTGCTGCTGGGCCACATTTGAGTGTGATGGCGCGTGCCGGTTGAACGGGCACGCGTCGTTCGATCGCGCTGCCGTGGCTTCTTTACAAAAGCCGGCGATGAATGCCGACCCGGCATCGGCGGCCACGCAACCGGCCGACAATCGACGGCGAAATCCTTCACCGCATGTTGCGCACGCAGCGGCCTGCGCATTGTGCATGCGGCCTCCGCTTGCGCGGCTGTCCGCGTCTCGCGCCGCGCACCTGCGGCCCGCGCCGCCATCGACCGACACATTTTGTGCATCGCACGACGGATCCTGCGCAAAAAGTATCGATCCGGCTTTTCTTTTGATGTCGTAAAAAAACGGGCCCTCCCGACTGGAGGGCCCGCTTCCACACCGGGCGGCAGAGCGATCAGTCGTCGTCGCGGCTCGCCACCTTCTGCGTCACGCCCCTGAGCTTCGGATACGGCTGCGTGCCCATCATCCCTTTCCACAGCACGCGGTTGAACTGATCCGCCGGCACCTCGTCGGCATCGTCGAAGTCGAACTTCGCCGTGACCTTCGCCCAGTACGCCGCGTCATGCTTCGGCGTGACGTCCGGCCCCGCCGCGTATTGCAGCGCGTTCTCGCCCGCCCCTTCGGCCAGCCGCAACCCGGTGCCCTTCAGCGCCGTCGACGCGACGGCCGTGTAAGTCCACGACGCAGGGCCGTGCACGTCGAACACGTCGGTCATCGGCCGCTGGTAGGCGGTGTTCAGGTTCATGTGCTGCGTGCCGAGCACGTCCTCGATGGTGCGCAGCGCATTGACCTGGCTGTAGCGCGTCCGGATCACCGCACCCTGCTTCACGTACGGCCCGACGATATACGCGGGCCCGCGATGCGAATCCACGTGGTCGGGGCCGTCCTGCACGTCGTCCTCGGTCACGACGATCAGCGTGTCGTTCGCATACGGACTCTTCGCGACGGCCTCGACCAGCCGGCCAACCGCCAGGTCGTTGTCCGCCTGCTGCGTCTCCGGCGTGTTCACGCCGGCGAACGCCGTGCCGAACGCCCCCATGTGATCGTGCGACAGGCGCACCAGCGACAGCGTCGGCAGGTTGCCGCTCGCGACGTACTGGTCGAACTCGCGTTTCCACTCGTTGAGGCGCCATTGGTCCGGATACGTCTGGTCGAAACCGCGGAAATACACGTCGGTCATCGACGCCAGCCGCGGGTCGAGCGCGGCGACCTGAACGACGCCGGCCGCGCGCGGATCGACGATCGGATTCGCCGACGTGCCGATGCTGCCGATGTTGTTCACGAGGAAGCCGTAGTTGCGGACGGTGCCGCCGCCGGCGAGCACCGCGTCGAAGATGTAGCCGCGCTGGCGGCCGAACGGCGCATCGGACGACGCATGGTTGCCGGTGCCGGGCAGCAGGTTCGCCGCGCCGCCCGGCAGGCTGGCGGCCGCGTTGCTGTAGTTCGTGGTGCCAGCCGGCCCGGCCGCCGCGTCGCGTTGCTGCACCGACTCCCAGTTGACCGGCACGTTGCGGTTCGTGCCCTCGCTCTCGTACGACAGGCCGCGATTGACCGCCGCGTAGTTGATCTGCTGGGTGATCGTCTCCGTGTTGGTGACGCGCCCCTGCAGCGCCCACGACCAGCCGTCCATGCTGCCGTCGCCCGGGTTCATGAAGTTGTCGAGCGTCACGAACTGGCTCGCCAGACGATGGAAGTTCGGCGTGATGTTGCGGCCGAACTGGGCCAGCTTCGGATCGCCGTTGGCGCCGTTGCCGATGTCGCCGAGCACCTGGTCGAACGTGCGGTTTTCCTTGACGACGTAGATCACGTGCTTGATGTGACGGCGCAGGAAGCCCATCACTTCGTTGTCCCTGTCGTTGTCTTCCGGGCGATAGAAGTTGTTGCGCGCGGCCTGCTGCGTCAGCGTAGGCAGCTCGTTGGCGGCCGGCACCGGCGCGCTCACGAGCGACGCGCGCTCGAGCTGGAACTGGTATTCGTTCGATGCGCGCGACGCGGCGGCCTCCGCGGGGGTCGCGCCGAACAGGTGGCCGGGGTTCGGGCCGGTCGTGCTCTTGCCGTTCACCACGTACATCCACGTGCCGTCGGCGCTGAACGTCACGTCGTGCGGCTCGAACGCGGTCGGAATCAGGCCGGTGACACGATATGCGCGCTCGCCGACGAGCGGGATGACGGCGATTTCGTTCGCGCCGGCATTGGTCGCATAAAGCGTGCGGCCATCGCGCGACAGCGTGACCGCATACGTCGCCGCGCCCGTATGCGCCTGGCCATTCGCGAGCACGCCCGCCGGCGCGCGTGCGTCGATCCGGGCCACGATCGCGTTGGCGTTCGTGTCGATCACCGCGACCTGGTCGGCATTGTCCTGCGCGACGAACAGCCGCGATTGCGACGCGTCGAGCGTCATGCCGAGCGCGTTGCCGTCCAGCTTGATGCGCTTGACCAGCCGGCCGCGAGACGGCGACGACACGTCGATCGCGACGATCTCGCGATCGCGATCCGACGACACGTACGCGATGCCGTTGCCCTTCATCACGACCGCGAACGGGAACGTGCCGCCGGCGTCGCCGCTGCGACCTTCGTTGCCGGAGAAGAACGGACGCAGGTCGTGCTCGTAACGCACGTTGTTGGTCGCGGTATCGATCACGCTGATCGAATCGTTGTAGTTGTTCGCGACGACGAGCGTCTTGCCGTCGGCCGACAACGCGAGCCCGGCCG
Organism: Burkholderia sp. AW33-5; assembly: GCF_053427615.1. Classification (NCBI taxonomy): domain Bacteria; kingdom Pseudomonadati; phylum Pseudomonadota; class Betaproteobacteria; order Burkholderiales; family Burkholderiaceae; genus Burkholderia; species Burkholderia sp. AW33-5. The sequence continues at coordinate 94,636 of NZ_JBSAXA010000001.1, read as the reverse complement.
CGTTCGGCTGCACGCGGATGCCGACGCCCTTGCCCGCGTGGCCGAGCGCGATCGTCGTCGACAGCGCCCACGCGCCGCCCTGCTGCGCATAGACGTAGACCGCATCGTCGCTGCCGCCGGTCGCATAGAGCTTGCTGCCGTCATGCGAAAACGCCAGGCCGACGAACGCATTGGTCTGCTGAAGCACCTGCCTGAGCATCGGGCGCGTCTTGTTCGCGCCGGCGACGTCGTACAGGAAGATGAATTGCGTCGAGGCCGCGGTGTCGACCGAACCGTCCGGTTTGTACAGCGAGTTCTGGCCGGCGGTGATGATCGCCAGCGTCTTGCCGTCCGGGCTCAATTGCGAGCGCACGGCTTCCCCCGCGACGAAATGCGGATAGGCCGGCAACCCCGGATTCAGGAATTGCTGGACCGCGCCGCGCACGGCGAGCGGCGTGACGAACTGCCCGCTCGGCACGCGGGTGGCGTCGGCGGCGTTGAAACCTTCCGCATGCGCGTGCGACGCAAGCAGCACGGCCGACATGACGGCTCCGAGTCGGAGCGCGCGCTTGACCTGGCTATTTCTCATAGGAATCCTCTATACCTGTGGGGGCGATTACCGTCTGACGTGTCCGGCATGATCCTGGCCTCGTCTGCCCGTGCCGCGCGGTGGCGAGGGCCTGTGCCAATCGATCGAGTGCGTTGCGTCGGCGATCGCCGACGTGCCGGCATTACATCGCCGCCCAATGTCAAGCGGATGACCGGCTCCGTTGCGGGCCGGCTTATTACACATGGTTACAGCGAAGGCGTTTCGATGACAGCCATCGCGGTGTCATCGTCACGTTCGATGCGTCGCCGTCACGGCGTCCACCGATAAACGGTGATGCTGTTTCCCTTCACGTTGTTCTTCGTCACCACGTATTCGCCGTTCGAGCGGCGGTACGCGCGCACGCTGTACATCGCGTCGATCGCGCTGCTCGTATCCACGGTCGCGGGGCTCGCGTTGACGAGCGTCGTGTCGAGATTGCCGGTGTCGAGGTTGAACGCGTCGATGTTCGGCCACAGCGGCCCGCTGCTGCTGAACCAGTAGCCGACGAACAGGTGGTTGCCGGCCGCGTCGATCGACTTCGCGCCGCTGTGCGGCAGCGTGATCACCGGATTCGGCTTCGTCGTGTTGCCGGCGCGCCAGCCGTGATACACCTCGATGCGGGTGCCGATCGACGTCCAGTCGGTACTGCCGACCACACCCTGCGCGAGCACCATCGTGTCGCTGTCGACGAGATAGACGATGCGCGTCAGCGGCTGGATGCTGGCCGGCACCGGCGTCGGCACGCCCCGCCCCCACGAAGGCTTGCCGCTCGCGTCGAAACCGGTCAGCGGATAGTGATAAATGGCGCCGGTCTTGTCGAGGCCGGCCCAGACGCCGCCCTTGCCGTCGAGGCTGAAGCCGGCCGACACGCGCCGGGTCGTGTTGAACGCGGGCCCGGGGATCGACCCGTCGGGAATCGCGACGTAGCCATTGGCCGCGTTGAAGTGGAAGAAGTAGTAAACCGGCGGATTCTGCCCGGCCGCGACGAGGATGCGGTTCGCGCCGACCGACGTCAGCAGCCCGAAATGCTCGTCGCGCTGCGTGTCGCTCATGTTGATGCGCGGGTCCGACGGATACGCGAACGGATCGACGGTGTTCGCGACGAAGGTGCCGCCCGCGGTGCCGCCGTAGACGTGGGTGCCGCTGTAGAACAGCGCACCGTCGGTGACCGGATCCGGTGCGGCGATGCCTTCGAAGTTGAGCGACTGCAGCGTCCACCGCAGGCTGCCGGCGCTGCTGTACGCGTGAATGTCGGTCGCGCCGTTGCGGCCGAGGTCCCAGCTGCCGCCCCACGGGTTGTTGAGCACGTACAGGTTGCCGGCCGTGTCCTTGCCGATGCCGGCGATGCGGGTGAAGCGCTTCGCGCCGACCTGGCCCTTGATGCCCGTCGTCGTGTCGAGATAGCCGCCGAGCACGCCGAACGTGCCGGCCAGCGCGGGCCGGCCCGAGACGGCATAGCGCTTGATGTTCACGTCGGGCCCTTCGTCGCCGACCATCAGCTGGCCCGCCGCCGCGTCGAAATAGAGCGCCGACGGCTGCGACCCGGCGGCCAGCCGGATCGTGTTCAGCGGCGCGCCGGTCGGACTGAATTCGACGACCGAACCCGCGCTCTTCTGCGCGACCCAGATGTTCCCCGCGCCGTCGACCGCGAGCGCGCCGGGTGCCGACACGCCGATGTCGCGTTGCCACACGCCGTCGATCGTGAACACGCGCACGCGATTGCCGTAGAAATCGCTCGCATAGAGCAGCGAGCCGGCCGTGGCGAGCCCGGTGACGACGTCGATACGCGGCTGGTTGGTCGCCGCGGTGACCTGAATCAGCTTGTCGCGGAACCGCGTGGCGCGGTTGTAGCGCCCGACCGCGCCGCTGCCGTATCCGTTGCCGGGCTGCAGCGCGACGAACAGCGACGTCGCGTTGCCCGTGATCGCGCTGCCCTGGAATTCCGAGTGCGAGCCGATCGAGCCGGCGCTCTTGCCGTTCTGGTAGATCGCGACGCCGCCCTCGTCCTCGTCCCACATCGACGCCGTGTAGATCACACCTTCGGGCGCGACCCACATCGCGCGTGCGACGTTGCCGACGTGCGCGGCGAGCGTGCCATAGGTATTCGCGATCCAGTCGGTGGTATTCGCCGCGTTTCCGGCCGGCGCGATCGCGGCGACCGCGGCGGCGAGCAGCACGGCCTGAATCGGTTTTCTGGCAACCATGGCTGATGCTCTCCTGAATGGTGGAGTCATTCACATGAGGGGCAACCGGATGGTTTTAAAATCGGCAATGCGTAAATACTTCCGCTAAATCACCCGGTGCAGTCGGTATTACATCGCGCGTGCATTCGATAATCGGCAACGCCGAGAATATCGTCATATAAATCGAAAAAAATTGCGGGCTGCTCGCGCAGGCGGGGCGCGCGACTGCGCGAGAGTGAACGATCACTTGCGCGTTCGCGCATGCTATCGGGGCCGTGCAGCTTTCGATGGCGGAATATCGCCGCGATGTCGAATGCGGCGTATCGGAAATGGCGGAACGTTTTTCGGCGAATCGGGAAAATCGCCGGATGCGGGTAAAGACGGGTAAAGGAATGACCGCTGGCGGTTATCACACCGGCCCGAATCCATGTGGAATCCGGGCCGGCGCATTTCATTTGCAGCAGGGAAATCACGCGGACTACGCCGTCTCCCGTACCTGCACCTGCTTGATCTCGCCGCCGCCGTCCGAATCCGCGTCGTCGCGCGATTCGCCGAGCTGGCCTTCCCACTTCGCGACCACCGCCGCCGCGATCGAATTGCCGACGGCGTTGGTGGCCGAGCGGCCCATGTCCAGGAACATGTCGACGCCCATGATCAGCAGCAGCCCGGCTTCCGGCAGATGGAACTGGTTGAGCGTCGCCGCGATCACGACGAGCGACGCGCGCGGCACGCCCGCCATCCCCTTCGACGTCACCATCAGCATCAGCAGCATCGTGATCTGCGTGGCGAGCGGCAAATCGATCCCGTAGACCTGCGAGATGAACAGCACCGCGAACGTGCAGTACATCATCGAGCCGTCGAGGTTGAACGAGTATCCGATCGGCAGCACGAAGCTCGAAATCTTGCGATTCACGCCGAACCGGTCGAGCGCGTCGAGCAGCTTCGGATACGCGGCTTCGGAACTCGCCGTCGCGAACGACAGCAGGAACGGCTCGCGAATCAGGCGGATCAGCGTGAACGCGCGCTTGCCGAGGAACGCCACGCCGGCGAGCGTCAGCACGCCCCACAGCAGCGCGAGCGCCAGGTAGAAGCTCGCCATGAACTTCGCGAACGTGAGCAGGATGCCGAGCCCTTCCGTCGTGATCGTCGACGCCAGCGCGGCAAACACGGCGACCGGCGCGAACCACATCACCGCGCCCGTCACCTTCAGCATGACCTGCGCGAGATCGTCGATCACGCCGGTCAGGCGCTTGCCGGCGTCGCCGAGCGCGGACAGCGCGGTGCCGAAGAAGATCGAGAAGACGACGATCTGCAGGATCTCGTTGTTCGCCATCGCCTCGGCGATCGATTTCGGCACCAGGTGGACGATGAAGTCCTTCAGCGTGAATGCGCCCGTCTTCAGGTTCAGCGCCGCGTCGGCGGCAGGCAACGGCAGGCTCAGGTGGCTGCCCGGCTTCAGGATCGTCGCGGTCACGAGGCCGAGCAGCAGCGACGTGAACGACGCGATGATGAACCAGCCGAACGCCTTCACGCCCACGCGACCGACCGAGCCGCTGTCGCCCATCTGCGCGATGCCGACCGTCAGCGTCGCGAACACCAGCGGCGCGATGATCATCTTGATCAGCCGCAGGAACACGTCGGACAGCAGCGACACGTAGCCGGCGACTTCCTTGGCCATTTTCGGGTCGGGAAACGCGCTATGACAGGCGTAGCCCACGGCAATGCCAAGCACCATCGCGATGACGATGTACTTGGTGATGTTGTGCTTCTTCTTCATTAGCAATCCAAATTACAGAACTTGTGTTTCCAACGGCAGGGAGATCGCCGGCATCGAAATGAGAGCGGTGGTCCGCGCGCACGGCGCGCCGCTTCGGGTGCCGGTGCCCGTCCGTGGGCATGGCCACGGCGAACAGGGGGGGCATTCTATCGCAAACGCCGGACAATCTTTCAAATCTGAAAGCAGCAGGCGGTGCGCGGCGCGGGAAAGGCGGCGAGGCGGGCCCTCGCCGGTCGGCGCCGGGGATGGGCGGACCGCGACGGCGGGTACGTTCTTCGGGCACCGTCGTGCCCGGCCGTCAGCCCGGCCTTGCGCCGAACGTCGGCAGACCCGGCCGGCGCCGCGTCACGCGTGCGACGTGCCGGGTCGCGGCATGAACCGGCACAGGCACAGCGGCACGACGACCAGCGCCGCGCCCGCGAGAAACGTGGTCGACGCGCCGAAATGCGTCCACAGCGCGCCGGCGATGCTGCTCGCGAGCAGCATGCAGATGCCGCTCACCAGGTTGAATACGCCGAACGCGGTGCCGCGCAGCGTGGCCGGCGAGGTTTCCGACACCATCGCGGCGAGGATGCCCTGCGTGAAGCCCATGTGCAGCCCCCACACGGCCACGCCGGCGAACATCGAGATCGTCGACGTGCCGATGCCGAGCAGCAGGTCGGCCACGATCAGCAATACCATGCCGGCCGCGAGCAGCACGCGGCGATCGAGCCGGTCCGACACGATGCCGACCGGCCACGCCGACAGCGAATAGGTCACGCTCATCGCCACCATCACGGCCGGAATCCACGCCGCGTCGAGCCCCGTCTGCTGCGCACGCAGCACCAGGAACGCCTCGCTGAAGCGCGCGAGCGCAAACGTCGCGCCGGCCGCGACGACGAACCAGTAGCTGCGGGGAAACTCGCGCAAGGCGTTCCAGCGCAGCGGCGAGCGAAAGCGCCGGTCCGGTTTCGACTGCTCGGGCTCCCGCACGCCGAAGACGATCAATGCGATCGCGACGAAAGCCGGCACCACGGCAAACCACAGCACGGTCCGGATGCGGTCGCCGAACCACAGCATCAGCACGATCGCGAGCATCGGCCCGAAAATCGCGCCCACGGTATCCATCGACTGACGCAGGCCGAAGCACGCGCCGCGGATTTCGGGCGGCGCGATGTCGGCCACCAGCGCGTCGCGCGGCGCGCCGCGAATCCCCTTGCCGACGCGGTCGAGCAAACGGGCCGCCACGACGACGGCCGGCGTGGACGCCAGCGGAAACAACGGCTTGGTCAGCGCCGCGAGCCCGTAGCCGACCAGCAGCAGCCCCTTGCGGCGCCCGAGCCAGTCGCTGATCGCCCCGGAGAACACCTTGACGATCATCGCCGTCGCTTCGGCCGCCCCTTCGAGGACGCCGAGCGCGGCGACGCTCATGCCCATCGTCGACACCAGGTAGATCGGCAACAACGCATGGATCAGCTCGGACGACAGGTCCATGAAAAGGCTCACGAGGCCCAGGGCCCACACGGTCCGTGGAATCGCAGGTCTGCGGGCAGTCGGTGACGGAGCGCTCATGGTGTCGTGATCAGTCGGTCGTTTCCCGCGTCAGTTTCGCATGCCGCCGCGCGCGGTCGTTCACGATTTGATGACGCCGGTGATCCGTCATCTTCTTCCAGCCGCGCGCTTCATCGCGCGTTCGCAGGCATGCCACGCAGTAGCCGGTGCGGCCGTCGAACGAACACACGTCCACACAGGGGGACTTGACCGCCATGCTTATCGTCCTCGCGTCGCGGGCACGACTTCGACGGTGACATGCGACAGGTTCCTGAATCGCTGCAGCACGCCGTGATAGAAGCGCGCATCCCGATCCGGATCGGTCGTCGTCACCGACACCACCGCGCTCATGTGCCCCGGCCCGAGCCGCCACACATGCAGGTCGCCGACGCGGTCGCCTGCGCCTTCGATCGCGCCGCGCACCTTGTCCGCCAGACGGCGATCCGAACTCATGTCGAGCAGGATGCCGCCCGTGTCGCGCATCAGGCCGTACGACCAGTTCGCGATCACCAGCGCACCGATGATGCCGGCCAGCGGATCCATCCACACCCAGCCGAACGCACGCGCGAGCAGCAGCCCGACGATCGTCAGCACGGAAACCGCGGCATCGGCGATCACGTGGATGTAGGCGGAGCGGATGTTGTGATCGCGCGCCGCCGCCGCGGACGCGCCATGATCGTGCTCCTCGAACGCCAGTTCGTGTTCGCAACCGTTCAAGCGCACGATCGCCTTGAATTCATGCGGTTCGGGAATGGCTTCGGTCGACTCCAGATACCCATCGCGGCTTTGCATCGCGAACACCTGACGCGTGCCGTCCGGGCGGATCGTCGTCACCGACACGGCGCCCGCATCGACGAGCGTCGTCTCGTGCGTCGCAGGCGCGACGCGGAAAACCGGCGGGACGCCCGCCTCGAACACCGACACGACGAATGCGCCCTGCTGGTCGAAGATCCGGTGCGCTTCCTCTTCGTGGTCGTGGTCGTGATCGTCGTGATCGCCATGGTCGTGCCCGTGGTGATGACCATGGCCATGACCGTGGCTATGGCCATGATGATCGCCGCTCAGCAGCCAGACGCTCGCGATGTTGACGAGCAAGCCGGCCACCGCGATCGGAATCGCCTCGCCGAAATGGATCGGGACCGGGGCGAGCAGACGCGCGACCGCTTCGTACCCGATCAGCAGCGCGATCATCGCGAGCACGATCGCGCTCGTGAAACCGGCGAGGTCGCCGAGCTTGCCCGTGCCGAACACGAAGCGCGGATCGTTCGCGTGCTTGCGCGCATAGGTATAGGCGAACGCGGCGATCAACATCGCGCCCGCGTGCGTCGACATGTGCAGGCCGTCCGCGATCAGCGCCAGCGAGCCGAACAGCGACCCGCCGACGATCTCGGCCACCATCATCGCCGCGCACAGCGCGATGACCGTCCAGGTCCTGCGTTCGTTCTGCTCGTGCGCCGCGCCGAGAAAAATGTGGTCGTGCCCTGCGCCGAAGGCGTCATCGCTGAAATTGCTCATTGCGCCTCCGTTTATTTGAAGTAGCTGTGTACGACTTCGATAAGTTGCTCGGTCGCACTGCCTTCTTCGTCGTGCCCTTCGGCGTCGACCAGATGGCTGCGGATGTGATCCTCGAGCACGACCGCGAGCAGGCCGTTCATCGCGCCGCGGCCGCTCGTGATGAGGCGGAGGATTTCATTGCAACCGCGCTCGTCCTCCAGCGCGCGTTCGATCGCTTCGACCTGTCCCTTGATGCGGCGGACACGGTTCAGCAGCTTCTGCTTGTCCTTGATGGTGTGGCTCATGGTAGTCCCTTCATATAGCGGGGGGGACTATACCTCAAATCGCCTTTCCATATAGGGGGGAGGGGTATAGACCCGGCTAACGCAAGACGGGGGGCGACATCACATGACGATCGCGCGAAGTATTTTTGTAGTAATCGCAACTTTCATGTAGATTTGTCTACATGAACACAATCTCCACCTGGTCGCTCCTCGTTCTGACCCTTCCGACTGAAAACGCGACGGCCCGCATGCGGTTCTGGCGCGCGCTGAAGGCGAAGGGCTGCGCGGTATTGCGCGACGGCATCTACCTGCTGCCGTACACCGAAGAACATGAGGGCGCGCTGCGCGACCTCGCGGGGTCGATCGCCGAAAGCGGCGGCACGGCTCACCTGCTACGCGCACCGAGCCTGGACGCGCAGCAGGAACTGGAATTCCGCGCGCTCTTCGATCGCGGAGAGGATGACGCCGCCTTTATCCAGGCCCTTGCGGACGCCCGCAAGACCCTCGCCGGCCAGTCGGCCACGGAATTGACACGTTTGCTGCGGCGCATGCGCAAGGATTTCGACGCCATCCGCGCGATCGACTATTTCCCGGGCGACTCGGCCACCCGCGCCGAAGTCGCGCTGCAGGATTTCGCCGCGCTGGTCGACACCGTGCTGTCGCCAGGTGAGCCGCACGCCGCGGACCGCGCGATCCGCCCGCTGGTGGTCGACGAATATCAGGGCCGCACCTGGGCGACGCGGCAGCGGATGTGGGTCGATCGCGTCGCCAGCGCGTGGCTGATCCGCCGCTTCATCGACGCACGCGCCCGCTTCATCTGGCTCGCATCGCCGGCGGATTGTCCCGCTGACGCGCTGGGCTTCGATTTCGACGGTGCGACGTTCACGCATGTCGGCGAGCGCGTGACGTTCGAGGTGCTGCTGGCCAGTTTCGGCCTCGACAAAAGCCCTGCGCTCGCGCGGCTCGCCGAGATCGTGCACGCACTCGACGTGGGTGGCCCCGCGGCGCCCGAGGCGATCGGCTTCGAAGCCGTGATGGCCGGCACGCGCCAGCGCACGGAGAACGACGATCAATTGCTCGAGCAGATGAGCGCCGTGCTAGACGCCCTGCACGCGCACTTCTCGTCGAGCGGAAAGAACGAAACCGGAGCCAGGTCATGACCACTGCCATCGCCACGACCGAACCGACCTACTCGCTCGGCGAGCTGGTCGCCTACATGTTGCGTCTCGGCACGTTCGGCTTCGGCGGGCCGGTCGCGCTTGCGGGCTACATGCGTCGCGACCTGGTCGAGCGCCGCGACTGGATCACGGAGGCCGACTACAAGGAAGGGCTCACGCTGGCCCAGCTCGCACCGGGGCCGATGGCGGCCCAGCTCGCGATTTATCTCGGCTTCGTTCACTACCGCATTCTCGGTGCGACACTCGTCGGCTTCGCGTTCGTGCTGCCGTCGTTTCTGATGGTGCTCGCGCTCGGGTTCGCGTACGCGCATTTCGGCGGGCTGTCCTGGATGCAGGCCGTCTTCTACGGCGTCGGCGCCGCGGTGGTCGGCATCATCGCGATGAGCGCCTACAAGCTCACGACGAAAACCGTTGGCCACGACAGGCTGCTCTGGGCAATCTTCGTGACGCTCGCCGCCGTGACCTTCATCACCGAATCGGAAATCGCGTGGCTGTTCCTCGTCGCGGGCCTGGTCGGCTGGCTGTGGCGCGCTCCGCCCAAGTGGCTGCACCGGGGCGGACTGAATGCGGTTGCCGCGGCCAACCTGCCGGCCGCCAGCGGAATACTGAGCGGCATCGATCTGCCGCAGCTCGTTCAGATCGGCGCGTTCTTCACGAAGGCAGGCGCGTTCGTGTTCGGCTCCGGGCTTGCGATCGTGCCGTTCCTCTACGGCGGCGTCGTCACCGAACATCACTGGCTCAACGACAAGCAGTTCGTCGATGCGGTCGCGGTCGCGATGATCACGCCCGGTCCCGTCGTGATCACCGTCGGCTTCATCGGGTATCTCGTGGCGGGCTTGCCGGGCGCATGCGTCGCGGCGCTCGGCACGTTCCTGCCCTGCTATCTGTTCACGGTCATTCCCGCGCCGTACGTGAAGAAGTACGGGCACCGCCCGGACGTCAAGGCGTTCGTGGACGGAATCACCGCCGCGGCCGTCGGGGCGATCACGGGCTCCGTCCTCGTCATCGCGAAACGCTCGATCGTCGACCTGCCGACCGCACTGCTCGCCGTCGGTACCGTGCTGCTGCTGTGGCGTTTCAAGAAGTTGCAGGAGCCGGTCATCGTCACGGCTGCCGCGCTCATCGGGCTGGTGGCCTACCCGCTGCTCCATCATTGAGCCTCACTGCGGGGAGGTGGCCATGGCTGATTGCGCGATTCATCGACGATGCGCTTTACGCGTGGTGCCGGCGTGATGCCCCTGCCTGACAGCCGACGCGCGTCGACGCTCGCCAGCCGAATACTGCCGGCGGGCGTGGACGAGGCCGCATGGCTCATCCTCGCGAGCCGCGGCCTGCGCGGTTTCTGCGATGGCTTCATTGCCGTGTTGCTGCCCGCGTATCTGCTGTCGCTCGGGCTTTCGCAACTGGATGTCGGCCTGATCGGCACCACGACGTTGGCGGGTTCCGCAATCGCGACGATCGCGGTCGGCATGCTCGCGAGCCGCTTCACGCAGCGCCGCATGCTGACGCTCGCGGCGGTGCTGATGGCAGCGACGGGAATCGGCTTCGCGAGCTTCTCCGCATTGTGGCCGCTGTTCGTCGTCGCCTTCACCGGCACGCTCAATCCGAGCTCCGGCGACGTCAGCCTGTTTCTGCCGCTCGAACAGTCGCGTCTGGCGCAAGCAGCCGACGGCGACGCGCGCACGGCGCTGTTTGCCCGATACAGCCTCGTCGGGGCCGTTTCGGCGGCGGTCGGATCCCTTGCGGCCGGCCTGCCGATCTTCGTCGCATCACATACCGGAATCACCACGCTGAGCGCGATGCGCGGCATGTTTCTGGTCTATGCGGCGACGGGTATCGTCGTCTGCATGCTGTATCGGCGACTGCCGCGCCCGGAGACGCACGCCGCAACGCAGGCGCCGCCGCCGCTCGGCCCGTCGCGCCCGATCGTCATCCGGCTGGCGATGCTGTTCAGCGTCGACGCGTTCGCGGGCGGTCTCGTCGTCAACTCGCTGTTGTCGCTGTGGCTGATGCAGCGCTTCGGCCTCTCGATCGCCGCCGCCGGCCGGTTCTTCTTCTGGGCGGGCCTGCTTTCGGCCGGCTCGCAGCTCGCGGCCGCGCCGCTGGCGCGCAGGATCGGCCTGCTGAACACGATGGTGTTCACGCATATCCCGTCGAGCGTCTGCCTGATCGGCGCCGCTCTCGCGCCAACGTTGCCGCTGACGTTGACGCTGCTGCTGATGCGCAGCGCGCTTTCGCAAATGGATGTGCCGACACGAACCGCCTACGTGATGGCGGTCGTCACGCCGGCGGAGCGACCGGCAGCGGCCAGCTTTACATCCGTCCCGCGCAGCCTCGCGGCCGCGCTCGCGCCGACATTGGCCGGCGGCCTGTTCGGTCTCGGCTGGCTCGGTGCGCCGTTGCTCGCATGCGGTGTGTTGAAGATCGCGTACGACCTCACGCTGCTCGCAGCTTTTCGGCACGTCGAACCAAACGACGAGCGGCCGCGGTAAGCGGCGACCACGGTGGAACGACAAACGAGCGGGGAACCATGCAAAGCGACGACGACGCCGCATCGCAAATGCGGCGGCGGCCGTCGCGGGAGAAAATCATGAAGCACGCCGGACACTGGCGCTCCAGCCTGCCCCTGCTCGTCGCGCTGTGCGGCGGGGTCGGCGCGTCGGGCCCGTCGATTCATCAGGCTTTCGCCGCGGGCGACGATACGTCGATCGGCGCCCTGCCGCTGAAGCACGTCGCGGACATTCCGTTGCCGGGCAGACCGACCCGGCTCGACTACGCAAGTCTGGACTCACCCCGCAACCGGCTCATGATCGCCCACCTCGGCGACGACGAAGTGATTGCTTTCGATACGCGTGCATCACGCGTGATCGCACGGATCACGGCGGTATCGTCGGTACATGGCGTGCTTGCCGTGCCGGAGGTGTCGCGCATCTACGCATCCGCGACCGGGTCCGACGAGATCGTCGCGATCGACGCCGCGACGCTGAAAATCGTCGCGCGCGTGCCGGGCGGGCATTATCCCGACGGGATGGCCTATGCCGCCGACGCGCACAAGCTGTACGTATCCGACGAATACGGAAAAACGGAAACGGTCATCGACGTCCGGAGCAACCGGCGCGTCGCGACGATTCCGCTCGACGGCGAGGCCGGCAACACGCAGTACGATCCGGTCTCCCGACACATCTTCGTGAACGTCCAGACGCGTCGTCAGCTCGTCGAAATCGATCCGGCGACGGACCGTATTGTCGACCGTCTCGACTTGCCGGGTGCGAAAGGCAATCACGGTTTGCTGATCGAGCCGCGCAGCCGCCTCGCCTTCATCGCGTGCGAGGACAATGACACGCTTCTCGTCTTCGATATGCGCGCGCGGCGTGTGGCTCGAGCGTTTCATATCGGTGGCGGGCCGGACGTGCTGGCGTTCGATTCCGCGTCGGACGTGCTCTATGTCGCGGGTGAAGCCGGCGTCGTTTCGATGTTCGGCGTCAGAGGCTCGGATGTCGTCAAACTCGGCGAAGGCCGGCTCGGGCCGAACGCACACGTCGTCGCTGTCGATCCGGCCACGCATCGCTCGTACTTTCCGCTGAAGGACGTCGGCGGCCGGCCGGTGCTGCGTGTGATGGAAGCGGAGCGTGCGGCCAACCCATGATCGACCTGTCGGCTGGTGGCCCGGCCGTCGAGCGTCGACGCCAACCGATTCGCACCACCAGCAACCCGAGCACGATCCGGCTGTGGGCTCTCGGAAAACAATGTCTTTGGCACACTATAAAAATCAAGAAATTGGATTTTTTTTGAGACAAATGAATTGCGCGCGTCTCAGAAAATATGTCCGTGTCCAAAGGGATTCTCAGAAAAGTCGTCTTTGGGCAGTTGCGCGTCTCCATCGGTGCATCCGTGACCTGAGATGTTTCTTGTAGCCGTCCTTGGGCCTACCCGTTCATCGCCTGCCTCACGCCACAGCTCAGACCAGCGTTGTTCATTGAACGCATACGCTATATCATCCCTGCACTGTTATTCGAAGACTCGAATTCAATCTCGAATAACTGGTCACAAAAAAGATAATCTTTTGGGGAATTTCAATTTGGAACATGAATACTCTGTCCTTGGCGGCCTAAATAGAGCCGTCATCGGCCGTTATCTGAGCATGGTTTCCGCAATCGCGGCCTCGGGTATCGGTGTCTTCGTTTTGTGGGCAGTTGACCTGGCTAAGCGTCTTGGTGTTGCCAACCACGTTCCCGGCCTGGTGCTATGGCCGGTCACGGCAAGCCTTATCTACGCAGGCCTCTACTGGCTATTCGACAAGCGCGTCTGGAAAATCGGCGTCATCGCCAACCTTCTGAAGGTACCTGACCTAGCGGGCAAATGGCATTGCGACGGACAGACCATCAACCCTGATAAAACCCTGGGGTACAAATGGGAGGGCGAAGTTACGATCATCCAAAGCTGGGACAAGCTTCGCGTGCGGCTTAAAACGACACAGTCAGCTTCCAACAGCATCGCAGCTGCGCTGGTCTACGACCAAGCGGACGGATTCCGGCTTCTTTACAACTACAAGAACGAACCGAAAATTGGTGAAGCGGAACTAGTGGCGCATCGCGGAGCGGCTGAGCTGACTTTCTCCACAGACCTGACAGCGGCCGAAGGCGAATACTTCAACGGCCACGGTCGGTTCACATTCGGAAACATTAAGTTAACGCGAAAGGACTGAAGATGACACGTGATATTCAGAAGCGGCTGAAATCCCTTGATGCGCGCCGGCGCGGTACTGACCGTGGCGGAATGACTTTCGACTCCGCCGAGCAGATACTCGCCAAAAGCGCCGCACTGGAATCCTACCAGGAGCGCGGCGCCGAAAAAGAGTTCACGAAATACGCCCTTGGCTCAATGCAGGCGGTAGACCCAGATTACACACGTGTGGGCATCGAAGAGGCAACCAGGGTGGGCAAGCAGCTCAAGGCCGGTCTCGAGAAGCTCAGAATTGGGGTCGAATTTCGTCTCCAAGGGTCCGTCCCTTGCGACATCCATATTCGCGGCGCAAGTGATGTCGATCTGCTGGTGCTTGAAGAGCGTTACATCCACTACGACATTACCGGCCCGAAGGCACAGCGGGGTGAGTATCGAGATCCAGTGTCATACAACACCCTGGACGCGCTACGGAGCCTTCGGACACATTCTGAAAAGATTCTGACCGACGCATACTATGCAGCCGAGGTCGATACAACCGGCGCGAAAGCAATTCATCTGTCCGGCGGCTCCCTTCGTCGGGACATTGACGTCGTCCCGTCCAATTGGTTCGATACAGTTGACTATCAGAGAAGCGGCATCGAGGCCGACCGCGGTGTGGATATTCTCGATAAGAATGTTCCTACCCGTGTCAGGAATATGCCGTTTCGTCATATTCAACGCATCACCGACCGAGACCGAGAGTGCGGCGGCGGCCTGAAAAAAGCTATCCGTCTGTGCAAGAACGTCAAGGCAGATGCGATAGACGAAGGTACGGCCATTCGTCTTTCGAGCTTCGACATTGCCTCGATGCTGTGGCATGCAGACATGCGCGCACTCACCGTGGGCGTTGCGTACGAGTTGGCCATTTTGGGCGAAGCAACGCGCTTCTTGGACTATTTGGCACGCAACCCTGCCGAAGCGAAGAAGCTGTATGTACCTGACGGTTCGCGAATCGTGTTTGATACAGAGGAGAAGTTAGAAGCCCTCACTTTGCTTTCACTTGAACTGGATGACCTCTCGCTGAAGGTCAGTCGCGAACAAGCTCCTCTTCTAGGGCAAGGGCAAATTCCCTTGCAGCAAATCAACGAGGCTCTGCGCAAAGCCTACATCCCGGGTTAACACGATGCGAAGCTCACATGTGCGAGCAAACTCCCCAAGTTCAAACGCTGCCGAAAGCTAAGGCGAGAAATCACGGCACTGGCATCGATTACGGCCGTCAACCGACGACGTGTTTGCCGTCAGCGCGGCATGGCTTGGATGCACTCGGATGCAGAAAACTCGACGTGCACGCTCTGAGCACAACAGGCGATGATCTTGTTCCGAGCGAATCATGGCCAGCTTATATAGCTGTACTCTTCGGTGGGGGCGGACTGATCAAGCCCCTCCCTCTTGCATGTGATGACCAGCCCCACCCGAAGCCCGGCCGTTTCCGTTCCGATACATCGAGAATGGGGTCCGCGAATTGAGCGAATGGGCCGAGCCACTTGCCCTTCGCTCGGTTCCGGGAGGGCCAATCGATTTGTTCAGAAGATGGGCCACCAGCCGCAGCCGCCTGTTTGTCCACCGCACTCGCGTAGTCGCGAAACCGGACAGGGCGTTCCCAGTTTGTCGCATGCGACTCGACTTTTTTTGAAGCGCTCGACCACCCCTGTCAGCTGCCTCGTCAGGAATTCGTCTTTTATTCAAAGGCAACTTATTGAGACTACGGACCGCTTTTCTGAGAACCCACACACGATTCCGCCCCAGTCCGCCCCTCCCCCTCCCCGTACCGGCATCCATCCATCAAACTGTACCGGTACTGTACAGAAAACCGTCGCTACACTGGCTCCATCCCAGTCCCGAACACGAATGGAGAATCCGCGATGGACTTCCTCACCGTCAGCGCATTGCCCGCCGGCATGCTGTTCGCGCTAGTCACGTCGATCACACCCGGCCCGAACAACACGATGTTGCTCGCCTCCGGCGTCAATTTCGGTTTCCGTCGCACGATGCCGCACCTGTTCGGCATCAGCATCGGCGTCGCGATCCTGATGTTGTGCGTCGGCTTCGGTCTCGGCGAGGCGTTCCGGCGTGTGCCGGTGCTGTATACGGTCCTGGAAATCGCGAGCGTCGCGTACCTGCTGTACCTCGCATGGCGCATCGGCACATCGGGCGAAGTGAAGGCGCAGGGCGCCAAGCCGCGGCCGATGACGTTCCTCGAAGCCGCCGCGTTCCAGTGGGTCAATCCGAAGGCATGGATGATGGTGCTGACCGCCGCGACGACGATCCGCCTGTCCGCCGACTACGGGATGAACGCCGCGTGGATGGCCGTCGTGTTCATCCTGATCGGCTTTCCGTGCATCAGCCTGTGGGCCGCGTTCGGCCAGGGCCTGCGCCGCTTCCTGTCGAACCGCCGCGCACTGCGCATCTTCAACGTGACGATGGCCGTGCTGCTGATCCTGTCGCTGTATCCGCTCGTCGCGCATCTGCTCCCGCAGTAAGCGCTCACAAGCGCCCCCGTTGAGCTTCACGCCATGCAGGCGTACCCTTTTGGTAAGGGCGCGTGCAGCCGCTTCGCCGGCTGCACCGCTGCCCTGCATGGAGATTGCCGATGAAGCCAATGCTGAAAGCCGGCGAGCACATCGAGGGCATGCACTGGATCGCCGAGTACCACCCGCTCACACACGAGATCCGGGTGCTGCGCGAAAACATCGAGGTGGGCACGTACTGCGCGCCGCCCACGCTGTTCGGCGACGAGGAAGAGATGGGCGCCGCGAACCATGCCGATCATCGCAGCCAGGAGGCCGCGCTGCGCGCGTATCTGCGCAACTTCGTCAAGGAACACGACGCGGAAGAGTAGCGGCGCGACGGCCGTAAAGTCGACGGGCCGCCAAAGCGGCCCGGTCCGTCGCTGCGAGTCGGCCGGCTCACGACCTATCGCAACACGCAAAAGGCCGGCGCATCGCCCCGGCCCCGATCCCGCTCAATGCCCGAGCGACTCGATCTTGCCGCCCGGCTGCGCGACGCCGTGCGGCCGCGCCATCTGCTTGATCAGCAACGCAAGGCACGCAAGCAAGCCCGCGACCGCGATCGTCCCGAACACGCCCGCAAACGAGAAGTGCCGGCGCGTCAGTTCGGCGACGAGGAACGACCCGGCGATCCCGCCGAAGCGGCCGACACCGAGCATCCACGCCACGCCCGTGCCGCGCCCTTCGGTCGGATAGAACGCGGCGGCAAGCGCCGGCATCGACGATTGCGCGGTGTTCATCAGCACGCCGGCGATGAACACGACCAGCACGAGGAGCCCGACGTTCCCGGCAGCCTGCCCGATCGCATACACGCTGATCGCGGTCAGCGCGTAGCACACGGCGATCACGCGATTCGCGTTGAAACGGTCCATCAACACGCCGCACAGCACCGCGCCGACGCCGCCGAGCGGGAACAGCGCGGAAATCAGCGTCGCGCTCTTCGGCGTGAGGCCGGCATCCTTCAGCAGGATCGGCATCCAGTTGATCGACGCGTAGAAGATCACGAGGCCCATGAAGTACGCGAGCCACAGCATCACCGAGCCGACGACGTACGAGCGCGACAGCACGACGCCGATCCCCTTGCTGCCCGTCTGCGGCGCGGATTCGGTCATCGCGAACGAGCCGGCGTTCAGCGCGTCGCGCGAGATCCGCGAAAGCGTCGCGCGGATCCGGTCGATGCTCTGGCCTTGCGCAACCATGAAACGCACCGATTCGGGCATCTTCAGCAGCAACAGCACGCCGAGCAGCAGCGGCGTCACGCCGCCGAGCATCAGCACGCTGCGCCAACCGAAATGCGGGATCATCCACGCGGCGAGAAAGCCGCCGAACGCGGCGCCCAGCGGGAACCCGCAGAACATCAGGTTGATCACGGTTGCGCGGCGCTTATCCGGACAGAACTCGCCCATCATCGTGACCGCGTTCGGCATCGCGGCACCGAGGCCGACGCCGGTGACGAAGCGCAGCACCGTCAGGTGTCCGATGGTCGTCGAGAATGCGGACGCGAAACACGCGGCGCCGAACAGGAACACCGAGCCGAGCAGCAGCGAACGGCGCCCGAGGCGATCGGACAGCGGGCCCGACACGAGCGCGCCGCATGCAAGGCCGAACAGCGCGGCGCTCAGCACGGGTGCAAGATCGGGTTTAGTGAGGTTCCATTCGCCGAGCAGCGACGGCGCGATGAAGCCGATCGCGGCCGTATCGAAGCCGTCGAGCAGCACGATCACGAAACACATCAGGAATACGAGCCACTGGAAGCCGCCGAACGGCTGCTCGTTGATGAAGGTCTGGACATCGACCACGGGTGCGCGATTCATCGCGAGTCTCCTATGTAAACAACGCGACCTGATGGCCGCGTCTTTCCTTGTTTGCGCGCCGATTCGCCGCCGGCGCGTCATGCGTCGTCGACACCTGCCGACAGCGGCAGGCGTCGCGATCGGGTCACGTCCGGCGCGAGCCGGCCGTGTTATTCAGCCGCATCCTGTTCCTTGAAGATCTTGTCCGCGAGATGGAACGCGGAGTTCGCGGCCGGCACGCCGCAGTAGATCGCGGTCTGCAGCAGCACTTCCTTGATCTCGTCGCGCGTCACGCCGTTGTTGCGCGCGGCGCGCAGGTGCAGCGCGAGTTCCTCGCCGCGGTTCAGCGCGACCATCATCGCGATGGTCAGCAGGCTGCGCGTATGGCGCGGCAGGCCGTCGCGCGTCCAGATCTCGCCCCACGCATAGCGCGTGATCAGATTCTGGAATTCGTCGGTCACTTCGGTGCGGTTCTGGATCGAGCGGTCGACGTGCGCGTCGCCGAGCACCGCGCGCCGCACCTTCATCCCCGCTTCGTAACGTTGCTGGTCGTCCATCGTCGGTGCCTCACGCGGTCAGGAAGTCGAGCAGCGCGCGGTTGAAACCGTCGGTGCACTCGATGTTCGAAATATGCGCGGCGTCGAATTCGACGTGACGCGCGCCGGGAATCGCGGCGGCCAGCGCACGACCCTGGTCGGGCGGCGTCGACATGTCCTTCGCGCCGGTCACGACGAGCACCGGCAGCGCGATGCCCTTCACTTCCTCGCGCAGGTCGGCCGCGTTCAGCGCGTCGCAGTTCGCCGCGTAACCGTCCTTGTCGGTATGCACGAACGTGTCGCGGATCGCGTCGAACAGGCGCGGCTCGCGATCGACGAACGCGTCGGTGAACCAGCGCGGCAGCACGGCGTCGGCCAGTGCGGCCATCCCTTCCGCACGCGCCTTTTGCGCGCGCGGCGCCCACACTTCGGGCGAGCCGATCTTCGCGGCGGTGTTCGACAGCACGGCGCGCACGATGCGCGACGGGAAGCGCGCGGCGAGCGCGGCGCCGGTCAGACCGCCCATCGAAATCCCGCAGAAGTAAGCGCGATCGATGCCGACGTGGTCGAGCAGGCCGATCACGTCGCCCGCGAGCTGGTCGATCGTGTACGAGCCGGCCGGTGCTTCGGAATGGCCGTGGCCGCGCGTGTCGTAGCGCAGGATGTTGAAGTGCTGCGTGAGCGGGCGAATCTGCGGTGCCCACATCTGCAGGTCGGCGCCGAGCGAGTTCGAGAAGACGAGCCACGGCGCGTCGTCGCGCGCGGCACGGTCGATCCGGTAATGCAGTTTCACGCCGTTGACAGTGGCGAAAGGCATCAGTGTTCTCCTGGTTGTGTCGTGCCCGCGTGCAGCGCGAGCACGGCGTCGACGTAGGCCTGCGCCTCGCCGACATAATGTGCGGGATCGAGCAGCCGCGCGAGCGCGTCGCGCGACAGATGGGCGGATACGGTCGGATCGGCGGCGAGCACGTCGAACAGCGTCGCGCCGGTGCGCACGGCTTCCTTCGACGCATGCTCGACGACATGATGCGCATCGAGCCGGCCGATCCGGTCGCCGAGCGCGAGCATCACGGCTTCGCCGAGGATCAGCCCGTGCGTCAGGTCGAGGTTCTCGGCGAGGCGTCCGGTGTTCACGTCGAGGCCCGCGACGATCTGCGCGATCTGCGCGAGCGCGCCGCCGGTCAGACGCGCGAGATCGGGCAGCGCATCCCATTCGGCCTGCCAGCCGCCGAGCGCGCGCTCGTGCTCCTGGACCATCCCGGCAAACACGGTCGCGACGAGGTTCGGCGCGCGCACCGCGGCAGTCAGCACGGCCGCGCAGCCGACGGGGTTGCGCTTGTGCGGCATCGTCGACGAGCCGCCCTTGCCGGCGGCCGCCGGTTCGCCAAGCTCGCCGACTTCGGTCTGCATCTGCAGCGACACGTCGCGCGCGATTTTGCCGAGGGTGCCGGTCAGCATCCCGAAGCAAGACGCGGCTTCCGCGATGCGGTCGCGCTGCGTATGCCACGGCACGGCCGGCAGCGCGAGCTTCAGGTCGGCCGCGAGCGCGGCGCTCACGCCGGCCGCCTGCTCGCGCAGGCTCGCCAGCGTGCCGGCGGCGCCGCCGAACTGCAGCACCAGCGCGCGCTCGCGCAATTCGGCGAAGCGCGCGCGATGGCGCAGCAGCGCGTCGAGCCATTGCGCGAATTTCAGGCCGAGCGTGATCGGCAGCGCCTGCTGCAGCCACGTGCGGCCGATCATCGGCGTCGCGCGATGCATGCGCGCGAGCATCGCGAGCGACGCGCACGCTTCGTCGAGCAGCGGCTCGAGCACGTCGAGCGTGTCGCGCAGTTGCAGCACGGTCGCAGTATCGATGATGTCCTGGCTCGTCGCGCCCCAGTGCACGAACTTCGCGGCCTCGGGGTCGTCGGCTTTTACCTGGGCGGTGAGCTGCTTGACGAGCGGAATCGCGAGATTGCCGCCGAGCGCCGCGCCGTGCGCGAGCGCGTCGGCGTCGAGCCGGCCGGCGTCGCACGCGCGTTCGATCGGCGCGACCGCGGCGACGGGAATCACCTGCCGCGCGGCGAGCGCACGCGCGAGCGCGGCCTCGACGTCGAGCATCCGCTGGATCGTCGCGCGCGGCGACCAGATCCGGTTGAGCGGCTCGGTGCCGCAAATGAGGGAGGTCAGGCGGGCGCTGTCTTCGAGCATGGCATCAGAGTGGGGAAACGGCGTGCGCCTATTGTCTACCCAAGCGTGCCGGCGTGCGCGCGATCGCGCGCGCCGGCACGCTTGCCGTTCAGGCCGCGGCCTTGCGCGTCGCGTCGATCAGCGGCACGCCGGTCAGCTTCTGCAATTCGTCGAACGACAGGTCGGTGAAGATCTCGCTCACCGCGAAGCCGTCCGCCGTCACGTCGAGCACGGCGAGATCGGTATAGATGCGGCTCACGCACTGCACGCCGGTGACCGGATACGAGCACTGCGCGACGATCTTGCTTTCGCCCTGCTTCGTCAGATGTTCCATCATCACGAACACCTGCTTCGCACCGATCGCGAGGTCCATCGCGCCGCCGACCGCCGGAATCGCGTCGGGCGCGCCCGTATGCCAGTTCGCGAGGTCGCCGTTCGCCGACACCTGGAACGCGCCGAGCACGCAGTAGTCGAGGTGGCCGCCGCGCATCATCGCGAACGAATCCGAGTGGTGGAAATACGCGCCGCCGGTGAGCAGCGTCACGTGCTGCTTGCCGGCGTTGATCAGCTCGTCGTCTTCCTCGCCGGGCGCCGGCGCCGGGCCCATGCCGAGCAGGCCGTTCTCGCTGTGCAGGAAGATTTCCTTGCTCGGATCGAGGTGGTTCGCCACCAGCGTCGGCACGCCGATGCCGAGGTTCACGTACGCGCCTTCGGGGATGTCCTGGGCGACGCGCTTGGCCATTTCGTCGCGGGTCAGTCGTTTCATGTCGGGTCTCCTCTGCTGTCAGGCGGCTTGCGATGCACGTTCGGCGGCCAGCTCGGCCGCATGCGCGGCCTGCGGCACTTCGACGACACGCTGCACGAAAATGCCCGGCGTCACGATGTGTTCCGGATTCAACCCGCCGAGCGGCACGACTTCCGACACCTGCACGATCGCGACCTTCGCGGCGCTGGCCATGATCGGGCCGAAGTTGCGCGCGGTCTTGCGATACACGAGGTTGCCCCAGCGATCGCCCTTGTATGCCTTCACCAGCGCGAAATCGGCGTGGATCGGCGTCTCGAACACATACGACTTGCCGTCGATCACGCGCGTTTCCTTGCCTTCGGCCAGCTTCGTGCCGAAGCCCGTCGGCGTGAAGAAGCCGCCGATGCCGGCGCCCGCCGCGCGGATCCGCTCCGCCAGGTTGCCCTGCGGCACGAGCTCCAGCTCGATTTCGCCCGCGCGGTACAGCGCGTCGAACACCTGCGAGTCGCTCTGGCGCGGGAACGAGCAGATGATCTTGCGCACCCGCTTCGCCTTGAGCAGCGCCGCGAGGCCCGTCTCGCCGTTGCCCGCGTTGTTGTTGACGATCGTCAGGCCGCGCGCGCCCTGCTCGATCAGCGCGTCGATCAGCTCGGACGGCATGCCCGCCGTGCCGAAACCGCCGATCATGATGGTCGCGCCGTCGTGGACGTCCGCGACCGCCGATTGAAGCGATTCGAAAATCTTGTTGACCATGTCTCTTCCTGATACGAACCCGCGGCACGATGCGCGGCCTGTCGAGGGGGCACGCGCGTGTCGCGTGCCGCGTCGAAGGCCGTCGTCGACCTTCGGCATTTGTTCGCTATTAGAACCTAGATTCGATTAGCGAACGATGCGCCGATCATAGAGTCGTGCACAGCGCGTTGTCAAGGCGGGATCCCTCGGGGGGTGTCTGGTCGTCGAACGGCAGGCCGACGTAGTTTTCGGCGAGCGACTGCGCGGCGGCCCGCGAGCGCGTCACGTACTTCAGCTCGGCAAACTTCAGGCGATTGACAAACGGCGAGTCCTCCGGCGACGAGTGCAGCATGTTCGTCATGAAGTACGAGAAATGCTCGGCGCGCCACACGCGTTCGAGACAGGTCGCCGAATAGCGCTCGAGCGGCGTCGCGTCGCCGTTGCGGTAGCGCGCGCCGAGCGCGCGGGACAGCGCGCGGACGTCGGCCACCGCGAGGTTCATCCCCTTCGCGCCGGTCGGCGGCACGATGTGCGCGGCGTCGCCCGCGAGGAACAGGCGGCCGTGCTGCATCGTCTCCGACACGAAGCTGCGCATCGGCGTCACGCTCTTCTGCGTGATCCGGCCCTCGGTCGGCGTCCAGCCGGTGTCGTTCGAGAAGCGCGTGTGCAGTTCGTCCCAGATCCGCGCGTCGGACCATTCGGCGAGGTCTTCGTCGGGCTTGCACTGCAGGTAGAGGCGCGTGACCGTCGGCGAGCGCATCGAGAACAGTGCGAAGCCGTTGTCGTGATGCGCGTAGACGAGCTCGTCGAGCGACGGCGCCGCGTCGGCGAGGATGCCGAGCCATGCGAACGGATAGACGCGCTCGAACGTGTTCAGCCGCTCGGCGGGAATGGTCTGCCGCGCGATGCCGTGGAAGCCGTCGCAGCCGGCGATGTAGTCGCAGTCGATGCGGTCCGCGCGGCCGTCCGCGTGCTTGAACGTGACGGACGGGTGCTCGCTTTCGATATCGTGCAGCGCGACATCGCTGACTTCGAAGTGCATCTGATGCCCATGCGCGTCGCCGGCCGCGATCAGGTCGCGCACGACTTCGTGCTGGCTATAGACGGTGATCGCACGCCCGCCGGTGAGCGCGCTCAGGTCGATGCGATGGCGCTGGCCGGAGAACAGCAGCTCGATGCCGTGATGTTCGAGCCCTTCGCGGCGCATCCGCTCGCCGAGGCCGGCTTCGTTCAGCGTGTCGACGGTGCCCTGCTCCAGCACGCCGGCGCGGATGCGGTTCTCGCAGTATTCGCGCGAACGCGCTTCGACGAGGACGGAATCGACGCCTTGCAGGCGCAGCAGATGGGAAAGCAAAAGGCCGGACGGACCGGCGCCGATGATGGCGACCTGGGTGCGCATTGTTCGTCTCCTGAACATTGGTTCGAATAATGGAACCCATTTGAGCGCTTTCCCGACTATGCGGCAACGCGATTTTGAAGATAAGTTGTATACGTTTCCCGGATACCGGCCTCACGATGGATACGCTCGATCTGAACCTGATTCCCTACCTCGTCGCGCTCGACGACACGCGCAACGTCAGCCGCGCCGGCGACCTGCTCGGCGTGAGCCAGCCGCGCGTGAGCACCGCGCTCGGCCGCCTGCGCGAGTATTTCGGCGATCCGTTGTTCGTGCGCACGTCGCGCGGAATGGAGCCGACGCCGCGCGCGCTCGCGCTGCTGCCGGCCGCACGCGATGCGCTCGCGCAGATCGAGCGCGGCCTCGTCGCGCCGCACGATTTCGATCCGGCGGCGAGCACGCATACGTTCTCGATCGCGCTGTCGGACGTCGGCGAGATCGTGTTCCTGCCGAAGCTGCTGCAGGCGTTCGCGACGCGCGCGCCGCACGCGAACCTGCGCTCGGTCTCGCTCGGGCACGACGAAGTCGGCCGCGGCCTCGAAGCCGGCTCGATCGATCTCGCGGTCGGCTACTTCCCCGATCTCGACGGCAACAACTTCTTCCAGCAGCGTCTGTTCACGCACCGGTTCGTCTGCCTGATGCGGCGCGGCCATCCGCTCGAACAGGCGCGCCCGTTCACGGCCGAGCAGTTCCTTGCGTGCGGGCATGCGGTGGTGCGCGCCGAGGGGCGCAGCCAGGAGGTGCTCGAGAAATACCTCGCGAAGCAGCGCATGCACCGCCGTGCGGTGCTCGAGACGCCGCACTTCATGAGCCTGCCGTTCATCCTGAGTCGCACCGACCTGATCGCGACGGTGCCGCATGCGATCGGCTATGCGTATGCGGCCGAGCATGCGTTCATCGTGCCGGTCGAGCCGCCGTTGCCGCTGCCGCGCTTCGACCTGAAGCAGCACTGGCATCGCAAGTTCCACAACGATCCGCGCACCGCGTGGCTGCGCGGCGTCGTCGCGTCGCTGTTCAACGACGAGCAGGACGAATGGCCGAAGTGACGCAGGGTGTGCGGCAGGCCGCACGCACGAGCCGCGAAAGCATGAAACAATGCCCGGATATCCGCGCCGCCTCAGGCGGCCGCATTCGATGGAGCGACTAGATGGGTAAAAAATCCGCGCGGCCCGAGCCGGCCGCATCCCGGCCGAGCCGGAAAGAAGCCGAGGATGCCGTTCGCGTGCTGCTGCGCTGGGCCGGCGACGATCCCGCCCGCGAAGGCCTGCTCGACACGCCGGCACGCGTCGTGCGCGCCTATGAAGAGTTCTTCGCCGGCTACGCGCTGGAGCCGCGCGACATCCTCGCGCGCACGTTCAGCGAAGTCGACGGCTACGACGAAATGATCGTGCTGAAGGACATCCGCTTCGAGAGCTACTGCGAGCACCACATGGTGCCGATCATCGGCCGCGCGCACGTCGCGTATCTGCCGAACCATCGCGTCGTCGGCATCTCGAAGCTCGCGCGCCTCGTCGACGCGTTCGCGAAGCGCCTGCAGATCCAGGAAAAGATGACCGTGCAGATCGCCGACACGCTGTTCGACGTGCTGCAGCCGAAGGGCGTCGGCGTGATCCTCGAAGCCGCGCATCAGTGCATCTCGACGCGCGGCGTGCACAAGCCGGGCGTCGAGATGGTCACGTCGCGCATGCTCGGTACGTTCCGCACCGATCCGTCGACGCGGCGCGAATTCCTGTCGATCGTCGCGAATCCTTCTTCAGTCAACCTGACGAATACGTAATGCAGTCCACGAAGCAAGCGGCAAACGCGCCGGTCGTGCTCGTGACCGGCGCCGCGCGCCGGGCCGGGCGCGCGTTCGCCGAGTATTTCGCCGCGCACGGTTATCGCACCGCGGTCCATTACGACCGCTCCGCCGATGCCGCTCAGGCGGCGGCCCGCGCGATCGCCGAACGCGGGCACGATTCGGTCGCGCTGCAGGCCGACCTGTCGGATGCCGCGCAGATCACCACGCTGATCGACCAAGTATATGCGCGCTTCGGCCGCCTCGACGTGCTGGTCAACAACGCGTCGGTGTTCTGGCAGGACCATTTCCCGAGCTTCGACCTCGCGGCGTTCGACCAGGCGTGGGCGGTCAACTGCCGCGCGCCGATCCTGCTCACGCGCGCATTCTACGAGCGGGCCCGCGCGGCCGGCACGCAGGGCGTCGTCGTCAACGTGGTCGACCAGAAGATCAAGGAAAACTTCCACCGCGACCATTTCAGCTACACGGTCGCGAAGGCCGCGCTCGGCAACCTCACGCAGATGCTCGCGCTGTCGTCGTCGCCGGTGCTGCGCGTGAACGCGGTGTTCCCCGGGCTGATGCTGCCGAGCGACGACCAGACGCAGGCCGACTTCGAACACGCGAGCCGCGCATCGACGCCGCTCGCGCGCATCGCCGGCCCCGACGACGTCGCGGGCGCGATCCTGCTGCTGACGGGTAGTGCGTACAACGGCGTGGATTTCGTCGTCGATGCGGGGCAGAACCTGATCCGCGTCGACCAGGACGTGCTGTACAAGCATCGCTCGCCGGCCGGCAAGCACTGACGAACGGCATGGTCGACGGCAGCCGTGTGCGCCCTTCGCACGCCGGCGTGCATGCATCGGCACACGCCTTCATCTACGCTGCGCGAACGACCGTTCCGCCGTTCGCGCGCCGCGTTACGGCTTCTCGGCGCTGCCGCCTTCGCGGACCTTGCCCTGCGCGACGCTCGTGCCGGGCGGCACGCTGTGCGTGAGCCACACGTTGCCGCCGATCACCGAACCGCGCCCGATCGTCACGCGGCCCAGAATCGTCGCGCCCGCGTAGATCACCACGTCGTCCTCGACGATCGGATGCCGCGCATTGCCCTTCACCAGCGCGCCGTCGCCATCGGCCGGGAAGCTCTTCGCGCCGAGCGTGACGGCCTGGTACACGCGCACGCGCTCGCCGATGATCGCGGTTTCGCCGATCACGACGCCGGTGCCGTGGTCGATGAAGAAGCTCGGGCCGATCTGCGCGCCCGGGTGAATGTCGATGCCGGTGGCCGAGTGCGCGATTTCATTGATGAAACGCGCGAGCAGCGGCACACCGAGTTGGTGCAGCGCATGCGCGAGCCGGTGGTGCATCATCGCGAGCACGCCGGGGTAGCACAGCAGGATCTCGGTGATGTGCTGCGCGGCCGGATCGCCCGCGTAGGCAGCCTGGATGTCGCTGACCAGCAGCGCGCGAACCGCCGGCAACTGCCGGCCGAACTCGCGCGCGATCTCGAACGCGCGTTCGTCGAGTTCGGCGAACGGCGTGTCCGCATGCTCGGGCAGGAACGGCAGCGCGCGGCGGATCTGTTCGGACAGGATCCGCAGCGTGCTTTCGAGCGTGTGGCCGACGTAGTAGTCGACGCTTTCGTCGGTCAGATCCGGCGCGCCGTAGTGCGTCGGAAACATCGACGCGCGCAGGCCGGTGACGATCTTGCAGATCGCGTCGCGCGACGGCAGCTCGCGGATGCCGCGCGGATGTCGCGTGCGATGAAGTTCCTCGCGCGATTCGCGCAAGCCGGCAACGATTTCTTCGAGGCCCCACTGACGGGCGGGTGATGTCGACATATGCCAATGCAGGCGGCCGCGCTCGATCGCACGGCCGCTAATAAAGTGACGGGTTCCAGAAGATTACCGCGTTTTCGTCCGGCAGCGGCGCGCCCGGGGATCGGCCGGACGGCCAATGCCGCCATCGCGCGAGGGCGTCAGATCGTAATACTGCTCGCATCGATCCAGCGCACGGCCCAGTCGCGCGCGTGCGCGATCGCGTCGCCTTCGTCGTTGAACTGGAGCTCGGTCGGAAAAAAACGGTTCGCGACGAGTTCCCCGTCGCTCGATCGGGAGATCACGACGTAGGGTTTGAACGAGCCGTCGCTGGCGCGCGCGGGCGCGCAATTCAACAGATAACCGCGGTGCGTGAAGGCAGTAGTCGCTTGCATGAATCCGCCACCTCTAGTCCCTTGATTTGTTGTTCACTACCCGTCTTAAGGGTGCTGCGGCGCCCCGGTGCGGGCAGAGGCGGCGAGACCGCTTCCCCTGTCGCCGCTTCGCAGGAAATGAATCATACTCTGTAGAAAACGGGTCTTCTAGCTGAAATAAATCATGACAAATCAGCGCGCGCGGCACGACGGCGGCGACCGTCCGCGCGCCGTTTTCCCGTCTTGCCCGGAACGGGATTTGCTTCGATCCGGAGCGCTTCGCCGCCAGGAGAGCCGTGATGGAAACGACAGCTCCAGCCCGCGCCGCGCGTCCGCGCAGCATCGAACTCGACAACGACGACACGCACGACAGCACCGTCGACACCGACGGCAAGAATCGCGAGGCCGCGCGTCTCGCGAGCGGCCGCGCCTTCTCGCCCGACCAGATCACGCACAGCAACGCGTCGCTCGTCAATGCGATGCCCGAGGCCGGCGACGGCTTCGCCGGCTTCGACAGCCGGCCGGGCGGCAATCATCCGGCGTTCGCGCTGCGGGCCGGCTACATGGTGATCGAGAAGGGATTCGACGCGCCGTCGCACGCGGACGACGCGCTGTACGGCCCGGTTCACCGGATGTACGGCAGCGCATACTGGCCCGGCCATGGACGCCGGCCGGAACGGGTGATCGAAATCACGCCGGTGCCGCGGTGACGCGCGCGGCGTTTGAATCGACCGTTCGTTTGGCGGGTCGGTGCGCGGCCGATGACCGATGGCGGCGGAGCGACGCGCGCGTTCGCGCGCCGGTCCTCCGAATCGGCGCTGGAATCGATATCGGCGCCGGGTTCGCGTTCGACACTCGGGTTTCGCGACGTCGATGCATCGGCGTTGATCGAAGTCACGTGATCGCGGTCCGGATGATATTCAATGCACACTCGCGACGACCGGCACGTCGCTGCAAAGTCCCTGCCGTTGGTTTACCCTGCCTCGCAGCGACGCACGGCCTGCTCGGCCGTTCCGCCGACTTCCGTTCAACCCGCCACCTGGAGACACCATGTACAAGCGCATTCTGGTTGCCATCGACGGCAGCGACACGGCCCGCCACGCGTTCGATGCCGCCCTCGCGCTCGCGAAGGAGCACGGCGCCGAACTGCAACCGTTCTACGTCGTCGAAAACGCCGCGATCTACTACAACGTGCCGGGCTACGATCCGTCCGTCCTGCGCGACCAGCTCATCGCGCAAGGCAATGCGCTCGCGGCGGAGTTCAAGAAGCTGATGCAGGCGGCCGGCGTGAAGGGCGAGACGGTGACGAGCGAGGCGTCGTCGCTCAACGACGTGTCGACGCTGATCCTCGACGGTGCGAAAGCGTTCGGCGCCGATCTCCTCGTGCTCGGCACGCACGGCCGCCGCGGGTTCCGTCGCCTCGTGCTCGGCAGCATCGCCGAACAGTGCGTGCGGCATGCGACGCTGCCCGTGCTGCTGATCCCGGCCGCCGCGCATACGGACGATCAGGAAGGCTGAGCGGCGTCGGCGTCGGCATGCTTGCATGCCGATGCGATGCCCGCGACATGTGCGCGCGGTCGCGACGTTTTGTCACCCGACAGCGGCAACTTGCGGTGGGACAATGATTCGGTCGATTCAATGCCGGAGTAAACGATCATGTTGACGCCCGTCGCCACACGTCCCGCCGCCTCGTCCCATGCAGGCAACTGGGCTCCCCGCCAGGCACCGCACTGCTCGTCGTGCGCAATGCGGCACCTGTGCATGCCGCAGGGCCTCGCACCCGAAGCGCTCAGCCGCCTCGAATCAGTCATCTGCGCGGCGCGCCCGGTCAAGCGCGGCGAAGCGCTGTTCCGCGAAGGCGACACCTTCGACAACCTGTACGCCGTGCGCTCGGGTTCGCTGAAAACCGTCGCCACACGCCACGACGGACGCGAGCAGGTCACGGGCCTGCACCTCGCGGGCGAAGCGCTCGGCCTCGACGGCATCTGCGACGACACGCACCCGCGCACCGCGGTTGCGCTGGAAGACAGCTCGGTCTGCGTGATTCCGTACAGCGCGCTCAAGTCGCTGTGCTCGGAAGCCGGCACGATGCAGCTGCGCATGCACAAGCTGATGAGCGAGCAGATCGTGCGCGAAACGTCGCAAACCATGCTGCTCGGCTCGTTGAACGCCGAAGAGCGCGTCGCCGCGTTCCTGCTCGACGTGTCGTCGCGTTACCTGAAGCGCGGCTACTCGCCGTCGGAATTCAACCTGCGGATGACGCGCGAAGACATCGGCAGCTACCTCGGCATGACGCTCGAAACGGTCAGCCGCACGCTGTCGAAGTTCCAGAAGCGCGGCCTGATCGAAATGCACGGCCGCCTCGTACAGATCGTCGACTTCGACGGCCTGCACCACGTCTGACCCCGCGCGGCGCGTATCCTGCGCGCCGCCGCCGTCCATCCCTCCGGCCCCAATCAGTCGAGAAACAGCGCGGCGCGCGCCTTCAGCGCCGCGCTGAAATCGTCGAGCCAGCCGATCGACAAACGCCAGCTCTGCCAGTACAGGTCGATATCGACGGTCCGCCCGCGCGACATGTCGACCAGTTCGCCCGCCGCCAGCTGGCGATCGACCATCCGGTCCGGGCACATTCCCCATCCCAGCCCCGTTTCGCATGCGCGCAGGTAGCCCGCGACGTGCGGGATCCAGTGTTGCGGTGGATCGAGGTCCGCGCGCGTCACGCGCCGGATGAAGCGCGCCTGCAAACCGTCCTTCGGATTGAACATCACGCACGGCGCACGACGTAGCGCATCGCGCGTGATGCCCGCGCCGAAATAGCGGTCGTAAAACGCCGGCGAACACACCGCGCGATAGCGGATGCGCCCCAGCCGCGTCGACCGGCATCCCTGGATCGGCTCGGCCTGCGCGGTCACCGCGCCCTGCACGCTGCCATCGCGAATGCGCGCGGCCGTGTAGTCCTGGTCGTCGATCACGAGGTCGAGCAGGGTCTCGCGCTCGGTGCAGAACGGCCCGACCGCATCGATGAACCAGGTCGCGACGCTGTCGTCGTTGACGGCCACGCGCAACATCGGCCATGCGCTTGCGATCTGGCCGGGCAATGCCGGCATCCGGCCACCCAGTTCGGCCTCGAGCAACTGCACGCGCTCCGTATGCCGGCAGAGCAACGCGCCCGACGTCGTCGCGACGCACGGCTGCCCGCGCTTGACGAGCACGCTGCCGACCCGCTCCTCCAACAGTTTCACGCGCTGCGATACCGCCGATGGCGTGACGTTCAGCTCCCTCGCCGCCCGTTCGAACGAGCCGTACCGGATCACCGCCGCGAGAGCGTCGAGCAATGCGTAGTCGAGCATTAGATTTCCTTAATCGGCATTAGGTGAATTAGCTTCTCTTATGTTTCGGCTGACCGCAGACTAGCGCCAACCGATTCACCCGTCTACTGCCTCACCTCTTTCCCATCATGAACTGGATCGCTTTTTCCCACGGCGCCGCCCTGTGCGGGTCGCTCATCGTGACCATCGGTGCGCAGAACGCGTTCGTGCTCCGGCAAGGCATCATGCGCTCGCATGTCGGCAAGATCGTGCTGCTGTGCGCGCTGTCCGACATGATCCTGATCGGCGCGGGCGTCGGCGGCGCGTCGGTTCTCGTCGAACGCTATCCGACCTTCGTCCACGTCGTGCTGTACGTCGGCCTCGCATATCTCGCGTGGTTCGGCATCAACGCGCTGCGTCGCGCGTTCAAGCCGGGACACGAAACGCTCGACGTGCGCGGCGATGCCGTCGCGCCGCCGCCGCAGAGCGCGGTCGCGATCGTGCTGATGACGCTCGCGTTCACGTGGCTCAACCCACACGTGTATCTCGATACGTTCCTGCTGATCGGCACGGCCGGCGCGCGCGAGCCGGAAGGCTCGCGGCTTGCGTTCGCGATCGGCGCGATGGCGGTCAGCGTCGTGTGGTTCCTCGGGCTCGGATACGGCGCGCGGCTGCTTGCGCCGTGGTTCCGCAAGGCCGTCGCGTGGCGCGTGCTGGATGGCGCGATCGGCAGCATGGTCCTGTTTCTGGCGGCCGTGCAGTTGCGGTAACGGATTGGGGCGCCGATCGATCGCGGGCGGCAACTTTGCCGCCCGTTTTTCGTTCCGCTCCGTCGAAGTGGTGCGATACGCCGGATCTCCGCCTGCCTCTCCCCGGACGCCTCAAGATTCAGTTCCGGATCGAACGCCGCCGCGCGGATCATCCATCTGCCGGACGGACCATCCGCCGTCCGCTGCACGATTCCGCTCGATCAGCGAGAATGTTCCGGTGTCCGCGACAACGGCGAAAGCGCCTCGCCCGTTCGCCTTCCCGTCGCATTCATCCCGGCCAATCCTGTCGTCTCATCCCGTCACCCCTCAGATTCCGGAGAGCAACATGGCACTACGCACCCTCGGCACGTCGGACATCCAGGTTTCCCCGCTCGCCTTCGGCGGCAACGTCTTCGGCTGGACCGTCGACGAGAACGCATCGTTCGAGCTGCTCGACGCGCTCGCCGACACCGGCATCAACTTCATCGATACGGCCGACGTCTATTCGGCCTGGGCGCCCGGCAACAGCGGCGGCGAATCGGAAACGATCATCGGCAAGTGGCTCAAGCGTTCCGGCAAGCGCGATCAGGTCGTGATCGCGACCAAGGTCGGCCTGCTCGCGGCGCGCGCCGGCCTGACGAAGGACAACATCCTGAAGGCCGCCGACGATTCGCTGCGCCGCCTGCAGACCGACTACATCGACCTGTATTTCTCGCACCGCGATCTCGCCGACACGGCACCGCTCGACGAAACGCTCTCCGCTTACCAGACGCTGATCGACGCGGGCAAGGTGCGCATCATTGGCGCGTCGAACTACAGCGGCGCACGCCTGCGCGAAGCCGCCGACGTCAGCAAGCGCAACGGCCTGCCTGCGTATCAGGTGATCCAGCCGGAATACAACCTGATCAACCGCGCCGAGTACGAGCGCGATCTCGAACCGGTCGTGCGCGACCTGAAACTGGGCGTCGTCAACTACTACGCGCTCGCGAGCGGCTTTCTGTCGGGCAAGTATCGCAGCGAAGCCGACCTGAAGAAAAGCGTGCGCGGCGATCGCGTCGCCCGTTATCTCGATGCGCGCGGCCTGCGCATTCTCGCGGCGCTCGACGACGTATCGGCGAAGCACGGCACGCAACCGGCCGCGATCGCGCTCGCATGGCAGATCGCGCGGCCGACGATCACCGCACCGATCGCGAGTGCGACGTCGCTCGGGCAGCTCGCATTGCTCGGAGAGGCGATCCGCGTGCGACTCGACGAGGAAGACATTCGCAAGATCGACGCAGCGAGCGCGGTCTGAAGACCACTTGATGCGCCGGGAGATAAGCAGGCAGCCTGTCTATCTCGCTTGCTCGACGCAAATCGGAACATAGCGCTCTGTACTGCCAACTGTTTTTCCGAAATCGCAGATCCGGCACAATTTCGCAAGCGCGTGCCGGCGTCCCCCTACGCCGACACGTCCCGATGGATCGATCGTGCACTCCAGGATTTCGGTCCGGTCCTGACAGCGCAAGCGCCGCGTTTCTTCGAGCGCACGAGTGGCAGCAGCGAGCAGCAGAAGCTCATTCCCTACACGCGGGCTTTTCTCGAAGAATTGCAGTTCTCGCCGATCGTCTGGCTCGCCGATCTGCATCGCGCCGTGCCCGGCGTCGTGGCTGGTGGAAGGACTGAATACCGCAAAAAACCCACCTTCCCTGCAAACCCACAGATCTGCCCTCACTTCATCCGCCCCCTTATTTGCCGCTTGACGCTATATCTTTCGATATATATCTTTCGATATGTTTTACGACATACAGGACACAATCATGCGACACAACCCCTCCCGCGGCCATGCCCGATGCGACGGTCATGGTGCGCATGCCGGCCCTGGCTGGTACGCCAGCATCTGGCAAGCAATCGGCCGGCATCGGCGCGGCCACGATCCATTCGGCGGCGGCCCGTTCAGTGGCCGTGGCGGACGCGGCGGCTTTGGCGATTTCGGTGACGACGGCATGCCGCGCGGCCGCCAGTTCAGCTCCGACGATCTCCAGTTGCTGCTGCTCGCGCTGGTCGCCGAGCAACCGAGCCACGGTTACGAACTGATCAAGGCGCTCGACACGCGCTCGAACGGTTTCTATAGCCCGAGCCCCGGCATGGTGTATCCGGCGCTCACGTATCTCGAGGAAGTCGGCTTCGTCGCGTCGCAGGCGGAAGGCAACCGCAAGCGCTATGCGCTGACCGACGCCGGCCGCGCGCACCTCGATGCGCAGCGCGAACGCGTCGACACCTTGTTCGCACGCCTCACGCACCTCGCGCGCAAGATGGAATTCATGCGCCGCGCGTTCGCCGGCGAATCGGCAGGCGGCGAAGCGCGGGACGAAGCGCAGCCCGGCTGGCTGCCCGAGTTCGTCGAGGCCCGCCTTGCGCTGAAGCGGGCGCTGCTCCACAAGAGCGCCGCCGACGCCGACGAACAACGGCGCATCGCCGCAATCATGCGCCGCGCGACGGCCGAAATCGAAGGCGGCACCGGCGCGTGATCCGCGCCGCCCGTCAAAACCCAAGGAGAACGGATTGATGCAGAACCCATCCGGACGCGCCGTCACCCGCGTGCGCCATACGCTCAAGTTCCGCCTGCTGCAGGTCGTGCGCGTGCACGCAGTGACGCCGCACCTGCTGCGCGTCACCCTGGGCGGCCCCGACCTCGCGGATTTCGAATCGTCGTCGTTCGACGATCACGTGAAGGTGTTTTTCCCGCCGCCCGGCGCCGACCGGCCCACGATGCCGACGCTCGGCGCGAATGGCCCCGAATTTCCCGAAGGCCAACCGAGGCCGGTCGCGCGCGATTTCACGCCGCGCCGCTTCGACCGCGCCGCCTGCGAACTCGATCTGGAATTCGTGCTGAACCATCCGGGCCCCGCATCGCAATGGGCGGCGCAGGCACGCGTCGGCCAGTGGCTCGGCATCGGCGGTCCGCGCGGTTCGTTCGTGGTCCCGATCGATTTCGACTGGCATCTGCTGATCGGCGACGATACGGCGCTGCCAGCAGTCGCGCGGCGTCTCGAGCAATTGCCGGCCGGTGCGCGCGCGGCGGTCGTGCTGGAAGTCGCGGATCGCACCGCGCAAATCGCGTTCGATACGCGCGCCGACGTGCATGAAATCTGGCGCTTTCGCGCCGAAGCCGACGCGGCAGACGGCGACGTGCTGCTGAATGCGGTGCGCGAGCTGCCGCTGCCGTCCTCCGGCGACGGTTACGTGTGGGCGGCTGGCGAAGCGCAGTCGATGCGCGCGGTGCGGCAGCACCTGAGCGGCGAACGCGGCGTCGACAAGTCGCGCATCCGCGCGGCGGCATACTGGAAGCGCGGCGCGGCGGCCGTGCACGAAACGCTGGAAGACTGACGCGAACGGGTGCCCGCGCAGCGGCGGGCTTGGCATCGGCGGGGCGGCTGGTATATATCTATGTCTGCGACGCCGCTGTCGGGCGACAGCCGCCGCAGCCCGCCCAGGAGCGCCCGGTCATGACAAAAGAAAGCCACGCTTCGCCTTTCCTTCGCAACCTGAAGATCGCCGGCTATTGCGGCCTGGCGGCCGTCGTGCTCGCGCTGTTCGTTGCGATGTGCGCGATCCTGAAGGAAAGCGCACTCGAACGTGACGCCGCACAGCACCCGGGCGAGACGCCCGAACTGCACGAAGCGGGCGGCGGCCCGTCCGCTTCGGCTGAAGCGGCCAAGACGCCCGGTTGACGGCGTCCGGCCCCTGGTTCTCCCGCTCAGGGCGCGCGCTCGCGCCCCATCATCACCGCGTGCACGACGTCGCCGATCCGTTCGAGCAGTTCGACGACGCGTTGTCCGTACAGATGCGCGGCCAGCGCGCCGGCCGTGCCGACCAGCACGCCGCCGGCCATGTCGAACGGCCAGTGCACGCCCGCATACACACGCCCCCATGCAATCACGACGGCCATCGCGGCCATCACGAACCCGGTCAGCCGCGTGCTGCCGGCGAGCATCATGCCGACCGCAAGACTCCACGCGAACGTCATGTGATCGCTCGGAAACGAGCTGTCCGGCGCATGCGGAATCAGTTGCGTGCCGACGCCGACCATGAACGGCCGCGGCGAAAACCAGAAATGCCCGATCACCTGCGCGAGCGCCAGCGCCACGCACGTGCCGACGCCGGCTTCGATCGCCTGGCGGCGCGTCGGGCGCTCGCCGAAGATCCAGGTCAGCAGCAGCATCGCGGGCAGCGCATAGACGAGCCAGTCGGCGGCGAAGATCGCGACGCGAGCAGCACCGGGGTGCGACACGGCGCCGGCATTGACGGCGGAAAACAGGGTGAGATTGAGGTTCTGCATGAATGCGGTTGCGTGGGGGCGTAACGATTGGACCGGGCATGCCGGTCGGTTGGAACGATGCTAGTGCTCACTCGCTTAAGCAATGCTTAACGCGTCGGACGGCCGGGGATAAGAACCGGGCGCGTGCGTCGCGCGCGAACGCACTTAGAGCCTGCACTGCAACACAAGTTCACGCAATTGTCACATTCCCGCGTGACCGTCTCCTGTAAAAGCTCACCAACTATCCTGTAAAGGCTCACCTTTTTCACATCGTGGCGTCATCGACGCCTGAGAATATCGGACCGCCCCATGCGCTCCATGCCGTTCGCACCGTTCGCCTCAATATTTGCGTTGCAAATAATTCGAAATCGGCAACAATTAATTCCAGATGCGGCATCGCACAACGGCAACGCACAGGCATAGGATTACGGGCTTACGAGCACTCATCCACGAAGCGATCAACAACAAGGAGTCCGCATGAAACCCAGCGATGTCCGATCGAAAGCGTTTGCGATGCCGTTGACCAGCCCCGCCTTTCCGATGGGCCCGTACCGTTTCGTCGATCGTGAGTTTCTGATCATCACGTATCGCACCGATCCGGACCGTCTGCGTGAAATCGTGCCCGAGCCGCTGCAGGTCACCGAGCCGCTCGTCCATTACGAATTCATCCGCATGGCGGATTCGACCGGCTTCG
The DNA here is from genome assembly GCF_053427615.1 of Burkholderia sp. AW33-5. NCBI lineage: Bacteria > Pseudomonadati > Pseudomonadota > Betaproteobacteria > Burkholderiales > Burkholderiaceae > Burkholderia > Burkholderia sp. AW33-5. The sequence continues at coordinate 58,006 of NZ_JBSAXA010000001.1, read as the reverse complement.
GCGACTACACGGAAAGCGGCCAGGTCATCCCCGTCGAGTACAACGGCCAGGCCGGCGGCTATACGCTCGCGATGTATCTCGACGATCACCCGCCGATCGCCGGCGGCCGCGAACTGTGGGGTTTCCCGAAGAAACTCGCGTCGCCCACGCTGCACGTGAACACCGATCACATCCTGGGCACGCTCGACTACGGCAAGGTGCGCGTCGCGACCGGCACGATGGGCTACAAGCACAAGGAACTCGACATCGACGAGCAGACGAAGCGCCTCGCCGGCCCGAACTTCCTGCTCAAGATCATCCCGCACGTCGACGGCACCGCACGCGTATGCGAACTGGTGCGCTACTACATGCAGGACATCAAGATGAAGGGCGCGTGGACGGGCCCTGCCTCGCTCGAACTGGCGCCGCACGCACTTGCGCCGGTGGCCGACCTGCCGGTGCTCGAGATCGTCGAAGCGCGCCACCTCGTCGCGGATTTGACACTCGGCCTCGGCGAAGTCGTCTACGATTACCTGGCTCAGTAACACGTCCGCAGTCCTTTCTCCCTGTCAAACCTTTCACCACGGGAAATTCGAAATGAGCAACCTGAATGGCAAGACCGCAGTCGTCACGGGCGCCGCAAGCGGCATCGGCAAGGAAATCGCACTGGAGCTCGCGAAGGCGGGCGCCGCTGTCGCGATCGCCGACCTGAACCAGGACGGCGCAAACGCGGTTGCCGACGAGATCAACAAGGCAGGCGGCAAGGCGATCGGCGTCGCGATGGACGTGACCAGCGAGGAAGCGGTCAACAGCGGCATCGACAAGGTGGCGGAAACGTTCGGCTCGGTCGACATCCTCGTGTCGAACGCGGGCATCCAGATCGTCAATCCGATCGAGAACTACTCGTTCGCCGACTGGAAGAAGATGCAGGCGATCCACGTCGACGGTGCGTTCCTGACGACCAAGGCCGCGCTCAAGCACATGTACAAGGACGATCGCGGCGGCGTCGTGATCTACATGGGCTCGGTGCACTCGCACGAGGCGTCGCCGCTGAAGTCGGCGTACGTGACGGCCAAGCACGGGTTGCTCGGCTTGGCACGCGTGCTGGCGAAGGAAGGCGCGAAGCACAACGTGCGCTCGCACGTCGTGTGTCCGGGCTTCGTGCGCACGCCGCTGGTCGACAAGCAGATTCCGGAGCAGGCGAAGGAACTGGGGATCAGCGAAGAGGAAGTGGTGAAGAAGGTGATGCTCGGCAACACGGTCGACGGCGTGTTCACGACGGTGCAGGACGTCGCGCAGACGGTGCTGTTCCTGTCGGCGTTCCCGAGCGCCGCGCTCACGGGCCAGTCGTTCATCGTCAGCCACGGCTGGTTCATGCAGTAACGTCCTCGCCTCCCTGACGGGAGGCGATTCCCGCATCACGTCCATTCTCACGACTCACGATGGCGTACCGTCGAGCGACGGCACGCCATCCGTCTCCGCCGTCCACGGCGGGATTTCTCGGAGCAACTGATGAAACCGCACGCGCGTACAGAAAAGCAGGCCGTCGATGCGGCGGACCTGCATCACGAAGCCGGCGCGCCGGCCGCTGCGCGGTCGCTGCCTTACGAAACGATCGCGCTCGTCCTGCAGGGCGGCGGCGCGCTCGGCGCGTATCAGGCCGGCGTGTTCGAGGGCCTGCACGAAGCGGGCATTCCGCTCGACTGGATCGCCGGCATCTCGATCGGCGCGCTCAACACCGCGCTGATCGCCGGCAATGCGCCCGAACATCGCGTCGAACGGCTGCGCGAATTCTGGGAAACGATCTGCCAGCCGGCGTTCTTTCCCGCGATTCCGGCCGCGTTCGAGTTCGCGCTGTTCAACAGCATCGATCAGATCCGCACGTTCTTCACCGCGTCGCAGGCCGCGAGCGCGATGATGCAGGGCCAGCAGGGCTTCTTCGTGCCGCGCTTCCCGCCGCCGCTGCCGGGCGTGTCCGATCATCCGGAAAAGATCAGCTGGTACGACACGTCGCAGCTGCGCGCGACGCTGCTCAAGCTGTGCGATTTCGACCGGATCAACTCGGGCGAGACGCGCGTATCGGTCGGCGCGGTCAACGTCGGCACCGGCAACTTCGTGTACTTCGACAACTCGCGCATCCGCCTCGAGCCCGAGCACTTCATGGCGTCCGGCGCGCTGCCGCCCGCGTTCCCGCCCGTCGAGATCGACGGCGAGTATTACTGGGACGGCGGCGTCGTGTCGAACACGCCGCTGATGGAAGTGCTGCGCGCGCGTCCGCGGCGCGACACGCTCGCGTTCCAGGTCGACCTGTGGAGCGCACGCGGGCCGCTGCCGCGCACGATGGCCGACGTCGCGGAACGTACGAAGGACGTGCAGTATTCGAGCCGCACGCGCTTCGTCACCGACACGCTGCAGCGCGAACAGCGCTACCGCAACGTGCTGCGCCACGTGCTCGAGCAGGTGCCGGAAGAGCAGCGCAAGAACGACCCGTGGTGCGTCGAGGCCGAAGCGATGTCGAGCGGGAAGAAGTACAACATCCAGCACCTGATCTATCAGCAGAAGGCGTACGAGCACCACTACAAGGACTATCAGTTCGGTCTGTCGACGATGCGCGACCACTGGAGCGCGGGGCTCGACGACATCCGCAAGACGCTCGCGGTCAAGGACGGCCTCGCGCTGCCCACCAACGACGCGGGCTTCGTCACGCACGACATTCACCGCCGCCGGTAATGCCGCGTGCGACGGACCGGCGCGCTGGCTGCGCCGGCCCGTCCTCCTTTCCGATTCGACATGCCGATTTTCATTGCGCTGTTCGCGCTCATCGCCCTGGGATGGGGCGCGGTTCACCTGTTTCACGTCATCGCCGCGCAGTTCGGCCAGCCGGTCGCGATCGCAGCCGCCGTGCTCGCCGCCGCGATCCTGATCGCGCTGGTCGCGTGGTGGATCAAGCGCCGCCGTGACATCGCACCGAACACGAAGGAACAAGGCTGGACCCACATCGTGCATCGCGCGTGGGGCGAGGTGCGCGTGTCCGCGACGCAGGGGCTGCTGTGGCTGTCGCATGACGGCGCGGACGGCCGCTATACGTTGTCGCAGCTCGACGGCTGCGAAGCCGCGCCGATCGATGGCCGCTGGCATCTGGTCGTGCGTGTGCGCGACGCCGTACGCGGCGAATGGAAGCTGCCGATGATGGACAAGCGCGATGCGCAGCGCTGGGCGCGCGTGCTGATGCTCGCGCGGGACAACCGGCTGTGACGTGTCACGGCCACGTGCCGACGCCGGCGCGGCCGCGCGCGACGCCTGACGAACCGGAACGCCGCTGGCCGCTTTCTAGCGCGCGCCGAGCGCCCATAACGCGTCGAGCACGTGCTGGGTCGACCGCTCGACCGGGCCGGCCCGATGGGCGATGCCCAGTTCGCGCCACAACGCCGGACGCAGCGGCCGCATGACGATGCGTGCGTCCGGCAACGGGGCGCCCGCCTCGTGCGGCAGCAGCGTCGCGCCGTAGCCCGCGGCGACCAGACTCTTGATCGCATCGTTGTAGTTGAGTTCGATGCGCGGCTCGGGGCGGTGGCCACCGAGCGCGAACCATTCCGTCGTGAGCCGCGACAGGCGGGTGGCCGCATCGTTGAGAATCAGCGGACGCGGCGCCAGATAGGCCGGCGTCACACGCGCCGGCAGCCGCCAATCCGCGGGCAGAAAGGCCAGCACCGGATCGCGCCGCCATGCGCGGATCGACACCCCCGCGACCGCCGGCTGCGGCAGCGCCACCAGGCCGACGTCGAGCGTGCCCTGCGCGATGCGCGCCAGCGTGTCGTGCGACGTGAGTACCGCGATCTGGACATCGATGTCCGGATGCCGCTCGCGCAGCCGGGCCACCGCCTGCGGCAACAGATGGGCGATCGCGCCGGTCGAGGCGCCGAGACGCACCCGCCCGGTCAGCCCCTGCACTTGTCGCTCCACGTCGTCGAGGGTCGACTCGACCTCGGCCAGCAGACGGCGCGCCCGCTCCACCAGCACGGCACCGATGGTCGACGGCTGCACGTTGCCGCGCGTGCGCGACAGCAACGGCGCACCGATACGGCTTTCGAGTTCGGCAACATGAAGGCTGACCGTCGGCGGCGCGAGATGAAGCAGTTGCGCGGCGGCCACGAAGGATCCCTGGTCGGCGATCGCGACCAGCGTACGCAGTCGATCCAGACTGATCTCGCGCATTTCCACCTCTCGTTCAGGAAATCTGAATCTCGTAATCAGGAAATTCAACTTTTCCTATTCTAGGCGTTCGATGGACGATATGGCTTTCCCGACGTCCGAAGCGAGGAACGCGACCATCATGAGCCTCTCCACTGTCTACATCGACGGCGACCAAGGTACGACCGGACTGGAGATCCACGAGCGCCTGCGGGATCGCACCGACCTGCGGCTCGTCACGCTGCCCGATGCCGAGCGCAAGGACCCCGCGCGGCGCGCCGAGGCGATCAATGCCTCCGACATCGCGATTCTGTGCCTGCCCGACGCCGCCGCGCGCGAAGCGGTCGGCTTCATCCGGAATCCGGCGGTACGCGTGATCGACGCGAGCTCGGCCCATCGCACCGATCCGGAATGGGTCTACGGCTTTCCCGAGATGATCGACGGACATGCGCAGACGATCGCGCACGCGCGGCGCGTGACCAATCCGGGCTGCTATCCGACGGGCGCGATCGGCCTGCTCGGGCCGCTGCAACGAGCTGGCCTGCTTCCGCGCGACTATCCGGTGAGCATCCATGCCGTGTCCGGTTACTCGGGCGGCGGCCGGGCCGCCGTCGACGAATTCGAATCGAACGGAGCCGCACGCACGAAACCGCTGCAGGTCTATGGCCTCGCGCTTGCGCACAAGCACGCGCCCGAAATCCAGCTGCACGCCGGGCTCGCGCATCGTCCGCTGTTCGTGCCGGCCTATGGCGCCTATCGGCAAGGCATCGTGCTGACCGTGCCGATCGAGTTGCGCCTGCTCCCGGCAGGCGTGAACGGTGAGTCGCTGCATGCGTGTCTCGCGCACCATTACGCCGGCGCGCGCCACGTCGAGGTCACTCCGCTCGCGGATACACGCACGATCACGCATCTCGATCCGCAAGCGTTGAACGGTACGAACGACCTGCGGCTCGGCGTGTTCGTGAATGCCGAACACGGTCAGGTGCTGCTGTCGGCCGTGTTCGACAATCTCGGCAAAGGGGCATCCGGCGCGGCCGTGCAGAATCTCGACCTGATGCTCGGTGCGGCGAACGCGGCGTAAGCCGCGGGCGGGCGTCATCATTGGCAGGTCCGGCGCATCGCGGCCGCCGGTGTGCGCGGCACGCTACCGGATCGCGACGCGGTTGCGAGCCAACGACGGGCGTCCGCCAACGCTTTCACACGCCCCCGTAAAAGCTCACCTTTGGCCGATTTCAGGCCGCATCGTCCCCCGCTGCGGCGTTCAACCCGGCAAGCGCCTCCGCGAGAAAATCGACGCACACGCGCACTTTCGCCGAAGCCGCGACGCGTTCCGGATACACCGCCCAGATGTTCGCCGGCTGAATGACGTCCGGCAGCACGCGACGAAGCGCGCCGCGCTCGATCAGCGGCCCCGCTTCCCAGATCGAGCGCAGCACGATCCCGCGCCCGGCCAGCGCCCATTGCACGGCCACCTCGCCGTGGTTCGTCGACAGCGCGCCGCCGACCTTCACCGTTGCCGTTTCGCCGCGCAGGTTCAGCCGCCAGACGCCGAACGGATGGTCGCGCTCCTTGATCGCGAGGCAGTCGTGCGATGCGAGATCCGCGAGCGTGCGCGGCGTGCCGCGCCGTGCGAGATAGTCGGGCGACGCGCACAGCACACGATAGTTCGCGGCAAGGCGGCGCGCGATCAGGTGATCGGCGATCTCGTCGCCGATGCGCACGTCGAGGTCGTAGCCTTCGCCCGCGACGTCGACGAGCCGGTCGAACAGATCGAGCCGCACGTTCAGCTGCGGATAGCGCGCGGAGAAGTCGAGCAACGCCGGCGCGACGACATGACGGCCGAAACCGAAGCTGCTCGAGATGCGCAGCGTGCCGCGCGGCACCGTGCGCGTGGTCGACACGTCCTCGACGAGATGATCGACGTCGTCGAGAATCTTCTCGGCACGCGCGAACACGCGTTCGCCGGCCTCCGTGACCGTCACGCGGCGCGTCGAGCGATGCAGCAGCCGCGTGCCGAGCTGCGCCTCGAGCAGCGCGATGCGCTTGCTCACATAGGCGGGCGAGACCGCGAGCTGCTCGGCCGCCGCGCTGAAGCTCGTCAGGCGGACGACCAGGCTGAAGACGCGCAGGTCGTCGAGATTCGGTGATTTATTCACGATTCGTGGAAAGTCGATTAACCTTTCGCACGATTTTAATCTGAATGGAAATAAATAAAATGGCGTCGTGTTCCGCTGCGCATGCTGCCGGCGGCCCGACCAGCCAAGGAGGCTTGCATGAGCGACAAGACGTACAAGATTGCCGTCATCCCCGGTGACGGCATCGGCCGTGAAGTGATGCCCGAAGGCCTGCGCGCGCTCGACGCCGTGACGGCGCGCTTCGGCATCCGTTTCCAGTTCGAGCAGATCGACTGGGCGAGCTGCGACTACTACGCGCAGCACGGCAAGATGATGCCGGACGACTGGAAGGCCCGGCTGTCGGGCGTGGACGCGATCCTGTTCGGCGCGGTCGGCTGGCCCGCGACGGTGCCCGATCACATTTCGCTGTGGGGTTCGCTGCTGAAATTCCGCCGCGAATTCGACCAGTACATCAACCTGCGGCCCGCGCGCCTGTTCGACGGCGTGCCGTCGCCGCTCGCCGGCCGCAAAGCGGGCGACATCGACTTCATGATCGTGCGCGAGAACACCGAAGGCGAATATTCGTCGGTCGGCGGCACGATGTTCGAAGGCACCGACCGCGAAGTGGTGATGCAGCAGTCGATCTTCACGCGTCACGGCACGGAGCGCGTGCTGAAGTTCGCATTCGAGCTCGCGCAGCGCCGCGCGAAGCGCCTGACCGTCGCGACGAAGAGCAACGGCATCGCGATCAGCATGCCGTGGTGGGACGCGCGCGCGGCCGAGATGGGCGAACGCTATCCCGAGATCGCCGTCGACAAGCAGCACATCGACATCCTGTGCGCGCGCTTCGTGCTGCAGCCCGACCGCTTCGACGTCGTCGTCGCGTCGAATCTGTTCGGCGACATCCTGTCCGACCTCGGGCCGGCCTGCACGGGCACGATCGGCATCGCGCCGTCGGCGAACCTGAACCCGGACCGCACGTTTCCATCGCTGTTCGAACCGGTGCACGGCTCCGCACCGGACATCGCGGGCCAGTACATCGCGAATCCGATCGCGATGATCTGGTCGGCGGCGATGATGCTCGACTTCCTCGGCAACGGCGCGGGCCGCGAACGCGAGGCGCACGATGCGATCGTCGCGGCGATCGAGGACGTGCTGCGCACCGGACCGCGCACGCGCGATCTCGGCGGCCAGGCGGGGACGCAGGAAGTGGGAGAGGCGATCGCGGTGCGGATCGCCGGCTGACGGAACGATCCGAAGGCGCGCGGCTCGGAAGGGTTCGATCGATGTCGTGCTCAATGGTGAGCAGCACGACTGACTGCCGCGCACCTTCGTCGATTCCGACGCGCGCGCCTGGAGGCGTGCGTGTCGATGTCGAACGGTGAGTTGCATCGCGCATCGATATACACCGATTGAAACTTGAAACTTACCGCCATGCATGTACGCAACAAGTGCGACGCCGATGTCGCGTGCCGCGCTTCGATCAGTGCAACCGCATCGTTTCCTGCGAAGATCGATCGGTGAGATGCAGAGCGTGAAGAATCACACCGTCCCGCACGAAATGCCTCCACTCCCGAAAACGCTCACCTCAACCTGCGGCTCCCGTATTCCCTCACCGTTCAGCACAGGCGTCGCGCTCGATGCATGATCGAGCGCGTTCGCGCGACGCCATCGTGATGCGTCACAGCCCGAGATCGGACAGGCCGGGATGATCGTCCGGACGGCGACCGAGCGGCCAGTGGTACAGGCGATCCGCTTCGCGAATCGGCAGGTCGTTGATGCTCGCGTGGCGATGCGCCATCAAGCCGTTTTCGTCGAACTCCCAGTTTTCGTTCCCGTATGAGCGGAACCAATTGCCGGCGTCGTCATGCCATTCGTACGCGAATCGCACCGCGATGCGATTGCCGCCGAACGCCCACAGCTCCTTGATCAGCCGGTAGTCGAGCTCGCGCGTCCACTTCCGCTGCAGCAGTCCGACGATCTCGTCGCGGCCCGTCACGAACTCCGCGCGATTGCGCCACCGGCTCTGCGGTGTATAGGCAAGCGACACGCGCTGCGGGTCGCGCGTGTTCCATGCATCCTCCGCGGCACGCACTTTCTGGCGCGCCGTCTCGAGCGTGAAGGGCGGAACGGGCGGACGAACTTCCGGGGAAGCGGACATGGGATGCTCCTGTTCAAGGTTGGGGCCGCGCACGAACGCAGCCGGTTGGGACGCGTTACTTCGACGCTCGACACACCGTATCGAGCAAGAGTTCGGCGGTCGCGCGTGCATCGCGCGCCGCGGCCGCATCGCCGCTGACGAGCGCGACGCCGATCGCGCCGTCGATCAACACCAGCCATTGGCGCGCGAGGCGGGCCAGGCCGCGGCGCTCGATGCCGGCGTCGTCGGCATACGCATCGAGCCGCTCGCGCACGAACGCAAGCAAGCGCGCCTTGTGCATACGCGCGACGACGCGTACCGGATCGTCGGTGTCGGCAATCTCGCCGGACGCATTCAGAAACGCGCAGCCGTGAAAATCGGGTTGCGAGAACCAGTCGCGCAGCACGTCGAACATGCCGAGCAAGTGCGCACGCGGCGACTTGCCGCGCGCCAGCGTGGCGTCGACGAACCAGTGCATCCAGCGCTCGTCGCGGCGCTCGAGCGCCGCGACGACCAGCGCCTCCTTCGATTCGAAATGCGAATAAAAGCTCTTTCGCGCGGCACCGGATCGCTTCACGATCGCATCGACGCCCGTGGCGTGGATGCCGCCCGAGTAGATCAGCGCTTCGGCCGCGTCGAGCAGCCGGTCGCGAACGGCCGGTTCGCCGGAGAAGTCATCGTGTGTGTTCATGGGTTTACGGTAGAACGATCGTTCTCCATCGTCAACTGCCACGTGAAAAGGCCCTGTCGTCGGAAGGGCCGAGCGCCGCCTGGTTTCGACGGTAGGCAGCGCATTGCAGGAGGCGTTTACGACATTTTTTCTTGAAGCTGACGCAGGGTGCTCACTACACTTCGGTCAACCTGTCTGGCCGAAAGGGCATCATGCAGCGACCGGAATCCGCACGCTCCGAGCGTGCCTATGCGGCTTATGCGAAGCGGCTCGATGGCCGTGTCGTCGTACGGCGTTTCGATCCGCGCAGCGATTCGTACGAGTCTTTGACCGCGTTGCTGCATCGCGCGTACGCGCCTCTCGGCGCCGCGGGCTTCAACTGTCCGCCTGTCGACCAGCCGGCGTCGGCGACGCGCGAACGCATGCTCACCAACGAGTGTTTCGTCGCGCTCGGGAACGCGCATCTGGTCGCGACGATCACGATGCAGCCGCACGATCCCGATTCGCGGTGCGATCCGTACCGCAGCCGACGCGTCGCGACGCTCGGCCAGTTGGCCGTCGATCCGGTCTGGCAGGATCGCGGCATCGGCCGTGCGCTGCTCGCGTTCGCGCAACGGCGAGCGGCTGCGCGTGGCGCGACGCACCTCGCGCTCGATGCGCCGCATGCGGCTATCCGACTCGTCGACTTCTATCGACGCGAAGGATTTCAGTTGATCGACGTGATGCGGTTTGCAGGGCACAGCTACGACAGCGCGATCCTGTGCAAGGCCGTTGGCTTGTTCGACGGGCGGATACCTGCATCCGACATGACGTCGATCCACGTCGCGCGGCGCGCCGGAGCGGCGTCATGAAACACGAAGCCGACGACGACCGTGCGCGGCTCGCACTGACGCATGCCCGCACGCGGGCAGCGCTGCGCATGCGCGGGCTGGTGAAGTTGACTGTCATCACGATCGCGGTCACGCAAGTTCTGACGTTCGTGTTCGACGCCCTGCTCGCCGCGGTCGGCTACGCGCCGGAAGCCGCGACGTTGCTGCTGTTCCGTTTCGTCACGTGCGCGCTCGTCAGCTTCTGGCTTCAGGCGGACGCATCCCGCGCATATCGGCATGCGGCGCAGTACGGGTTCGTGACGGTGTCCGGTGCGCATGGCGAACTGATCGAGATCGCACCGCAATGCCCGAAACGCTGGCTCGTCGTGTTGAGTCTGCAACTCGAACCGCGATGGTTGAACGGTGAGCGGATCAAATAGCGGGCAGCGCACCGATCGATGCCGCCGGGCATGCTGATAGGTGAGTTCGCATGTCGTTGATCGGCTCACGCGTCGAGGCGGTACCGTAACGGCGTTGCGTGATGACGTGCTGGCGCGGAAGCACATCGTGGCATGCGGGCGATGCGACAGGGGCTCGCTATTGAGGCGCGGCAAACGAAACGGAAGGGCAGGAAGAATGACACGCGCCGAACGACGCGATGACGCGGACGGGAGAGCGACGCTGACAGGTGAGGTGCACGCGCGATTGCATGTCACCGATGCGAGGCTTGCTGCGGAATCGAAGCGCGATCGCGCTCATATCGCCAACGAGAAACGACGTGCAGCCCATTGACTTACTTGCCTGCACGCCTCGCGAATGCACGATCGAGCCGTCATTCGGCACGCAAACACAGCTCCCGAATAATCTCACCTCACGCGTTCGTCGAAGCCGCCCTGCCTCGACAAACGCTCATGCCGACACGAACGGGGCAGTCGGCAAACGCGCCGAGCCGCCCCGCCGGCACTCAGACCGTCCAGTCGAGGATCACCTTGCCGCTTTCACCGGACAGCATCGCGGCGAAGCCTTGTTCGTAATCGTCGGCCGCAAAACGATGCGTGATGATCGGCGAGAGATCGAGGCCGCTTTGCAGCATCGCGACCATCTTGTACCAGGTCTCGAACATCTCGCGCCCGTAGATGCCCTTGATCTCGAGCCCCTTGAAGATCACCTGGTTCCAGTCGATCGCCGTCTGCGCGGGCGGAATGCCGAGCAGCGCGACCTTGCCGCCGTGATTCATCGCCTCGAGCATGCTGGTGAACGCGCTCGGCACGCCCGACATCTCGAGGCCGACATCGAAGCCTTCCGTCATGTGCAGATCGGCCATCACGTCGCGCAGCGACTCGCGTGCGACGTTGACCGCGCGCGTCGCACCCATCTTGCGCGCGAGTTCGAGCCGGTAGTCGTTGATATCGGTGATCACGACGTTGCGCGCGCCGACGTGCTTCGCGATCGCGACGGCCATGATGCCGATCGGGCCCGCGCCCGTGATCAGCACGTCCTCGCCGACGAGATTGAACGACAGCGCCGTGTGCGTCGCATTGCCGAACGGATCGAAGATCGATGCGAGATCGTCTGAAATCTCGGGCGGAATCTTGAACGCGTTGAACGCGGGAATCGCCAGATACTCGGCGAACGCGCCCTCGCGATTCACGCCGACGCCGACGGTGTTGCGGCACAGATGCCGGCGGCCGGCACGACAGTTGCGGCAGAAGCCGCACGTGATGTGGCCTTCGCCGGACACGCGGTCGCCGATCGCGAAGCCGCGCACTTCCTGCCCCATCTCGACGATCTCGCCGACATATTCGTGGCCGACGTGCATCGGTACGGGAATCATCTTCTGCGCCCAGTCGTCCCACTTCCAGATATGGATGTCGGTGCCGCAGATCGCCGTGCGGCGAATCTTGATCAGCACGTCGTTGTGTCCGACTTCGGGGCGCTTCACGCGCGTGAGCGTGAGACCCGGGCCGCGCTCGAGCTTTGCCAGTGCTTTCATGGTCGCGCCTCCGTCAGACGATGCCGAGCGACTTGCCGACGCGCACGAACGCGGCGACCGTCTGATCGATCTGTTCAGGCGTATGCGCGGCGCTCATCTGCGTGCGGATGCGTGCGCGACCGCGCGGCACGACCGGGAACGAGAAGCCGATCACGTAGACGCCTTCTTCGAGCAACTTGTCGGCCATGTTGGTCGCGAGCTGCGCGTCGCCGAGCATCACCGGGATGATCGGATGCGCACCCGGCACGAGCGTGAAACCCGCGGCGGTCATCTGTTCGCGGAAACGCGCGCCATTCTCGCGCACGCGTGCGCGCAGCTTCGCCCCTTCGTCGCTGCCGAGCAGTTCCAGCACCTTCAGCGACGCCGCGGCAATGCTCGGCGTCAGCGTGTTCGAGAACAGATACGGACGCGAGCGCTGGCGCAGCAATTCGACGACCTCGCGGCGGGCCGCGACATAGCCGCCCGATGCACCGCCCAGCGCCTTGCCGAGCGTGCCGGTGATGATGTCGACGCGACCGTCGACGCCGCAGTGCTCGGGCGTGCCGCGGCCATGCGCGCCGATGAAGCCGACCGCGTGCGAATCGTCGACCATCACGAGCGCGCCGTAACGATCGGCGAGGTCACAGATGCCTTTCAGATCGGCGATGATGCCGTCCATCGAGAACACACCGTCGGTCGCGATCAGCTTGTGGCGCGCGCCCGCTGCGTCGGCTTCCTTCAGCTTCGCCTCGAGATCGGACAGATCGTTGTTCTTGTAGCGGAAACGCTTCGCCTTGCAGAGGCGGATGCCGTCGATGATGCTCGCGTGGTTCAGCTCGTCGCTGATCACCGCGTCGTTCTCGTCGAGCAGCGTCTCGAACAGGCCGCCGTTCGCATCGAAACAGCTCGAATAGAGGATGCTGTCTTCCGTGCCGAGAAACGACGCCAGCGCGCTTTCGAGCTGCTTGTGCACGGTTTGCGTGCCGCAGATGAAGCGCACCGACGCCATGCCGAAGCCATCCTGGTCGAGACCGGCCTGCGCCGCGGCGATCAGGCGCGGATCGTTCGCCAGACCGAGATAGTTGTTCGCGCAGAAATTCAGCACGCCGGCACCGCTGGCGAGCCGCACGGCCGCCGCTTGGGGACTCGCGATCTCGCGCTCGGTCTTGTAAAAACCGTCCGCGCGGATCTGGTCGAGCGTCCCGCGCACCTGGGCGAGAAAGGCATCACGCATCGCAAAGCTCCTGACATGGGTTCGCAATCCGCCGCGCGCCGCTCGTGGCGGCAGCGCAACGGCCTGCTACTGTTATAGTCGGTCGTTCGGTTGACCGCATTTATCCGATATTCCGAACTAGAATTCGAAATACCGAACAACTCTAAGCGAACGGAAACCAAATGGCAAGTTCCTCCGCGTCGCGGCGCACGCGTGCCGGCGCCGCACCGCAGCCGCCGGGCGTGACGCCGCCGCGCGTCGGCGAGCAAATCCAGCGCCTGCGCAACGAACGCAAGCTGACCCTCGACGACCTGTCGCGCGCAGCCGGCGTATCGAAGTCGATGCTCTCCGAGATCGAGCGTGACAAAGCCAATCCGACGATCGCGGTCGCATGGCGGCTCACGAATGCGCTCGGCATCACGCTCGACGAGCTGTTCTCGCAGCCGAAAGCGCCGGAAACGATCCGCGTGGACGGCCCGCACGACATCCCGACGCTCGCCGGCCACGACGGCCGCTATCAATTGCGCGTATGGGGCCCGATCGACCTGGCCGGCAAGTTCGAGTGGTACGAGCTGACGCTGCCGGGCGGCGGCGCGCTCGTGTCGAACGCGCACGAACCCGGCACGCGCGAGCACCTCACCGTGCTGCAGGGCGCGATGGAAATCGAAGCCGCGGCGGCGAGCCGGCGCCTGAAGGCCGGCGACACCGCGCGCTACCCGGCCGACACACCTCACGCCATCCGCAACCCCGGCAAGGCCGAAGCGCGCGCACTACTGATCGTGATTCATCGCTGACGATGCGAATAGCTGGCCGAAAGGCCAGTTGCGGAAAATACTGTATGTTTGTACAGTATACGGACATTCCGCCATGCATTGGCCGGGCCGGCGCACCGAGGCGCCCGCTCCGGTCGACAGGAGCCTGCGATGACAGAAGAACAAGATTTGGCCGCGCTCAGCTTCAAGGCTGCCGCGCACGACCTCGAGTTGATTGTGCGTCATATAGCCGGGCGCTACATCCATCAGCGCGTCCCGCTGTCGTGGCGTCTGCTGCACGCCATCGAAGCCGAGGCGCTCGCCGATCTCGGCTTTGCCAGCCGGCACGAAGCCGGCATGCGCCAGTTGTTCGAACGGCCGTCGGACATGACCTTTCCCGAAACGGATGATCCGATCGACTTCGGACGATCGAATGCGCTACCCGCTGTCTTCTCGTTCGCGGTCCTCGCGTATGAAGCCGCAGCCAGATCGCAGGAAGCGGCACCCCGCGAGCGCACTCATCGCCCGTCCAAGGCGTGGGGCGACTGACACCCGGCCCCGGCCGTTTGAAACGGCGGCCGGCTCCCGCATCCTGCTGCCCGCGACGTTGCGGATAGGGCTACCATATACGCAACTAACGGAATAAACGACATGTCCCTTCCCATATCCTCCGACACCCCCGCACGCCCGGAAGAAAAGGATCTGTTCGACCGCGGTGCGTCCGACTGGATCATCTCGCCCGAAGCCGCGTTCGACGCCTGGCTTGCCATGCAGGACTACCGCCGCTCGTCGGCTGACGTCTACCGCGCACAATGGGGCGCTTTTCTTGCATGGCTACGAGCACATCAAAAAAACCTGGCCACGGTCGATACCGCAACGATCGCGAATTTCGTCAGCGAGCTTCCTATCCGGAAAACACAGCGAATGCGCTATTTGAGGCTGATCGAACGCGTGCTCGACCACATCCGGCGCACCGAGCTCGCGTCCACCAACCCGGCCCGCTTCATTGCTCAGGATGGCGAAGCGAACTGGCGCCAGGCACGCGACAACGAGCCGACCGGTTTCCTGACACCGGCCGAACGCGCGAAGTTGCTGGCATACCTGTTTTCGCCGATTGGTGTATCCGGCTCCGCATACTGGAAGGAGCGGCGCGACCGCGCACTCGTCGCCGCATTTCTCGGGGCCGGCGTGAAAACCGGCGAAGCACGCGTGCTCACGATTAGTTGCATCAATACGAGTGGAACGTCGCTGCAGATCCCGTCGACGCATCCCGATTTCGCGCGCGAAACCCATCTGGCCTCGTTCGCGATCGCGTTGCTCGAAGCATGGCTCGTGGAGCGCAAGCGCCAGGAGATTCCGGGGGAGCTCGTGTTTCCGGCATCGCACGCCGGGCGGCCGATGCACAAGGCGACGATGCTGCGCGCGATCGATGCGATCGTCGAATCTGCGGGGCTCACGTCGTCACGCACCGCACGCGCGAGCCCGCAAACGCTGCGCAACACTTACGCAGCGGAACTGTTCGAGCATGACGTACCGCCCGAGCGGGTCGGCAAATGGCTCGGCTTCATGCGGC
The DNA here is from genome assembly GCF_053427615.1 of Burkholderia sp. AW33-5. Classification (NCBI taxonomy): domain Bacteria; kingdom Pseudomonadati; phylum Pseudomonadota; class Betaproteobacteria; order Burkholderiales; family Burkholderiaceae; genus Burkholderia; species Burkholderia sp. AW33-5. Next base: position 42,593 of record NZ_JBSAXA010000001.1, on the reverse strand, counting down.
CGATTTCGTCGAACCGTCTGCACCGCGCATGGAAAAACTGGCGCGATGATCTCGCGAATGGTGACGTGTCCGAGCAAGACGAAACGCTCTAATGCCGAGCCGGTTGCTCACGCAACATGACTCGTGAGCAGCCTTGTGCGGCGTAGCCTCACCGTTTCACAGCTCCCGGAAAACCTCACCTCACGCGTCCCGAATCGTCTCACCTGTGCGATCCCTGTGCCGGACGACACGTCAGTCGCGCGCAAAGCGCGCGATCGCTTCGAATCGTGAAGGCCACGGCCCCGACGCATGTTCGCACTCGGGGCACGACACTTCGAATCCGTCATCGCCATGCGACAACTCCGGCTCCCCGTCGCAATGCGGGCACTGGGTCGGCACCGGAATTTCGTGGTCCAGTGACGTCCCGATTGCGGAAAACGCATCCGCATCGAGCTGACCTGCGTCGGCCAGGCGGCGAATCAGTGCGGAAATCTCCGGATTCATCCCGCGGCTCGCGCGCAGCGTATTCACGTCGCGTGTCGCGCGGTCCAGTTCGTCGCTCTGGGTGCGCAACTGTTCCTCGAGCCGGTCTGCGCGGGCCTTGGCCGAACTCAGTTGCTGAAGAAAATCGAATTCCTTGCGCTGCACGTCGCGCAGACCGCTCTGGTAGGTCGACGCCATGCTGCGCAGCGAGTCCAGCTCGACCAGCATCGGTTTGACACGGCGCTCGGCTTCGGCCACCGCATCCTTGATCTGCTGCGCGTAGTGTTCGGTGCGCTGCTGCAATTCGGCTTGCAGCGTGTCGATGCGGTCGCGCAGCGTCGCATTCTGCGTCTGCTCGGTATCGACGCGGCCGGCCATGACGGCCAGTTCCTTTTCAAGTCGAGCGACTGTGGTGAGCAGTGTCGCCTCGTTTGCCGAACCGTGCGTCGACTGCGAAGCCAGCTGCACCTCGAGTTCGGTCACACGCGCCTGCAGCTGCTCGTTGCGGGTTTCACTGCGCGTCAGTGCACCCTCGAGGGTTTCCTGGCGAACCGTGGCATCGCGCAGCCGTTGTTCCGCATCGGCCAGGCCGGCGCGAACCTGTTCGCGATCGAGATCGAGGCTTTCCCTGGCCGCTTTCAAGGCCTCTTCATATAGCGCGCCGAGCAACGTGCCTGCCTTTTCCTCGACCGCTTTCGGGATCGCTGCACCGTCGAGCCGAATTTTCGATGCGGAACGGATTCGTTCCCAGAAATGATCGATGTCCTTCGGAATGTCGCTGGCGCTGCCGGTCTGGGTCAGGTCGCGAACGTTGGCGGCCGACGGTCGGATACCGAGATCGAAGAACAACCGCTTGCACGCATGCAGCGACAACTCCTGGCGGCGCGCGCCGCTCGCGCGAAGCGATTCCAGTTCTTCTCGGATGACTTCACGCATTTCATCCAGCGTCATGGGAGGACTCACAGACATTGATATGTTGCGATCATAACGAAATACGTATTTTTTGATACTTCTTTTCGCGGCGTGTCGTGAATTTACGTCGCTGTGCACAGAAATCAGGGCTGTGGGCCAATCCGGACGAACCAGCTCTTCGATTCCGTGAAACAAAGCGAAGAAAACAAGGCAAGTCCTTGTCCCGAAAGCATTTTTGAGTAGGCCCCGAAAAAGTGCATTTGTTTCACATGACCGACGTCATCGCAGCCAGTCGGTGTTCAGGCGTTGGGTCTCTGTGGAAAACTCGACGTCCGATGTCTTGAGAGTATTAGAAGTAAACACCCTTGAACCCTTAGTTAAAAACGTTAACGCCACGGCACAGCCTTATGTAGCAAGGCTTTCCGGCCGACAAGGTGAAGTTTTACGGGAACCAAGGTGATCTTCTGCGGGAGCTGAAGTGATGGGGTTCGGGGATCTGCGTGAGCCGATGCAGGAAAGGTCGTGAGCGGATTCGGGATCACAGTGAAACACGAGATTTCCCCAAAGGTGAGGTTTTTCGGGGCCACACAGCCACAGAACCCATGCTGTGCCTACGCGCACAGTTTTCTGCCTGTGCAGACACAGGTGAGAATTTGCGGGACCTTCTTCGCGCCCCTATTCTGCCCATCTTTTGAGCAGTTTTCGGGAAAGGTGAGGTTTCACGGGACTCCACAGGGATTTGCTGTGAGGATTTCCGGGAAACGACCGTCATTTTGCACAGCAAAAGTGCCCTGTGAAGCCAGTGAGGCCCGAAAGGTGAGGCTTTTCGGGAGCAAAATCCGGGTTTTCCTGCACGGATCCCGATAAGGTGAGCTTTTTCGGGGCATCGATCAAACGCTGCCGGGCGCCTCACAGGTGAGGTTTTTCAGGAGCGCCATTTGCTCGAAGATTGGCGAAAGGTGAGGGTTTCCGGGATCGGGAGTGCAGCGAATTCGCTGAAAAGCCCACCGGGACTGGCGGAAATCTGATTTTCGCTGTGCCACTTTTTGGCACAGGTGAGATTTTTCAGGAGGCAGCACACAGCTGCCGCATCCGCCCGACCGCCGTAAAGGTGAGGCTTTTCGGGGGATGATCGCTGGACACAGCGGAACGCCTTGCGCACATAAGTATCGGATGTCATTGACATTTTTGATACCGCGGCGGTTACGGTGAGATTTTTCGGGAGCAGCTTCCGCGTTCGTTGGAACGTCGTTTTTATCGTCAAGGTGAGGTTTTTCGGGAGCCTTGAACTGCTGATCCCGCGTGTGTCGGGGATTCGTCGATATCGTGGTCACAGAATTTCGAGCCGATAAGGTGAGAATTTTCGGGACCGAACGGATTCTGTGCGCTGTACAATGCGCGCCCGGGCCAGTGAAACGGTTTCGATCGACGTTGCGGAGACGCTTTTCGGTGCCGGTTTCCGGATGCGGGGCGCGGTCGCGACTGCCCCATCAGCCGCGCCTGTACATGCATACAGGGCGTTGCGAGCCTGTCCGCTCGATGCCGCGACGGCCAGTGGCGATGCTGTGACGAGCACCCGGAAGCGCAGTCGTAAAATTGCGACAAATCGAAAGGTGAGCCGATACGGGAGCAAATTTCGCACGTATCGAGCACAGGCAAAAATCTGTGAATCCGCGCATCCCGCGACACGTCTGGACGAGTCCGAAACGCTTTAAATCCGGACCGGTGAGGGTTTTCGGGAGAGGGTTGGGGTGAGTGCCGTTTTGCGCGCGCACTTCACCGGCTATGGTGAGCATGTCGTTCTGGACGCACATCACCACAGGCGCTATCCTTCCGTGAAACTTCTCCTCCGACCAGACGCATGGCCACGAAGCGCGCCAAGAAAACCGATGTGGATGTGGTGAGTGCCAGTTCAGCCGAATTGCGTAAGGCCGTCGAGGCGATCGCAATTCAGCCGAAGAGCGGCAAGATCACGCTCCTGACCCGCAAGCTGTTCAACGTCCTGCTCGCCGTCGCGCAGCAGGCCGACGACTCGGGCGATACCTATCGCGCGCTGCTGTCGGACATCGTCGCCAACTCCGCCTTCGATTCGAACGACACCGCTCTGGTGAAGGAACACCTGCGCCGTATGGTGTCGGTCCAGGTCGAATGGAGCACGGGGACGTCGAGCCAGAAGCCGGGCCGCAAGTGGGGGATTTCGACGCTGATCGCCGATGCCGAAATTCTCGAGGATCCGGCCACCCGCCGCGTGTGGGTCGAATTTTCATTTGCACCGAAGATCAAGAAGAAACTGCTCGACCCGGTCCAGTACGCGCGTCTGAGTCTGCAGTTCCAGAGCCAGCTGCGCAGCAGCGCTGGTCTTGCGCTCTACGAAATCTGCGTGCGCTACCTGACGAACCCGAGCCACCTGACGATGCGCGAGCCGTGGGAATGGTGGCGGCCGATCCTGTCGGGCACGCCCGATACGGAAGCCGGCGACGAGGCGAAGCGCGAGTACAAGTACTTCAAGCGGGACTACCTGCGTCCGGCGATCGCCGAGGTCAACGCGGTCACCAACATCTTCGTCGAGCTGATCGAGCATCGTGAAGGGCGGCGGGTCGCGGAGATCCAGTTCCGCGTGACCGAGCGCAAGCAGCCGATGCTCGCGCTCGACGAGCACCCGAACGTGTTCGACAGCACGCTGGTCGACCGGATGGTGAAGCTCGGGATTCCGCTCAAGGAAGCGCAGACGCTCTATGCGGACAGCGAAGAAAACCGGATTCGCGCCGCGCTGCAGATGACCGAGCAGCGGATGCGCAGCACGACGCTGCCGCCGGTGCGCAGTGCGCCCGCGTTGTTCAAGGACGCGCTGAAGAAGGGTTATGCGCCGCCGGTCGAGTCCGTCGACGCGCTGCCTTCCGGCATGCCTGCCGCGAAGGCCGTCTCGGCGCAGCCGGACGATCTGAAGGCTCGTCTGTTGAGCGAATTCGCGGTGTTCCGCCGCAAGGAAGCGAAGGTGCTGTACGAGGAGCAGGGCGACGCGGAGCGCGAAGTGGCGCGCGAGTCGTTCGAGTCGGAGGTGTTGCCGACGATGGGCTCGCACCTGCGCGACGACTGGCGCAAGCGCGGTCTCGATTCGAAGCTGGCCGAGACGGCCTTTTTCGACTGGCTCGCCCAGAAGACCTGGGGCGAGCCGACCGACGGCGACCTGCTGTCGTTCACCCTGAATCAATCTCGGGCCGCCTGAGGCCCGTTCAGGCCCCTCTGACGGGGCCGTCGCCGGCCGCCCGCCATCGGGCGGGCCCGGCGCCTCACCAGGCCCTGCCGGCCGTTTCCATCACTCCGACAACAGCATCCGCTCGAGCTGCTCGAGGATCGCGTCGCGCTTGTCCTTCGGGAGGCCGCGCAGGCGCAGTTCGATGCGGTCTTCGCCATACGACTTCAGGTCGCCGACCGACTTGCCGCCGAGCTTGATCTCGAGACGCTGCGCATAGCGCTGGCGACCTGCCGGTTTCGGCGTTTCCTGCGCCGCGACGCGGCCCTTGACGATGTCCGACACCTGGCGCGTGCTGAGATCGTCGGACACGATCTTGTTGATCAGCCGCAGCGTCGCCTCGGTGCCGCGCGCATTGTGATAACGACCGACCTGATACGCCATGTTCGACCCGAAGCGATCGGGGCGCGCGACCATCTCCTGCATCACGCTTTCCGGCAGCTTGCCGATCGACAGCGCAACCGCGACCGTCGACTCGTCGAGGCCGAGATGCTCGGACAGTTCCTTCTGACTCTGGAAATGTTTGTCGTCGAGGAAACGGCGCCATACGACGGCGTTGTCGAACACCGTCTGCGAATCGCGTTGCACGTTCAGGTCGTAGCCGAGCTTGTAGCTCTGGATTCCGATCGGCACGTCGATCACGATCGCCTTCACCGACTCCTTGTTCGCTTCCTTCAACGCACGCACACGACGGCCGCCGTCGCTGACGAAATACGAACCCGGATTGTCGTAGTCCGGAATCACGTGGATCGCCTGCTGTTGCCCCTGCTTCGCGAGGTTGACCGCGAGTTCGGCAATCGACGACTTCAGATAGAAGTGCCGCGGGTTGAACGGGCTATGCTTGATCGCCTTCAGCGACAGCTCGATTACCTGGCCGGGCGCATAGCGGTTCTCGAGGCGCCACGCGCGATATTGCGGCGATTCGTCGGTCGACGGATCGAGCAGGACGTCCGGGGCCGGCGGCGGTGAGATGTCCTTCTTGGCGGACTTCGTCGGTGCCGGCGTGGCCGTCTCGGACTTGACGATGCCGTCGATGGCATTCAGCCGATCAAGCGCCGTGCGCTTCTCGCTCGTCGTGATATCCGGGCGCGCCTGGAATCCTTTTGCAAATTGGGAGGGTTTCATGCGACTCCTTTATGCGCATAAAGTCAGGGCAGCATGGCGACGATTTCGTCGGCACATGCGCGGATTTCCGCGGCGGCCAGCTTCGCGCCACGATCGTTCATCTGCAGCACGGTCTGACCGAGCGCCATCGCCTGCTTGTACGCTTCCCGGGTCGGGATTTGCGTCTTCAGCAACGGGAAGCCGAGTTCCTCGAGCGCGCGCTTGAGCTCGCGGGTCAGCATGCGCTTCTCTTCGGTCTTGTTCAGCAGGAAGACGGCGCGGAGATCTTCGTTCATCACCTGCGCCTGCTGGATCAGCTTGACCAGCCCGACGCTCGACCAATAATCGGCCGGCGACGACGAAGTCGGGATCACGGCGATCGATGCGGCCAGCAGCACGACGCCGGAGACTTTCTCGGTGATCGACGGCGGGCAATCGACGACGATGATGTCGTAGTCGTTGATGAACTTCTTGATTTCGCGATGGATCTGGCCGCCGGCTTCGGCGAGGTTGACGACCGGGAACGGGATGCCGGCGTCGCTGTCACCGGATGCGCTCGACCAGTGAACCAGTGTGTTTTGACCGTCTGCGTCGATGACGAGGACGCGCTTCCCTTTCTCATGGAATGCCGCGCCGAGGTGCATGGCAATCGTGCTTTTGCCGACGCCACCTTTTTGTTGAGTGACTGCAATGATTTCCGCGGCCAATTTTCACTCCTGTTTTTGGTCGTTGGAATTCTACAGGACGATATTTATATTTCAATGAAATTGTCGTTCGCCAACTACGCGTTAGCCATTCGGGCGATTGGTTTATGCGCATAAACGAGCTGGGGATGTCGGATGGCTGGCGCCGGTGGAGGAAGCGAGGTCGCTGCGGTGGATGATGAATGGTGATGCTCTTGGCGACGGGCGGCTTCGGTTCCACGTTTGGCACACTGATCGGCACTGCCCTATCCATCGTTGAAGGGGGCGCTGCCGTGGTGTCGGGGGAGTTTGTGCGCATAAACTTCGGCAGTGCCGGAGAGCACCGACGACTCTGGGTTCTCGCTTGAGCGTGCTCCCCGATGACAAACGCTGCGCGGCTCAGACCGATGCGACGCGATACATGCCATTCAGTGACGAAGCGCGCTGGCCGTCCCCACTGTGCTTATGCGCATAAACCACCGGGAGGCTCGGCCGTTATCGGAGGTCACACGCCCCCAGACTCCATCACGCATTGCGCTGATGGTCGTTCGGCGCATCGAAGTGCCCGCGCCGACCGTGATATCCGCGGTCCTTTCCACTAGGGGACGCGCTAGCTTTATGCGCATAAACCCCGCGCGGATATATGAGGTGGCGCCACGTCGGCGCCGTCAACACGACATGACGATGAGTCTGATCCCCTCAGCTATCCGCCACCGAAGACGGCGTCGCAAATTCCCCATGCAACGCACTTTATGCGCATAAACGCACCAAGCGGACTAGGCACTCGTCGGCGCAACTCACTCGCCCCTGCACGCCACACCGAGATTCCAATCCCCTTCCACCCGTGTACCGACACCCCGCCGAAACACCCGCAACCAGACTGGCTACAATACGGGCCTTTCTCATCCAGGCCCGAACGATGATCACGATCTACCACAACCCCCGTTGCTCGAAGTCTCGCGAAACGCTCGCATTGGTCGAGACACTGAACACCACCGGCACGCCGGTGAACGTCGTCGAATACCTGAAGACGCCGCTGACGGTCGAAGAGCTGGAAGCGCTGCATCGTCAGCTCGGGCGCCCGGCGCGCGACATGCTTCGCGATGGCGAGGAGCCGTACAAGACGCTGGATCTGGCCCGTACGAACCTGACGGACGCGGAAGCCTACGAAGCGATTGCGGCGCATCCGATTTTGCTGCAGCGTCCGATCGTCGTGTATCGAGGCAAGGCCGCCATCGGCCGCCCGCCCGAGTCGGTGCGGGCACTGTTCGAATAATTTTAGTTCGGCGTATTTTTCTTATCGAATCGATCTCGGCGCGAGCGCGCCGGGATCGACCGACAGGATTCGCAACCGCCAGCCGATCCCCGACGCCACGCAGCAGGCAGCCCGTACTCGGCGCGCTCGCCCCACAAGGCGCCTCCAGCACCGACCCTACGACGTCAACAACGACATCGCCAACTGCGACGCGCAACCACAGACTGACATCGGCGACTTAGCCCTTCGGCGCGTCGCCCGACGGCTCGTCCCGATCACCCCTCGCCTCATCCACCATCCCCCGCCCCGCCGCTGCATGCGCCGCCGTCCGCAGCATCGCGATCTGCCCGCGATATGCGCGGCATCCGCTGCAAGCCGGCAGATGCACGTGCACCTGCATGCGCTCATGGAGCGTCAACGATCGGTCGAGCGCATCCGAAAGCAGTCGCGTCACGTCTCTACATTTCCCCGGCAGCATCTTCGGTCGTCAGTCCTTTTTCGCTCAGGCAGGTGCGCAGGCGCGTGCGCGCCCGATACAGCAGCACGCTGCAATGATTCGTCGTCAATGTCAGTTCGCTGCAGATATCGGCAATCTCGACGTCGAGAAATTCGCGCATCATGAATACGCGTCCGATATGTTCCGGCAGGTGGTCGAGGCAGACCTGAAACAGCGTCCAGAACTGCCGTTGCTGCAGCAGCGTTTCGGGGCGTGCCCACGGTCGCGGCTTCGTGTGCGCGGCCCAGTGCCCGTTTTCCTTGAACAACTCGCGATCGAGCACGGATTCGCCGTCGAGCTCCGCATCGAGTGCGGACAGACTCACCGTCCGCTGCCGTGCACGCAGAATGTCGATCAGCTTGTTGCGCAGGATGCCGAACACCCAGGTCTTGTGGGCCGACCGTCCCGCGAACTCCCCCGCATGCGTCCACGCAGCGGTCAGCGCTTCCTGTACGGCATCCTCGGCCGCATCGGCATCGCGCAGTTGGAGTCGCGCGAAGCGCAACAGGTCGCGGCGCAGTTGCGCGAGATAGGTGGGGTCGTCGTACGCGGACGGCATGGCGGGTCGGGAGCCTTACGGAGCAGAGGCGATCATGGCGCGCCGTCGGGCGGGCGCATCGCGGTGCGAGCAGCTTACTGGTCAAGACGCCGCGCTGCAACGGATGTTCCGTCACGAATTCACGAAGCCGGCCGGCGCGCTGCGCTATGCTTGCCGGAGCCCCGCACCGCGCGTCGTGAAATCGCGACGCGGGCGGTCTGTAACATCAGATCATAGCGGCCAAGTTATCCACAATTTCTGTGGAAAACCTTGTGGAAAGTCGGCCGGTCGGCCCCGTGGGACGGCTCGCGGGCTGGCTTGCCTATAAACAGACCTTTGTCGCCTGTTCGGAATCAATCGATTCGATTCCTCACCCACCGGAAGGAGAAAGCCATGTCCTATCGTGTTGCAGTCGTCGTCGGCAGCCTGCGTCGCGGTTCCTGGAACCGCGCGCTCGCGCATGCCGCGATCTCGCTCGCCCCCGCCGATTTCTCGTTCGAATTCGTCGAGATCGGCGAACTGCCGCTGTACAGCCAGGACTACGACGCGGATTTTCCGGAAGTCGCGAGGCGCTTCAAGCAGTCGATCGAAGCCGCCGACGCACTGCTGTTCGTCACGCCCGAATACAACCGCTCGATTCCGGGCGTGCTGAAGAACGCGCTCGACTGGGGCTCGCGCCCGTGGGGTCACAACTCGTGGTCCGGCAAGCCGGGCGCCGTGCTCGGCACGTCGCCGGGCGCGGTCGGCACCGCGCTCGCGCAGCAGCACCTGCGCAACGTGCTCGCGTATCTCGACGTAAAGACGCTCGGGCAGCCGGAAATGTTCATCAAGCATGACCCGGCGCGCATCGACGACGAGGGGCAGATCGTCAGCGAGGACACCCGCAAGTTCCTGCAGGGTTTCGTCGACCGCTACGTCGACTGGGTGCGCGTGCTAAAGGCGGCCTGAGCACCGTCCCCTTCCCGCCGCCGGCACCGGCCCGCATGCCGCGGGTCAGGCGCCGGCATGCCGCGCATCGCGCGCTTCGCGGATACCGAGCAGGATCTCGTCGAGCAGCGCGATGTCGAACGGCTTCGACAGCACGCGCACGTTGACGGTACGCGTGCGGTCGAGTTCCTCCGCGTATCCCGTGACCAGGATCACGGGCAGCTTCCCCGGCCGCTTGTCGATCGCTTCGGCGAGATCGATGCCGTTCAGGCGGCCCGGCATGTGGATATCCGAGATCACCAGATCGAAGGCGTCGTTCGCGGCCGCGCCCTCGATCAGGCGCAACGCGTCGTCGGCGGTGGGGGCGTAGGTGACGCGGTGCCCGAGCAGCGTCAGCAGCGCTTCGGTGCCGGCCGCGACTTCGCTGTTGTCTTCGACCAGCAGCACGTGCAGGCCCGCGAGCGCGCCGGTGTCGTGCGCGACGGGCTGCGAGCGCGCGACGATGTCCTCGACGCGTGCGCGCGGCAGGTAAAGGCGCACCGACGTCCCGGCGCCGACCGCGCTGTCGATCGTCGCGAGGCCGCCCGAGCGCTCGCAGAACGCGAACACCTGCGGCAGCCCGAGCCCCGTTCCCATCCCCTGCGCCTTCGTCGTGAACAGCGGCTCGAACGCGCGCGCGAGCACGTCGGGCGCCATGCCCGAGCCCGTATCGTCGAGCGAGATCTGAACGAAGTCGCCGATCAGCGGAAAGCCGTCCTCGCGGCGCAGTGTCACGTTGCGCGCACCGACCGTGAAGCGGCCGCCCGCCGTCATCGCATCGCGCGCGTTGACGGCGAGATTGATCACCGCGAGCTCGAGCTCCGCGACATCGACCCGGATCGGCCAAATGCCGGGCTCGATCGCGACGACCAGCGACGACTTCGAACCGAGCGACGTCTTCAGCAGTTCGCGACACGTGCCGAGCCACTGGCCGACGTCGATCGTCTCGTTGTGCAGCGGCTGCTTGCGCGCGACGCCGAGCAACTGGCGCGTGAGCGACTGGCCGTTCTTCAGTGCGCGTTCGATTGCGCCGAGTTCCTTGTCGAGATGCTGGACGCCGCGTCGCCGCGCGATCTGCACGTTGCTCGAGATGATCATCAGCAGGTTGTTGAAGTCGTGCGCGACGCTGCCGACCAGGTTGCCGAGCGCCTGCATCTTGCGCGACTGCCGGTATGCCGATTCGATCGAGCGCCGCATCGACGCTTCGGCCTGCCAGCGGTCCCACGCCTCCTCTTCCGCCTTCAGCCGCTTCAGCGACAGCCAGATCACCGACCACAGCGCGATCGACGGCGCGAACATCGAGATGAACAGCACGCTCAGGTGTTCGTACCATTCATGCCAGATCGCGGAGGTGCGGTACGCGCAGGTCACGTACACGGGGTAGCTGCCGACCTGGCGGTACGCGACGATCTCGCTGCTGGCGCCGTCGTGGCGCACGCGCACGACGCCCGCGCGCGGATCGTTGCGCGCGTTGCCGAACGTGGCCGTGAGATCGGTGTGCGCGAGCGACGGCGGCGGCGGATACGACGCGATCACCGCGCCGTCGGAGCGCGCGAGCGCCATCGTCATCGGCGTGGCCGCGCCGCCGAGCAGGTCGCGGTAGAACGCATTGAAATACGACGACTTCAGCGCGATCGAGACCATTCCGGCGAACGAACCGTCGCTGTGGCGTCGCGCGACGCCCGTGTTGAACACGGGGATGTTCTCGAGCTTGAGCGGCCCCATCATCAGTTTCGAGATGTGTTCGATCACCTTGCCGTCGCGGATGCCGGCGAAGTCGTCGCGATACGCGATCGACGCATAGGGCGCCGGATAGTAGAGGCTGTTCGCGAGCAGCATCCCGCTCGCACCGAAGATCGACACCGCGGCCACCTGCGGATAGCCGCCGCCGATCGTGTTCAGCGCTTCGTGGATGTCGGATTCGTGGCGGCGCACGGTGGCGTCGTCCATGTCCTGCACGAGGTCGACGATGCGCGCGTCGAGCGTCTCGCTCAGGTCGAACACCTTGAGCGCATGCTCCTCGGCGACACGCACGGTGCGCATCGTCACGTCGCTCGCCGCGGCCTCGCGTGCCTTCAGGTCGTTGTACGCCATGACCGACACGTAGATGCACGGCAGCACGATCGCCGCGACCAGCAGCACGATCAGCGTCACGCGCCGGACCGCGAAATCGTGCTCGGGTGCGCCGGACGCATAGCTGCCGTCGTCCTGCCAGTCGTCGGCGGGCGGGGAGACGGGTGTACGGGAGTCGGCGGGACGTTCGGACGTCATCGAGGAAGGCGGGCCAAGCTGAGATGTTCAATCATAAACGAGTTGCGCTTGCCCGCCGAACCCGCGCGCGGATGTGCAACCTGATGATTCCGACAGGGCGAAATGAAAGTTTGAAAACGCTATGAATCCGGCAGCGCAAACGTACACAAAGAAAAATTTTGCGTGCTTATCTTGAAAATGGTCGCGCCTGTTTTCGGAATGCCGGCCGATCGAACCGATTTTGTTCGAAATGGTGAAAATGGCGAGTTGCACTGCCTTCGGTTTACTCAGAGAATCGCGCCTTGCTTTCCCTATGACAGATATATGCGCCCGCCGGCGTTCGCGGCGCGGTGTGTCGCGTGCCTCGCGCCGCGCCGCCCGCGCTTGATTGCACGGCGCCTCAAGAAGCGCGCCGCGCGGTCGTTAACGCGAGAGAGACCATTCCGTATACCGCTTCGCCGCCATGCCTTTGCCGATCGTGATCGCCGACGACTCCTTGCTCGCTCGCAAACTTCTGACAAAGGCGCTGCCGGGAGACTGGGACGTCGACGTCGCGTATGCGGCGAATGGTCGCGAGGCTCTGGCGCTCTATCGTGACGGCAAAGCTTCCGTGATGTTTCTGGACCTGACGATGCCCGACATGAGCGGCTATCAGGTGCTCGAGACACTGCGCCACGAAGATCTGAACACGTTCGTGATCGTGGTATCCGCCGATATTCAGCCGCAGGCGCAAGCACGCGTGCGCGAGCTGGGCGCGATCGCATTCGTTGCCAAGCCCGTGACGTCGGAGGCGTTGCTGCCCATTCTCAAGGAGTATGGGTTGTATGCCTGAATCGGTGTTCACGGCGGAGCAACGCGACGCGTTGCAGGAGATCGCCAACCTCGCGATGGGCCGCGCCGCCTCACGGCTCGCGTTGCTGCTCGGGCATTTCATCGAGCTGTCGGTACCGCGCGTGCGCGTCGTGAAGGCCGCCGATGCGGGCGACGCGCTGCGCGAGATGACGGGCATCCACGACAACGTGACGGCCGTGCGCCAGGGATTCCGTTCCGACATCAAGGGCGAGGCGATCGTGCTGTGCCGCAGCGCGGGCGTCGCGCGGCTCATGTCGCTGATGGACCGCACGTTCGGCGACGGCGTGTACGCCGGCATGGCCACGCAGGACGAACTCGTGTTCGATGTCGCGAACGTGCTGATGAGCGCGTGCGTCGCATCGATTCTCGACGAGCTTGGCCGCAAGCCCGTGTTCTTCCCGCCGGGGCTGCTCGGCGCGAACGTGTCGTTCGACGACGTGTTCCAGCCGAACGCGCTCGCATGGAGCGTCGCGCTGCTGCTCGAAGTGAACTTCGGCCTCGAGGATCACGCATTCCGCGCACATTTCGTGATGCTGATGGCCGAGGATTCGATCCGGCTGATGGGCGACGCGCTCGACGCATTGCTGTCCGCGCTATGACCGCTACCCCGACCACCACCGCCGCGTCGCTGAGCGACCTCGTGATCGAACGCGTCGGCTTCGGCCTGTTCGTGCTCGACCGCACGATGAACGTGCTGATGTGGAATCGCTTCATGCAGGACCACAGCGGTATCCCGGCTGCCGACGTGATCGGCCGCAACCTGTTCGACCGCTTTCCGGAACTGCCGCGCGCATGGCTCGAACGCAAGCTCGAGAGCGTGTTCCAGCTCGGCAGTTTCGCATTCAGCTCGTGGGAGCAGCGGCCTTACCTGTTTCGCTTCGAGCACGACCGGCCGATCACCGGCGGCGTCGACTACATGCAGCAGGACTGCACGTTCATGCCGCTCACGCGCGGCCGCGAAGTCGAGGCCGTCTGCGTGACGATCTCGGACGTCACGCACGTGAGCGTGATGCAGCGCGAGCGCGAGGAGGCGGTCGCGAAGCTGCGCGAGCATGCGAATCGCGACGGCCTGACCGGCATCGCGAACCGGCGCTTCTTCGAGGCGCGGCTCGGCGACGAATTCGCGCGCTGGCAGCGCTACGGCGGCGACCTGTCGGTGCTGCTGTTCGACCTCGATCACTTCAAGACGATCAACGACCGGTTCGGACACGCGGCCGGCGATGCGGTATTGCGCGAGACGGCGCGCCGCGTCGCGTCCATCGTGCGCGCGCAGGATACGTTCGGCCGCTTCGGCGGCGAGGAATTCGCGCTGCTGCTGCCGTGCACGAATCTCGACGAGGCGATGCGGGTGGCCGACAAGGTGCGCGACGCGATCGGCAGCACGCCGGTCGACGCGGAAGGCGTCAGCGTGCCGGTGACGGCGAGCGTCGGCGGCGCGTGCGCGACGGCGGGCGCGTCGGGGTTCGACGCGCTCGTCAACGAGGCCGACACCGCGCTCTATCGCGCGAAGCGGCTCGGGCGCGATCGGTCGATCGCCTACGCGTAACCGCCGCGCCGCCGCTTCCCGCGTGCGCTGCGCGCCGTTCAGCTTTTCGCGATATCCGCGAGCACGCCGGCCAGCACGGCCGGCTGCGACACGAACGGCGAATGGCTGCTGTCGAGCTGGTGCACGTGTGTCGGGTTGCCGGGCACGAATGCGTCGGCTTCGTCGATGAAGCGCTGCTGCAGCGCGGGCAGGATCACGCGATCCGCCAGGCACTTGATGTAGTGACGATCGATCGCGCCCCAGCGCGCGGTGGTCGTCGGGATCGCGGTCGCGAACGGCGCGGCCGGCACGTCGCAGGTCATCAGGTTCGCCACCGCCTCGAAGTCGGCCTGCGGCACGTCGTCGTACAGCGCGCGCTTCGCCAGCTCGCGATACGCGGCATCGCCGCTGCGCGGATCGATCCGCAGCGCGCCCGCGACGCGCGGGCTCGCGAGCATCAGCGGGCCCAGCATTTCACCCTTGTTTTCGGGCGCACGCACATAGTCGAGGCCCGGCACGCCCGACGCGGGCATGAACGCCGCGAGATAGACGATCTTCGCGATCTTCTCCGGCGCGCGCTCCGCCGCGGCCGTGATCGCGAGGCCGCCCATGCTGTGGCCGACGAGCACGACCTTGCCGCGGCCGAGCGCGTATGCGTCGTCGACCGCCTGCATCACCTGTGTCGCGTAATCGTCGAGCGTGGTGTTCGCGACCGGCGACGGCTCGGCGCCGAATGCGTCTTCGTCGAGCGGCCGTTCGAGATACGACGCGGGAAAGCGGGCATTGATGCCGTGCGCGGGCAGGTCGCGCGCGATCGACAGGCAGCCGCGCGCGGCCAGCGCGGCCGCGACGTGCGCGTAGCACCACGCACCATGCCACGCGCCGTGCACCAGCACGAAAACGGGATGGTCGGATTGCGCGGCGGCGGTTACGTTCGTCTCCATGGTGTCCGTGTCTTTTTTCGAGAAAGATGTTCATCTTAGACGAAGCCGCGCGCGTCCAAGCATGAACGCGCGGCCCGACCGTGCGCGCGCCCGGATCGGCTGTCGCGATCAGGCCCTTTTGTCTCGTTCAGGCCACA
Source organism: Burkholderia sp. AW33-5 (assembly GCF_053427615.1). Taxonomy (NCBI): domain Bacteria; kingdom Pseudomonadati; phylum Pseudomonadota; class Betaproteobacteria; order Burkholderiales; family Burkholderiaceae; genus Burkholderia; species Burkholderia sp. AW33-5. The sequence goes on along the minus strand of NZ_JBSAXA010000001.1, from coordinate 27,216 downwards.
TTTCGTCCTGATCTGATTTGAATTTGCGCCGAAGCGCGCTAATTTGACGCTTTGTTACCGATTGCGCTCCATGAACGTCGACTACCTCTTCTACCGGCGGCCGGAAAAGCCTGGCCCCTATTCGCTCGACGATCTGGGCGAGATCGCGCCGCCGATCGGTCCGAGCGACGTGGTGCGCGCGGGGATCGCGCGCGTGTTCGAGCAGATCGACTGGCACGAGTCGCCCGACGTGCCGGGCGCGTGGTTCGGCACCGGCGGCCCGTCGTTCCAGTTCACGGCGGAGCCCGACGGGCGCGTGACGAGCTTCATGGGCTCGCGCCTCGAACGCCGCTCGATGCTGCAGCTGACCCGCGAAATGGGGCTCATCGCGCTCGATCTGCAGCGCGACATCGTCTACGGCTGACGGGCGGCGCGACGCCGTTCCCCGTCGCGGCCGGCCACGCCGGCACCGGGCCCCGAGGCGGCCCGCCGGGCGCGGCGTGTGTCCGCCATCGAACTTCAAAGATTGCTATACTTTCGCCCAATTCCGGCTTCCGGCCGGTAATTTGTGCCCGTCTGCGTCGATCGTTCGCATATCTCGCACGCATTTGACGCCCTGACCAACCCAGCCGGGCATGGCCTCTTCAATCGCCCCGCGTGGGTGTCTCCGTGGAGCTCGTCTTGGCCGTTTCCAATCTCGTCGTGGACGAACAAGAAACCGACGCCGCTGCCGTCACATCGGGCAGTTCTTTCTATCTGGCGATGCGCATCCTGCCGGCAGTGCAGCGCGACGCGATGTTCCAGGTCTACGCGTTCTGCCGCGCGGTCGATGACATCGCCGACAGCGACCTGCCGCGCGCCGAGCGCAACGCGGGCCTCGATCGCTGGCGCGCGGACATCGACGCGTGCTTCGCCGGCCAGCCGCCGCGCCATCTGGTCGCGCTCGAGCGCGAGATCCGCGCATTCGACCTGAAGCGCGAGGACTTCCACGCGATGATCGACGGGATGGCGATGGACGCCGCCGAGGACATCTGCGCGCCGGACGAACCGACGCTCGACCTGTTCTGCGATCGCGTGGCGAGCGCGGCCGGCCGTCTGTCGGTGAGGATTTTCGGGATCCCGGAGGCGGAAGGCATCGAGCTGTCGCACCACCTCGGCCGCGCGCTGCAGCTGACGAACATCCTGCGCGACATCGACGACGACGCGGCGATCAACCGCTGCTACCTGCCGCGCGAGCTGCTCGCGCGCGAAGGCATCGCGATCACCGATCCGGCGACGATCGTGCGCGACCCGGCGCTGCCGCGCGTGTGCGCGACGCTCGTCGAGCGCGCGCTCGAACACTTCCGCGCGGCGGACGCCGTGATGGATCGCTGCACGCGCGCGCAGGTCAAGGCGCCGCGCATCATGTCGGGCGCGTACCGCTGCATTCTGGAAGCCGCGATCGCGCGTGGCTTCGCCGCCCCGCGCGTGCCGCTGCGCAAGCCGAAGGCGCGCATGCTGATGATCGCCGCGCGCTACGCGCTGTTCTGAGCCGATGCCCAGAACCGTCCACGTGATCGGTGCAGGACTCGCGGGCCTGTCGGCCGCCGTCGAGCTGCAACGCCGCGGGCGGCGCATCGTGCTGCACGACGCGCATGCGCATGCGGGCGGGCGCTGCCGCTCGTGGTTCGACGGGACGCTCAACACGACGCTCGACAGCGGGCTGCACCAGGTCTTCGCGGGGCAGTCCGCGACGCAGCGCTATCTGCGTGCAATCGGCGCGGCCGATCAACTGACGGGCCCCGCGCTGCCTGAATATCCGGTGGTCGACGTCGCGTCGCAGCAGCGCTGGACGCTGCGCTTCGGCAACGGGCGCTGGCCGTCGTGGCTGTTCGACGCGGCATCGCGTGCGCCGGGCACCACGCCGCTCGACTACCTCGCGCTGGCGTCGCTCGCGTTCGCGCGCACCGGTCGTTCACTCGCACAGACGATGCGATGCGACGGCGTGCTGTGGGATCGTTGGCTGCGGCCGTATTGGCTCGGGGTGCTGAACGTCGAACCGCGCCACGCAAGCGTCGAACTCGCGCGTGCGGCACTGTGCGGGATGTTTGCCGCGGGCGGCCCCGGCTGGCGCCCGCTCGTCGCGCGCCACGGGCTCGGCAGCGCATTCGTCGAACCGGCGCTGCGGATGCTGCAGCACGGCGGCGCGCAGATCCAGCTGAATTCGCGGCTCGATGCGTTCGAATTCGGCGCGCACGGCAACGCGGTCGATGCGGTCACGATCGGCGGCGAGCGCGTCGATCTCGCGCCGGGCGACGCGGTCGTGCTGGCGGTGCCGCCCGAGGTCGCGCAGCCGCTCGTTCCGGATCTCACCGCGCCCGACACGTTCAGCGCGGTCGTGACCGCGTATTTCGCGGTCGATACACCGGCCGGCAGCTCGCTGCAGACGGCCGTCGTCAACGGCATCGTCGACGCGGTGCGCACCGGCGATGGTCCGATCGCGGCGACGATCCGCGACGCGGGCCGCTGGCTCGACATGCCGCGCGATGCGCTCGCGCGGCGCATCTGGGAAGACGTCGCGCGCGTGACCGGCGCGAACCCGGAAACCCTTCCCGCGTGGCAGCTCGTCGTCGAGCCGCGCGCGGGGTTCGCGGCGGTGCCGTCGCAGGAAATGAAACGTCCGGCCGTGCGTACGCGCTGGACCAATCTCGTGCTGGCGGGCGACTGGATTGCCACCGGCTTGCCCGCCACGATCGAGGGCGCGATCCGTTCCGGCCAGCTGGCCGCGGACGTGCTCCAGACACAATAAGAGAGGGACCGATGAACGATCTCACCGATATGGCTACCCTGTCCGCCGGCACCGTGCCGGCCGGGCTCGACGCGGCCGTCGCCAGCGCGACCGACGCGCTGCTGGCCGCGCAGAACGCGGACGGACATTGGGTCTACGAACTCGAAGCCGATTCGACGATTCCCGCCGAATACGTGCTGCTCGTCCACTATCTCGGCGAGACGCCGAACCTCGAACTCGAACAGAAGATCGGCCGCTATCTGCGTCGCATCCAGCAGGCCGACGGCGGCTGGCCGCTGTTCACCGACGGCGCGCCGAACATCAGCGCGAGCGTGAAGGCGTATTTCGCGCTGAAGGTGATCGGCGACGACGAGAACGCCGAGCATATGCAGCGTGCGCGCCGCGCGATCCACGCGATGGGCGGCGCCGAGATGTCGAACGTGTTCACGCGGATCCAGCTCGCGCTGTACGGTGCGATCCCGTGGCGCGCGGTGCCGATGATGCCGGTCGAGATCATGCTGCTGCCGCAGTGGTTCCCGTTCCACCTGTCGAAGGTGTCGTATTGGGCGCGCACCGTGATCGTGCCGCTGCTGGTGCTGAACGCGAAGCGTCCGATCGCGAAGAACCCGCGCGGCGTGCGTATCGACGAGCTGTTCATCGACCCGCCCGTCAACGCCGGTCTCCTGCCGCGTCAGGGCCACCAGAGCCCCGGCTGGTTCGCGTTCTTCCGCGTGGTCGATCACGCGCTGCGCGCGGTCGACGGCCTGTTCCCGAGCTACACGCGCGAACGCGCGATCCGCCAGGCCGTGTCGTTCGTCGACGAGCGCCTGAACGGCGAGGACGGCCTTGGCGCGATCTATCCGGCCATGGCCAACGCGGTGATGATGTACGACGTGCTCGGCTATGCGGAAGATCATCCGAACCGCGCGATCGCGCGTAAGTCGGTCGAGAAGCTGCTCGTCGTGCACGAGGACGAAGCGTATTGCCAGCCGTGCCTGTCGCCGGTGTGGGATACGTCGCTTGTCGCGCATGCGCTGCTCGAAACCGGTGACGCACGTGCCGAGGAAGCGGTGCTGCGCGGCCTCGACTGGCTGCGCCCGCTGCAGATCCTCGACGTGCGCGGCGACTGGATCTCGCGTCGCCCGAACGTACGGCCGGGCGGCTGGGCGTTCCAGTACGCAAACGCGCACTATCCGGACGTCGACGATACTGCCGTGGTCGTGATGGCGATGGACCGTGCGCAGAAGCTCAAGCAGACGGATACGTATCGCGAATCGATGGCGCGCGCGCGCGAATGGGTCGTCGGCATGCAGAGCAGCGACGGCGGCTGGGGCGCATTCGAACCGGAAAACACGCAGTACTACCTGAACAACATTCCGTTCTCGGATCACGGCGCGCTGCTCGATCCGCCGACCTCGGACGTATCGGGCCGCTGCCTGTCGATGCTGTCGCAGCTTGGCGAGAGTGCGCTGAACAGCGAGCCGGCCCGTCGCGCACTCGACTACATGCTGAAGGAGCAGGAACCGGACGGCAGCTGGTACGGCCGCTGGGGGATGAACTACGTGTACGGCACGTGGACGGCCCTGTGCTCGCTGAACGCAGCCGGCCTGACGCCGGACGATCCGCGCGTGAAGCGCGGCGCGCAGTGGCTGCTCTCGATCCAGAACAAGGACGGTGGCTGGGGCGAGGACGGCGACAGCTACAAGCTGAATTACCGCGGCTTCGAGCAGGCGCCGAGCACCGCGTCGCAGACGGCGTGGGCGCTGCTCGGCCTGATGGCGGCCGGCGAGGTGAACAACCCGGCCGTCGCGCGCGGCGTCGACTACCTGATCGCGCAGCAGAACGAAGAAGGCCTGTGGGACGAGACGCGCTTCACCGCGACCGGCTTCCCGCGCGTGTTCTACCTGCGCTATCACGGCTATCGCAAGTTCTTCCCGCTGTGGGCGCTCGCGCGCTATCGCAACCTGAAGCGCGCCAATGCGACGCGCGTGACGGTCGGGATGTAACGCGTGGCACCGGCGCAGCACAACGGCACGTTGCCCGTCATCGCCGTCACGGGGATGGCGTTCGAGGCACGCATCGCGCGCGGCCACGGCGTCGAGGCCGTGTTCGCCGCGCGGGCCGACCGGCTCGAGCGCGCGCTGGCCGAGGCGACCGCGCGCGGTTGCGCGGGCATCGTGAGTTTCGGCACGGCGGGCGGGCTCGCACCCGATCTCGCGCCCGGCGCACTCGTGATCGCGGACGCGATCGACGGGCCGTTCGGCCGCGTGCAGACCGATCCGGGCTGGAGCGCGCGGCTCGTCGCCGCGCTGCACGACACGCCGGTGTGGGCGCGCGTCACGCGCGGCACGATGGCGGCGGTCGGCGCGCCGGTGGTCAGCGAGCAGGAAAAGACGTCGCTGCATCGCACGAAGGGCGCGCTCGCCGTCGACATGGAGTCGCATATCGCCGCGGCCTTCGCGGCGTCGCGCGGCGTGCCGTTCGCGGTGTGCCGCGCGATCGTCGACCCGGCGTGGCGCACGTTGCCGCGGGCGGCGACGGCCGGCCTGCGCGACGACGGCAGCACGGCCATCTTGCCGATCCTGCGCGAACTGCTGAAGCAGCCGTCGCAGCTCGGCCCGCTGCTGCAGGTCGCGGGCGACGCGCGCGCGGCACGCACGACGCTGATCCAGGCGCGGCACGCATTCGAGCGTGCCGGCGCGATGCGGATTGTCTGAGCGGCGCTCGCCGCTTTCCGCTTCTTCTCCCCCTTCCCTTTTCGTTTCGCGTACGCGCAAAAAAGAGCGCTGCATGATGCAGCGCTCTTCGGCTTGCGGGCGGATGCCGCTGGCGTTATTGCACGGCCGGACCGCTCGCGGGCACCGTCGGCATCGCCGGCGCGATCGGTGCGCCGTTGGCAGCCGGCGCACTCGCCGGCATCGCCCCGTCCGCACCCGGATCCTCATACTGCGGCAACCCCGGCGCGACCGGCGCATTGCCCGGTGCCGTGCCCGATGTGCCGCCCGACTCGCCCGGATCCTCGTAATTCGGCAAGCCCGGCACGGTCGGCGCGGCCGCCGGCACCGCACCCGATTCACCCGGCTCGGTGTAGTTCGGCGGCGCGGCCGATGCCGACTGGCCGCGATACGTCAGCGACTTGCGCTGCTGCAGATACGCATCGCGGACGAACGAGTACGGATCGAGCGCCGCCTGCTTCAGCAGATCGGTCGCGCCGAGCAGGTCCGAACGCGCGCTGATGAACTGCGCGATGTACATCGGATTGCGCGCGGCCGGCTCGATATAGTTGAGCAGGTTGAAGCGGACGTCCACCGCGCGGCCGACGCCATCGCGGATCGTGCTCGGCCCGAACACGGGCAGCACGAGGTACGGGCCGGACGGCACGCCCCAGCGCGCCATCGTCAGCCCGAAATCCTGGTGATGCTTGGGCAGCCCGGCCGGCGTCGCGATGTCGATCAGGCCGCCGACGCCGAACACCGAGTTCATCGCCACGCGCATCAGATCCTGCGTCGCATCGGTGATGCGCAGCTGCAACAGGTTGTTGGCCATGTTGCCGAGATCGCCGAGGTTCGAGAAGAAGTTGCTGATCGCGGTGCGCACGGGCGTCGGCGTGACCTTCTGGTAACCCTTCGCGATCGGCACGGCGATGTTCGTGTCGACCGTGTCGTTGAACTTGTACATCGCCCGGTTCATCGGCTCGAGCGGGTCGTTGGGGTTGCGGTTCGGGCCCGTCGCGCAGCCGCTCAGCACCGCGCTGGCAGCGACGGTCGCCGCAATGATTCGCACCTTGTTCATTATTTCCTTGCGATTGGTTCTTTGGCGCGTTTGACGCGCGGTTTGCCCATCAGGACGGGCTGAAACACCACGGCGCCGATCAGGGTGCAGGTCAACGCCAGCGCGAGCAGCTTGCCCATGCTCGACGTGCCCGGATGATGCGACAGCCACAGGCTGCCAAAGGCGGTTGCGGTCGTCGCGGCGCTGAACAGCACCGCGTGCGTGAGGCTCGACTGCAGCAGGCCCGTCTGGCCCGCGCGCCACGCCATCACGAAGTACACCTTGAACGCCACGCCGACGCCGAGCATCAGCGGCAGCGCGATGATGTTCGCGAAGTTCAGCGACATGCCGAGCACGACGCACATCTCGAGCGTGACGAGCCCCGACACGAGCAACGGCACCAGCGTGCGCAGCACGTCGCCGAAGCGGCGCAGCGTGATCCACAGCAGGATCGTGATCGACAGGATCGACCACAGCGCCGCGTGCAGGAACGCGTTGATGATCGTGTCGGCCGAATGCAGGATCGAGATCGGGCCGCCGATCGCGCCCGGCTCAGCGGCCTTCACCGCCTTCGCGAAGCGGCGCAGCATCGTGTCGTCGTTCGGGTCGACGCCCTTCGGCACCTTCGGCGAAATCTGCACGAGCGCGTGACCGTCCGGCGCGATCCAGTCGCGCACGAGCTGCGGCGGCAGCGCGTCGCGCGTGATGTCCTGCGGCTGCAGCAGCGTCGCGAGCTGATCGAGCGCGATGCGCAGCGTGTCGGAGAACGCGCGTTCGGCGCGGTCGCGCGTCGCGCTGTCGGCGGCGGCGAGCTTCGCGAGCGATGCCGACAGATGCTGGGCGGCGGCCGCGCCCGGGCCCGGGTGATCTTCCGCCGCGTAGCTCAGCAGGTCCGACACGCGCTTGAGCGCGGCGACGCGCTGCGCGTCGGTCGCGGGCGGCGCGGCCGGTTGCGTCAGCGCGGGCAGCAGGTCGCTCGCGGCCGCGGCGATCGCCGCACGCTTGGCCGGCTGGTCGGCCGGCACGAAGGTCGACAGCGTCGTCGTGCGGCCGACTTCCGGCAGCGCATCGAGGCGCTTCGCGGCCGCGTCGGCCTCGGCGAGCGACGGCGCGAGCAGCGTGACGTCGTTGACGGCCGCTTCGGGCGAATCCTTCAGCGCGAGCAGCGTCGCCATCGATTCGCTGTTCGGATCCTTCAGGTGCAGCGGATTGAAGTCGAAGTGCAGGAACGCGAGCAGCGGCAGCGCGCCGATCACGACCGCGAGCGTGCCGATCAGGATCGGCTTGCGATGGCGATCGAGGAAGTCGTCGACCGGCGCGAGCCACGGAAAGCCCGGCGTCTTCGATTCGCCCGGCGGCGCGAACAGGCGCAGCAACGCGGGCAGCAGCGTGAGCGTGGTCAGCAGCGCGACGAACATCCCGACGCCCGCGATCAGGCCAAGCTCGGACACGCCGCGATAGGCCGTGGGAATGAACGAGAAGAAGCTCGCCGCGACCGCCGTGGTGGCCAGCGCGAGCGGCATGCCCATCGAGTGCGCGGCGCCGATCAGCGCGTGATCGATGCGTGGATCGCGGAAGCGTTCCTCGCGGTATTTCACGCCGTACTGGATCGAGAAGTCGACGCCGAGCCCGACGAACAGCACCATGAACGCGACCGAGATCATGTTCAGCGAACCGACCATCGCGAGGCCGAGCGCCGCGGTCACGACGAGGCCGACGAACAGCGTGACCAGCACCGAGCCGATCATCCGCTTCGAGCGCAGCGCGAGCCACAGGATCACGAGCACGGCGAGGAGCGTGAGCGCGCCGTTGAGCGCGGCGCCGTCTTCCACCGACGCGAATTCGTCGTCGGCGAGCGGTTGTTCGCCGGTCAGGCGCACGACCGCGCCGTAGCGTTGCTCGAGGCCGAGCGCTTTTGCCGTGTCGCGGATCACCTGGGTCGTTTCGGCGCCGGCCTTCAGCGCACCGTAGTTGACGACCGGCTGCACCGTGACGAACGCGCGGGCCGGCTGGCGTGCGGCATCGCTGTCGACCAGCCCGCGCCACGAGAACGCGGCGGGCTTGCCGGCCAGCACGTCGTCGACCGTCGCGGCGCTGCGCGCGAGCAGCTTCGCCATCGCGGGCAGCTTCACCTGGCCGGTCAGGAGCGGCTGGCCGAGCGTGGTGGACAGCGTGGTCGCGAGCCCGGTCAGGCTCGGGTTCTTCGCGAGCTCGTTGACGAGCGGCCGTGCGCTCGCGAGCTGCGTCGTCGTGTCCGTCACTTCCTGCGGCGACAGGAACAGCAGCCCGTTGTGCTCGAAGAACGGGCCGCCGCCGGGTTCGGCGACCTGGCCGATGCGGCCGGCGTCGGCCTGCTTCTGCAGGGCTTCGGTGAGCGTATGCGCGGCGGCGGTCGCGAATTCGGGCGCCGGGGCCTCGACCACCGCGAGGATCGTGCCGTTGCGTTGCGGGAAGGCCTTGTCGACGGCCTGGCCGAGCGCGGCCCACTGGGGTTCCGCGTCGACGAGCTTGCTGATGTCCGTGCTGATCTTGAAGTGCTGCGCGACGTAGACGCCGCTGAAGACGGCGACGACGAGCGACAGCACGACGACCCAGACGGGGCGGCGTACCGACCATGCGACGAGTCGGACGATGAGAGATGTCACCATGTGGCGGTGGGGAGGGGCTGGCAAGGACAAAACAACGAGTATACCGGCGCAACGTGGCGTCGGTCGCGACGATGGAGCGTAAAGGGGCGGGAAGGATATTTGCTCCGCAGCGCAGGAATCGGCGCGCAGCGCCCGGCGATTCGTATGGGGATACTTACATAATCGACCGGCATCGCGCCGTGGCGGGGCCTGTGACAAAAGGGGTTGAAAGGTAACAGTCGGTCACCGCGCGGCAGGCCGGCCGCCGGGCCGCTATACTTCGACCCACCGGCCGATGCCACCGATGCAATCCGCCGGCCGTTTTTTCTCATCGAGTGCGATATCCGTATGAAACGTCATCTGTTTGCTTTCGTCGCGGCGGCCGCCGTGTCGGTTTCCGCTTTCGCGCAGAGCGCGCCCGTCGACATCGTCCGCAATGCGGTCGAAGGCACCGTCAACGCGATGAAGGCCGATCCGGGTGCGCGCGGCGGCGACATGGCGAAAGTCACGCAAGTCGTCGAGCAGCGCTTCCTGCCCGCGACGAACTTCGAACGCACGACCCGCATCGCGGTCGGCGATGCCTGGAAGCAGGCGACGCCGCAACAGCAGCAGGAGTTGTACAAGCAGTTCAAGCTGCTGATGACGCGCACCTATGCCGCGTCGCTCGCGCAGCTCGGCGGCCAGGATGCGAAGTTCTCGTTCAAGGCCGGCGGCGCGTCGGGCGCCGATGCGCTGGTGCAGTCGACGGTCACGACGCCGGGCGACAGCCAGTCGGTCGGCTATCGCCTCGGCAAGGTCGGCAACGACTGGAAAATCTACGACATCGACATGTCGGGCGCGTGGCTGATCCAGGTCTACCAGGGCCAGTTCAAGGGCCAGCTCGCGTCGGGCGGCATCGACGGCCTGATCGCGTATCTGCAGAAGCACAACTCGCGGACGAACTGATCGCCGCCGGTCGGCCGGCATGTTCAGCATGCCGGCATGCATCAAGGGCGCCCTCGGGCGCCCTTTTTCGTTGCGGGTTCGGAATGACGCGGGGACCCGTGTCGGGGCGCTACCGCCGCCGATGCTCGACCGCGAACTTGATCAGTTCCGCCTGCCCTTCGATTTCGAGCTTGCGCTTCAGATTGAGCCGGTGCGTTTCCACCGTGCGCACCGATAGCCCCGTCTGCTGCGCGATCTGCTTGCTCGACAGCCCCTCGGCCAGCGCATCGAGGATGTCGCGTTCGCGCGGCGTCAGGCGGTCGAGCGGCGACGCGGCCGCGCTCGCCTGGATCATCCGCGCGGCGAGCCCTTCGCTGAAGAACGTCTGCCCCGTGAGCACCGCGCCGATCGCGCGCACGATCTCGCTCGCGGGCGAATCCTTCAGCAGATAGCCGCTCGCGCCTGCGCGCACGGCCTGCGTCACGTATTCGATGTTGTCGTGCATCGACAGCATCAGCACGCGAATCCCCGGAAAGCGCTCGTGGAAGACGCCGGCGAGCGTGATGCCGTTCATCCCGTTCATGCCAACGTCCATCAGCGCGAGATCGGGCTCGAGCGACGCGGCGAGCGCGAGCGCCTCGTCCGCGTTGCCGGCTTCGCCGACCACGGACAGGTCGGCCGCCTCGAGCCGCATCCGCAGGCCGTCGCGCACTAGCGGGTGATCGTCGACGAGCAGCAGTCGGGCGGCGGGCTGGACGGTATCGGGGGCGCTCATGGGCAAAGGTCTCCGGTGATGGGGCGCGTGCTCAGGCGGCGCGCAGCGGCACGCGCGCGGCCACGACGGTGTGGCCGACCTGCGACGTGATCGTCAATGTGCCGCCGAGCGCGTCGAGGCGCTCGCGCATGTTGCGCAGCCCGATGCCGCGGCGCGCATCGGTCTGCGACCGCTCGGCATCGAAGCCGCAGCCGTTGTCGGCGATGGTCAGCGTGGCGGAATGCGCGCCGACGTCGAGCGTGACGGCCGCGCGCGACGCCTGCGCATGATGCACGATGTTGCTGAGCGCTTCCTGCGCGATCCGGAACAGCGCCGTATTGACCGGCGCGGGCAACGGCCGCGCGCCGCTGTGCGCGACCTGCGTATAGCCGATGTCGATGGCGCTTTCCGCGCCGAGCTCGCGCACGAGCTGCTCGAGCGCGGCCGCGAGGCCGAGATCGTCGAGCATCGCCGGGCGCAGCGCATGCGAGATGCGCCGCACTTCTCGCAGCGTGTCGCCGAGCCGCCCGACGCCGGACGCGAGCGCCTGCTCGGCTTCGGGCATGCGCGTCGCGCCGCGCTCGAAGCGGGCGAGCGCGGATTCGAGCATCAGCTTCGCGGACACCATCATCTGGCTGATCCCGTCATGCAGTTCGCGCGACAGCCGCTCGCGCTCCTGCTCCTGCGATTCGACGACACGCTGCGCGAGCTGCTTGAGCTTCGCGTCGGCGCTGCGCGATTCGCTGACGTTCAGCACCAGCGCGCAGACGGCGATCGCCGCCGCGCCGGTCAGCGCGATCGCGGTGAGCCAGCTCATCGTCCGCTCGATGTTCGCGGACGCGCGCGCGTCGATGCGTTGCAGCGCGGTGTCGACGTCGTCGAGATAGATGCCGGTGCCGACCATCCAGCCCCAGCGTTCGAGCGCGACGACGTAGCCGAGCTTCGGCGCGGGCTTGCCCGTCGACGGCCGCTGCCACGTGTAGCGCACGTAGCCGCCGCCGTGCGATGCGGCGCCGATCAGCTGCTGGATCGTCAGCGCGCCCTGCGGGTCGCGCATCGACCAGTAGTTGTGGCCGACGCGCTCGGGCTCGCGCGGATGCATCAGCGCATTGCCGTGCAGGTCGTAGACGAAGAAATAACCGTCGGGGCCGAAATCCATCTTCTGCAGCATCGCGAGCGCCTGCGTGCGCAGCAACGCGTCGTCGCGCGCATTGCGGCCGCTCGCGTCGTACAGCGGCATGATCGCGCTCGTCGCGAGCTCGACGTAATGCTTCAGCTCGATTTCCTTGCTCGACAGGTAGGCGGCCTGGATCGTCGCGTGCTGCGTGCGCGCGAGCGACGTCGCCTGCTGGCGCACGCCGAAGCCGATGCCGGCGATCGCGAGCAGGAATGGCACGATCGCCAGGAGGAAAATCTTTGCCTTGAGTCTCATGATGGTGTGAAGCGGGCGCGGGCCGGCCGGCGCATGTGTCTGTCGCGCGGCGGCGGCGAGCCGACATTGTCGGCGATTTCGCCCGCGGGCGATCGGAAGGCCCGGCGAAGGCCTGCCGGCCCGCCGTGGCTCAGGCGCGCCGCGGCGTGCGATCGACGCTCACGGCCGTCTGCACGACGACCCGGTTGCGCCCGCGTTCCTTCGCGCGGTACAGCGCGTCGTCGGCGAGCTTCAGCGCGGCCTGGATGCTGTCGTCGCGCTCCGGATAGCAGGTCGTCACGCCGATGCTCGCGGTCAGGCAGTCGGACGAGCCCGTGGCGTGCCGGATGCCGAGATCGAGGATGCCGGTGCGGATTGCTTCGGCGATCGTCACGGCGCCGGGCGTATCGACGTCGGGCAGCACGACGACGAACTCCTCGCCGCCGTAGCGGGCCGCATAGTCGGCCGGGCGCCGCAGGCAGCCGGCGATGCAGCGGCCGACCGCGGCGAGCGCGTCGTCGCCGGCCTGGTGGCCTTGCGTGTCGTTGTAGCGCTTGAAGTGATCGACGTCGACGAACAGCAGCGACAGCGCATGTTGCGAGCGTGCCGCGCGGCGCCATTCGCGCTCGAGCGTGACGTCGAGCATGCGGCGGTTGTCGAGGCCGGTGAGGCCGTCGGTGCGCGCGAGCGCCTGCAGTTCGGTTTCCGCGCGGTGACGCTTGCGCAGTTGCACGTCGAGCAGCAGCGACAAGCCGACGAAGCCGAGCGCGAGCATGACCATCGCCGAGCCGATCGGGATCGCGCGGTCGTACCACGCGGCGTAGGTGTCGGCTTCCGAGCGCGCGACCATGATGATCAGCGGCAGATTTTCGAGATGCCGGAACACGTACAGGCGGCGCACGCCGTCGATCGACGCGGTATCGGCGAAGCTGCCCTCGTTCGCGGTCATGAAGTGACGGAACGTGCTGGCCTTGCTGATGTCGCGGCCGACGATCGCCGGATCGTACGGCTTGCGCGCGACCATCCGGCCGTCGGTGTTGATCAGCGCGACGGAGCCGCGATCGCCGAGCGCCAGGCGCGAGAACAGGTTCTGGAAATATTCGAGCCGGATCGACATCACGGCGACGCCGCCGAACGACCCGTCGGGCCGCGTGATCCGCCGGCTGAGCGCGATGCTCAGCGAGCCGCCGCGCAGCCGCGAACGGTACGGATCGCTGATGTACACGCCGACGTTCGGGTGGTCGCGGTGCACCGTGAAATACGGTTCGTTGCGGAAGTTGGCCTTGCGCGGCACATCGCTCATGCCGTCGACCGCGATGTCGCCGTTCGCGTCGAGCACGTAGATGCCGCCGAGGTATTTGGCCGTCGTCGCGCGGTCGAACAGCACCTGGCGGCGCAGCGACATCGGCAGCGCGGCGACCGCGGGATCGTTCGAACCGTCGACGACCGCCTGCAGCGACAGCGAATAGATCTCGATGTTGCGCTCGATGTCCCACGACGCCATCAGCGCGATGTTCTGCTGGGTGGTGCGCGCGCGATCGCGTGCGTCGATGCGGCCTTCGTACAGCACGATGGCGCACAGCAGCAACAGGAGCAGCGCGATCAGCAACCCTGAATAGAAGATCAGGTGCGGCAGCAGGAACCGGCGAAATTGCGCGGCGATGCGGCCCGTCAGGCCGGATTCGCTGGGCATTGCGTAGTCGGTTTCTGCCATGGTCCGTGGATTGATGGGCATCGCCGCCAGGCGGCGGGCCGATGCGATTGTTCGTATGGTTTGCCGGCGGCGATCCGGTGCGCGGTCTCCGATGCGCACGCCGCCCGATCGACCGGAGAACCGGAGCCGATCATCCAAGATTGCGGCCGGATAAACCGCAAAAATCGCTCCATTCACCGGGAGGATTGGCCGCGATTCGACGATCCGACGAATCGGGCGGCGCGGATTGTTCCGAGTATAACGCGCGTATTTGTATACGCGGAGAATGTTGCCGACCGTTGATCCGGATCAAATTATCGCCGTGGCCAATACTTGCCAATCGCGCGTGGAGCGTTGCGGTGCAAGGCTTTGCGCCAGGCGCGGAGCGGCGCGCATTCCACGGTCGCCGGTTTTACTGTTTTAACGGCCGGTGAAGCGGAAACTTGAAGCGGTGCGATACGGACCGATTATCGATTTCGGTGTCCGCGTGAATTCGCGGATGAAAACGGGCGGCCACGATGGCCGCCCGTTTCGCGAAACCACATGCGGGAAAGCCCGCATGCAAGGGTTTACGCGCCGTGCTGCTGCGCCTTGTACGCGAGCCGGAACCGATGCAGCAGCGGCTCGGTATAACCGCTCGGCTGCGACGTGCCCTGCAGCGCCAGCGCGCACGCGGCCTTGAATGCCGTCGACTGGTCATAGCCGGGCGCCATCGGGCGATAGTTCGGGTCGCCGGCGTTCTGCTGATCGACGACGCGCGCCATCCGCTTGAACACGTCGAGCACGAACGCCTCGGTGATCACGCCGTGGCGCAGCCAGTTCGCGATGTGCTGGCTTGAGATGCGCAGCGTCGCGCGGTCTTCCATCAGGCCGACGTCGTGGATGTCCGGCACCTTCGAGCAGCCGACGCCCTGTTCGACCCAGCGCACGACGTAGCCGAGGATGCCCTGCGCGTTGTTTTCGACTTCGCTCAGGATCTCGGCCTCGCTCCACTCGGCGCGTTCGACGACCGGCACGGTCAGCAGGCCTTCGAGCAGCGCGTCGCGTTCGCTCGCATACGGCGTCTTCTCGAGTTCCTGCTGGACGGCCTGCACGTCGACGAGGTGGTAGTGCAGCGCGTGCAGCGTCGCGGCGGTCGGCGACGGCACCCACGCCGTGTTCGCGCCGGCGCGCGGATGCGCGATCTTCTGCTCGAGCATCGCGTGCATCAGGTCCGGCATCGCCCACATGCCCTTGCCGATCTGCGCGCGGCCGCGCAGGCTGGCCGACAGGCCCGCGAGCACGTTGTTGCGCTCGTACGACTGGATCCACGCCGACGACTTCATGTCGCCCTTGCGGATCATCGGGCCCGCCTCCATCGCGGTGTGCATCTCGTCGCCGGTGCGATCGAGGAAGCCGGTGTTGATGAACGCGACGCGCGCGGCGGCGGCCGCGATACAGGCGGCGAGGTTCACGCTGGTGCGGCGCTCCTCGTCCATGATGCCCATCTTCAGCGTGTTGCGCGGCAGGCCGTACAGGTCCTCGATGCGCGCGAACAGCGTGTCGGCGAACGCGACTTCGACCGGGCCGTGCATCTTCGGCTTCACGATGTAGATCGAGCCCGTGCGCGAGTTGCGCTTCGCCTTCAGGTCGTGCAGCGAGCACAGCACCGTGACGACGCCGTCGAGGATGCCTTCCGGAATCTCGTTGCCGTCGCGGTCGAGCACCGCGCCGTTGGTCATCAGGTGGCCGACGTTGCGCACGAACAGCAGCGAGCGGCCGTGCAGCGTCAGCGTGCCGCCGGCCGGCGTCGTGTATGCGCGATCGGCGTTCAGCCGGCGCGTGAAGGTCTTGCCGCCCTTCGCGACTTCCTCGACCAGCGTGCCCTGCATCAGGCCGAGCCAGTTGCGATAGAGCTGGACCTTGTCGTCGGCGTCGACCGCCGCGACCGAATCCTCGCAGTCGATGATCGTGCTGACCGCGGCTTCGAGCACGACGTCCTTCACGTTCGCGAGATCGGCGCGGCCGATGGGGGTCGACGCGTCGATCTGGATCTCGAGGTGCAGGCCGTTGTGCTTCAGCAGGATCGCGGACGGTGCGCCCGCCGCGCCCTGGTAGCCGACGAACTGCGCCGGCTGTGCGAGGTGCACGACGCCCTTGCCGGTTTCGACGGCGAGCTGGCCGTCCTCCACGCGATAACGCAGCGCGTCGCGGTGCGAGCCGCTCGCGAGCGGCGCCGCGTTGTCGAGCACGTCGCGCGCGTAGTCGATCACGCGCTGGCCGCGCGTCGGGTTGTAGGCCGTGGTGCGTTCGGCGCCGCCGTCCTCGGGCAGCGCGTCGGTGCCGTACAGTGCGTCGTACAGGCTGCCCCAGCGCGCGTTCGCGGCGTTCAGCGCATAGCGCGCGTTCGACAGCGGCACGACGAGCTGCGGGCCGGCCTGCGTCGCGATCTCGCTGTCGACGTTCGCGGTGGCTGCCGCGACGTTCGACGGGACCGGCACGAGGTAGCCGATCTGTTCGAGGAACGCGCGATACGCGGCATGGTCGCGCACCGGGCCGGGGTGCGCGCGATGCCACGCGTCGAGTTCCAACTGCAGGCGGTCGCGTTCCGCGAGCAGTTCGCGGTTGCGCGGCGCGAGGTCGTGCACCAGGGCCGAGAAACCGCTCCAGAAGGCGGCCTTGTCGACACCGGTGCCGGGCAGTGCTTCGTTTTCAATGAACTGGCTCAGCGCTGGCGCGACTTGCAGTCCTGCTTGGTCGATCATCGTGATTCCTCCCGGGGAAAAAATCGCGCGCGGCTTGGCTGGTTATGCCGCGACGCTTTGTGTGCCGGCGCGGGCGATCTGCGCGTCCCGTTCGGACTTTACGCCGGATACACCGATCGCGCCCGCAATACGGCCGCTCACCGTTACCGGCACGCCGCCTTCGAGCAATCCTGTCAGCGGCACGCTCAGAAACGCCGTGCGGCCACCGTTGATCATATCCTCATACGCCTTCGTCTCGCGACGGCCGAGCGCCGCCGCGCGCGCCTTGTCCTGAGCGATGCAGGCGCTGGCCGCCGATGCACCATCGAGGCGCGCGAACGCGAGCAGGTGGCCACCGTCGTCGACGACGGCGATCGACACGGCCCAGCCGTGACGCTCGGCCTCCGCACGGGCGGCGGCGAGCATGCGGTCGACGTCGGCGAGTTCGAGTTCGGGCTTCGTTTTCATGGCGTTCCTCCGGAATCAGCGATCAGTTGACGAGTCGGTTGTCGACGAGCTCGATCCAGTGGCGCACGCGCGTGCGGCCCGCGCCGTTCAGGTGAGTCTGGCAGCCGATGTTGGCCGTGACAATCAGGTCCGGCCGCGCGGCTTCGAGTGCGTCGAGCTTGTTGTCGCGCAGTCTGGTGGCGAGTTCGGGCTGCGTCAGCGCGTAGGTGCCGGCGGAGCCGCAGCACAGGTGCCCGTCGGCGACATTCGTCAGATCGAAGCCGAGCCGCGTCAGGATGCGTTCCACCGCGCCGCCGAGCCGCTGCGCGTGCTGCAGCGTGCACGGGCAATGAACCGCGACGCGGCGCTGCGTTGCATCGGCCAGCGCGTCGAGCGGCTCGGCCGCGATGACTTCCGCGAGATCGCGCGCGAGCGCGCTGACGCGCCGCGCCCTGTCCGCATAGACGGGGTCGGAGCGCAACAGGTCGCCGTATTCCTTCACGAACGCGCCGCAGCCGCTCGCCGTCAGCACGATCGCGTCCGCGCCGGCCTCGATCGCGGGCCACCACGCGTTGTCGGTGATGCTGGTCGCGCACGAGAGGAACATCGGGGCCGTGGAGGCGAGGTTGCGGGAGGGCCGCCGGGCGACGCGTAACAGACGCGCTTCGGCATTGTTCGCCAGGCGTGCGGAGAACGGGCGCCGCGCGTCACGGCACGCTGCGCGGAAAAAAAAGCCCGCCGAAGCGGGCAATCCTCTCGATGAAGAGGGGGAGATCCGAATTCGCGATCGACGATCGGCGGTCAGCGCGAATTCAACCTTTGGTCGCCCCGAACGTCAGCCCCGCGACGAAATGTTTCTGCATCGCGAAGAACATCGCGACCGACGGCAACGCGGCGAGAATCGACCCGGCCGAGACGAGGTTCCACGACGTCGTCCATTGTCCCTTCAGCGCCGCCACCCCCGCGGTGATCGGCGCGGCCTCGTCGCCTTGCGTGAGACACAGCGCCCAGAAGTAATCGTTCCACACGAACGTGAACACGAGAATCGCAAGCGCCGCCAACGCCGGCCGGATCAACGGCAACACGATCCGCCAGAACACCGTCCATTCGCCGGCGCCTTCGATCCGCGCCGCCTCGATCAGCTCGAACGGCAACTGCTTGATGAAATTCCGCAGAAACAGCGTACAGAACCCCGTCTGAAACGCGACGTGAAAGAGAATCAACGCCTCGACCGTATTGAATACCCCGAGCCTGAGCGACAAATCCCGCACGGGAATCATCAACACCTGCACCGGCACGAAATTCCCCGCGACGAACGTCCCGAACAACGCGGCGTTCCCGCGAAACCGGTAAGTCGCCAGCGCGAACCCGGCCATCGCGGCAAGCGCGATCGACCCGAGCACCGACGGCACCGTGATCTGCACGCTGTTCCAGAAGTAATGCAGCATCGGCGACGTGGTCAGCGCGTCGCGATAGTTCTCGATCATCGAGAAGTGTCGCGGCCAGCCCCAGTAGTGGCCTTCGACCAGTTCCTCGGTCGAGCGCACCGACGTGACGAACACCGCGATCATCGGCAGCAGCCAGATCACCAGCGCGACGGGCAGCGACAGCTTGTACAGCCGGCGCGATACCGGCTTCCAGTGGGCAACGGGTGTCGGAAACATGATGAAGGCATCCCCGGAAAGTCAGGTCACTGCTCGTTGCGCAGCATGCGGCGCAACTGGAACACGATGTAGACGAGCATGATCGCGAACAGCACGACCGCGATCGCCGCGGAATAGCCGAGCCGGTAGTACTTGATCGCCTGGTCGTACATGTAATACGCGAGCACGGTCGAGCTCTCGAACGGGCCGCCGCCCGTCATGACCGAAATCAGGTCGAAGCTGCGCAGCGCGCCGATCACCGTGACGACGATCGCCATGAACGTGGTCGGCCGCAACTGCGGCAGCACGACGTGCCACAGCAGCGCGAAGCCGCGCGCGCCTTCCATCCGCGCCGCTTCGATCTGTTCCGGGTTCACCGACGTGAGGCCGGTGAGGTACAGGATCATGCAGTACGCGGTCTGCGGCCACAGCGCGGCGAACACGATGCCGAACGTCGCGTAGCGCGCATCGCCGAGCACCGGGATGCCGTGTCCGGCGATCAGCGCGAGCAGCCCGAAGGTCGGATCGTAGAACCACGAGAAGATCAGGCCGACGACCACGCCCGACAGCACGAACGGCGCGAAGAACAGCGACTTCACGAGCCGGATGCCGGCGACCGCCTGGTTCAGGTACAGCGCGAGCGCGAGGCCGAGCGGCGGCGCGAGCATGAACAGCGCGAGCCAGATCACGTTGTTGCGCAGCGCGGTGTAGAACGTCGGCGCGTGCAGCAGCTCGGCGTAGTTCGCGAGACCGACGAACGTGCGCTCGGTCATCCCGTCCCAGTTGCAGAGGCTCAGCCACAGCGTCGACAGGATCGGCCAGATCACATAGACGGCAACCATTGCGCACGCGGGCGCGAGAAAGAGCCACGCGGCGCGCTGTTGCCGCCGCACGGCCGGCGACGGGCGACGCGCGCGCAGTGCGGCGGGCGACCTGCCGGCCGGCGGCGCGGCGGCGGCCGGAGCGGCAGGCGTTTCGACGGGTCTGGACGTGATCGGACTGGACACGGCAAGCCTCCTGGACGGACGCGGCGGCACGAGGCCGCCGCAGGGGTCACGCGGTTACTTCTTGTAGATCCGCTTGCGGGTCTGCTCGAGTTGCGCGAGCACGGTATCGAGCTGCGCGGGATTCGCGAGGAACTGCTGCATCCCCTTCATCCCTTCGTCGGCCATTTCCTTCGTCATGTCGCGGTCATAGAACTGAGCGACGCCGCCGCGTGTATCGGCGAGGATCCGGAAGCCGATCCGCGAGATCGGATCGGCCGGCTCCGGCGACTTGCTGTTGGCCGACAGCGAGCCGAGCCCTTCCGCGAGCTTCGCGCCCATCTCGGGCGTTTCGACGAACGCGAGGAACGTATGCGCGTCGGCCTTGTTCTTCGCCTTGGTCGGGATGTGCAGCGATTCGACCGGGCCGTCCTCGGCGGTCGGCACCTTCGGGTCGATGATCGGGAAGCGGTAATAGCCCATTTCCTGCTTCACGTTCGGCGGAAAGCCGGCGGCGATGAAGGTGCCCATCAGCATCATCGCGGCCTTGCCCTGGAACAGGAACGGCTGCGCGCCGTCGAGATCGTAGGACAGCGCGTTGTCGATGAAATAGCCCGAATCGATCAGCGATTTCCACGTCGTGTAGACCTTCTTCACGCGCGGGTCGGTGTACGGCACGTCGCCGGCCATCAGCTGCTGGTGGAACGCATTGCCGTTCAGGCGCAGGTCGAGATAGTCGAACCAGCCGGCGAGCGTCCACGCGTCGCGGCCGCCGACCGCGACCGGCGTGATGCCGGCCGCCTTCAGCTTCCTGCATGCGTCGAGGAACTGGTCCCAGGTCTTCGGCTCGTCGGCGATGCCGACCTTGCGGAACAGGTCCTTGCGATAGAACAGCCCCCACGAGTAATAGACGGTCGGCGCCGCGTACTGCTTGCCGTTGTACGACGATGCGTCGCGCGTCGACGCGTACATCGCGCCCCAGCCGTTCTTCGCCCAGTCGCCGCTCAGGTCCTCGAACAGCCCGCGCTTCGCGTAGTACGCCATTCGCTCGCCCGCGTGCCAGTTCACGACGTCGGGTGCGACGGTCGTGAGCCATGCGGGGAGCTGCACCTTGTACGCTTCCTCGTCGACGAAGGTGGGCTTCACGTCGATGTCGGGATGGGCCTTGTGGAACGCCTCGAGCGTCGACTGCCAGACCGCGCGCTGGCTGGCGCCCTTGAACGCGATGTTGATCGTCAGCGTGCCCGCGTCGGCCGGCGCCGCGGCGCCGAACGAAGCGAACGCGATGGCGGCGGCGGTCGCAAGCCGGGCGGCGACGCGAAGGGGGCGATGTGTCATGTATGTCTCCATTCCTGTGTGTCGTTGTGCTTGACCGGCGCGTCGCGGCGCCGGGGGCGGTTGCTACGAACGGCTTCGGTACACGGCGACGCCTTGCGGCTCGACCTGCGCGGCGCCGACCACGAACGCGGACGGCGGCACCGCATCGATCGTGTGCGGCGTGCTGCCGTAGTTGAATACGTAGGTCAGGCCGCCGCGCCGGCTCACGCGCACGCCGTCGCCGAGCGGCGACGGTGTCAGGCCGGCTTCGGCCGCGACGTCGGCGAACAGGCGCGCGGTGGTCGCATCGTTGAACAGCGCGGCCCAGTAGTGCAGCGTGCCATGCGACACGCAGGCCGGATGACCGTCGGCGAAGCGTGCACGCACGACGCTGCGTGCGTCGTCGTGCAGCTCGACGAGGTCGCGCCAGTGGCGTGCGTCGCCGGCGAGCGGCGAGCCGTCGCGCAGCGTGCCGTCGATCCGCTCGGTCACGTTCGGCCGCAGCGATTCGACGCGCCACACACGCGTCGGCAGGATCGCGGCGAGCGGGCCGGGCGGCAGCGTCGGCGGAATCTGCAGGTCGATGGTCTTCGAACCGGTGCGCGGCCCGAACACCGCATGCGCGCCCGAGGCGGCGAGCCGCGCCGCGAAGTCGTCCGGCACGATCGGCAGCGGCGGCACGACGACGAGCCGGTAGCCGTCGAGCGGCGCATGCGCGGAAATGATGTCGACGTCGAGGCCGAGCGAACGCAGCGCCGAGTAGTACTCGAACGCGAAGCGCGGGTAGTGGAAATCGGCGCCTTGCGGCTGCACTTCGAGCAGCCACTTCGCTTCGTAGTCGAACACGAGCGCGACGGGCGCACGCACGGCGCCGTTCGCGTCGGCATCGGCGCCGATCACGGCGGCAATCTCGTGCGCGACGCGCTGTGCTTCGCGGCCGCCCTCGTCGAGTCGATCGTCCGGCGTGTGCAGGCCCGCATGCATCTGCTCCTGCGCGAACGGCGCCTGCCGCCAGCGGAAGTACGACACGCAGCCGGCGCCGTGCGCGAACGCTTCCCAGCTCCACAGGCGCACCATGCCCGGCAGCGGCGCGGGATTCCAGTGTGCCCAGTTCACGGGCCCCGGCTGCTGCTCCATCACCCAGAACGGCAGCTTCGACATCCCGCGATAGAGGTCATGGTTGAACGACGCGAAATCCGGGTGGCCGGTGCGCAGCCAGCGCGCCTTCACGTCGGGCGCGAACCATTGCTCCTCGAGCGCGCCGAGCGGGTAGCTGTCCCACGTCGCGACGTCGAGGTCGCGCGCGACCTCGTAGTGATCGAACTCGGTGAAGAGCTGCATGAAATTGTGCGCGACGGGGCGGCCCGGCGAATGGGCGCGGATCACGTCGACCTGCATCCGGTGATAGCGCGCGACTTCGTCCGACGCGAAGCGCCGATAGTCGAGGCGGTGCGACGGATGCGCTTCGGTCACGGTGCCGACCGGCGCGTCGACTTCGTCGAAATGCCGATACTCCATGCTCCAGAACACGGTGCCCCATGCGCGGTTCAGCGCATCGATCGTGCCGTAGCGCGCCTGCAGCCATGCGCGAAAACGCACGAGCGCGGCGGGCGAATAGCTGACGACCGTCTGATGGCAACCGAGCTCGTTGTCGGTCTGCCAGTAGCGCACGGCCGGGTGGTGGCCGTAACGTTCGGCGACCGCCGTGCAGATGCGGCGCGACGCGTCGAGATAGGTCGGCGACGAGAAGTCGTAGTGGCGGCGCGAACCGAACGTGCGCGGCCGTCCGTCCGCGCCGATCGCGAGTATGTCGGGGTGACGGTCGACGAGCCACTTCGGCGGCGTCGCGGTGGGCGTGCACATCACGATCTCGAGACCGGCCGCGGAGAGCACGTCGACCGCGCGGTCGAGCCAGCCCCAGTCGTATTCGCCCGGCGACGGCTCGATGCGGCTCCACGCGAATTCGGCGATCCGCACCTGCGCGATGCCGAGCGCCTTCATCCGGCGGGCGTCATCGGCCCACATCGATTCCGGCCAGTGTTCCGGGTAGTAACAGACTCCGAGGCGCATGCCGATCCTTATGCGTAATGGTGGACGGGAAGGTCGGCGCACGCGGGCAGCGCGCGGCCGTCTTCGGTGAAGAGGTGGCAGGCCGCGGCCGGCGCATGCGCGTGCACGCGCTCGCCGCGACGCAACGGCGCGTCGCCGGGCACTTTCGCGATCAGCGGCGTGCCGCCGGGCTGGTCGAGGTGAACGTAGGTCTGCTCGCCGAGACGCTCGACGAGCACGACGTCGCGCGCGAGCGTGGTCGCGTCGTGCGCGGCGCCGAGCGTCAGGTGTTCGGGGCGGATGCCGAGCGTGACGGCCGCGCCGACCGCGAGCGCGGAACCGTCGCGAGCCAGCGTGAAGGTTTCGCCGGACGGCACGACGGTGACGATCGTGCGCTGCGCGTCGCAGGCGACGACAATGGCCGGCAGGAAGTTCATCCGCGGCGAGCCGATGAAGCCGGCGACGAAGCGGCTGGCCGGATGGTGATAGAGGTCGAGCGGCGCACCGACCTGCGCGATGCTGCCGTGCCGCGCGGTGTCCGCGCCGGCGTGCAGCAGCACGATCTTGTCGGCGAGCGTCATCGCCTCGGTCTGGTCGTGCGTCACGTAGACGACGCTCGCGCGTTCGAACTGCCGGTGCAGCTTCGCGATCTCGATGCGCGTCTGGCCACGCAAGGCCGCGTCGAGGTTCGACAGCGGTTCGTCGAACAGAAACACGCCGGGCTCGCGCACGATCGCGCGACCGATCGCGACGCGCTGCCGCTGGCCGCCCGACAGCGCCTTCGGCTTGCGCTCGAGCAGCGTGTCGAGCTGCAGGATCCGCGCGGCGTCGCGCACCTTCCGGTCGATCTCTGCCTTCGGCACGCGCGCGAGCTTCAGCCCGAACGCCATGTTCTCGTAGACCGTCATGTGCGGAAACAGCGCGTAGCTCTGGAACACCATCGCGACGCCGCGTTCGGCGGCCGGCACGTCGTCGACGCGGCGGCCGTCGATCGAGAGCTCGCCGTCGCTCAGGTCCTCGAGGCCCGCGATCATTCGCAGCAGGGTCGACTTGCCGCAGCCGGACGGACCGAGGAACACGCAGAACTCGTGCGCGCCGATCTTCAGATCGACGTCGCGAATGACCGGCGCGTGCTCGCCGTAGGCTTTCTGCACGCGCTGCATCGAGATGCTCGCCATTGTCTCCGCTCCATGTTCTAATGCGCTCTCATCGATGCTTAAGCGCTTAACCATCGCGATCAAAAAAAGCGCCGATAGCGATCGTGGCCGAGCCGTGCCCGTTGATCGGGCGGCAGGGTGTGCGGCGATAGTGCGCCGCTTCGGTGAGCGAAGCAAATACTGGATCGGCATCTCATATAGTGGACACATCATGGCGACACTCGATGAAGTGGCCCGCCGCGCCGGCGTGACGGCCGCGACGGTCTCGAACGTGCTGCGCAACCGCGGCCGGGTCGGCGAAGCCACGCGGGCGCGGGTGCTCGACGCCGTGCAGGCGCTCGGCTACCGGCCGCATCTGGCCGCGCGGGCGCTGGCGGAAGGGCGCGCGCCGACGGTCGCGCTGATGGTGTCGAGCATCGCCAACCCGTTTTATCCGGAATTCGCGCTCGCGGTCGAACGCGCGGTGCGCCGCAACGGGCAATTCCTGATCGTCTGCAATACCAACGAAGATCCGTTGCAGGGGCGCGCGTATCTCGACCAGATCGCCGGCACGATTTCCGAAGGCATTCTCGTGACCAACGCGAACCTGCATTTGCCGGATCTCGTCGACGTCGCGCGGCGCGGCGTGCCGGTCGTGCTGTGCCTGTGGGAGCGGCCCGATGCGCCGCCCGAAGGGTTGCCGTGCGTGGCCGTGGATTTCCGCGAGGCGGGGCGGATCGCGACGCGGCATCTGCTCGAGCTCGGGCATCGGACGATCGGCGTGATCGTCGGCGGCTCGGCGAGCGGCGTGCAGGCGGCGCGCTACGACGGCTTCGTCGACGTGATGCGCGAAGCCGGGCTCGACGCGTCGATCGTCGCGGCCGAACCCGATTCGATCGAAGGCGGCGTGCGCGCGGCGGGCTGGCTGCTCGACGCGCATCCGGAGCTGACCGCGCTGGTCGCGACCAACGACCTGCCCGCGATCGGCGCGCTGCACGCCGCGGCCGATCGCGGCCGGCGCGTGCCCGACGATCTGTCGATCGTCGGCATCACCGATATTCATCTGGCCAGCGACACGCGTCCCACGCTGACGACCGTTGCGATCCCGACCGCCGAGGCCGCGGGGCTCGCGGTCGAACTGCTCAACGCATTGCGCGAGGCGGGCGGGCACATCGACGATGCATCGCGCGTGCGGACGGCGCCGGTGCCGCGATTGGTGGTGCGGGGTACGACGGGCGCGGTGCCGGGGCGGCGCGCGACGGCGTAGACGTCGACGGGGCGCGAGTTTTTCCGGTACCGGGCGCGGGCTGGAAGCTGTAAATGGGGCGAGCCGCGAACCGGTGGACGCAATGACGAGGCCGGGCCGGATCGCCCGGCATCGTCACCCGCCTTCGACGAGCCGCATCACGATGCGCCGTGCCGAATCGAGATGCGCGACCGTCATCGCGCGGGCGCCACGTGCATTGCGTTCGCGGCATGCTTGCAGGATTGCGTCGTGCTCGACCTGGAACGACGGCGTATCCGCGAGCAACGTGGTTTGCAGCCGCTCGTAGCGCTCGACCTGGCTGCGCAGTTCCGCGATCGCCTTCAACTGCCGCGCGTTGCCGCAGCACGAATACAGCAACGCATGGAATTCGCGATTCAGTTCGCCTTGCCGGCGCGGCACGTTCGATTCGCCGAGCAGCCGGTGCACGAGTTCGGCACGCGCGAGCGTTTCGTCGTCGAGCCGCTTCACGCTGCGGTAGATCGCATCGCCTTCGAGCAGCGTGCGCATGTCGTAGATTTCCTGCACGTCGGACGCGCTCAGCATTCGCACGACCGCGCCGCGATTGCGGAAGATGTCCAGCAGTCCTTCGCGCTCCAGCCGCTGGATCGCCTCGCGCATCGGAATCCGGCTGATCCCGAAGCGCTCGGCGAGGTCGCGCTCGACGAGCCGCTCACCTGCCTGCAACTCGCCGTTGATGATCATCTCCCGCAACGATGCGGCCACGGCGTCCGCCGTGGAATCGGGTCTGGCTTCCATGCTTCCGGGTTCCTCATTTTGGAATAATGGTATACCAAACGACATTCCGGTGCCACAATGACGGCCTCACGTTCCGACAGCAGAGGAGAGCGAGATGGCGCATGGCGAACACAAGTACCGCGTGGCAGTGGAGTGGACCGGCAACCGGGGCACCGGCACGTCGGGGTATCGCGAATACGGCCGCGATCATGTGATCCGCGCGGGTTCGAAGCCGGACATCCCGGGCTCGTCGGATCCGGCGTTCCGCGGCGACGCGGCGCGCTGGAATCCGGAAGACCTGCTGCTGGCGTCGGTATCGGCGTGCCACAAGCTCTGGTATCTGCATCTGTGTTCGGATGCGGGCATCCGCGTGCTCGCGTATGTCGACGCCGCCGAAGCGACGATGCTCGACAGCCCCGAGCCGGGGCGCTTCACCGAAATCGTGCTGCACCCGCGTGTGACGATCCGCGCGGGCGACGATCGCGAGTTAGCCGAGCGGCTGCATCATGACGCGCATGCGAAGTGCTATGTGGCGAATTCGGTGAATTTCCCGATCCGGTGCGAACCGGTGATCGAGTGCGCGGCGGGGTGATGCAGGCCGTGGAGAAGACGTGAAGGCACGCGGAGGAAAACGGCCTGAGTCGCGCGCGCATGGTGTGGGAGCGCGACGAGATATCTCCGAATGCATGTCAATTGGACGTGTCTGGAATTTGAATTTTGTTGTGTCGATTCCAGGGCAATCGCATGAAGGGGCTTACCAGCCAAGGAGGTGAGCGCGATAGCTGTCGCTGGTGGCGGCCTTGAGCCGGCGGATTTTGAGGCCTGCCTTGGTTTGCGTGTCCTTGCGCAGCAGGTTCATCGTGATGCGGCGCAGAATTGCAAAGTTTTGCGCCGCATGTTCGACTCGCACCCTGCCTTGATCTTCGCCGAACGCTACGTCGAGCACCCAGTGCATCGAGTTCTCGATCCGCCAGTGTGAGCGCATGGCGT